>NZ_CP177286.1:700357-1343214 GCF_046837775.1 Hoeflea sp. Naph1 | reverse complement strand
CCCGCGCGTGTGTTCGGGTTCTGGGACTGGGTGGGCGGACGCTACTCGCTATGGTCGGCAATCGGCCTGCCGGTGATGATCGCCATCGGCAAGGACGCCTTTCGCGACTTTCTGGCCGGCGCCCGGGCGATGGACGAGCATTTCAAATCCGCGCCGGTTGCGCAGAACCTGCCGATGCTACTGGGCCTGATCGGTGTCTGGCACCGACTGGTCTGTCACTATCCAAGCCGGGCGATCATTCCCTATGACCAGCGGCTGTCGCGGTTTCCCGCCTATCTGCAGCAGCTCGACATGGAATCGAACGGCAAGTCGGTGGGCATCGACGGCAAACCGGTTGAGACCGCGTCGGGGCCCATCGTCTGGGGCGAACCGGGCACCAACGGCCAGCACGCGTTTTTCCAGCTGCTGCACCAGGGTACGGATGTAATCCCGGTCGAATTCATGATTGCCGCCAATGGCCATGAGCCGCAGCTCGCGCACCAGCATCAATTGCTGATCGCCAATTGCCTAGCGCAATCGGAAGCGCTGATGCGCGGTCGCACCGGCGCAGAAGCCCGTGCGCAGCTGATCGCCAGCGGGACTTCGGAAGCAGAAGCCGACCGGCTCGCACCACACAAGACATTTGCCGGCAACCGGCCTTCGATCACCCTTGTCTATGACCGGTTGACGCCGTTTTCGCTGGGACGGTTGATCGCCCTTTACGAACACCGCGTCTTTGTCGAGGCGCAGATCTTCGGCATCAACGCTTTCGACCAATGGGGTGTGGAGCTGGGCAAGGAACTGGCGACCGCACTGCTGCCGGTGGTCAGGGGCGAAAGCGCCGGTGGCGACCATGACGCTTCGACGCTGGCGCTGGCCAAGACCATCCGCGAGATGCGCGGCGAAAACTGATTTGCGCGCGACTGCGAACTGGGCCTAAAAACCGATCTCGTTGGCCCAGGGTGGATTGGCGCCAGGACGGGAAACGGTGACGGCTGCGGCGCGGGCGCCGAGCCTGAGCGCATTGCCGACGGCATCCGCCGACAGGGTGCTGATCGCCGACTTGCTCAACAGCCCGTCGCGCTTGAGCGAGGCGAGAATGCCTGCATTGAAGGTATCACCGGCACCTACGGTATCGGCCACGGTGACTTTCTCGCCTTCGACCTCGACCATCTGGTCGCGGGTAAAGCCAACCGCACCACGGGCGCCACGGGTAAACACGACAAGGCTTGCCCCCCGCGCGTGCCAGGTTCGCGCAGCGGTCTCCATATCAGCCATGCCGAACCATTCGAGATCCTCGTCCGACATCTTGACGATATCGCTCATGGCGATCATCCGGTCGATCCGCGCCCGGTGACTGGCCGGGTCGGTGATGAAGCCGGGCCGGATATTGGGATCGAGCGAGATTACCCGGGTTCCGCTTTCGTGGCGCATCAGGCTCTCATAGGTGGCGCCGCAGGGATCCGGGATCAGGCTGATGGCGCCGAAATGCAGCGCCTCGACATTTGCGTCAAGCACTGGCAAATCCGCCTCGGTGATCATCCGCCCGGCGGTATTTTCGTCAAAGAACGCGTAACTCGCCTGGCCATCGATCAACCTCACGAAGGCCAGCGTCGTGTGCAGATCAAGCGTAGCGCAATAGCTGTGGTCGACGCCGCTCTTGTCGAGGGCTTCGCGCAGGATATCACCGAACATATCGCTCGACAGGCCGGTGAAGAAGCCGGTCTGAAGCCCCAGCCGCCCAAGCGCCAGCGCGGTATTGAACACCGACCCGCCAGCATAGGGTGCGAACGCAGTCTCACCCTCTGTCGATGTGCGCGGCAGCATGTCGATCAGCGCTTCACCACAGCAGACGATCATCGCGTTTCCTTCCCCACAGGTGTATTTTTCACGGCTGAACCGGCAATTCAGAAACGCCACCGTGATCCGCCGACCATTTCAGCGGTGCGTCCAGAAACGCTTCCACCGAGGCAAGCGTCGCAGGGTCGAAAGCCTTCTGACGGGTTGCCGCTGCCAGCACGTCGCGCCAGGTTGCCAGATAATGCAGCGTGACGTCCCCCTTGGCAAAGCGGTCGGCGGCTTCGCTGAAAATACCGTAGTAAAACAAGGCGATGCCGTGTTCGACAGTTGCATCAGCTGCGCGCAACGCATCAATGAAGGTAAACATTGAACCGCCCGCCGTGGTCAGATCCTCGATCACCAGCACCCGTGAGCCGGGCGCCAGATGGCCTTCGATCTGGGCGTTGCGTCCGTGTCCCTTGGGCTTCTTGCGGACATAAACCATCGGCAGGCCGAGGCGTTCGGCGAGAAAGGCCGCAAAGGGAATGCCTGCGGTCTCGCCACCGGCGATGCAATCGAATTGCTCGAAGCCTGCTTCCGACAGGATCGTGGCGGCTGCGAAATCCATCACCGCCGAGCGAACCCGCGGGTAGGAAATCAGCTTGCGGCAATCGATATAGACCGGGCTCATCATGCCCGAGGCCAGCTTGTAGGGCTCGGTGGCGTTGAAATGCACCGCCTTGATCTCGAGAAGCATCCGGGCGACCGTATCGGCGATCACCTTTCGGTCGGGAAAACTGTTGGAGAACATCGATATCACCCCCGCGACTGTGGGACCTGGGTGAAACACCCGATCCGGTGCAATTTTGCGCTCCGAATACCAGCTTGGCGGAGCGGTTGAAAGGCGATCAGGCAATTTCCCAGTGGATGGGCAAAAGCGGATCAAACACGGTGACCGGCCCGTCACCGGTGTTGATCTTGTCGGGCCAGGTCACGGGTTGGTCGCGCCGCACCAGCGTGACTGTCTCGGTATTGACCGGCAAGCCGTACCAGGCCGGGCCGTTGATACTGGCGAAGGCGGCAAGATTGTCGAGCGCATCGTCCTGTTCAAACACCTGCGCGAGGCAAGAGAGTGTGTTGATAGAGGTGAAGATACCGGCGCAGCCGCAGGCGCATTCCTTCAACGGATCAACATGCGGGGCGGAATCGGTACCGAGGAAAAACCGTGCATCGCCGGACGTCGCGGCCTTGCGCAACGCCAGGCGATGGCTCTCGCGCTTGGCGACAGGCAAGCAGTAATAATGCGGCTTGATGCCGCCGGCGAGGATGGCGTTGCGGTTGATCATCAGATGGTGGGTGGTGATGGTGGCGGCGAGATTGGCGACGGCCCCCATCACGTAATCAACGCCATTGGAGGTGGTGACATGCTCGAGCGTGATCTTGAGTTCCGGGATCCGCCGGCGCAATGGCTCCAGCACCGTGTCGATAAACACTGCCTCGCGGTCAAAAATATCAACCTCCGGGTCGGTGACTTCGCCATGGATGCACAGGGGCATGCCGATCGCCGCCATTTTTTCGAGCACCGGCATCACCTTGTCGAGGTCACGCACGCCTGAATGGGAATTGGTGGTGGCGCCCGCCGGGTAGAGCTTGACGGCAGTGACCAGTCCGGATGCATGTGCTTGCGCGACATCGGCGGGGTCGGTGCCTTCGGTCAGATAAAGGGTCATCAACGGCGTGAAACCGAGCCCCTCGGGCAAGGCCGCCATGATCCGGTCGCGGTAGGCACGGGCGTCATCGGCGGTGACCACCGGCGGCACCAGATTGGGCATGATGATGGCGCGGGCGAAATCGCGGGCGCTGTAGGGCAGCACCCCTTCCATCATCGCGCCATCACGCAGATGCAGATGCCAATCGTCCGGTCTCGGAATGGTGATTTCGACCACGTGCGGGCACTCCTTCAATTGTGATGTCGGCTCGGCCAGGTCGCGGGTTGACCTTTTGACGGCAGGCGGCAACTGATAGAGCAAGCCTTTAGCAGGCAAACAGCAAGCAGGGAAAGACATCATGGATCTGGGACTGACAAGAAAACGTGCACTGGTGCTGGCGTCATCACGCGGGCTGGGCCTCGGCGTGGCCGAAGCGCTGGCGGCCGAAGGCGCCAATGTGCTGATCACCGGGCGCGACGGGGAGCGGCTGCAAGCAGCCTGCGAGGCAATCAACGGACGCGGCGCGGGTCAGGCGAAATTCGTGGTGTCGGACCTGTCGGACAAGAATACTCCGGCACTGCTGGAAGAAACCGTAGGCAAGGAATTCGGCGGGCTCGACGTCCTGGTCAACAATACCGGGGGGCCGCCGCCCGGACTGATGAGCGAAGCCGATCTTGCTGTCGTCCACCGTCAGTTCGAAATCATGGTGCTGAGCGTGATGGACGTCACCGCACGGTTTCTGCCCGGCATGCGAGCCCAGGGATGGGGCCGGGTGCTGACACTGGCTTCGTCGGGGGTAATCCAGCCGATCCCCAATCTCGGCCTGTCGAATACGCTCAGGGCGGCGCTGGTCGGCTGGTCGAAGTCGATGGCCAACGAGGTCGCCAGCGACGGCGTGACTTTCAACATGCTGTTGCCGGGCAGGATCGAAACCGCCCGGCTCAAGCAGCTGGATGCCGCCAATGCCGAGCGTTCAGGCAAGAGCCTCGAAGCCATCGCCGCGGCTGCGCAGGCGCAGATTCCTGTGGGGCGCTATGGCGCGGTGGAAGAATTTGCCGCCACGGCCGCGTTTCTGGTGAGTGCACGGGCGAGCTACGTCAACGGTTCGATGATCCGCTGCGACGGTGGAGCCATCAATTCGGTCTGATGATCGCCCCACGCCAGCGCATGCCACAGGCGCCGGGGTCAGCGCACCCCGGCCTTCAGATGGCGCGCTTGAGACTTTCCTCGATATACTGTTTCCGCAGGCCGAGTGTGACCGGGCCGGGCTTTCCGCCTGACAGTTCGACACCGTCAATCGAGATCACCGGCCCGACGAACACAGAGGCGGAGGTAATGAAAGCCTCGGCCGCATTGCGGGCTTCCTCAATAGTGAAGACGCGCTCCTCGATCTTTGTGCCGCTGGCGGCCGAATACTCCATCAGCGCCGCGCGGGTGATGCCAGAGAGAATCGATGGTGACAATGGCCGGGTGACGATCGCCCCCTCGCCTGTGACAATAAAGGCATTGTTCGACGTGCCTTCGGTGACGACGCCGTCGCGCACCATCCAGGCATCGTCGGCACCGCGCGACTTGGCTTCCATCTTGCCAAGCGAAGGATAGAGCAATTGCACGGTCTTGATGTCGCAGCGACCCCAACGCAGGTCGGGAATCGAGACTATCTTCATGCCGGTTTTGGCGACGCCGGTATCGATCAACGGTCGACTCTGGGTAAACAACACCAAGGTCGGCGTCAGTTTTTCGGTGTTGAATGCGAAATCCCGGTCAACGACACCACGGGTCAACTGCAGATAGACCACGCCCTCGTCGACGCCGTTGCAGCTTATCAGTTCACGGTGGATTGCCAGCAGTTCCTCATCGCTGACGATGAAGCGCATGCCAAGCTCGTTTGCCGAGCGGTGCAGGCGTGCGGTGTGCGCAGGAAAATCAATCAGCTTGCCGCCGACAACCGCTGCAACTTCGTAGATACCGTCGCCAAACAGAAAACCACGGTCGAACACGGAAACCGTGGCCTCATTTTCGGGCACATAGGCTCCGTTGACATAGACTGTGCGCATGGCGCCCCCCTGTTTTCCAAGGTTCCTTTCTTGCCAGATTTTGGCAAATGTCGCCATGGGCTTTTTTGACGTCGGCGGCGTAATCTCCGCGCAGGGTCGATGCACTAGACAGAAACCAACAGAGTAGCGGGCCAGATCCATGAGCAAACGTATCGCCTATACCAAACCGTCGATCACTGAACTTGAGGTGACGTATGCCACCGACGCGGCTCGCCATGGCTGGGGGGCGCATTGTTACGATTACATCCACCGGCTGGAGCGCGGTTTTGCTGCCCACCTCGACGTCAAGCACGCGATCGCCACATCGAGCTGCACCGGCGCGCTGCATCTGGGCCTGGCAGCACTCGGTATTGGTCCCGGCGACGAGGTAATCCTGGCTGACAGCAACTGGATCGCCTCGGTCGCCCCCGTGGTTCATCTCGGCGCTAAGCCGGTGTTTGTCGATATTCTCAGCGACAGCTGGTGTCTGGATCCCGACCTTGTCGAAGCGGCGATCACGCCACGGACGCGGGCGATCATCGCCGTGCATCTGTATGGCTCGATGTGCGACATGGACAGGTTGCGGGAAATTGGTGCGCGCCACGACGTCGCCATTATCGAGGATGCAGCCGAAGCGATCGGCTCGGCCTGGGGCGGCAAGTGTGCCGGTTCGATGGGAGCCTTCGGCACCTTCTCGTTTCACGGCACCAAGACCATGACCACCGGCGAAGGCGGCATGTTCGTGACCAATGACTCATCCCTTTTCGAGCGGGTGACGACCTTGTCCAATCATGGCCGTGACGCCAGCGAGCCGCGCCAGTTTTTCCCCACCGTCACCGGCTACAAGTTCAAGATCTCGAATATCGCTGCGGCCATCGGTTGTGCCCAAATTGAGCGGATAGACGAGTTGATCGCCCGCAAACGTGCCATCATGGCGAGCTACCGCCAGCTTCTCGGTCCGCTTAGCGGAATCTCGCTGAATGCAGAACCTGATGGCGTCACCAATGGCTACTGGATGCCGAGTGTGGTGTTTGACCGCGCCACCGGAGTGACCCGGAACATGCTGATTGAGGCGTTTCAGGCCGCCGATATCGACGCGCGGGTGTTCTTCTGGCCGCTGTCTGAACTGCCGATGTTTGATGCCCGACCAGATAATCTCACCGCCCACGACGTTGCTTCCCGCGCCATCAATCTGCCGAGCTATCACGACATGGACGAGAATGCCCAGATGCGAGTTGCCAACGTGATCCGCGACCTTCTGAAAGCATAATTAGCGATACCGAGAGACTCAGGCGTCCGGTTTGCGCTTTGATGTCTCGCCTGCGTTATCAGCCTTGTCGACCAATTCGATTTCCAGCTTCGTTTTCAACTCAGAATCTTCAGGTTCGGGACTGCCGTCACGAACCGTCCATCCCAGGCGCTGATATACGAAAGCTGGGTCCTGATTTCGGTCTCGATGTTCCATGGCAGTATCACCACCCTGTCTGGTTGGTCAGAAACAAGCCGGTCTTCGCCGACAATCGGAATATGTGAACCGGGCATGTAATGCCCCTGCTTGGCGGGGTTGCGGTCAACCACGAAATCAATGTCGTCGGTGCCTGCGCCAACAAAATTCAGCAGCGTGTTGCCCTTGGCAGCGGCACCATAGGCAGCCACCTTCAACCCTTCAGCACGGGCCTCCTTGAGGAAACTGCGAAAGCCGTCGCGCACGGCCTCCGCGTTTGCCTGCAAGCTTGCGTAAAAGGCTGGGTGGTCCATCCCTGCCCGGCGCTCGGTCTCGCGAATGGTTTCGACGGCAGGGGTCGGCTGATGGGCGCCCACATCGCTACGGCAGGCATAGATCCTGAGACTTCCACCATGGTGCGGCGTGGTCCCGACATCGAACACCGTGAGGCCGTTGGCGCGAAAAATGCGTTCGACAGCAAGCAGCGAGAGATAGGAATAATGCTCGTGATAGGCAGTGTCGAACTGGTTGCCGCGGACCATCTCGTAGAGATGCGGGAACTCGAAGGTGGCTACGCCTGCGGGTTTAAGCAACGCCGCAAAGCCTGCGACAAAATCGTTGATGTCGGGCACATGAGCGAGCACGTTGTTGGCGGCGATCAGATCCGCCTGCCGGCCCTCTCGCGCCAGTTTTTCACCCAGTTCACGGCCAAAGAACTTTTCGACAATGTCGATGCCCCTGGCACGCGCTGCCTCGGCCGTGCCGTGGGTCGGCTCGACCCCGTAGCAGGGTATGCCGAGCGCCTTCACATATTGCAACAGGTAGCCGTCATTGGCGGCGATTTCTGCGACCAAACTGTCTGGGCCGAGGTCGAACCGCGTCCGCATGTCTGCAACATACGCTTGCGCATGGTCGAGCCAGGTTTTCGAGAACGAGGAAAAATAGGCGTAGTCATCTGAGAAAAACTCTTCGCGGTCGGCAAAATCCTCGGTCTGGGTGAGCCAGCATTCGGTGCAGGTGCTGATCACAAGCGGGTAAAGCTTTTCCGGTCGGGAAAGGGCTTGCGCGTCGAGATAGGAATTGGAAGGAGGCGCCCGCCCCAGATCCAGGAACGGGATAAATGCGGTTCCGCCGCAATGCCGGCAGCGCATCATGGTTTTTCTCCTGTGGTGTCGAGCAGCGGATGCGAGCCGTCGCGTTCGGAAATGCCGGTTACCGGCAATGGCCAGGCAATGGCCAACACTGGATCATCGGCGCGCAGCCCGGATTCATGGTCCGGCGCATAGGCGGCGGAGTGAACATAAATCAGCTCCGCATCGTCACTGAGTGCCTGGAAGCCATGGGCAAAACCTTCGGGCAGATAGAGTGCCGTGCCGGCTTCCGCCGAAAGCTCGGCAGCGGCATGCTGGTAGCGTGTCGGGCTGTTCTCGCGGATGTCGACAGCGACATCGAACACCGATCCGCGAATACAAATCACCAGCTTGGCCTCGGAATGGGGCGCACGCTGGAAATGAAGACCGCGAAGGGTGCCTGCCTTGCGGGTCTGGCTGTGGTTGATCTGGGCTACCGGTCCGGGCCAACCGACCGCTGAGAGCGCCTCGGCGCAGAATATCCGGGCAAAGGCGCCACGGTCGTCGACCCTCGGCGACCGCGCGACCAGCATCGGTCCGCCGGCTGTACCCGGCATCAGTTCTGTCATGGTGAACGGCGCAGTGCTCACGACACTGGCTCCAGGAACGCCTGCCCGAGTGCTTCAAGATAGGCGCTGCAATCGGCTTGGCAAAGCTCGCGCGCCGGGCGCCCGGTATCAAAACCGCGATACCAGCGCGCGGTTCGCGCCACGGTCTCCTCAAGCCCCCATTGTGCTGAGACCGAAAGATCGGCCCGGGCGCGTGCGGGATCGAGCGCCAGCGTTTGCGCCTCGGGAGGGCCGTCTGGCGCGGTTGCATATTCGGTAGAAGCTTCACCATATTCGGATCCGGCAAGCCCGAGCACCGCGCCAACCGTGGCGCTGGCGGTCGCAGGGCCGAAATTATAGGCGGGTGCGACAACCGTGCCTGACGCCAGTTTTTCGGCCAGCACCAGGTAACCGCGCAACGGCTCCAGCACATGTTGCCAGGGGCGTGTCGCCCATGGCTGCCGTACCTTGAGCATACTCCCTGCAGACCATGCCCTCATGGCATCGGGGAACAACCTGTCCTCTGCCCAATCACCCCCGCCAATCACATTGCCGGCGCGCGTTGTGGCAAGGCCGCACCCCATCGCCTTGAACCTCGTGCGCCATCCGTCTACCACCAGTTCGCAGGCAGCCTTACTCGCCGAATAAGGGTCCTCGCCGCCAAGCGGGTCGGTCTCGACAAACGCCCGGCCGTCGCCTGCATTGCGGTAGATCTTGTCGGTGGTCGCAACGATGACAGCGTCGGCAGTTCCGATCTCAGCCAGTGCGTTCAAAAGATTGTTGGTACCGCCGACATTGGTTGCGAAAGTACCGTGCGGATCAGCATAACCGCGGCGAACCAGGGACTGGGCGGCAAGGTGAAAAACAATCTGCGGTTTGGCCCGTCCGACCAACCTACCAAGCTGCTCCGGATCGCGGATATCGGCAATTTCACCGGCAAGCCGGCCGGTTTTGAAAAGATGGTTGAAGAGCCAGGTCGGAGTCTCGGGGGGCAGCGAACATCCACTGACATCGGCCCCCATGGATTCCAGCCAGAACAGCAGCCACGCCCCTTTGAAACCAGTATGGCCGGTCAGCAACACTTTGCGGCCACGCCAGAATTCCGGGTCGGGTGTCGCCTCGGTCACCAGTTTTTCCAAGGCGCATTCCCCTCGGTCCACAATGCTTCAAGCATGTTCTTGTCGCGCAAAGTGTCCATCGGCTGCCAGAAGCCACGATGGAAAAATGCCCTCAGTTCTCCCGCGCCGGCGAGATCGGCGAGCGGTTCCGCCTCGAAGCTGGTGCGGTCGCCCTCGATTCGCTCCAACACCGGGTTGGAGAGCACGAAGAATCCGCCATTGATGAAGCCACCCTCACCTTCCGGCTTTTCGATGAATCCCTGCACCTTGTCGCCGTCCAGCTTGAGCGCACCGAACCGCGCAGGCGGACGAACCGCAGTAACGGTGGCCATGCGGCCATGCGATTTGTGAAAAGCGATGGAGGCGGAAATGTCGACATCGGCCAGGCCGTCACCGTAAGTGAAGCAGAAACTCTCTTCGCCCTCGAGATAGGGCGCCACCCGCTTGAGACGCCCGCCAGTCAATGTCGATTCGCCGGTATCGACCAGCGTGACACGCCAGTCTTCAGCGTTCTGACGATGAAAGTGAATGGTGTTATCGGACATGTTGAAGGTCAGGTCCGACATGTGCAGCGCGTAATTGGCGAAGTATTCCTTGATCACGTATCCGCGAAAGCCGCAGCAAATGATGAAATCGCGCACGCCGTGGCCGTGATAGAGCTTCATGATGTGCCACAGGATTGGCCGACCGCCGATTTCCACCATCGGTTTCGGCCTGAGATGGGTTTCCTCCGACAGCCGCGAACCAAGTCCGCCCGCAAGAATGACAACCTTCATGTTCGTGTCTCCGGGACCACACCGACACGGCTGAGCACGCCCGCCAGGTTTGTCTGCCCGCGCATGCTCTCAGGCCTGGTGTCTGCCCCATGCTCCATGCCGCCCGAAGATCCCCTAGCAATCAGTTTGCCAAGGCTAGGCCGGCAAGCTTTCGCGAAGCTGTTGGCAAACCCGCTCAGGCGATAACGACAATCGGCTTCAGCCATTGTTCGCAAAGCTCTGCTTGCCTATAAGTGAGCGACCATGCCTGCGCCCGCCGCATGCGAATGCAAGCCGCCACCACCGGCGCGAGACGAGGACCACATGCTCGAAGATGGCAAGCTATATCTCGGCACCAGCCGCAATCCCGATGACAGCATCAACAAGGGCGAATATCTCGATCTGAGATACGCCAATCGCCACGGCCTGATCACCGGCGCCACCGGCACCGGCAAGACCGTGACGCTGCAAATTCTGGCCGAGAGCTTCTCCAATGCCGGTGTGCCGGTGTTCTGCGCCGATGTGAAAGGGGATCTGGCAGGCATCGCGGCAATCGGCGAAACCAAGGACTTCCTCGAAAAACGCGCCAAGACCATCGGGCTTGATCCCTATGTTTACCAGGAGTTTCCAGTCATCTTCTGGGATCTTTTCGGCGACAAGGGACACCGCGTCCGCACCACCATTTCAGAGATGGGGCCGCTGCTGTTGGCGCGGCTGATGGACATGTCGGACGCGCAGGAAGGCGTGCTCAATATCGCCTTCAAGCTGGCCGACGAGAACGGCCTGCCATTGCTCGATTTGAAGGATTTGCGCTCGCTTTTATCCTACATGGCGGGCGAGACCGAGAAACTCTCGGCGATGTACGGCAACATCAGCAAGCAGTCGCTGGCAACAATCCAGCGCGGGCTATTGGTGCTGGAGCAACAGGGCGCGGAGCACTTTTTCGGCGAGCCGGCCCTGAAGATCGCCGACATCATGCGCACCACCAATGACGGTCGCGGGGCGATTTCGGTGCTCGCCGCCGACAAGCTGATGATGAACCCCAGGCTTTACGCCACCTTCCTGCTGTGGCTCTTGTCGGAGCTGTTCGAAGAACTGCCCGAGGTCGGCGATGCCGACAAGCCAAGGCTGGTGTTCTTTTTCGACGAAGCACATCTCTTGTTTGATGAAGCGCCAAAAGTCCTGATCGACCGGGTCGAACAGGTTGTGCGGCTGATCCGGTCCAAAGGCATTGGCGTATTCTTTGTCACCCAGAACCCGCTTGATGTGCCCGAAACCGTATTGTCGCAGTTGGGCAACCGGGTCCAGCATGCGCTCAGGGCCTATACCCCGCGCGAGCAAAAGGCGGTCAAGGTAGCCGCCGAGACGTTCCGTCCCAACCCGGCCTTTGATTGTTTCGAGGCGATCACTCAATTGGGCGTCGGCGAGGCGCTGGTTTCAACGCTCGCAGCCAAGGGCGTGCCGTCGATGGTCGAACGGACATTGATCCGGCCGCCGTCGTCACGGCTTGGCCCGATCTCCGAGCCTGAACGGGCGAAGGTAATGGCGGTAAGCCCGGTGGCCGGACAGTATGACGAGGATCTCGACCGTGACAGCGCCTTTGAGATGCTGCAACGCAGGGCCGAGGAAGCCGCCATGGCGGAAGAGACTGAACGCCGCCGCGAGGAGGCAGACGACGAAAAGGAACAACCGGAGAGCCGCCGCTGGACCTTGCCCGGCTATGGCGATGATGATGATGACGGCAGAAGCGGTCGCACCTCGCCCAAGCGGCGCAAAACAAGCAAGTCGCGGCCCGGATATAAGCGCCAGACCGTGACCGAGGCAGCGATCAAATCGATGGCGCGATCAGCCGCGAGCTCGCTTGGCCGCGCGCTTGTGCGCGGCATCCTCGGATCTCTGAAAAAGGGTTTTTGACGGACCCAGCCGCGGCCATCACTGGCCGCGACAATCAAGACTCTGGGTAGCAGAAACCCACCGCCTCACAGATATTTCATGCGGGCCCCGCCACTATGCCAGCCAGACGCATGTCCGATCTGTCAGGCTACAGTGCATCATAGGAAAGCTTCAAGCGGGCCGGGTTCGCAACGCGATTCTACACCACCACAATCGGAGTCCGGTTGGGCACGCGGTCATAGAGATCGATGATGTCCTGGTTGAGCAGCCGTACGCAACCTGAGGAAACGGCCTTGCCGATCGACTTGTATTCAGGGCTGCCGTGCAGCCGGTAAAGTGTATCTTCGCCGTTCTGGAAGATGTAAAGTGCGCGGGCCCCGAGCGGATTGTTCAATCCCGGCGCCATGCCGCCGTTTTCCGCTGAATAAGGCTCCAGATCGGGCTGCCGCTCGATCATTTCCTGCGGCGGAGTCCATTTCGGCCATTTCTGTTTCCATTGCACCACGGCGCGACCGGACCAGGAAAATCCTGCGCGGCCAATACCGACACCGTAGCGCATGGCGCGGCCGTTTTCACGCACCAGATAAAGCATCCGTTCTGAGGTGTTGACGACGATCGTTCCCGGTCGTTCGCCGGTAGGATCGGCCACTTCCTGACGCAGGAAGGCCGGATCGATCTCGTAGTAGGGAATCGCCGGCAGTGGAAACGGCTCATCGGGCCTGGGGCCATACATGATATCGTAATAATCAGACCGCCGTGCCAGGCCTGAGCCACGGTTGACCGGTGTGCGGAACGCAGGCTTGGTTTCAGCATTAAAGCGTTCGGTTGTCGTTGATGTGCAGCCGGCAAGAGCGGCTGTGGCCCCAATGCCTAGCGCCAAGAAGCCCCGCCGGGAAGGTGCGCAGTATTCATCATGGATTCCGGAGATACCGGTCATTGTCATGTTCTTGCTTTTTGATCCGGTCATGGCGCGGAAAGTCCTTCAGGCTCGGTGTATCGGCGGCTCGTCAGGCGAGGCCGGAATTCGCTCTGGCCCGGTTAAAGACGCGGAGCCACATTTGAGTTCCGATTGTGACCATCCAAAGCCCATGCTGTGGCCAATTCGCCACAGCGGCAGACCACGCACATACGTTTAGGTGATCATGGCGGCAGTGTGAAAGCAAAAATGTTGACTACATCTGATTGGCCCGTTCTGTACGCATCGTTTTCCCGCCCGCGCTGGCTTGAAATAAGCACTAGGCAGGAAGGCAGCTCATCCAGCCTTCGACCACAGGCCTTGGCCAGGAAACCGTGCCACATTGTCCGGACCGATATCATCGGGCTCCATCAGTCGTTTGAGGAATGCAGCGCTCCAGCGGGCAATGTCATTGCGTTCAAGATGTGCATACAATGTGTTCTGACGCTCGATGCGTTCATCCAACGACATTTCCAGGGCTTTCTTGATGGCTTCGGCAATGCCTACCGGGTTGTGCGGATTGATGATCAGCGCCGCCGTCATTTCCTCCGCCGCACCGGCAAATTGCGAAAGGATCAGCACGCCGGGATCGGTTTCATCCTGGGCGGCGACATATTCCTTGGCGACGAGGTTCATGCCATCAAAAAGCGGCGTTACCAAACCGACGCGGGATTGCCGGAACAAGGCCGCCAGTTCGTCGCGTGGCATGGCGCGGTGAATATATTGCACCGGCGTCCAGTCGATGGTGCCGAAATTGCCGTTGATCTTGCCTGAAAGATGCTCGAGCTCGGACCGGATGTCCTTGTAGGCATCGACATTGTCGCGGGTTGGCGGCGCGATCTGCAATAACGACACATTGCTGCGGAACTGCGGGTATTTGCCCAGGAAGGTCTCGTAGCCGGCAAGACGCTGCGGCAGCCCCTTGGAGTAATCCAGCCTGTCAACGCCGATCAGGCGGGGCAGAAGCGGCAGCTCGGTGGTGGCAGCGCGCTGGATGGCGAGACGCCGGAAACCAGTCACATCGATCGAGATCGGGAAGCAGCCGAGCGCCACCTCACGCCCGTTGACGCCGATATTGCCGTTGGCGCGCAGCTCGCCACGCAGGCCATGGCGGAAAATGGTGATCATGTTGGCGAGGTCGCGCCGGGTCTGGAAACCAATCAGGTCGTAGTCAGCCAGCCACTTCGTCATCTCCCGCCAGTCGGGGATCGCCATGAAGGTCTGCAGGTCCGGCAATGGAATGTGCAGGAAGAAGCCGATCCGGCACTTTACGCCGAGCGCCTTGAGGTAATGCGCCAGCGGAATCAGCTGGTAGTCGTGCACCCAGATGAGGTCATCATCTCGTACCGTTTCGGCGATCTGCCTGGCCAGCCGTTCGGCCACCTGTCGGTAAGCCGCGGCATAGCGCGGTTTGACAACAATCAGGTCAACCCGGCCGTGAAACGCCGGCCACAGCACCGAATTGGAATAGCCCAGATAATAATCATGATGGAGTTCCGGTTCGAGTTCGAACAGGGCAACGTCAAAGTCTGGCCGGTGATGGAGAACGAGTTCAGGCGACGGATCCTCATGCTGCTCGGGTGCACCGCCGATCCACAGCCCGCCGTCTTTTGACAGCGCATCCTTGAGTGCGACGACCAGGCCGCCTGAGTCGCTGGCACCGTCGATCGATGGGGCCCTGTTGGATACGACAATCAAACGTCCCACTGTCAATTCTCCTGCCGTGCAAGCTTGAGCTGGGCCGAGTCAAATTGGGTCCGCAGCCATTTCTTGAAACTTGCGGGGCTAGCGGTGCGATACTGCGCGGCGGTCACGCCGTCGCCGACCTTGATGGTCGTGCCGCCCTGTCCGTTGACCCAGGCAAAGGCGATCTCATCGGTTGCATCATCACCGGCAAAAACAATATCGCGACCGTGGAATTCATCGAACTGCATGATGCGCTCGATCGCCCGCGCCTTGGATACATCCCTGGGCTTGATTTCGATTGCCATCTTGGCCGTTTGCATCTCGAACTCCTCGTCATCCTCAATCAGGCACCTGACAAAGTCTCGCACTTTGCCTTCGATCTCGGGGTGAGTACGGAAATGCAGCACAATGCCGAAGCGCTTGTCCTCGGCGATCATGCGCGGATCGATGACGGCGAATTCCATGACCGCGTTCTTGATATGCTCAAGCCGATCAAGGTTGCAGTCGATGCCGGGCAAAGTGCGGGCGTTACGGCGCAGTTCAGCACCGTGGCCACCGGAAATAGTGCCCTTGAATGTGTCAAGATAATGAACGATTTCATCCAGGTTGCGGCCCGATACAATAGCCAGGGCACCACCATGGCGCGTGTACAATTGATCAAGCAGCGCCTTGTCGGCAGAACTGACGCGGATCGAATCCGGCGTCGGCGCTATGTCAATCAAGGTGCCGTCAAAATCGACAAGCAGTGCGGTCTGTTGTGCCAGGCTCAACCGGTCAAGCTCGTCGGGCGACGTGGACTCAGGCTTGAACCCAACCAGACTGTAATAGTCCAACTGTTGTTGCATGACAGAAAGCTCTCGTTGATCTCCTCTTAAACGAATTCGCCGCCGGATCGTTCCATCGCGACCACCAAAATATTCCCGGTCGCTGCCGCTGTCAAAGCCCTGGCGACACAGGCCAACTTCCCTGCGAGGAAACCGGAGGTCAGACAACGGCATTGAGATCCGGCAGGATCATTGACGGCGACAGATCGAGATATTCGTCCGGCATCTGGGTACGGTTAATCCAGATGGTGCGAAATCCGAACTTGGTGGCGCCGGCTACGTCCCAGCGATTGGATGACTGGAACGAGACTGCACCGGGATAAAGGCGGTAGGCGGTTGTGACCAAGTCGTAGACCGACGGATCGGTCTTGAAGATCTGAAGCGCATCAACGGAAAACACGTCGTCGATGACGCTATCGAGCGCCGCGTTCTTGACCGCTGAAGCGAGCATCTCACTTGAGCCGTTGGACAATATCGCAACCCGCGCCCCGGTGGCTTTCAGTGTCTTCAGCACGGTAGGCACTTCGGGATAGCAATCGAGCTTGAAATAGGCGTCGAGCAATTGCGGGCGCAGGCTCTTGTCGGCGCTCGGCACTCTCTCAAAGGCGTGATCCAGCGCTTCCTCGGTCAGCGCCCAGAAATCGCGCCATTGTCCCATCAGGCTGCGCGTCCAGGAATATTCCAGTTGCTTGGCGCGCCAGATCTCCGACAGCAGTTGGCCATCGGGGCCGATCGCCTGCGCATGACGGCGCACCGCAGCGTGAACATCGAACAAAGTTCCATAGGCGTCAAAGACATAAGCGGCATATGACATCTCGAAAATCCCTCATGCAACGGTGCCACGATGCACATGTTGCAGTGCAACAGTCAAGCGCGGCCTTTCGCCCACGGGCAAACTGGGCCACCACGGCACGCAACCAACAAGCGTGAGCGGTGCCCGAATGGCGGTAAATACGTGCATGGTTTGTTGCCACTGACAACCGATGCACGCAAGGATCGTGCGATTGCGGCTGCAGTGCAGGTTTCCTGCCGGCGCATGACTTGACGACAACGGCGGCACTGGTCGATTGTCATCAACTTGCAGATGACACCGGCAGGAGGAACACATGGCCGTCAACACCCAAGCACGCACCAAGACCTGGACCTATGTTGATGGCGAGTGGCTGGAGGGCAATCCGCCATTGATCGGCCCGGTCAGCCACGCCATGTGGCTTGGATCGACCGTGTTTGACGGCGCCCGCTGGTTTGATGGCGTAGCCCCCGATCTCGACCTGCATTGCCAGCGGGTCAACCGCTCGGCTGATGCGCTGGGCATGCGGGCAACCATGCAGGACACCGAAATAGAAGCGCTCGCGCATGAGGGACTGAAGAAATTTGACGGCAAGACCGCCGTCTACATCAAGCCAATGTACTGGGCTGAACACGGCGGGTACATGTCGGTGCCGGCCGATCCGGACTCGACCCGCTTCTGCCTGTGCCTGTTTGAAAGCCCGATGATCGCCTCAAGCGGATTTTCGGTTACCGTGTCGCCGTTCCGCCGCCCGTCCTACGAATGCGCGCCGACCAACGCCAAGGCCGGGTGCCTGTATCCCAATAACGGCCGGGCGGTGATGGAAGCCAAATCACGCGGCTTCGACAATGCGCTGGTGCTCGACATGCTCGGCAATGTGGCCGAGACCGGCACCTCGAACATCTTCATGGTCAAAGATGGCGTCGTGTTCACGCCGGTGCCGAATGGCAGCTTCCTGTCCGGCATCACCCGCGCGCGCGCCATCGCACTGTTGCGCGCTGCCGGCACCGAGGTGGTGGAGAAGACGCTTTCAGTCGCCGATTTCAAGGATGCCGACGAGATCTTTTCGACCGGCAACCACTCCAAGGTGGTGCCGATCATCCGCATCGAGGACCGCGAATTGCAGGCCGGCCCGGTGGCGCGCGACGCCCGCCAACTTTACATGGACTGGGCGCATGGCTGAGACACCGCACATCGTGGCGGGTCACCGGAAATGAGCCCTCGCCGCACGCATTCGACCGGATCGCCGATGGAACAGGCGGCAGCCTATTCGCGTGCCGTTCGGCTGGGCCCGTTCGTGCACGTCTCAGGGACCACCGGCTATGATTATACAAGCATGGAAATGCCCGCCGGCGTGGCCGATCAGGCGCGCAATTGCTTTTCCACCATTGCCGCCTCACTGGCGGCGCTGGATGCCGGGCTCGGCGACATCGTGCGCGTGACCTATTACGTCACCAAGCCCGAGCATTTCGATGCGGTGGCGCCAGTGTTGCGCGAGTTCCTGGGCGGCATCAACCCCGCAGCCACAATGATCGTCTGCCAGCTAATCCGTCCGGAGATGCTGGTCGAGATCGAGGTCACTGCCCAGATTGAGTAAGCAACGCGGTTCGGCTCGTGCCTTGCCCGACCAACTGAAGCCCGAGCAATTGCGAGAGGATGCCTATTTTCGGCGATGGCGCTGCCACCATCTCAGCAGTCCGTGCGACAGGCGGGCTTTTTCGGCGCCCACCGGCAAGTCGGGCTGGATCCGGATCCATGAAGACTTGGTGTAGGCCATGCGCTGTTCAAGATAGACGCTGCGATGGCCGATGATGACATAGGCCGCGATTGCAGCGCCCGCCACATAAATGGAATCGACCGCGCCGCCAAACAGCTCCATGCCCATCAGCACCGCAGCAATCGGTGTGTTTGAGGCGGCGGCAATGACCGAAACCAGTCCGACGGCCGCTCCCAGGCCGGGGTCGAGCCCGAACAGGGGCGCGAAGGCATTGCCAGCCATGGCCCCGATCACGAATTGCGGCGTGACGATGCCGCCGTAAAAACCCGATCCCAGGGTGATTGCCACCAGCAGCGTCTTCCACACGAAACCCAGATACGGCATTGTTTCGCCCGAAACCGCGCGTTCGACCATCGGCAGGCTCAAGCCCAGATAACCGGTCGGGATGAATAGAATCAACACAGCAAGAATCACGCCCCCGAATGCAGGCATCAAAGGGGGCCACACCTTGAAACGAAGCTTTACAGCTGTGAAAAGCCGGGTCGTGCGGTGCACGGATTCAGCAAAGATCAGCGCCACGACCCCGGCGATGATGCCGATCATCATGGTCTTGAAGAAGACCAGTTCGGAAAAATTCGGAAGCACTGCGATGTCGTAATAATCGAAAGGCACGCCCCAAAATTTGGTGATCTCAAAAGACGCAACGCCTGCGACAACGGCTGGAAACAGAAAGTCGTGGCGGATGCGGCCGACTGCGAGTACCTCGACCCCATAGATGGCGCCGGCGATCGGCGTGCCAAAAACACTGGCAAAACCGGCGCTCACGCCGCAGGCGACAAGGCGCAGGCGAAGTTCGGAATTGAGATGCAGAAGCTGTCCGATTGCGGCTGCCAGCGACGCCCCTATATGGGAGCATGGCCCTTCCTTGCCCGCCGAGCCGCCACTTGCCAGGGTGATGATGGCGGCGACCGGCTTGATCAAGATAGTCCGAAATGGCATCCGCCCATTTTGGGTATGAACAGCTGCAAAGATTGAATCTTTCAAGCCGCTGATATTGTTTAGATAGCCGTAATGCAGCAGCAGACCGTTCAACAATCCGCCTATGGGCAGAAGCATCATCTGCATCCAGAGCGAGACACTGGTCGTGCGATCGGTGAGAAAAAACAATGCGTGCAGGAACAGGCTGGTCCCTGTGCCGACGACCGCCCCTGTGAGAGTGGCGAGCACGAGCCACTGGGCCACTGTGGCCAGCATGATAACAAGTTCGAAATAGTCAAAGCGGCGCATGGTGGGGGAGGCTGATCGAAGGAAGGAGATCCCCCTCTAGCATGGCGCCAATAGGCGGTGAAGGACTGCCCCTCCCTCAATTAGTAGTGTAGCCGGGCACTATTGTCGCCCGGGCTGATGGCGGTAGGTGTCCTGCGATTGGGCCTGCTCGCTCACCCCTGCTGCGGGACGACCCGGCCACCGTCAATTTCTGCCGAAGCGAAACGCCTTGGCCCAGAGGCCCCCTCCATCAAGCCGCAGTTTTCATCAGGCTTTCCCGAGTGTCGATGCTGACAGCATGTCCTGTTTCGGCGCTGCTTTCCACCAAGGCCTTGTGCAAGGCACAGATCGTGGCTTGCTTGTGTTTGCGCTCGACAATGAACTGCACGTCGACCGATCGGCCACCCTGATGCAGCGCAATCGGCGTGATGCCCGCCTCGCCCAAAGCGTTCAGCCCATCCAGACAGACCGGTACGCCTTTCAGGTTGCGCCCCACCGCGCTGACAAGCGCAACGCTCTGGGTGTGCACGCGGGCAGACGGATAGGCCTCGGCGATCTCGTGTTCGACGCGGCGCGCGGCCTTCAACGAAGCATCCACGTAGTGGGTGATGGTGTTGGCATTTGAGTGCTTTGAAACGATGCGCACCGCATGACGGGTCAGAGCCTTCAGGATCGTTGCGTCATAGCCTTTGACGCCCACCATATCCTGCTCGAAAACCTCAAGGCCGAGAACATCAAGGCCTGTGACCATTTCCACCCGTGCATCGCCACCCGGTTCAGCGTCAATCAGTGTTCCGGGATCGGATGGTTCAAAGGCGTTGGCAACGCGCAAGGCGATATCGGACTGCCTAAGAATCTTGGCTGCGCGCGGGTGAATGGCTTCCATGCCCAGATTCGACAGCTGGTCGGCAACTTCGAAATTGGTCTGACCGATCTTGCGAACAGATTTTGCGCCGACGATCTTCGGGTCGGCGCTCGACAGATGGAATTCCTTGTGAATCACCGCTTCGCGTGCGGCGGTCGCAGCAGCTATCCGGGCAAAAGTCACCTCGGAATATCCGCGATCATAAAGCTTCATCAAGCCTTCCCGGCACTGTGCGTAGCCGGTGACGATGGGCAATTCGGTCTTCAGGTCGATATCGCTGAATTCACGCTCGATGCGTTCACCGAGATCGGGCTCGCTTTCGTCGCGCCAGCCGGTGAGATCCACAAAGCGGGCATTCACACCGCGCCGCTGCAGCATCAACGCAGTGGTAAATGCCGAGTGCGTTTCGCCCAGCCCGGAGAGCAATTCGCGGATTGTCATCATGTGTTCGTTGAGCCGAAAGTGCCCGTAAGAGCAGAGCCGCTGCAGGTCTATGAGACATCTGCGCGCGCCCTCGATGCGTTCGCGTATGAAGCCGTCCGCTGTCCTGCGATCAGCCGGATGCTCGAGAAGGCGATTATGGATTTCCGACATTTTTTCAAAAGTACTGTCGAGCGCCTCGCTCCAGGCGAGGCTTGAGTCGGAAGCCGCAAACAGCCCATAGACCCCGGGCGTTCCGGTTTTCTTGGCTTCCAGCAACAGGTCGGTGATGCCGCCATAGGCAGAGACGACAAATACACGGTCGTAAAGATCGGCGCCTTCACGGTTACCCAGAAACAGCGTGTCGACCAACTCGTCTGACCGGCTCATTGATGTGCCGCCGATTTTCTCAACTGTATGCGTACTCATGACAAAATTCCTTGGCCGGCGTCATCAACGCCAACCTCCTCTATGCTGTTTTCAAACGGGAGATGGTATTTCGGGGTCAGGCGTCGGTTGAGGCCGGCGCGTAAGACCCGTCTTCCCTGTGCACTTCCGTTCCGGTCACTGGCGGATTGAAGCAACAGGCAAGCACCAGCTGTTCTTCGGCAACCAGCGTATGCTTGTCGTGAGCATCCAGGGCGTACATCACGCCGGGCTTGATCTGGTGGGTCTCGCCGTTCGCCAGATCCGTGATCGCGCCCTTGCCCGAGATGCAATAAACGCTCTCGAAATGGTGCTTGTAGTGGAATGTATGCTCCGATCCGGCTTCGATAACCGTGATGTGGAAGCTGAACCCCATGCCGTCATCGGCAAGCAGCATCCGCACCGATTTCCATTTGGCGTCAGCTACCGTGCGGTCAGTATTTATCAGTTCGTTGAAATCGCGAATGATCATTGTTGGCTCCTATTCGGCAGCGATGCGAAGAAACGATGTGTTTTCAGCAATTGCTGATTCAAGAATATCGAGCCCCGCACTGAACTGCTCCATAGGGATGGTCAGCGGTGCCAACACCTTGACGACTTCGTCATGGGCACCCGATGTCTCGATGATCAAACCATTGTCGAAGCAGTCCGCGCAGATTTCCGCCGCAAGCTCGCCGGAGCCAACGTCGATACCCCGCATCATGCCGCGACCCTTGATCGCCGCACCCGACAGGAACTTGTCCCGCATCAGTTCCAGACGCCGTTCCAGAAAGGCAGACTTGTCACCAAGCTGTTTGACAAAAGTGTCATGGGCCCAGAATTTTTTCAGCGCCACGGTGGCCGTCACGAAAGCGTGGTTGTTGCCACGGAATGTACCGTTGTGCTCGGCGGGCTGCCAAACATCGAGTTCCGGCTTCAGCAGCAACGTGGCGAAAGGCAGCCCCATTCCCGACAGTGACTTGGCAAGCGTGATCATATCCGGGTCGATGCCGAATTCCTCGGTGCTGAAGAACCTGCCGGTGCGGCCGATGCCAGCTTGAATATCGTCGATGATTAACAGGGCGCCGTGCTTTTTGGCGAGCCGGGCAATGCCCTGCATCCATTTCTTCGAAGCCGCATTCAGCCCACCTTCGCCCTGCACCGGCTCGACAATGATGGCTGCTGGCGCATCGAGCCCGCTGGAGGGGTTGCTCAGCATCATCTCGATCTGGGCCAGGGTATCAGCTGCGGCACCGAAGGCGCCTTCATAGGGCATGCGGGCAATTCCGGTCAGAGGCGTGCTCGCGCCATCGCGCTTGCCCGAGTTGCCGGTTGCGCTCAGCGCGCCGAGCGTCATGCCGTGAAAGCCGTTTGTGAACGCGATGATGGAGTTGCGACCAGTGACCTTGCGCGCGAGCTTCATCGCAGCTTCAACGGCATTGGTGCCCGTGGGGCCGGTGAACATCACCTTGTGGTCCATGCCACGCGGCTTGAGGATCAGCTTCTCGAAGGTTTCGAGAAAATCGGCCTTGGCACTGGTGAACATGTCGAGCCCGTGCGCAACCCCGTCGGCACTGATGTAATCGATCAGGGCAGCCTTCATGTCGGGGTCATTGTGGCCGTAGTTGAGCGACGAACAACCAGCGAGAAAATCGATATATTCGCGTCCGTTCTGGTCAGTTAATGTTGCATTTTCAGCGCTCGTGAAGACCACCGGGAAGCTGCGGCAATAGCTGCGCGCTTCGGACTCGCGGCGTTCGAACACGGCTGTATCAACCGTTGTTTCAATGGTCATGGGAACCTCTAGTGTTGGGATAACAGGGATGCGCCGAGGGTCAGGCTGCTGCTGACTTGCGCTCGCCAAAAGGGGCGATCGTCACCATGTGCTCGGTGGCGTGGCGACCATCAAAGTGATCGTCGCGCACGTAATGGGCATCATGGGCGAGAGGCGCATTGTTCTGGTCGGCGAAAGCGTTGAACAGCGCCCAGCTGGCATCATTGTCGCGTGTGATCGTGGTCTTCAGAGTTGAAACGCCGGCGCAGCATTTCCGCGAGACCAGTTCGTTCAGCATCCTCTTGGCGACACCCATTCCGCGGGCGCGATCGGATACCGCCACCTGCCAGACGAACAGCGTATCGGGGTCGGAGGGAACTATATAGCCCGACACCCAGCCAACAATGTCGCCATCCTTTTCAGCTACCACACAGGTATCTGCGAAGTGGTCGCACTGCAGGAGATTGCAGTACATGGAATTGCGGTCGAGTGGCTCGCATTCGCGAATGAGCTGCCAGATCAGGGACCCGTCTTCGGGTTCCGGTGTGCGGAACTTAATAACATTCCTGTTCGGGTTGCTGGCCTCGTTTCTAAGGATATGGGGACGCATAAATTCCTCGTTTTTGTTCGTTTTCCGAACCATACGGATTACGAGATGGTTTACAACCCTAAATCATATTTAACTGCCATCGCCCCCAACCATCACATAAACAACTGTTTTTGTTCAGTTATACACAACACCTTCTTCGCAGCGCAGCAAAATCTAATTCGTTTTTTAAACTATTTATGGCGGAAAGAAGGAGAATTCATTTCGGCATCGGGAATTTCAATTGCGCGACCCGCTGCTGAGGATTAAACAGGGTAGTCAGATTGTTTATTAAAGTGAGTGGCCGAATGGACCGGGCTTTGAGTTGCCTTGCGGCTTTACGCGGCGTACTGGACATTGCCGAACGCAATGATCGTGCACTCGCCCGCTCGACAGGGCTGACGACCGCCCAGCTGCTCGTCCTGCGGCTGGTCAAGAGCTTGCACGAAGTCACACCGAAAACGATCGCTCAGCGAGCCGGCGTCGCACCGGCCAGCGCCACCGCGCTGATCGAAAAACTGGTGCGGTTTGATTATCTCACGCGCCGGCGCAGTGAAACGGACCGCCGAAAATACTGGGTCTCCCTTACCGATGCCGGACACACTGCACTCGAGACCGCGCCAGACCCGCTCCATCAACGATTCCTGGAGGCGTTTGCCGACATACCGGATTGGGAACAGGCTATGATTTTGGCTGGTCTCGAGCGAATAGCCGCACTGCTGGATGATGAAACAACCCAGCAACCGCTTGGCGGCGAAGTGCATGAGCTCTCGGCCGCGCTGTCATTTCCGGCGGAACCAGATCACGGGTTCGAAGAAATGCCGGAAGCTAGCGAACCGGAAGACTCGAACAAGAGCTGACGAAATGGCTTGCGTAAGCGGCACCTTGGCAGCCTGTCAGCGAGCCTCAGCCCCCTGCCACCCAAATGTGCCGATGACACGCGAAAGCTGTCAAACCGCGCAACTCTGTGACCTAAAACTGGGAACCAAACGACGGACACCCCGAGACGAGGAGTGCAGGAAAGTGGTGCCGCTTGCAGGAGTCTAGGGTAAAAACCTACCCGGCTCAATTCTGACAAAACTTCAAAATATTTCAACAGCCTATCTGCCGTGGCTCTTAGCCGCTGATAACAGTGTGTGTACCACAAATGAAGTAATTTGTGTACCTCATAATTTGCTCTAAGCGGACATCTGAGGCAGTTGACTTCGATCTTTAACCGGAGTGCCCCTACAGTATAACCGCCTATTGTCACCCTAATAGAAGATAACATAATGCGATTAGGTCTCTTCTATACGATGGAAACTGACATCCTCCGGCTCCCGAAACGATCGTATTACAACTACCATTAGAACCGTGGGAAATACAATCGGGATGGTCTGCGCTATCCCAGCGATCTGACGGATGCGGAATGGGCGCTGGTCGAGCCTTTGATACCTCCTGCCAAGCGGGGTGGCCGCAGGCGTGAGGTCAATGTGCGCGAGGTTCTTAACGGCCTGCTTTATGTTCTCAGCACCGGCTGCCAATGGCGGGCTGTTCCGAAGGACTTGCCGCCGAAGAGCACCCTGTTCAGCTATTTCGACCTTTGGAACTGGGACGGCACACTCGGCAGTATTCATCAGGAGCTTTATGTGAAATGCCGCGAGGCGATGGGACGCGAGGCTAGCCCGACAGCGGCGGTCATCGACAGCCAGAGCGTCAAAGGCGCGGAAAAAGGGGGGCTTGTATCGACCCGAGCGGGTATGATGCGGGGGAAGAAGGTCAAGGGTAAGAAGCGGCATATCCTTGTCGACACGGTAGGTCTGCTGCTGCATGCGCTGGTTCATCCAGCCGACATCCAGGACCGCGACGGCGGCCTGCTGGTCATCAAGACGTTGTTCGGGCGCTATCCGTTTTTGAAGAAACTCTTTGCGGACGGTGGCTATCAGGGACCTGTCTTCGCCAAGGGTCAGAAGAAGGCCATGCCCGGGCTGGCGATCAAGATCATCAAGCGATCCGACATCGTCAAGGGTTTTGAGGTTCTGCCGAGACGCTGGGTGGTCGAACGGACTTTCGCGTGGCTTGGGCGATGCCGCAGGCTGGCAAAGGACTTCGAGAACCTTTCGCGCAACGCGCTCGCCTTTCTCAAACTCGCGTCTATCCGCCTCATGCTGCGAAGGCTCTGTTCAAAATGAACAACTTTCCGGACCGACTCTAAGTGTGCAATTGCACACCGTATAGGGATGCACACGAATCCAGAATATCAATCGAAATGCAGACTACACAAGAAACCATATCAGAAGCCATTCAGCGACTTCAACAAGAGAGGGGGCAGAAGCTCCCTGAAGATTGCACACCTGACAGGTTGCCGCTCTCGGAAATTCACGTAGCAAGTGCTGCGTTTCAGCCGCGTGAGCTGTTTTCTGACAGGCATGTCCGCACCCTACTTGCTGCCATACGGACGCAAGGTGGAAGGCCACTTGATCTTCGGTTGCGACTGGACAGTCCGCTCATAGGTGTGCTCGGTCGCACCGGACACTCTCTCAAAATGGCGTTGTCCAGCATCTGCTCCGCCAGCAACTTTTTGAGCTTGGTATTCTCATCTTCGAGCGCCTTGAGCTTGCGAACATCGGAAACATCCATGCCGCCAAACTTGGCTTTGTATTTGTAAATGACGCCGCGCTGATCCCGTGCTTGCGGCACACCTTCGAAGTCGGCTTCCCAGATTCCTGTTCCTTGATCATGCCGATGATCTGTTCGTCGCTGAACCGTGATAATCTCATTTGCCCGTCTCCGATAAGGGGACGAATTCTACCCAAAATTGGATGAAGAAACGAGGCTCAGGTCATTATCCTGATCAATTTGCGGGATTACCTTTGGATTGGGACTGGCCTATTGAAGGTCTTCGTTACAGCGATAGACCCAAGGGTAGGCGTCCGCCATTTGATCACGTATCGAAGTAAATCTAAAAAGTAGGTGGTGTATTTACCCAAAAAATACTCACGGGATCATTTCCGTGATTTTGATACCCATGTGGAATATTGGATGGAAAGAAAAAAGTGTCTCCTTGAGATAATATATAAATATGATCATCTACGGTAAGTTCTACCGTTCCATCAATAATGTAACCAACCTCCTCACCCTCGTGCGCGATCATTCCGTTGCTGGTACCGTGAGGTTCAAGATGGTGAATATTACACTGCAAGTGGTGATATTTACTATAAGGAATAACACGCTCTAGAGAAAGACCAGTACTTTGATGCAGTTCATCGAGATGGATAAGTGATCTTTGTCCCTTTCTATCAATTATTACTTTTCCACGCTGCTCGCTTTCGAACAACCACGAAATGTTGGTGTGAAGCGCTCTTACAAGTGCGTGGAGAAGAGGCAACGAAGGCAAGGTATGGTTGTTCTCTATTTTCGAAAGTTGACTTTCTGAGCACCCCACTATTGCACCGACCTCTTTGAGGGTCAGGTTTCTTTCCAGCCTGACGCTTTTCAGCTTTTCTCCCATTCGGGTTTCTTCCATCAGATTGCCATGGTGGCAGCCAGATGAAATTTCCTCATTGCTATTGCTCATTGTCGACCTACCTGCTCACATCTTAGATTCGATTGAATGACCTTTGCTAGTCGGTCGGGAAATGACATGCAACGTGTCGGTCGCCACCCTTTGCCGTGATCACGGGGGCCACCTCCCCACATTTGACAGTCGCCCGTATGCACCGGGGATGAAAATGACAACCAGAAGGAGGCGCGATGGGGCTGGGTATCTCGCCCTTGAGCGGAATCAGACGCGATGGGTGTGGGTCCGGCTCAGGGATCGCGTCCAGAAGTGAGCGCGTGTAGGGGTGGAGGGGGCTTGAAAAAACCACATCGACGGGTCCCACCTCGACCAGTTTTCCCAGATAAAGGATACCGACGCGTTCACATAAATGATGCACAACAGCAAGATTATGGGAAATGAATAGCATGGCCATACTCTGTCGTTCGTGCAGGTCGCGCATCAGATTTATGACCTGGGCCTGAACGGACACGTCTAAAGCCGACACTGGTTCGTCTGCCACCAGCAGGCGTGGGTTACCTGCAAGCGCTCTGGCCAAGGCCACCCGTTGCCTCTGACCTCCGCTGAATTGCGATGGAAGTCTATCGAGATGCTCTACGCTAAGCCCAACAGCTAAAAGGAATTCTGCTACGCGTTCGCGCAGAGCACGGCGCCCTATGCGTTCATAGGTAACGATCGGCTCTCCGACTATTTTCTCAACAGTCCAGCGCGGGTCAAGCGAGCCGTAGGGGTTCTGGAAGACGACCTGGACACCGCGACGTTTCGCACCCAATTCTCGATCGGACAAAGTCGACCAAGGTTTACCATCGAGTTCGACCGTTCCTGCCGTAGGCTTTATGAGATGGGCAACCATCGACCCAAGTGTGGACTTGCCGCTTCCACTTTCTCCAACAAGCCCGAATACCTCGCCAGGCATGACCTCAAAGGTTACGTCGTCGACGGCACGCAGCGGGAGGGATCTGCCGAACATCCCTCCAAGGCCTTTCGCAGGCGTCGAAAAATACTTTTGCAATCCGGTTACTTTGAGAAGTGGTTGCTGATCTTTGCGGACATAGCTCGTCGATTTGGATTCACTTCCCATTTCAGTAGGCTCCCGTAACCAAATGACAGGCCACCGAGCGTTCGCCATCTATCTGCAAAAGTTTCGGGTTGATCTGTGAACACTCTGGCATGGCGAATTGGCAACGGTCATGGAAAATGCAGCCAGAGAACTGCTGTGATGGAGGTGGCACAGTACCCGATATGCTTTCCAGCAAACGGTTCGGTGAACGAACAGACGGAACAGCGTTGAGCAGTCCTTTGGTATAGGGGTGAAGGGGGGCGGCCAATATCTTCGAGGTCACCCCGCTCTCAACGATCGTGCCAGCATACATCACTGCCATATTCTCGCAGATTTGAGCGATGACCCCGATGTCGTGGCTGATGAGTATGATTGCCGTTTGCAGTGTAGACTTCAGATCTCTGATCAGTTCCAGAATTTGCGCCTGGATGGTGACGTCAAGCGCAGTCGTCGGCTCATCGGCAATTATAAGTTTCGGCGACAATAGAATCGCAGAAGCGATTGCCACGCGCTGACGCATGCCGCCGCTAATTTCATGTGGATAGTTGGACAGGCGTTCTCTCGGGCTCGAAATCCCAACACTTTCCAAAGCCTGCTCACAAATTTCGCGCACTTGGGCTTTTGTCAATTCGGGCCGATGCCAACGCAGCTGCTCGGCAAGCTGCGCGCCGATGGTCATGACTGGATTCAGTGTATTGCTCGGATCCTGAAAGATCATCGCAATGCCTGCCCCCCGAATTTTTCGCATCCTTTTCGGCGAGAAGTCGAGAAGGTTCTCGCTATCGAACTCGATCTTGCCGGTCACTTTTCCCGACTTGGGAGCGAGACCCATGATTGACAACCCGGTTATCGACTTGCCGCAGCCGCTTTCGCCGGCAAGCCCCAACGCTTCACCCGGCTTCACGGAAAAGGACACGCCCTGGACTGCATCGCGAAGACGCTTCTTGTCGAAGCTAATGGTCAGATCGCTAACCGACAAGATCGGAGGTATCATCATAACTCTGCACCCTCCGAATTCGAGCCCGATTCACTGTCGAGCGCATCCTGCAGAAAGTCGCCGAGTAAGTTTATGCCCATGGCAGTGAAAATGATCCCCAAGCTTGGCGCAAGAACGATCCACATATTTTGGGTCAGGAAGCCCCGCCCCTCACTGATCATTACGCCCCATGATGTTTGAGGAGGCTGCACGCCAAGCCCGAGAAAACTCAAGGATGCTTCGAAGATCATCGCCCACGAAAGATCGAGCGTGGCCATCACGATCACTGAAGGCAGGATCGCCGGTATGAGATGCCGCCGAATAATAGTGAACGGACCGACGCCTATGGAGCGCGCCGCGGTTACATATTCGAGCGTCCGCAACTTCATCACCTCGGCCCGGACCAACCGGGCATAGTTGATCCACAAGGTGGCGGCCAAAGCCAGTATCGCGGTCAACGCGCCGGGACCCAGCACGGCAAGGAATATCAAAGCTATTAGAATGAAAGGAAGGGATAGCTCGAAGTCGGTGATCCTCATGATCAGACTGTCAAGAAAACCGCCAAAATATCCCGCCACCAGACCGAGAAACGTTCCCACCACAACAGCGCAAGCGACAACGATCAGGCTGACCCCCACCGATACCCGTGCGCCTGCAATGGTACGACTCAATATATCCCGACCTAGATTGTCGGAGCCAAGAACATGGTGCCATGTTCCACCATCGAAAACCGGCGGTAGAAAGCGATTCTGAACTATTTGGGCCACCGGATCGTGTGGCATGAGGAAGTCGCCGAACAAGGCGGCGATCACCGCGACAAGCACAATAATCAGGCCGGTCATTCCATTCTTTCTGCGCAACTGGATGGCAACCCTGCGCAATTTTGACGCGGCAGGAGCCAGAGTCGCGCCGTTGACGGCCTTTGCCGCCGGGGCCTCGGCCGGTACTCCAGGCAAAGGACAAGGATCATCTGGCATGGCGAATCCGCGGATCAACTATCTGATAGAGCATTTCCACTGCGATATTGATCAGCAGAAACATGACGGCAGTGACGGCCACGATCGCTTGTATAAGCGGATAGTCGCGCCATGATATGGCCTGAACTGCAAGGCGCCCGATACCCGGCCACGCGAACACGTTCTCGACGATGAAAGCGCCACTGAGCAGGTATCCCATCTGCAGGCCAACGATGGTAATCGTCGGAATCAAGGCCGTCCGAAAGGCGTGTCGAACCACTACCGTGAATTCTGGAAGGCCCTTTGCGCGCGCAAATCGGACATAGTCGGCCTTGAGGACCTCGATCATGGACGAGCGGATCAGCCGCGTGTTCCAGGCGACGACCGAGAATGCTAGAGCAAATGCGGGCAGCGCTAAGTGACGCAAAGCGCTGAGAAGAGGCCGTACGCCCCTTCCGGAGACTAGGTCGATCAACCCGAAAATAAGGCCCTGCCCTCCCCGTCCTGCCACGGGGAACCAGTTCAAATGTAGGGAAAAGAATATCATCAGCACCACCCCCAACACGAAGCTCGGGATGGAAACGCCTAAAATACTGACAACAGAAGCAACGCGATCCATCAAGCGCCCACGGAATAGCGCCGCCAAAATTCCCAACGGCAACGATATCATCAGCGCCAGAAACATGGCTGCGAAGGTCAATTCCACCGTAGCTAAAACGCGCTCAACGACGACTTCCGCCGCGGAGCGGCGGAAGCGTATTGACTCACCCATATTCCCTGCTGCGAACCGTTGGACTGAGGTGACAACCTGCGTCATCAGAGAGCCGTCCAAACCGAGTTGGTTGCGAAGCTCCTGTCGTTGATGCTCCGTAATTCCCGGCGTACCAGCCGTCATGATCTCCACCGGGTCACCGGGAATCATCCTGATCGCCACGACAACGGTAACGACGACACAAAACAAGATCGCAGCCGCATGTGTCAGGCGCCGGAGGAAAAAGGGAATGAGATACATATCAGTCCTCGATGCCAGCGCGCCTTAGACGTTGAGGTCCTGCAGGTGCACGAAACCAAGTGTGTCAATGCTGATCCCGGTCACCTCCTGGCGCGAAGCGATCAGATAGCTCGGCTCGTAAAGCGGAACCCAGAACGCCTGATCAACCAGAATGTCCTGAATTCCGAAAACAAGATCTTTGCGTTTCGCAGCGTCAAAGGCCAGCCTCTGACTGTCCAGCTTGCCCTGTAACTCCGCGTTTTCCGGAGCAAAGCAGAAGTTGAGCCCCCCCCCTCAGCAAAAAGCGCAACCAGAATGTCGGGATCGCCAAACGTGTAATACAGGGCGACAGCCGTGCTTTCGCCCTTGCCAGCCAGCGCCAGAGCATCCCCGACAGGAAGCACCTGAATTGTCATCGTGACACCGATCGCGGCCAGATCGGCCTGGACGACTTCCGCGACGCGCTTGAAAATCGGTGCGTCAAAGATAATAAGCTCGAACTCAAACCCGTCGCCAAGGCCGACCGAAGCAAGCAACTCCTTCGCCTTTTCCTGATCGAATGGATACTTGGTTTCAGTCGCCGGATTGTACTGCGGGAACACTGACGTCAATGGGCTTGCGGCAGGCTTGCCGTTGCCGTCGAGCACCAGAATGACGATCTTTTCCTTATCTATGGCCAGATTGACCGCCTGACGGGCTTCAAGTTTGTCGAAAGGAGGCTTCGACTGATTGAAAATAATGCCGAAAACACTTGGCGCCTGCTGCCGACTGATCCGAAGACTTGAGTCCGCCTCGATCTCGCGTGCCCGATCAAAGGGAACGGCATTATCACCGGCCAGCAGGTCGACCTCGCCGCCCTGAAGAGCAGCAATTCTGGTCGAATCCTCAGGGATCACGACATAGGTCGCTACATCGAGATGCGCCTTGCCGGCGTTTTGGTACCAAGGAGTAGCCCAGTCATGCTCATCGTTTCGTGCCAGCCTGATGCCGGTGTCAGGCTCCCAAGATTCCAGTTTGAACGGACCGGTGCCGACAGGCTGGCGGCCGATTTTATCACCCAGCGACTCGATTGCTGTGGGGCTCATAGGCGCACAATAACTATAGCCAAGACCAACCCAGAGCGGAACGAATGGCGACGTGTAGTGATAAGCAACGGTCAGATCGTCTATCGCCTCAACCTTATCCAAAGGTCCTAGCAGGAATGCGTTGGGGCTTGCTGTTTCTGGCGCCCGGTGACGGGCGACTGTCTTAGCGACAGCCTCGGCGTTGAATGGCGAGCCGTCGTGAAATCTTACATTGGGGCGAAGCTTGAATGTAACGGTCTTGTTCTCGTTGGAGAATTCCCAGCTTAGAGCCAAGCCTGGATAAACCTCACCGTTCTCATCGAGATAAATCAAGGTGTCCATGACCTGCCACAAAATCTCGTGATCGACGAGATTGAACGTTTTCTGCGGATCGAGCGTCGTCGACTCGAGTGACCGTGCAATTCGCAATGTGCCGGTACTGCTCTGGGCCTGTGCGGACTTCAAGAATCCCGGCGCCATTGCGAGGGCACCCAATGACAACGCTCCTCCCAGTACGGAGCGCCGAGTGACGGCATGTTGGCGAGCATAGGTGCGCGTCAACTCTTCAAATCTCTCTCCGGACAAACCGGTGATTTCAATTTCTGTTGTCTCGATCGTCATGGAAACCTCCCTTGCTGCCAGCGGCATCCTCCGGCCTCTGGAACTTGCACCCTAGTCAAACTCAGAATACAGTCAATCCCGCACCGTTCGATATAAATTCCTCAAATCAATCATTTTTGGCAATTTTTTAGACAAATTTGTCACGGTACTTGCTTCAGGGGATCTTTACGTGGCTGATACGAAGTACGAAATTGAAAATCAGGAAAGTTTTTCCAGATGAATGAAAGCGAACTGGATTCCGTTCTCGATACGCTTGGTCAGGGCAGCACTCATGGGGTCGCGGTTGCCGCTGTAAAGGACGGAGCAGTCAGCTATTCGCGTGCGGTCGGCATGGCGTCGATCGAGCTTGCTGTGCCCAACTCGCTGAGAACGCGCTTCCGTATAGCCTCCCTGACAAAGCAGTTCCTCGCTTATGCGCTGCTTCAACTGGTGGACGAGGGCGTTCTTGATCTGGACAAGGACCTACGGAATGATATCCCCGCGCTCCATCAGTATCGCGAAGAGATCAGTCTCCGCCATCTGCTGGAAAACACCAGCGGATTGCGAGACATTTTCGACCTTCTCGTCCTGCGCGGTCAAGATATCGAAACACCGATTTCCGATGATGCAATCGAAGCCTTGCTGCGGCGCCAGCAGAACCTCAATTTCATGCCAGGCTCGCAATTCGTTTATTCGAATACGGGTTTTCGCCTTGCGTCCTATCTGGCCGAGAAAGCGACCTCGCAACCGCTTGAGACGATCCTGCGTACGCGGATATTCGAACCGATTGGAATGGCATCGACAGAGCTATGCCGCAGTGGAAGTGCCGTCCTGCCCGAATTGGCGACAGGATACCAAGCTGACGGCGACGCAATCCGCAAAGCCAGCTATGGCCTTTCTTTCAACGGGGACGCCGGTCTGGTTTCCAGCGTCAACGATCTCGTGATTTGGGAACGCGCCCTTCCTAAGCTGCGGGTTCTCGGGTGCCCACTAGAAACGAAGCTTTCTGAGGCGGCGCGCTACAATAATGGACATTCGGGCAGCTACGGCCTGGGCACATTCTCGACCACTTGGCGTGGCCTGCGTGTCTCGGGTCACGGCGGGCTTCTGCCTGGGTTTGCCTCCAAGCTGCTGAGGTTCCCTGAAAAGGACGTATCGGTCATCGTGCTGGCCAACTCGTCGGACACCGACGTCGTCGGACTCGCATCGTTGGCGGCAACGGCGGTGATGGACAGCGATCTGTCGGAGCGACAACTTCCCCGCGATTTGTATAGCCGAACCGGTCTCTACATCGATCGAGACCGGGACGAATTGCTTGAACTGGCGTTCAAAGACGGCAGGGCGATAGTTCGCATGCACGCGATGGAGTTCCCCCTCGAAGGGCAGGACGACACCCTCATGCGGATAAAATACTCAGCAACTGACCGCGAACTGGTCGTCAAAGACGATGGCCTGCGCCTTATGGAAGGAGGAGAGGAGCATGCTCTTTCAAGGCTCCCGCGCTATCTAGGTGGATATGCCGATCTGGACCGCTTCGTAGGGGAATTTCATTCCGCGGACCTTGAGGCGATTTATCGCATCTCTCGCGAAGCTGATAATTTGCGGCTGTCCATAAACGGCCCTGCCGGGCGATCCGCCTACAGCCTTGTGCGGCTGGAGGAAACCTTGTTCACGGGATGCTCGAGGCAAGGCTACTGGCTCCCTTACCAGATCGCGATCCGTTTTATCGGCGAGGGCCGCTTTGACACCATTGAACTGACGAGCGGTCGAACCAAATCACTTCGGCTATCGAGAAGCAATTAATAAAGCGACTGCAAACTAATCAACACCAGCCCGAAAAGGAGACAGGCTTGAGTAAGACACTGAGCATTTTGTTTGCCGGAGAATCATGGTTCACTCACACTCTGCATGTGAAAGGGTTCGATTCCTTCGAGGAATGCAGCTACGGCGAGGGCGGGGACCATTTGATCCTGGCGCTTCGTGGAGCCGGGATCGACGTTACCTATTTCCCGAACCACATAGCCAACCGCGACTTTCCGATGACCCGGAAAGAGATCGACAAATTCGATGTGGTCATTCTGAGTGATATCGGCGCCAACACACTTCTACTGCCGCGCAAGTCGTTCAACGAGGCGCAGCGCACCCCCAACCGTCTGGACCTCATCCGCGACTATGTGCATGACGGCGGCGGTTTCCTGATGATCGGCGGTTACCTGACCTTCCAAGGCATCCAGGCGAAAGGCAACTGGGCCGGAACCGCTGTCGACGCCATATTGCCTGTTAAACTGCAATACACGGACGATCGATCCGAGCATCCCGAAGGCATAACGCCCGCGGTCGTCAATGCGCAGCATTCCATTGTGCAGGGACTGCCGGCTTGGCCTCATATACTCGGCTACAATCGCGCCGCTCTTCGACCCGATTCGGATTTAGTCGTCACTGTCGGAGACGACCCACTGGTTGCGGTGAGAGAGGTCGGCAAGGGCCGAACCGGAGTGTTTTCTTCCGACTGCGGCCCACACTGGGGGCCACCGGAATTCATCAACTGGGAAGGCTATCCTCTGTTCTGGGCCAACCTGGTTCACTGGCTCGCCAAGAAATAACCCGTGTGCATGGAGACAGACAATTCGCTGTCTGTCTCCCAATCAATCCGAAAAACGACACTCGAATTTCAGTGAGGAAATGACGTGGCTACCTATCGCATGAGAGAAGTAGATCTTCCTTCCATCACCTCCCCCAAGATTATGCCGGAAATCGCGGACAACATCTATTCTGACCGGTTCCAAACCTTCCTTCAACGAGCCGACAAGCAGGGAATCGACACGGTGGTCGTCTATGCCGATCGGGAACATAGCGCGAATATGGCCTATCTCACCGGTTTCGATCCGAGATTCGAGGAAGCGTTGCTTGTGTGCTCGGTCAATGGGGGTACTACCGTCATTGTTACCGGACCCGAATGCCAGCCGCGAGCAGCCAATGCTCGTATACCGGTTTCCACGAAGCTGTATCCGTCCTTCGGGTTGCTCGGCCAGGACCGGAGGCAAACGCCGGCGCTGCTAGACTTGCTATCCGATTGCGGTATCAGGCAAGGTGCCAAGATCGGGATTGCAGGATGGAAATATTTTACTAGCATGGAATCTCCGAACCCCGAAAGCTGGATCGAGATCCCGGGCTACGTCTTGGACGGGATTAGAACGCTGGCCGGCGCAAACGGCGAAATCACCAATATCGGTCCCATTCTCATGGACGCCAGCGATGGCATGAGAGCTATCAACGAGCTTGAGCAACTGGCTCAGTTCGAGTTTGCTGCCGCAAGCGTCTCAGACGCAATGCAACGAGTGATCAGCCAAGTGCGTCCCGGCCAGAGCGAATACGAGATGCTGTCAAAGGCAATGCTGCCGGGAATACCTCTCAACTCTCATCTAATGCTGTCGACTGGCGAGCGCGCACGCGCCGACGGTCTCAATGGCCCGTCGTCGCGCGTTGCTCAGAAAGGCGACCCGATCATGATGGCCTTCGGCCAATGGGGGGCTCTTACCGCGCGCGCAGGCTGGATCGCGGAAGATGCAGGCGACCTGCCCTCGGAGGTTCAGGACTATGTCGAGCGGCTGGCCGGCCCCTATTTCGAATGCGTCCGCGAATGGTACCAAAACATCGGCATTGGCGTCGCCGGCGGCGACATCGATTCCATGGTCCGTTCCCGTCTCGACGACAAATTCTTCAATCTCATTCTGGTTCCTGGCCATCTCATCCATTTCGACGAATGGATGAACACCCCGATCTATCCGGGCAGCAAAGAGACCTTCCGAAGCGGGCAGGCGGTGCAGATGGACATAATCCCGGCGACCGGAACGCCATATTTCACCACGAACATGGAAGACGGAATCGCGCTTCTGGACGAAAACGCAAGAGCCGAGTTGGAGGAACGCTATCCCGACTTCCACGACCGGGCGCAGGCAAGGCGCTCCTACATGGCCGACGTCATCGGCATCAAGCTGAAGCCGGAAGTCATCCCGCTGAGCAATACGTGCGGCATCCTGGCGCCATTCGTCCTGAAACCCAATCGTATCCTGGTGGCAAACTAGATCGTGGACCGAAAAGGGGCGACCCGCTCTAGGGAGCACTGGCGCTCAATCGAGGTGATGGACAGAGCCCCAACAGTCCAACTGGGCGCACAGGGGACTGCGCCGCTGGTTTGTGAATCGGAGCGTTGTTCGCGGAGTATCGGCATACTATCGCGGCAATGAACGATGATCCTCTCATCAGCTTGCCCGTTGTCGCAAGTTGAACCATTCCCGCCCCGGCCCGGATGCCGACGTGGATGCCGTGTAGATATGCCGTTACTCGTGGGAAATATCCTTTAGCCTCCTAGAATTGGGAAGAAGGAGATGTTTATGATCAGGGATCAACGGAAAATTCCGAAGCACCACGCTCTCAAGGCGACCCCAACCGATATGAACGCTTTCAGACGGATGCGCAGTTTACCATTACAACCGGAATAGGGCGCGTAGCGGCCGCAGATAATTTTTGCGACGCGTATTACGTTTCCCTCAGAGGTCTTGGACCTTTTATTGCTCCACAAACCTGCGCTTATCGTCTACTGGCGCTGACCTGCCCCCCGTTGGTCCCTCATTCATAACGAGAGTCTGCGGGTTGGATTTTGGTATTCGTCTTCATCGTCTGGTGCAAGCGCGCCGGGCGCGGAGCCCTCAAATTGCTCAAGCGCTCGGCGCGCTTGCTGCGGTGTCTGGTTGCCGAGCGACGAGTGTGGCCTGACGGTGTTGTAGTCGTATCGCCAAAGGGCCAACTTTCGCCGGGCATCGTCCAAGGTGCCGAAGATCTCCTCGTTCAACAGCTCATCGCGTAGACTGCCGTTGAATGACTCGATAAAGGCATTCTGCTGCGGTTTTCCGGGGTCGATGTAATGCCAGGACACCTCGTTCTTGTCCGCCCATTTCAGGATGGCGCGACTGGTGAACTCGGTCCCGTTGTCACTGACAATGCAACCGGGTTTGCCATAGATCCTCACCAGCGCGTCCAATTCCCGCGCCACCCGCTCGCCCGAGATACTGGTGTCGGCCATCAAGCACAGGTTTTCGCGGCAGCAATCGTCGATCACCGCCAGGATGCGGAACTTGCGTGAAGCGCCGAAGCTGTCCGACAGAAAGTCCAGCGACCACCGCGCATTTGGGCGCGCCGCCTCTGGCATCGGTGTGCGTGTGCCACGGGCCCGCTTGCGGCCACGTCGTCGCTTCACCGAGAGCCCTTCCTCGCGGTAGATGCGGTAGAGCTTCTTGTGGTTCATGGTCATCCCCTTGCGTTTCAGCAGGATGCCGAGCCGGCGGTAGCCGAACCGACGCCGCTTGCCAGCAATCTCCTGCATTTCCTTGCGGATCTCCGGACAATCCGGCGGGCGTTGGCGCCGGACTGTCTTTGGATCGACACCGACAAGCCTGCAGGCCCGGCGCTGCGAGATGTCGTGATCTCGCAGCGCCCTGAGCGCTGCCTCTCGCCGCTTGGTCAATGTCGTCAGTTCTTTCCCAGCAGGTCTTTCAGCACGACGTTGTCCAGCATGGTATCGGCCAGCAGGCGCTTGAGCTTCGCATTTTCGTCCTCCAGCGCCTTCAACCTGGCCGCCTCGGACACCTCCATGCCGCCATACTTGGATTTGAACTTGTAGAACGTCGCCGGGCTGAGGCCATGCCTACGGCACACCTCTGCCGTCGGCATCCCCGCCTCTTGTTCCTTGATCATCCCGATAATCTGCGCCTCGGTAAAACGGCTCTTTCGCATTCGTCTGCTCCTTCAAAGTTGGCGCAGACTCTACATCACGGTGAGGGATTTCGCGGGGGGCAGGTCACCTGGACGAATGAAATTCGCGTATTCCCTCTCGGATAAACTAAGCTCTGCTACTTCTATGCCTGTTAGAAGCAAATTTCCGCCATCAGTAGGCCCATTGCCGCGGTCCATGGGGTGGATAGCACTCAATGGCTTCGAGCGTTTCTCTATTGAGACAATTGGAGCGGCGACAAGGTAGGCGTTAATATTCTGCGCCTCTTTTACCACCAGCTCACCATCATCAGCCTTCGAGAAAAGACGGCGCATCGGTCCAACGTGGTTTGAAATCCCGATTATCGCGACGGTAACACCAGCATTATGTGCTGCCAGATTAGCCCATTTGAAGCTCGTATGCGCGAATGCGATTTCATGGCCTGTCTGAAGAATCAGAGGCCATAGGATCGGCACCTGTTGACCTTGGCAAATGGAATTCGTTGACACAAAGGCAGCACTACTCTTGGTGCGCATCCCGTAATCAGCGGCCTTCATAAACCAGCCCGCTACATAGTCGAGGGACTTCCAACTCGTTGTACGGTGTCCGAAAATAGATTGAAGATCGGACTTCTGCTCAGGAGATTGCCAGGTCGAACCAAGATACGGTGGGTTTCCGCAGATGTAGGTCTCTCCCCCTTCATTCTCGAAATCAATCTCAGCCTGATCCAATGGTGTTCCAAACAGATCATCACCGCGAAGCTTCACGACAGTCCCTGTCGGTCGGCATATGCTCAGCCAGTCTAGTCTGAGGGCATTGCCGCATGTGATCCAATTTCTCGCATCAAGCGGCAAGAATTCCGCCAAGGCTTCCTTCTGGCCACGATGGGTCACGTCACACTGATATTCCGCAATGATCAGCGCCAGTCTCGCGATCTCGGCGGGAAAGTCGCGTAGCTCTATCCCTCGGAAATTGGTGATTGGGATTTCGGTGCGTCTGTCAGCTTCGCCCCGCCGTTTGTTGATCTCGGCCTCAATGGCACGCATTTCCTTGTAGGCAATGACGAGGAAGTTGCCCGAGCCACAGGCCGGATCGAAAACCCTGATATTTCCGATACGGCTTCGCAGATTGAGTAGCTTGCGCTGATTATCTCCTGCCTCTTCCAATTTCTCCCGCAAGTCATCAAGAAAGAGTGGATTGAGCACCTTCAGGATGTTGGGCACGCTCGTATAGTGCATTCCCAGAGCGCCACGTTCCTCATCATCGGCCACCGCCTGGATCATCGATCCGAAGATGTCCGGATTGATCTTTGTCCAGTCCAAGCTGCCGATATGGATCAAGTAGGAGCGCGCAATTTTGCTGAAACGAGGCACATCGGCATTGCCAGAAAAAAGTCCGCCATTCACATAGGGAAATATGTTGGCCCAACGGGCTATGCCTGCCGTCGTGCGATCTGCGTTCTTGGTGTTCATTGCGCGGAAGAGTTCGCTGATCACCTCATGTGTATTGGTACTGTCCTTTTCACTCATCCGCTCGATCGTGCCCGTGAACTGATCGGGGGTTGTGAAGATATCCGTGTCTTCAGCGAAAAAGCAGAAGATCAGCCGCGCCATGAAGTGGTTCATATCATGACGCCGAGCAGCTGTGCCCCATTCGGGATTATCCTTCAGGAGCTCGACATACAGCCTATTGAGTCGTCCTGTCGCTTTGATGTCAAAAGCGCTCTCGCGTATTTGCTTTACGGTGCTGATCCCTGCCAATGGCAGGAAGAAGCCAAAGTGATCCGGAAAGTCCTTGTACCCGCAGGCGATCGTTTCGCCAGTCGTCAGGTCTTCGGCTTCAAGGTCGTTGCCGTCCGTGGCCAGCACGAATTTCGCTTTTGCCTTGGTGGTGGCAGGGCTGGCTTTGAGCTGCGCAAGCGTGTTTGTGACTTCACCTTCAGCACACACCTTCAGGTGGATGTTATTCGTCTGAAGCACGCCGCCCAGGTCGGACTTGTTGGATGATCCGCTCTGTAGCCGCTTGATCGTGGTGTCTTTTTTCCAAACGCTCGAAGAAATGCATAGGGAAATTCGTCGCCGTCGAACGGCTGCTCAGAAAGCCCGGATATGGCTTCTTCAATTTCTACCGCGTTCACTGGGGGCCTCGTCAGTCTGCAAACAAATTGGCTAATCGTATTTCGGGAGATCAGTGTGGCAACGGTCTACCACAACCTCAAGCGGTCATACCTCCAAAGTTCGAAAACGTTCAGTCGGTTAGGGTCGTTTCGACTAAAAGGTAGTTCGATATCAACTACGATGAATTCGCTGCTTTTTGGCTATGACTGAATCGAGCGGATACGAATTCCGCAAAGAACACAGCGCCGCACCTAAATTTTTCCACCATTCATACTGCGGCTCGTGGCGACTCGGTGGCGACTTGAGAAGGCGAATGCTTGCGCCATTCAAATTCGACAAAAAAATTCTTTTTAATATCAATTAGATAGTGGTGCCGCTTGCAGGACTCGAACCTGCGACCCCATCATTACGAATGATGTGCTCTACCACCTGAGCTAAAGCGGCGTACCAGTTCCTGTGCGGGGCTGGCCATGAAGGCCGTAACCGCAGGATGGAGGGCAATTACCGTGATTGCCGCCCGATATCAAGTCGACATCTGCCGGTCCGCGTAATATTTGCGGGGCGCGAGGAGCTGCGAGGGCTAAGCAGGAGACAGATGCTTTTGGGCGCACTGGCGCCGCAGTTGTCCAGCCGGGCGCAAAAAAGCAACTGTCGCCGTCCTTGCTGCCCCCGCCGTTGCCGTCCCCTACCCGCTCCTGAGGTTACAGCGCCAGGCGCTGGCGTGTGGCTCTGTATTCGGCCTCGAGCCGGTCGACCAGGCTCGCCACCGGGCCTACCTGCTTGACCGCGCCGATGCCCTGGCCGCAGCCCCAGATATCCTTCCAGGCCTTGGCGCCGGTGGTTGCGGCTTCAAAATCCATCTTGCTCGGATCGGCTTCCGGCAAATCGTCCGGGTCCATGCCAGCAGCCACGATCGAGGGCTTGAGATAGTTGCCGTGAATACCGGTGAAATAGTTGGAGTAGACGATATCCTTGGAAGCGGATTCGACGATCATCTGCTTGTAGGCGTCGCTGGCGCGGGCCTCGTCGGTGGCGATGAAGGGCGAGCCGATATAGGCCATGTCGGCCCCCATGGCCTGGGCCGCCAGCACCGCGCCGCCGGTCGAAATCGAACCCGACAACAACAAAGGGCCGTCAAACCATTCGCGGATTTCCTGCACCAGCGCAAACGGCGAGAGCGGTCCGGCATGGCCGCCGGCGCCGGCGGCAACGGCGATCAGGCCATCGGCCCCCTTGCGGATCGCCGAATTGGCATGGCGGTTGTTGATGATATCGTGCAGCACGATGCCGCCATAGGAGTGGATCGCATCATTGACCTCGGGCACCGCGCCGAGCGAGGAGATCACCACCGGCACCTTGTATTTGACGCACATGGTCAGATCGTGCTCGAGCCGCTTGTTGGAACGGTGGACGATCTGGTTGACGGCAAAGGGAGCGGCCGGGCGATCCGGATTTGCGGCATTGTGGGCGGCCAGACCTTCGGTAATTTCGGCCAGCCATTCATCGAGCTGGGATTCGGGCCGGGCGTTGAGCGCCGGGAACGAGCCCATGACGCCCGCCTTGCATTGCGCCATGACCAGCGGCGGATGGGAAATGATGAACAAGGGGGCGGCCACGACGGGCAGCCGGAATTTGTCCTTGAGGATGGCGGGTAGGGTCATGGAGCCTCGCAAATTCAAATTGACGTTTACGCAAACGTCAATTCTCTTACCAGAGCCAACCGGCGCTGAAAAGACCGGAAAGCTTGCTTTGGGTAAATGCCGCATGCAGCCGCCAAACCGCGCCGCGCTTGAGTTTTGCCCACTTACCGGCTAGGCACAACAAAAGGCCAGCTGACGCTGCGGCGCATCGAATTGTGGCGTGGCCGGACCACAACGGAGACGGGCGTTTGAAGGGTATGGAAGCGGCAATTCGCAGCGCGTTGGAACGCGCAGGCATTCCCGGCGCTCAGGCCCGCGAGCGGATCTATGACTCTGCCCGCGGTGCTCTCAAGCGCAGCCTCGAACGCCAGGGGATCGAGCACCCCGAACGTGCCGCCGAACACCGGCAGCGGCTCGAGGCCCTGATCGCCGAGATCGAGTCCGAGTGGACCCCGCCGGCCGCGCAGGCGCCGAACGTGTTTGCCCACCCTGCCCACACCCATCCTGCCGACGGGGCGCAACCTGCAGCACCAACGGTATCAGACGCTCCGGTGCGCGGCAGCGTCAATGCGCCACCAGTCGCCCCGCCATCAGTGGCTCCGCCGTCGGACCAGCCCAGGATGACGGCGCCCGATGATACCGGCAACCTTCTCGACATCGCACCTGGCGCGCGCAGCCCGGTCGGAGCGCCTGCGCCTTCGGCAGACGCCGAAATTCGCGCGCCGCGCCGCGAAGCTATTCGGGCTGCACCCGCGCAGGGAGGCAAGCCAGCCAAGCCCGCCAAGGTGGCCCGGCCTCGCAAGGAAAAGAAGCGTCGGAGGCCAATTTTCGCCTCGATTTTCTCGGCTGCAGTGCTGCTGTCATTTCTGGGGATCGGGGTCTGGTGGGTGATCGAGAGCGGGGCGTTGAAAAGTGCCGCCGAACGCGACACCGGCGTACCCAACCCGCCGCCGTCGCTCAGCCGTGACGACTATGCCGGCGGGCCGCGACCGCTCAATCCCGGCACCGGGTTTTCGGGCGAATGGGCCAGCGTATTCACACCCGGTCGTGATGGCACCCCAACAACACGCGGCAACGCCCAGGTCGAAGTAATCGAGGAAGAGGGCGGCAATGTTCTCAGGATCGTTTCCGGCTCCGGCGACGAAAGTGGTGAAGTGCTGATCCCGCTCGGTGCGGAAGTGATGCAGGCGCTGGCCGGACGCCAGTCGATGCTGGCGCTTACCGTGCGCTCGGCATCGTCGGAGACAACCCAGATCTATGTCCGCTGCGAGTTTTCCGTGCTCGGCGATTGCGGCCGCCGCCGTTTCGATGTGAGCTACGAGACCACCGATTTGCTGTTCAGCCTGGATTACGATCGGGCGCTGGCTCCCAACGAGGCGGGCAATCTGGTGATCAACAGCGACATCTCCGGCGCCGGCCATGGGATTGACCTGCTGGCAGTGCGGATTCGCCCGGCCAACTGATCGAGCCTCCGCGAGCATCCGCGTTCAGCCTTCCCGATAGAGAAAATCCGCCCGCGCCAGGCGCGAGCGGATAAGGTCCTGTCAGGCGCGTTTGGTCAGTTGACGTCAGTGACGCGCAGATAGGGGCGGATTTCTTCCCAACCCTGCGGGAAGATGTCCTTGGCTTCCTCGTTGGAGATCGACGGCGGGATGATCACCTTGCCGCCCGGACGCCAGTCGGCGGGGGTGGCGACCTTCTTGGCATCAGCCAATTGCAAGGCGTCGATGACGCGCAGGATCTCATCGAAATTTCGGCCAACATTCATCGGGTAGGTCAGCGTCAGGCGGACCTTCTTGTTGGGGTCGATGATGAACACCGAGCGGACAGCCGCGGTGGTGCTCTCATTGGGATGGATCATGCCGTAAAGCTCGGAGACCTTGAGGTCCTTGTCGGCGACGATCGGGAAGGTCAGCGTGGTGTTCTGGGTGTCATTGACATCCTTGATCCAGTTCATGTGCTCGGCAACCGTATCTGTCGACAGGCCCAATGGCTTGACGTTGCGGGCTTCGAACTGATCGGAAAGCTGCGCGGTACGCCCCATTTCAGTGGTGCAAACCGGCGTGAAATCGGCTGGATGGCTGAAGAAGAACACCCACGACGAGCCGATCCATTTATGGAAGTTGATCGGGCCGTTTGTGGTCTCGACGTCGAAATCAGGGGCGATGTCGCCAATGCGTGGGCTCATGGTGAGGTCCTTTCTTGGGGGTGGGAACTTGAAACTCTTATTTGTGGATTTTCTCCGGTAATTTCAACTATCGCCTGGTGCTGGCTCAAGAAAACCTTGCCGCTCAAGTGATGGAGAAAATCAGATCGGCGAAGCCTGTCCATCACCGGACCCTTGACCTCGCTCAGATTGAAGGTGACGCCCAGCGCCTTGAGCCGCTCGTTGATCGCCTCCAGCGATTCCAGCGCACTCATATCGATTTCATTGACCGCCGGGCACATCAACACCACATGCTTGAGCTTCGGCCGGGCGGCAACCATGTCGTACAGACTGTCCTCGAGATAGCGTGCATTGGCAAAATACAGGCTTTCATCGACACGCAGCGTCAATACCGTTTCGTCGATTTCGACTTTGTGCCGATTGACGTTGCGGAAGTGCTCGGTGCCCGGCACGCGCCCGACCACGGCCATGTGCGGACGCGAGGACTTGTAGAGGTGAATGAGAATTGACAGCACCACACCCGCGGTCACCCCGATCTCGACGCCGAAGCCCAGGGTCAGCAGGATGGTGGCGCTGACGGCGGCAAAATCAGCCTTGGAATAGACCCAGGTCTTTTTCAGGATCGAGAAATCCACCAGCGACAGCACAGCGACGATGATGGTGGCGGCAAGGGTGGCCTGCGGCAGATGATAAATCAGCGGCGTCAGCAACAACGCCGCCAGCAGCAGTCCGATGGCTGTGAAGGCGCCGGCTGCCGGGGTTTCGGCACCGGCGTCGAAATTGACCACCGAGCGGGCAAAGCCGCCGGTAACCGGGTAGCCACCAGTAAACGCCGCGCCGACATTGGCCATACCGAGGCCGATCAGTTCCTGGTCGGGAACGATGCGCTGGCGTTTGCGCGCGGCGAGCGTCTGCGCCACGGAGACGGATTCGACAAAACCGATGATCGAGATCAGCACCGCAGACCCCGCCAGCGTGCCCCACAGATCGAGCGAGAAGGACGGCATGGTCAATGGCGGCAGGCCTTGCGGCACATCGCCTACCACCCATACACCGGCGCTTTCGCCAAGGTTGAACACCCAGACCGCGAAGGTGGAGACAACGACGGCTGCCACCGGCCCGGCCTTGGCCAACACACCGGCTAGCTTGGGGTTCAAGCCGGTCGACAGCAACAGCGGTTTCAGCCCCTTGCGCACCCAGAACAGGAACGCCGTGGCGCTGGCGCCGATGGCAAAGGTGGTCCAGTTGACCCGGCCGAGATTTTCAATCAGCGACACAACCAGTTCCGGCAGATTGTCGCCGCCAGCCTGAATACCCAGGATGTGCCGCAACTGGCTGGCGGCGATCAGGATGCCGGTGGCGGTGATGAAACCGGCAATCACCGGGTGAGACAGGAAATTGGCGAGAAAGCCGAGCCGGAAAACACCGAGCAGGATCAGAAAGACACCGGACAGCAGCGCCAGCGTGATCGCCGCAACCAGCAATTCCGGCGAACCGGGCTCCGCCAGATGGCCGATCGCCGCAGCGGTCATCAATGACACCACCGCGACCGGTCCGACCGCCAGCGCCCGGCTGGTGCCGAAAATCGCGTAGAGCACGATCGGCGCAATCGATGCGTAGATCCCTGTTTCGGCGGGCAGTCCGGCCAGCAGCGCATAGGCCAGCGACTGCGGGATCAGCATGATGGTGACGATCACGGCGGCAACCAGATCATTGCCGAACGCATCGCGGTCGTAGCGGCGGCCCCAGTCGAAAACCGGCATGACACGTGCCAGGCGGTCAATTAGGGCAGATTGGCTCGACATTACACTATCCTTGATCTGGCTGCGCCTGGCGCGGTGCTGCGGCCCGCCGGTTCAGGCATGGCTGGAAGATATGCGAGGCGGCCCGACAGCCGGCTGGCAAACGCCTGCTGTCGGGTATCTGTTCGACTAAAGCTTGTTGACCGGAACCTTGAGCATCGGGTTCCCGTCCTTGTCGGTGGGGATATCGCCGGCGCGCATGTTGACCTGCAGCGACGGGATGATCAGCCGCGGCATGGCAAGCTGCTGGTCGCGCTCGGTACGGAAGCGGATGAAATCGGCGCGGGTCTTGCCGCCGCCGACATGAATGTTGTGCGCCTTTTCCTCGGCGACAGTGGTTTCCCACTGGATGTCGCGGCCGTTGGGACCATAGTCATGGCACATGAACAGCCGCATCTCGTCGGGCAGCGCCAGCACCTTCTGTATTGAATCATAAAGCTGGCCGGCATCGCCGCCGGGGAAGTCGGCGCGCGCCGATCCGCCATCGGGCATGAACAGGGTGTCGCCGACAAAGGCGGCGTTGCCCATCACGTGCACCATGCAGGCCGGCGTATGGCCAGGCGTGTAGATGGTGAACGCCTCGAGATTGCCAATCTTGTAGGTGTCGCCATCGGCAAACAGGGCATCAAACTGGGAGCCGTCGCGCTGGAACTCGGTGCCTTCATTGAACACCTTGCCGAAGGTATTCTGCACCACCATGATCTTGTCGCCGATGCCAATCTTGCCGCCCAGCTTCTGCTGAATATAGGGCGCTGCGGAAAGATGGTCGGCGTGGACATGGGTCTCGATGATCCATTCCAGCTTGAGCCCGTTATCGGTGATCCATGAAATGATCTTGTCGGCGTGCTTGTAGGTGATGCGACCGGCGGCATAATCGATATCCATGACCGAATCGATCACCGCACAGGCAGCCGAGGCAGGATCCTTGACCACATAGCTGATGGTGTTGGTATCAGGATCGAAAAAGGCCTTGACCTCGGGCGTGACCGACATGTCCACGGGATAGTTCGACATTGCAGCATCTCCTGTTTTCTTCACCACTGGCGCGGCGTTGCAACGCGCCATCGATTATCTTGCCCGGACCGGATCGAGCCGGCAGGGACTCTCTCTCAAAACGCCTTGGCGGGCTTGTGGCGCAGGCCGTCCAGCGCGCGCGCCAGGACGATGCCGATCACCATGGCGCCGGTAAAGGCTATAACCGAAACGCCGCCGAAGCCCAGAGCCGGGATGGCACCGCCGGGGCAGAAACCGGCGATACCCCAGCCAATGCCGAAGGTCGCCGATCCGGCAATCAGACGGGCATCGATGATCTTGTTGATCGGCAGATGGAACTCGGCGTCAAACAGCGGTTTGCTGGCCGCGCCGAATACCAGCCGGTAGCCAAGCGCAGTGGTCAGCAGGGCACCACCCATGACAAAGATCAGGCTTGGATCCCAGCTGCCGGCGACATCAAAGAAATTGAGCACCTTGGCGGGATTGGCCATGCCGGAAATTGCGATGCCGAGGCCGAAGATGGCGCCGATCAGTCCTGAACAGATCAGTTTCTGCATGGCTCAGATCTCCGCAATATGGCGGACGACATAGACCGTCACGGCGGTGGCTATCATGAAGGTGGCGGTAGCGGCGATCGAGCGCGGCGACAGTCGCGCAATGCCGCAGACGCCATGGCCCGAGGTGCAACCGGCGCCATAGTAGACGCCGATCCCGACAATCAATCCACCCAACGTCAGCAGCGGCAACGAGACCGGCACCGCGTAGGCGATTTCACCGCCAGCGAAAAGATAAATCACCGGCGCCACAATTGCACCGGCGAGAAAGGCGATGCGCCAGGCCCAGTCGGTCGAGAATGGCGGGATGATGCCGGTGAGGATTCCGGTCATGCCGGCAATGCGGCCGTTCATGGCCATCAGCAAGGTGGCCGACAGGCCAATGAGCACCCCGCCCGCAAGCGACAGCCACGGTGTGAATTCGGTTTCCATCATCTCGTCCCTCTTGATCATCTTAGCCGCACAGCGGCAGGCGTCGTTGCGCCTCGCCTGCATATATATAAGCGACGATCAATATTCAAGAGATCGAATGTATCGGATCTGTGTATCCGCAACACCAAAACGCCGACACAACCAGACGTCCCGCTCTCCACCAAACCTTGCCACAGTTGATGCACGACACCGCTTAACTCGCCGGCGTCTTGGGTTTACGGATGTCCGGGTGAAGCGTTTTTCCCAGAATATGATCATCGGTTCCGATGACATGGCTGCTCGACCCGACAATCAATCGGTCTGGATGGTGCACGATCAAGTGGTCCTTGTTCGGGTATGGCAGACTGGACAGGAAATGCTTCATGCAATTGATCCGGGCGCGTTTCTTGCAGTCGGATTTGACTATGGTCCAGGGCGCATCCGCAGTGTCGGTGTAGAAGAACATTGCCTCTTTGGCTTCGGTGTAATCGTCCCACTTGTCGAGCGACGCCTTGTCGATCGGTGACAGCTTCCACTGCTTGAGCGGATCCTTCTCGCGCTGGGCGAAACGTCTGAGCTGCTCACCTTGCGTGACCGAAAACCAGTATTTGAACAAGAGTATTCCTGAACGTGTGAGCATACGCTCAATCTCGGGCGCCTCGCGCATGAACTCGAGATATTCGGTGGGTGTGCAGAAGCCCATAACCCGCTCGACACCGGCACGGTTGTACCAAGAGCGGTCGAACAGCACCATTTCACCTGACGCCGGCAGATGCTCAATATAACGCTGGAAATACCATTGCGTGCGTTCGCGATCTGTCGGCTTGGAGAGCGCAACGACGCGGGCCATACGCGGATTGAGGTGCTCCATGAAGCGCTTGATGGTTCCGCCCTTGCCGGCCGCATCGCGGCCTTCAAACAACATCACCACCTTCTGTCCGGTGTCCTCGATCCAACGCTGCGCCTTGAGAAGCTCGACCTGCAGCTTGGCCTTTTCATGCTCATAGGCGGCGCGGCGCATCTTGGTCTTGTAGGGATAGACGCCCTGCTCGAACAGTTGCGCGATGGCAATCTCGTCCTTGCGGATTTCCGCGGTGTTCAGCCCTACCGGTTTCTTGTCGGACAAACCGCTTTCAGCTGTCTCCAAAGCTTCAACGGCGTTGATGCCCGGATCTTCAACGCTCTCGGCAACGGTGCCGTCGGAGTTTGCATCCAATTGGTTTTTGGAATCGTTCATTCCGGGCCCTCGCTGGTTAAAAAAGCATTCTGCCCCGGAAACGCCATTCCCGACTTGACCCGAGTCAAATCGCCGCGAAAAGCTCAGCCCTACCTGTCAGCGCGCTTTCAGTCGCCCATCAGATAAACGACCAGCCCGGCCAGAAGCCCCCAGAATGCAGCGCCGATTCCGAAGGCCGCAACCCCGGAGGCGGTAACGGCAAGGGTGGCTGCGGCGGGAAACCGGGTCGCCGGAACATCAAAGGCCGAGACCACCGCGCCAATCAGCGGCGGGATCAGCGCAAGGCCTGCTACCACAGCAATGATTTCGGGCGGCATGGCGAGAATGGCCGGCACGATGACCGGACCGGACAGCCCGAGCGTGGTCCAGACCGCGGCATAGGCAAGCCCGACCTTCCAGCGCTGGGCCTTGTCGGGGTGAACATCATCGCCGAGACAGATCGCGGCGGTAATGGCTGCCATGTTGATGGTATGGGCGCCGAACAACGCGAAAAACGCGGACAGCAGCCCGGTGACGCCGAGGGCTTCGGTCACCGGAGGCTGGTAGCCATTGGCCCGCAGCACGGCAAATCCGGGCAGGTTTTGCGACGCCATGGTCACCAGATAGAGCGGCACACCGAGCCCGATGAGCACGGCAGCGTCGAATGTCGGGGCAATGAAGGTCAGCGCTACCCAATCAACCGGGGCTGCAGGCAGCGGCGCGCCGCCAAGCGTGAAGGCAATGGCCAGGCCGGCAAACAACGCCGCAAGCACGGCCATCAGCGGATTAAACAGCCGCACTGCCAGAAAGACCGCGATCAGCGGCAACACCAGTATCGGCTCGCTTGCCGCATGGGTGGCGACCGCCATGGTGAATGGCAGCAATACACCGGCCAACATGCCCGAAGCGACGCCGGTCGGGATTGCGCTGACGGCGCGGTTGAGCGGGCGGACGGCTGCCGTCAGCGCGATCAGCACCCCGGTAAAGATGAAGGCGCCGACTGCCTGATGAATATCGACCCCGGTGGAAGCCGCAATCAGCGCCGCACCCGGCGTCGACCAGGCCAGCACCATCGGAACCTTTTTCCAGGTGCTTAGCAGCGCCGAGCCGATGGCCTTGGAAAAGCAGATCGCCGCCACCCAGGACGCGGTCTGAGACGCATCGGCGCCCACCGCGGCGGCAGCGGCCAGCACCAGTGCAATGGTGGAACCGTAGCCAACGAGCGCCGCCACCAGCGCTGCGGAAATCATCGAAACTGGCAAGCACGTCGCTCCGAAAAACAATAAATGGGATCAGTCGATGACAGTCCGTGCGGCTTGGCCCGACCTGCTCATTTCGCGTCAGCCAGCAGTTTTGCCAGTCGGTCGATCGCCAACAGATAGCCCTGCGTTCCGCAGCCGGCGATAACGCCATCGGCTCTCAGCGAGACGAAGGAATGGTGGCGAAACTCCTCGCGCTTGTGCACGTTGGAAATATGAACCTCGATCACCGGACCATCGAAAGCGTTGAGCGCATCGAGGATCGCCACCGAGGTGTGGGTATAGGCGGCCGGGTTGATGACTATGCCTGCGGCCTGGTCGCGGGCTTCGTGAATCCAGTCGATCAGCTGGTGTTCGGCATTGGACTGCAGGAAGCGAATACTCATGCCGTGGCTTTCGGCCTGGAGCGCGGTTGCGACCTCGACATCGGCCAGCGTTTCGCTGCCATAGATCCCGGGCTGGCGCTTGCCGAGAAGATTGAGATTGGGTCCGTTGAGGACAAAGATCGTGCCGGTCACGGGGCTTGCCTTTCGCATAGGGGTTCAGACCCTGGCCCCGATGAAAGGGGCGATGCATTTTCCTAGCCTGTCAGCATGACCCGCCGCAAGCCTTGCTGGCAGATCGGCGGGTGGAGCCGTCATCATTCCACGTCATAGGGCACCGCCTTGCGGATATTGGGATCGACCCGCAGCCGCCGCTTGAGCGGCGGTACGGCGCGCTGATGGCAATCGCGGCGCTCGCAGATCCGGCAGGACACGCCGATCGGCTCGAAGGCCTCGGCGCGGGCAATATCGAGATCGTCGGCATAGACCAGTTCGCTGGCATGGGCGACCTCGCAGCCAAGCGCCAACGCATAGGTCTGGACCGGATCGCGCCAGCCGCCGGACGGTTTGGAAACCGCTGTGGCGAGACAGAGGTAGCGCACGCCATCAGGCGTTTCCGCCAGTTGCCGGATGATGCGGTTGGGGGTCTCGAACGCCGAGTGGGCATTCCACAAGGGACAAGCCGAGCCGAAGCGGGCAAACTGCAGCTTGGTGGCCGAATGCCGCTTGGTGATGTTGCCGGCCTTGTCGACGCGGGCGAAAAAGAACGGCACGCCCTTCTGGCCCGGGCGCTGCAGGGTCGACAGCCGGTGCGCCACCTGTTCGAGGCTGGTGGAAAACCGGTCAGCCAGCAGCACCAGATCGTGGCGCAATTCGCGCGCGGCGGCAGAAAAGGCGGCATAGGGCAGGATCGCGGCACCGGCGAAATAATTGGCAAGCCCGATGCGGCAGATACCGGCGGCATCGGCGGAGCGGAATTTGGCTTCCTCGATGATCCGGCTCATCACCGCCTCATGCTCGATCAGGGCGATCTGGAAGGCGATCTGGAAGGCCTGGGTCGAGGCCGGGCTGCGCGGGTTGAGCCAGAGCACGCGCGAGACCGGATCAAACCGGCGCAGGCCGCCGCCTGTCTCGCCGGCAGATGCGTCCGGTTCGCCGCCGGTGCCGATCACCACCCGCACCCGGTGGCGGCGCTCGATGTGATCGGCCAGCGCCTTGAGACTGGCGCCACGGGTTTTCGCCAGATCCCGGCTCAGCGCCTCGCCGGCGAGATCGAGATCGTGGATGTAGTTGTCGACGTAATGGAAAAAGTCACGCACCTCTTCATAGGGCGTCGGCTCGTTGAGCGCGCCCGAGCGCTCCAGCGTTTCATCAAGTTCGGCCAGTTGATCGCCGGAACGGCGCATGGCCTGATGCAGCGACAGAAAGGCGCGGGCGAAAGACGGCGCATTCTGTACCACCAGCTTGACGTCGGTCAGCGAGGGCTGGGCGCCGCCCGAGACCGGATCGGCCAGCGCCTCGGCGACATCGGCCAACAACCGGTCGGTGTCCTGATCGGACAGGGTGGTGATATCGACAGAGAAAGCCTCGGCCAGCGCCAGCAGCACCGTGGCGCTGACATGGCGCTGGTTGTTTTCGATCTGGTTTAGATAGCTGGTGGAGATGCCGAGCTTCTGGGCGAAGCCGGCCTGTGTCAGCTCATGCTCGCCACGGATGGCGCGGATCTTGCCGCCGATGAAGAGTTTACGCGAGCGCATGAGAAATTCACAATGTTGCAAAAACGACTATGCAAATATTGCTAATGCAACATGCTTGCTTTTTCAACCCTGTTGCGGCGCGTCCATTCGCGCTACCACAATGAAACCAGATTCAGCGCCTGAAGGAACATGAGATGACGCTTTATGCCGCCCTGACCGCCACTCGCCCCGAAAAGATGGCCACCGCAGCGCTTGTCGCGCTTGCCGGATCGATGCTGCTGACGCTGTCGGCCAAATTCGCCATCCCGTTCTATCCGGTGCCGCTGACCATGACGACCTTCGTCGTCATCGGGCTCGGCCTGGCGCTGGGACCGCGGCTCGGCACGGCGGCTGTCGCTCTCTATCTGCTTCAGGGTGCAGCCGGTCTGCCGGTGTTTACCGGCACTCCGGAAAAGGGTCTGGGGCTCCTCTATATGGCGGGACCGACCGGCGGCTACCTCCTGGGATTCCTGCTGGCGGCCTTCGTTGCCGGCACGCTGGCCGAACGCGGCATGGACCGCTCGCCGCTGCTGGCGTTCGTAGCCGCGCTTTTCGCCGGGGCAATCATCTATCTGCCCGGCCTGTTGTGGCTCGGCACGCTGCTTGGCTGGGACAAGCCGATTCTGGCCTGGGGCCTGATGCCGTTCATCCTCGGTGACCTCGCCAAGGCGGCGCTTGCGGCGATGGTGTTTCCGGCGGCCTGGTCGATGATTTCCAGGGAGGGAGGCCTCTGATGCGCGACATTATTGCAGAGGTTGAGCAGCGGCGCGAACAGGCCCGGCTTGGCGGCGGACAGAAGCGCATCGATGCACAGCACGCCAAGGGCAAGCTGACGGCGCGCGAACGGCTCGACGTGCTTCTCGACGAGGGATCGTTCGAGGAATACGACATGTACAAGACCCATCGCTGCACCGATTTCGGCATGGCCGAAACGACGGTGCCGGGCGACGGGGTGATTACCGGCTGGGGCACCATCAATGGCCGCCCCGTCTACGTGTTCTCCCAGGATTTTACCGTGTTCGGCGGCTCGCTGTCGGAAACCCATGCGGAGAAAATCTGCAAGGTGATGGATCTGGCGGTGCAGAACGGTGTGCCGCTGATCGGCCTCAATGATTCCGGCGGGGCCCGCATCCAGGAAGGCGTAGCCTCGCTCGGCGGCTATGCCGAAGTGTTCTGGCGCAATGTCCAGGCCTCGGGCGTGATCCCGCAGATCTCGGTGATCATGGGCCCGTGCGCGGGCGGTGCGGTGTATTCGCCGGCGATGACCGACTTCATCTTCATGGTGAAAGACACAAGCTACATGTTCGTGACCGGTCCGGACGTGGTAAAAACCGTCACCAACGAAATCGTCACCGCCGAAGAACTTGGCGGCGCCTCGACCCATACCAAGAAGTCTTCCGTCGCCGACGGGGCCTACGACAACGACGTCGAGGCACTGATCGAAATTCGCCGGATGTTCGATTTCCTGCCGCTGTCGAGCCGCGAGCAACCGCCGGTGATCCCCACTGCGGACGCGCCGGACCGGATCGAGGATGCGCTGGATACGCTTATTCCGGACAATCCGAACAAGCCCTACGACATGCGCGAAGTCATCGCCCGGGTCGGCGACGAAGGTGATTTCTTCGAGATCCAGGGCGACCACGCCAGGAACATTCTCTGCGGCTTCATCCGCCTTAACGGCTCGACCGTCGGCGTCGTTGCCAATCAGCCGATGGTGCTGGCTGGCTGCCTCGATATCGATTCCTCGAAGAAAGCCGCGCGCTTCGTGCGCTTCTGTGACGCCTTCAACATTCCGATCCTGACGCTGGTCGACGTGCCTGGCTTCCTGCCCGGCGTCAGCCAGGAATATGGTGGCATCATCAAGCACGGTGCGAAACTCTTGTTTGCCTATGCAGAGGCCACCGTGCCGAAGGTCACCGTGATCACCCGCAAGGCCTATGGCGGCGCTTATGACGTGATGAGCTCCAAGCACATCCGCGCCGACGTCAACTATGCCTGGCCGACGGCGCAGATCGCGGTGATGGGGGCCAAGGGCGCGACCGAGATCCTGTATCGCTCGGAACTGGGCGACCCGGACAAGATCGCCAAGCGCACCGCCGATTACGAAGACCGCTTCGCCAACCCGTTCGTCGCCGCCCAGCGCGGCTTCATCGACGAGGTGATCATGCCGCACTCGACGCGCCGCCGCGTGGTCCGCGCGTTTGAAATGCTGAAAACCAAGAAAGCCACCCAACCCTTGCGCAAGCACAACAACATTCCGTTGTGAGCCACCACACCACCCAGAGGACCACGCCATGAAGATCACCCGCGCAGGATCGACGCCTTCGGCCAAGGGGCCGGAAGATTACTTCACCGGCACGGTGCGGCTCGACAAGCTGGTTGCTGCGGAAGCGCCGGGGCGGGTTCAGGGCGCGTCGGTGACGTTCGAGCCGGGCGCGCGGACCGCCTGGCACACGCACCCTCTGGGGCAGACGATCATTGTCACCTCCGGCCTCGGCCGGGCCCAGCGCCAAGGCGGGCCTGTGGAGGAAATCCGGCCCGGTGACGTGGTCTGGTTTGCCGCTGGCGAAAAGCACTGGCATGGCGCAGCAGCCGAGGTGGCGATGACCCATATCGCCATTCAGGAAGCGCTCGACGGGGTGGCTGTGGACTGGCTGGAGAAGGTGGAGGATGCGGATTATCTCGGCTAATCGGCAAAACGGCGGGCGCTCACGCGTTTTTGACCGGAAAACCGGTGTGCTCGACGGCTGCAATTCTTGCCTGTCCGGCCTATATCTTCCGGTGAGACAATTCTCGCCAAAAAGGACCAGATTTTTATGACTGATGAAACCACGTTCCCGCCCGAAAACAACCTGCCCGCCGGCTATCAACCCGCGAAAGTGTGGGAATGGAAGCAAGGCAATGGCGGCAAATTCGCCAATATCAACCGCCCGATCTCCGGACCGACCCACGACAAGGAACTGCAGGTCGGCAAACATCCGCTGCAGCTCTACTCGCTGGCAACGCCGAATGGCGTCAAGGTGACGGTGATGCTCGAGGAGTTGCTCGCCGCCGGTCATTCGGGCGCGGAATACGACGCATGGCTGATCAATATCGGCGAAGGCGACCAGTTCGGATCGGGCTTTGTCGAGATCAATCCGAACTCGAAGATTCCGGCGATGGTCGACCGTTCGACTCCGAAGCCGACGCGGCTGTTCGAAAGCGGCTCGATCCTGTTGTATCTCGCCGAGAAATTCGGCGCGTTCCTGCCCAAGGACCCGGCCAAGCGCACCGAGGCGCTCAACTGGCTGTTCTGGCAGATGGGCTCCGGGCCGTTCCTGGGCGGTGGCTTCGGGCATTTCTATGCCTATGCGCCGATGAAGATCGAATATGCGATCGACCGCTTCGCCATGGAGGTCAAACGTCAGCTCGACGTGCTCGACAAGCGATTGGCCGACAATGAATTCATGGCGGGTGACGAGTATTCGATTGCCGACATGGCAATCTGGCCTTGGTACGGCGTGCTCACGCAAGGCACGATTTATGGCGATGCCGCCACCTATCTCGATACCGAAAGCTACACCAACCTCATCCGCTGGACCAAGCAGATCGCCGAACGCCCCGCGGTCAAGCGTGGCCGCATGGTCAACCGCACCTTTGGCGATCCCGCCGAGCAGTTGCATGAGCGTCACGATGCCAGCGATTTTGATCTGCGCACGCAGGACAAGCTGGAAGCCCGTGAGAAAGGCGCTGCCTGATGGCAAAACTACCCGAAATGACCAAGCATCGCGGTATCCCGTCCGGCCTGCCCGGCACGGGGTTCCAGTTCACCATTCGCCGGGCCAACCCGCGCGGGGTGACGGCGATCATCGCCCGGCGGCGCATGGCTGACCGGACGCCGACGGAAAAGCTTGCTGATACCGCGTTTCTGCACGCGCTGTGGCACAAGTTCGGCGATGAGCCGTTCGAGCGCGGCAATCTTGATGCAGGCCGGATCAGCTGGCTGTTCGGTCGTGAAATCGTGGCCGCGGAAGACCCTTTCGATGCGCAATCCTACTCGGCCCTGCTGCAAATAGACGAGCGCACGGGGCGGGCAAATTACCCCGACGCGTTCGAGGACGTACTCGAGGTATGACGACGTGAACGACTGAGCATACTCTCCCCCATGAAAGGGGGAGAGGCGCGAACAGGCATCCGGAAGAATGGACGCCTGCAATACCCCGGGTACGGCCCGGGCAAGATGACTGGAAGTCATGGGCCGCAGGTCCATCAGCGGGGGTAGAAGTACATGTTTCCCAAGATCCTGATCGCCAATCGCGGTGAAATTGCCTGCCGGTTGATCAAGACCTGGGCGCTCACTGTCGGACTTGCGATCATGATCATGTCTGCGGGAACGGAAAACGGATACTCGCTGGAGATCCCGATGTGGGAAGGTGTGACAAAATCCGAGCAGCAGCTACAAGCCGACCAAGACCTCATCGAGGCGGCTCGTCAAAAGACCGGTGGGAAGCTGGATGCCGCCGCGCGTCGTGGCGTTCAGTTGGCCTGGCAAGCGATCGCAAAAGGCGATGCGGAAGGTGCAATTCGCAGACTGAATCAGGCTTGGCTGATCAATCCAAAACGGGGCGACATTTATTGGGCTTTTGGAGTGGCTACCGCTATCCGCGGTGACGCGCTTGCGAAGGTGGATCGCTATTTTGGCAGAGCGGAATCCATCATTGGCCCCGAAGTGAGGCTCTATTCCGACTGGGGCCGCAGCCATGAAGAGCACCAGAGTCCAAATAGGGCAAAGCAGCTTTTCCTCAAGGCTCTTGACCTCGATCCAAACCACATAGAGGCGCATGTCGGCATGGTTCGCGTTGCAAAGCAGCAAAGCGATTCCAAACTGGCTCGCCATCATATTAAAATTTTGAAAGGGCTGGGGCGCTAATGTTTTCCAAAATCCTGATCGCCAATCGCGGTGAAATTGCCTGCCGGGTCATCAAGTCGGCACGCGCCATGGGCATCAAGACAGTGGCGGTCTATTCCGACGCCGACCGCAATGCCGTGCATGTCGAAATGGCCGACGAGGCCGTGCATATCGGGCCGCCACCGGCCAACCAGTCCTACCTGATCCCCGAGAAGATCATCGAAGCCTGCAAGCAGACCGGCGCGCAAGCGGTGCATCCAGGCTACGGGTTTCTCTCCGAGCGCGCCTCGTTCTGCGAAGCGCTGGAAGCCGAAGGCATTGCCTTCATCGGCCCGAAGGTCAAAGCCATCGAGGCGATGGGCGACAAGATCACCTCCAAGAAAATCGCCGCGGAAGCCGGCGTTTCGACCGTGCCCGGCCACATGGACCTGATCGACGACGAGGCCCATGCGGCCAAGATCGCCGCCGAAATCGGCTATCCGGTGATGATCAAGGCCTCGGCCGGCGGCGGCGGCAAGGGCATGCGCGTGGCCTGGAACGATGCCGAGGCGCGCGAGGGGTTTTCCCGCTCGAAATCGGAAGCGGCAAGCTCGTTTGGCGACGACCGGATCTTCATCGAGAAGTTCATCGAGGAGCCACGGCATATCGAGATACAGCTGATCGGCGACAGCTTTGGCAATGTCATCTATCTGGGCGAACGCGAATGCTCGATCCAGCGACGCAACCAGAAAGTGGTCGAGGAAGCACCCTCGCCTTTCCTTGACGCCGAAACCCGCAAGGCGATGGGGGAGCAATCGGTGGCGCTGGCCAAGGCGGTTGACTACCAGTCAGCCGGTACCGTCGAATTCATCGTCGACAAGCATCGCAAGTTCTATTTCCTGGAAATGAACACACGGTTGCAGGTGGAGCACCCGGTGACCGAACTGATCACCGGCATCGATCTGGTCGAGCAGATGATCCGGGTCGCAGCCGGCGAGAAGCTGTCGTTTAGCCAGGCCGATGTGAAACTGGATGGCTGGGCGGTGGAAAGCCGGCTCTATGCCGAAGACCCCTACCGCAATTTCCTGCCCTCGATCGGCCGGCTGACACGCTACCGGCCGCCGCAGGAAGGCACCATCGGCGACATCACCATCCGCAACGACACCGGCGTGACCGAGGGCTCGGAGATCTCGATGTTCTACGACCCGATGGTCGCCAAATTGTGCACCCATGCGCCGACACGGCTTGAAGCGGTTGACGCCATGGCCGATGCGCTGGACCGGTTCGAAGTCGAAGGTATCGGTCACAACCTGCCGTTCCTGTCGGCGCTGATGCAGCATCCGCGCTGGCGCGAGGGACGGCTGTCGACCGGTTTCATCGCCGAGGAATATCCCGACGGCTTCGGCCCGGTGCCGCCGACCGAGGCAGTGGTCGAGCGCTTCGCCATCGCTGCCCTGCTGCTCAGCCACATTCACGACAAGCGCAACGCCAAGATCTCCGGCGCGCGCTTCAACCAGGCTGAAAAACGCGCCCATGAGGACAAGGTGGCGCGCGTCGCCGGCCATGAAATCAACGGCCATATCGATGACAGCAACGGCGGCTACATGGTGCGCCTGTCGAGCCGCGAGGCAATGCGGGTGTCGACCGACTGGACGCCCGGCGCGCGGCTTGCCAATGTCACCATCAACGGCACCGGATACGCCATCAAGGTGGAACCCGCCGACGCCGGCTGGCGGCTGAGGCAACTGGGTGTGGACGTCAAGGTGCAGGTGTTCAGCCCGCGGATTGCGGAACTGGCCCGGCTGATGCCTGAAAAGGTGGCGCCCGACACCTCGAAATTCCTGCTCTGCCCAATGCCCGGCCTGATCGTCTCGATTGCCGTGAGCGAGGGCGACGAAGTGCAGGAAGGCCAGACGCTGGCGGTGGTCGAGGCGATGAAGATGGAAAACGTGCTGAAGGCCGAGCGCAAGGGCACGGTCTCCAGCATCCCGGTCAAGGCAGGCGACAGCCTTGCCGTCGACGAGATCATCATGGAGTTCGCGCAATGACCAAGACCAAACGCGACTGGCTCGAGCTTGCCACCAAGGATCTCAAGGGCAAGCCGATCGAGAGCCTCAACACGGCGACTCCCGAAGGCATCACGCTGCAACCGCTCTACACAGTGGAAGACCTGCCTGAACAGGCAGCCAGCGAGCTGCCGGGGTTTGCGCCGTTCACCCGTGGGGTGCGCGCCACCATGTATGCCGGCCAGCCCTGGACCATCCGCCAATATGCGGGGTTCTCGACGGCGGAAGAGAGCAACGCGTTTTACCGCAAGAACCTCGCTGCCGGCCAAAAAGGCCTTTCAGTCGCCTTCGATCTGGCCACCCACCGGGGCTATGATTCCGACCATCCGAGGGTCACGGGCGATGTCGGCAAGGCCGGCGTGGCAATCGATTCCGTCGAGGACATGAAGATTCTGTTCGACGGCATTCCGCTCGGCGAGATGAGCGTGTCGATGACCATGAACGGGGCGATCCTGCCGGTGCTGGCGATGTTCATCGTTGCCGGTGAGGAACAGGGCGTTGACCGCAAGGCACTTACCGGCACGGTGCAGAACGACATCCTCAAGGAATTCATGGTTCGCAACACCTATATCTATTCGCCGGAACCGTCGATGCGGATCGTTGCCGACATCATCGAGTTCACGGCCAAGGAAATGCCGAAATTCAACTCGATCTCGATTTCCGGCTACCACATGCAGGAAGCTGGCGCGACGCTGGCGCAGGAACTGGCCTACACGCTGGCCGACGGCATGGAATATGTCCGCGCGGCGATGGCCAAGGGTCTTGATGTCGACGCCTTTGCCGGCCGGCTGTCATTTTTCTTCTGCATCGGCATGAACGTGTTCATGGAGGCCGCCAAGCTGCGCGCGGCGCGTCAGATGTGGTCAAAGATCATGACCGACTTCGGCGCCAAATCCGAGCGCTCGAAGATGCTCCGCACTCATTGCCAGACATCGGGCGTGTCGCTGACCGAGCAGGATCCCTACAACAACGTGGTGCGCACCGCGTTTGAAGCCATGGCCGCCGTGCTTGGCGGCACCCAGTCGCTGCACACCAATTCGTTTGACGAGGCAATCGCGCTGCCGACCGAATTCTCGGCCCGCATTGCCCGCAACACGCAGCTGATCCTGGCGCATGAGACCGGCATCACCAATGTCGTCGATCCGCTCGGCGGCTCCTACTATGTCGAGAAGCTGACGGCTGATCTCGCCGAGAAAGCCTGGGAGCTGATCGCAGAGGTCGAGGCGCTTGGCGGCATGACCAAGGCTGTCGAGCAAGGCCTGCCGAAGATGCGCATCGAGGAGGCCGCAGCCCGCCGGCAGGCACGGATCGACCGGGGCGAGGATGTGATCGTCGGCGTCAACCGGTTCCGGCTCGACGACGAACCGCAGGTCGACATCTTGAACATCGACACCGACAAGGTGCGCGCCGGCCAAGTGGCGCGGCTCAAGAAAATGCGCGACAGCCGCGATGGCAAGGTGCACCAAGCAGCCCTTGCGGAACTGGAAAAAGTCGCCGCGTCCGGCAAGGGCAACCTGCTTTCGGCCGCTGTCGATGCGGCGCGGGCGCGGGCTTCGCTGGGCGAGATTTCCGACGCCATGGAGCGCGGCTTTGGCGGCCGCCACCGCGCCGTGACGCGGGTGATCAGTGGCGTCTATGAGGACGCTTACGGCTCCGATCCGGAATACCAGGCGATCCGCGAGCGCATCGCCGATTATACCACCGAGAAAGGCCGGGCGCCGCATGTGCTGGTTGCCAAGATGGGCCAGGACGGCCACGACCGCGGCGCCAAGGTGATCGCCACGGCGTTTGCCGACATGGGCTTCAAGGTGGACCTCACCGACATGTTCGAGACGCCTCAGGAAGTCACCGAGAAGGCGATCACACTCGGCGTCGACGTGGTCGGCGTGTCATCGCTGGCGGCAGGCCACAAATCGCTGGTGCCCGACCTGATCAACCGGCTTAAGGACAAGGGCCGCGCCGACATTCAGGTGGTGGTCGGCGGCGTCATCCCCGAACAGGATTACGCATTCCTGCGCGAAGCCGGTGTGGCCGAAATTTTCGGCCCGGGCTCGAATGTGCTGGATGCCGCCAACGCCGTGCTGGCGCGGGTATCGGGGCTGAAGCGGAATATCTGAGGAGCAAGTCACCTTCCTTCTCCCCTTGTGGGAGAAGGTGGATACGGGCGTTCCGTGAACGCCCGTAGACGGATGAGGGGTGCTGTCAAGCTCACCGAGCAGCGTCACGCCCCCCAGGTCCGCTCCAGCAGCGCAACCCAGTTCTTCCGAGCGATCTTTTCGATCAGACCTTCGCCATATTGCCGCTCCCGCATCTGCCCGATCAGCGCCTGGACGCCGGTGACGTCGCCGATCACGTCGGGGAGTTCGGCGCCGTCGAAATCGGAGCCGAAACCGACATGGTCTTCGCCGAGCTTGTCGACCAGATGATCTAGATGGCGCATCACCGGATCCCAGCCGCAATCGGTTGCCTTGCGGCCGTCGTCGCGCAGGAACAGGGTGGCGTAATTGAGCCCCACCATACCGCGGCTCTCGCGGATCATCGCCAGCTGACGGTCGGTGAGGTTGCGGGTCGAGGGCGTAACCGCGTGGGCGTTGGAATGGGTGGCGACCAGCGGCGCATCCGACAGACTTGCGATATCGTCAAAGCCCTTCTCGTTGAGATGCGACAGATCGATCATTATCCTGAGCTCGTTGCAGACCTTGACCAGTTGCTTGCCGGCATCGGTCAGGCCCGGGCCAGTGTCGGGGTCGCCGGGAAAGCGGAACGGCACGCCGTGGCCGAAGATTGTCGGCCGGCTCCACACCGGGCCGAGCGACCTCAACCCCATGGCGTGGAACGCGTAAAGCGCATCGAGATCGGCGCCAATGGCTTCCGCGCCCTCCATGTGCATGATTGCGGCGATGGTGCCATCGGCCATGCAAGCATGCAGATCGGCGGTACTGCGGCAGATCTTCAGGGCGCCGGCAGCGGCGCGCTCCATCCACATCAGGTGGCCTGCCATGGCGAGCGCGATATGCTGGGTTTCACTCGCCGTCATCAGGCCGGGCAGCGGCAAATCATACGGCGGGGCGTCCATCATCGCCTCATGATCAGGTGCGTTGTCCTCCGGCGGCGAGGGGATGTAGATGGCGAAAAAGCCGCCGGCAAATCCCGCCTTCTGCATTCGCGGCAGGTCGAGATGGCCCTCCTGCCCGGCTCCAAGCCACAATTCCTCGCGCCGCTCCGGCGTTCTCAACAGGCGCAAGAGAAAATCATTGTGACCATCAATGAAGGGCACATTGGGCATGGGGGACATGGGTGGCTCCGTTCAGTTTTGCCGGGCGGGGTCGCGGGTAAACCCCTCGCTGGCTGTCAGTAGATTGCGTGTGTAATCGTCTTTGGTGGCGTGCGCCTGCAGCTGCTCGCGGGTCAGTTCCTCGACCACCTCGCCGCCCTGCATCACCACAAGACGATCGCACATATGCGAGACCACCGCCAGATCATGGCTGACCAGCACATAGGTCAGACCGCGCTCGGCGCGCAGGCGATCGAGCAGGTTGAGCACCTCGGCCTGGATCGAGGCGTCGAGTGCCGAGGTCGGCTCGTCGAGCAGGATCACCTTCGGCTCCAGGATCAACGCCCGGGCGATAGCGACACGCTGGCGCTGACCGCCGGAAAGCTGATGCGGATAGCGAAAGCGGAATCCAGCCCCAAGGCCGACATCGTCAAGCGCCTGCTCGACGCGCTGCTCGCGCCGGTCGAAGTCGTGAATGGCCAACGGCTCGGAAAGCACCCGGTCAATGGTATGGCGCGGGTGCAGCGAGGCGTAGGGGTCCTGAAACACCATTTGCACGCGGCGGTAAAAATCAGCATCGCGAGGTTGGGTCAGCGGCTCGCCGTCAATTAGAATACGCCCGCCGGTGACCGGCGCCAGACCGCAAATGGCGCGTAAAACGGTGGATTTTCCGGACCCGCTTTCGCCGACAATGCCGAAGCTTTCTTCTTCCTCGACGGAAATAGAGACGCCGCGCAACGCATGCACCAGGCGGTCGGCGCCGCCAAATGTGACTTCAAGATTTTCTATCTCCAGCAGCACCGCATCACCCTTCGTTGAGCCAGGCGGCATCGCGCGCCAGCACCGGCAACGGCCGTTGATCACCGGCAATTTTGGGCAGGCAGTTGAGCAGGCCCTGGGTATAGGGATGGCGGGCCTCACCGAGCTTGCTGGCGTCGAGTTCCTCGACCACCTGACCGGCATACATCACCAGCACCCGATCACAAAAGGTCGAAACCAGTTGCAGGTCGTGGCTGATGAAGATCAGGCCCATGCCGCGCTCGCTGACCAGCCGGTCGAGAATCCGCAGAACTTCGATCTGGACGGTAACATCCAGCGCCGAGGTGGGTTCATCGGCAATCAGCAGATCCGGCTCGGTGACCAGCATCATGGCGATCATCGCGCGTTGGCCCATGCCGCCGGAAAGCTCGTGCGGATAGGCGGCCATCACCCGCTCGGGATCACGGATCTGCACCGCCTCCAGCATGGCCACCGATTTGTCACGCGCCTCGGAGCGGCCGCCGTGCAGCTTGACCGCTTCCATTATCTGCTTGCCGATGGTCATCACCGGATTGAGCGAGAATTTCGGATCCTGCATGACCATCGACATCCGCGCCCCGCGCAAGGCCCGCCATTGCATGGCATCGGCTTGGCGCAGGTCTATGCCGTCGAATTCGAGCTTGTCGGCCGTGGCTGTGCCGGTGGCGGGCGTCAGACCCAGGATGGCGCGACCGGTTTGGGACTTGCCGGAGCCGCTTTCGCCGACGATGCCGAGTCGTTCACGGCCGAGGCTGAAGCTGACACCGCGGACCACTTCCACCGGACCTTGCCGCGAGGGAAACGAAATGCGCAGGTTCTCGACCGTCAGCAGCGGGCTCATTTGGCGGCCTTCGGGTCAAGCACGTCGCGGAGACCATCGCCGAGCAGATTGAACCCCAGCGAAACCACGAAAATGGCGATACCGGGCATGGTTGCCACCCACCAGTAATCGATGAGGAAGCGGCGCCCGCCGGCAATCATCGCGCCCCATTCGGGCTGCGGCGGCTGGGCGCCAAGGCCGAGAAAACCAAGGCCTGCAGCGGTGAGGATGATGCCGGCCATGTCGAGGGTGACGCGGATGATCACCGACGACAGGCACAGGGGCGTCACATGGCCCCAGATGATGCGCAGCGAGGAGGCACCCTGCAGCCGGATGGCGTCGATGTGCTCGGCATTGCGGATGGTCAGGGTTTCGGCGCGGGCAAGCCGCGCGTAGGGCGGCCAGGAGGTGATGGCGATGGCGATGATGGCATTTTCGATGCCCGGCCCAAGCGCTGCGACAAAGGCCAGCGCCAAGATCAGCCGTGGAAAGGCCAGGAAAATGTCGGTGATCCGCATCAGCACGGTGTCGAGCCAGCCGCCATAATAGCCTGAAGTGGTGCCGACCAGAAGCCCAATCGGCGTGGCGATGATCGCCACCAGCGCCACCACCATCAGCGTCAGCCGGGCGCCATGGACGACGCGGCTGAAAATATCACGGGCGAGATCATCGGTGCCCATCAGGTGAACCATTGATGGCGGCAGCAGCCGCGCCGTGCGCAGATCTCCTCCAAGAACCGGATCAAAAGGGGCGATGACATCGGCGAAGATGGCGATCAGCACCAGCAGCACGACAATGGTCAGCCCGACCATGCCGAGCCGGTTTGAGCGGAAAGCAAGCCAGGTGCGCCAGGCCTGACCGATGCGGGCCTGGCCGCGCGAAGCCGGCTGCTCGCTCAGCAGCCATTCTCTGAAGCCTTCGCGTTCAGGTGTGGCGGTCATGTGCGCCTCCTGACCCGGGGATCGAGCAGGGTGTAGAGAAAATCAGACAACAGGTTGAGGCCGACAAAAATGATGCCGATCAGCAGGGTGCCACCAAGCACTGCGTTCATATCGGCGTTCTGCAGGGAATTGGTGAGATACTGCCCCAGACCCGGCCAGGCAAACACGGTTTCGGTCAGGACCGAGCCCTCCAGCAGGCCAGCATAGGACAGCGTAATCACGGTGACCAGCGGCACGGCGGCATTCCTGAGCGCATGCACCCAGATGATGCGCCATTCAGCCACGCCCTTGACCCGGGCGGTGACGATGTATTCCTGCGCCAATTCGTTGAGCATGAAGCTGCGGGTCATGCGGGCGATATAGGCCATCGAATAATAGCCCAGCAGCGCTGCCGGCAGGGCGATGTGGGAAACCACATTGCGAAACGCATCCCACTGGCCCTGCATGGCGGTGTCGAGCAGAAACAGTCCGGTGGTCGGGGTAAAGGCATATTCATAGGAAATGTCGATGCGCCCGGGACCGGCGACGAGGCCCCACTTGGCGTAAAATATCAAAAGCCCGACCAGGCCGAGCCAGAAGATCGGCGCCGAATAGCCGATCAGGCCCAAAATCCGCACCACCTGATCTGCCAGTTTGCCCTGCCGCACCGCCGCCCAGACACCAACAGGCACGCCGAAAAGTGTGCCGATGATGATCCCCACCGTGGCGAGTTCCAGGGTGGCGGGAAAGGCCCGGGCGATATCATCAATGATCGGCTTTTTGGTCAGAAAACTCTCACCGAAATCGCCGGTTACGGCTTTTTCGACATAGAGCGCGAACTGCACATAGAGGGGCTGATCAAGCCCGAGTTCGACAAAGGCCTTGTCGTAGGTCGATTGCGAGGCGCGGTCGCCGACTACAGCAAGCACCGGATCAACGGGAACCACCCGGCCGATCAGGAAGGTAACAACCAACAGGCCAAGGATCGTGAATGCCACGGTCGCTGCCAGCCGCATGGCCTTGCCGAGAACAGCCGGAAGGGCGCTGCGGCGCCCTTCCGTTGAGTCAGACAGAGCGGTCAACTACTTGGTCACCGCCTTGAAGGAGTTGTCGTTAAACGACGGTCCAACGATAAAACCTTCGACATTCTTGCGTCGGGCGAGAACCTCGATCTCCTGGAACATGATCACAAACGGCGATGTCTGCTGGTGCTCTGTCTGCAGGTCGACATACATCTGCGCGCGTTTGCCAGCATCGGCTTCGAGCACGGCGGCATCGGCCTTGGCGGTCATTTCCGGGATATCCCAGGCATTACGCCAGGCCAACGGTTTGGAGGCCGCGTCATCGGAGTTGTCGGGGTTGCGGGCAAAGGTATCGGCATTGGTATGCGGATCCTGATAGTCCGGGCCCCAGCGGCCGATATAGATGTCGTGGTTGCGGGCACGATACTTGGTAAGCGTTTGCTGACCATCGCCCGGGATCAATTCCATCTTGATGCCGGCCATGGCCATGGTCTGCTGAATGGCCTGGCCCATGGCGGTGATTTCGTTGGTGTTGCGGGTGTCCATGGTGACGGTGAAGCCATCCGGCAGGCCTGCTTCGGCCAGCAGTTCCTTGGCCTTGTCGACATTCAGCGAGAACGGGGTGTCCTCGAGTGCGCCGAGGAAGCCGCGTGGCAGGAAGGCCTGATGCGGGATCACCTTGCCCTTCATGATGGTGTCGGCGATGGTCGCGTAATCGACCAGATATTTCATCGCCTGACGAACCTCGGGCTTGGCAAGGATCTCGTTCTTCTGGTTGAGACCGAGATAATAGATCGATCCCTTGACGCCGTCTTCGATAACGATGTCGGCATTGGTCGACATTGCCGAAATTTCCTCGGCGCTGACATTGCGGGCAATGTCGATGTCACCCTTTTCAAGCAACAGACGCTGGGTCGCGGTTTCTGGAATATGGCGATAGATCGCCCGCTTCATCGGCGGCGCTTTTCCGGAATAATTGTCATTGCGCTCAAGCACCACTGCTTCATTGGCGCGCCAGTCGCGAATGGTGAAGGCGCCGGAACCGGCGTAGTTGGTCTTGAGCCAGTTGTAGCCGAAATCGCCGTCGACCTCGTGGCTGGTCACCAGTTCCTTGTCGACGATGAAGCCGACCGTCGCGGTCAGGCAATACAGCACCAGCGTCGGCGCGTAGGGCTTGTCCATCTCGAATTCGAAACTCATGTCGCCAGTCTTGCGGATCATCGCATCGACATTGTCGGGCGTGAAGCCGAACTGGCTGAGGATGAAAGCCGGTGACTTGTCGAGCTTGATCACCCGCTGCAGCGTATAGACCGCGTCATCGGCGGTGATCGGGTTGCCGGAGGCGAATTTCATGTCCGGGCGAATGGTAAAGGAGAAGGTCTTGCCGTCCTCGGAGATTTCCCATTTCTCGGCGATAACGCCAAAGATTTCAGATACGTCCTTGACGTTGTAGCCAACCAGACCCTGATAGGAGTTGCCAAGGATCTCGGAGGCGCTGAATTCGAACACTTCAGCCGGATCGAGGGTGATGATGTCATCAATGGCCCAGGCTTGTATCAGCGTGTCGGCCGGCGTTTCAGCTTGCGCGGTGACTGGCGTGAAAGCGGCCGCTGTGCACATCAGCGCAACCGCCACGAATTTCTGAACGTGTCTCACCATAACTCTCCCTGTTGAAATTGTTCCCTAATTCGCGACGCTGGACCGGGACGGTTGGTTCCGTCCCATACCAGCTGAAGACATAATCAGCACACAGGGGGGCATGACTGTCAAGCAAAGCTTCCGGTGGGGAAACCCGCGTCTCGGGCAGCGGCAAGCCGGACCGCATTCAAGGTCAAGTGGTGGAAACGGGGAGCAAAAGTGCGTAGCGGATAGAAACCCTGTTTCACTCGGCTGAAACAGATGGAAGCGGTTCCACCTGACCGTGTAACCAGGCCAGTTGCGCCTTACAAATGCAACCCGCGACCAAGGGCAGCAAGTGCGGATTCCTGGATCGCCTCGCCCATGGTCGGATGGGCATGGATGGTATCGGCGATATCCTCGAGCCGGGCGCCCATTTCGATGGCCAGAGAAAAAGCGCTGGCGAATTCGGCGACACCGGCGCCCACGGCCTCAATGCCGAGCACGACATGATTGTCTTCACGCGCGATCACCCGAACGAAGCCGTCCTCGCGGGCAAGCGACATTGCACGGCCATTGGCGCGGAATGGGAAAGTCCCGACCAGCACAGCCTGACCATCGCGGCGGGCGGCATTCGGGCCAAGCCCGACGGAAGCGATTTCCGGGTCGGTAAAGCAAACGGCGGGGATGGCGCGCTTGTCCCAGACAAGGGGTTGGCCGGCGATCAGATCGGCGACCATTTCACCCTGGGCCATGGCGCGGTGAGCCAGCATCGGCTCGCCGGTGACATCGCCGATGGCATAAACACCACGCATGGCTGTGCGGCACTGGTTGTCGATGCGGATGAACGGCCCGTCCATCGGCAAGGCCAGTTGCTCAAGCCCAAAACCTTGAGTGCGCGGTCGGCGGCCGACCGCGACCAGGATCTTGTCGGCAGCAAGCGTGATGTCGGACCCGTCGGCTGTGGCGACCTGCAGGGTTTCGCCGTCGTCCGCCAGGCCGGTGACCTTGGCGCCGGTCATGACCTCAACACCGAGTGCCGCCAGCCGCTTGGCAACCGGGCCGGTAAGTTCCGCGTCCCAGACCGGCAATATCCGCGGTGCGGCCTCGACCACGGTGACCTTGACGCCGAGCTTGGCGTAGGCGGTGCCGATTTCCAGACCGATATAGCCGCCGCCAACGACGACCAGGCTTTCAGGCAATTGGGTGAGCGCCAGCGCACCGGTGGAGGAGATCACCTTGCCGCCAAAGGGCAGCGACGGCAATTCAACCGGCTCCGATCCGGTGGCGATGACAATGGTCTCGGCATGAACGGTTTGCGGACCGAGATCAGTCTCGACGGTCACGGTCTTGCCATCGCGGATGCTGGCGCGACCGCGGAGCGACTTGGCTCCGGCCTTCTTGAGCAGCCCGGCGACGCCGCCGGTAAGCCGGGTGACGATGCCATCTTTCCAGGCCATGGTCTTGCCGAGATCGATCGCCGGAGAAGCGGCGGATAGACCGAAGGGCGAGCCACCGGTGGCGGCCTCGGCGAGCTTGTGGAATTCCTCGCCGGCGTGGATCAGCGCCTTCGATGGAATGCAGCCGATATTGAGGCAGGTGCCGCCAAGCGGCCCCTCGTCGACGATCAGCGTGTCGATGCCGAGCTGGGCGGCGCGGATTGCGGTGACATAGCCGCCGGGGCCGCCGCCGATGATTAGGAGCTTACAGACAATCTCGGCCATATCAGCCCTCCACAAAAATCAGCGCCGGGGTTTCCAGCAGGGTTTTCAGCCGCTTGACAAAAATCGCCGCATCCCATCCATCGATCACCCGGTGGTCGAAGCTCGACGACAGGTTCATGATCTTGCGCGGAACGAACTGGGCGCCATCCCATACCGGGCGCATGGCCATCTTGTTGACCCCGACAATTGCCGTTTCGGGCGCATTGATCAGCGGCGTGGTGGCAATCGCCCCCAGCGCGCCGAGCGAGGTGATGGTGATCGTTGAGCCGGACAGCTCATCGCGCAGCGCGGTGTTGTCGCGAGCGGCTTCGGCAACGCGGGCGATCTCGATGGCCGTGTCATCCAGCGAACGGCTTTCGGCATGGCGGACAACCGGCACCTTCAGCCCCTGCGGGGTCTGGGTGGCGATGCCGACATGAACGCCGGCGAATTGCCGGAGCTGGCCCGCCTCGTCGTCATGATGGGCATTCATGTCAGGCTGGTCTGCGACCGCCCGCACCAGCGCCTGGACCAGAAACGGCAGGATGGTAAGCCGCGGCTTGCCTTCCTTGCGTTCGGCGTTCAGGCCGGCGCGCAGTTCCTCAAGCGCGGTGACGTCGATTTCCTCGACGATGGTGATATGCGGAACCTTAGACCAGGTCTGGCCGAGCTTGCGCGAGATCGCCCGGCGCAAACCGATGATCGGGATCTCGGTGACTTCGGTGCGGCGTACACGTCCGCCGGTGACCGGCGCCGGTTCCGGCGCATCGAGCCAGGCGTCGAGATCGGCATGGGTAAGGCGGCCGGCCGGGCCGGACCCGGATACGCGCCTGAGATCGACACCGGCTTCAAGCGCGCGGCGGCGGATGGCGGGGCTTGCGAGCGGCTTTTCGCCGGCGGCACGGCGCGGGGGCTGAACGTGCCGGGCGGGTGCGCCCGATGCCGGCGCGGCAGGCTTGGCGCTATGCGTTTCGGCATCCGTTACCGGATTGGCCGGTGCTGCGTTTTTTTGTTCGGGCGCAGGTTCTGGTGCGTCAGAGGGAGCTGTGTCGGGCGTGGCCGGGGGAGCCTGCGCGGGTTCGGGGGCTGCGGCCTCGATCTGTGCATTGGCGTCGGGCGAGATCCTTACCAGATCGGCGCCGACGGAGATCATGTCGCCCACCTTGCCGCCGAGCCAGACCACCTTGCCGGTGATCGATGACGGAATCTCAACCGTGGCCTTGTCGGTCATCACCGCGGCGATCACGTCGTCTTCGCGGACCATGTCGCCCGGCTGGGCGTGCCATTCCACCAGTTCCGCCTCGGCGATCCCTTCGCCGACATCGGGCATGCGGATGACAAAAATCTCGTTATCGGAATTTCCCATCTCAGGCCTCCATCACAGCGTTGAGCGCACGGATGATCCGCGCCGGCCCTGGGAAGTAATCCCATTCCTGCGAGTGCGGATAAGGTGTGTCCCAGCCGGCCACGCGCATGATCGGCGCCTCTAGATGATAAAAACACTCGGCCTGGACCTGGGCAGCCAGTTCAGCGCCGAAGCCGGAGGTCTGGGTGGCCTCGTGAACGATGACGCAGCGACCGGTCTTGCTGACCGATTCCATGATCGTCTTGGTGTCGAGCGGCACCAGGGTGCGCAAGTCGATGACCTCGGCGTCGATCCCTGCCTCTTCGACGGCGGCCATGGCGACATGCACCATGGTGCCATAGGCAAGCACTGTCAGTCCCTCGCCCTGCCTGCGGATGGCCGCCTTGCCGAGCGGCGTCTTGTAATAGTTCTCGTCAACCTCGCCACCTTCATGCTTTTTCCAGGGCACGATCGGGCGATCATGGTGACCGTCGAACGGGCCGTTGTAGATCCGCTTGGGCTCGAGGAAGATCACCGGATCGGGATCCTCGATGGCCGCAGTCAGCAGACCCTTGGCATCGGCCGGGGTCGATGGCACCACCACCTTGAGGCCGGCGACATGGGTAAACAGCGCCTCGGGACTCTGGCTGTGGGTCTGGCCGCCATAGATACCGCCACCGGCGGGCATGCGGACCACCAGCGGGCATGTAAAGCCGCCGGCCGAGCGGTAGCGCAACCGCGCTGCTTCCGAGACGATCTGGTCGTAGGCCGGGTAGACATAATCGGCAAACTGGATTTCGACACAGGGCTTGAGGCCATAGGCGGCCATGCCGATGGCGGCGCCGACAATGCCCAGTTCGCTGATCGGCGTGTCGAAGCAGCGCGACCTGCCGTATTTTTTCTGCAGCCCGGCGGTGCAGCGGAAGACGCCGCCGAAATAGCCGACATCCTCGCCAAAGACGACAACGCGTTCGTCCCTGCCCATGGAAATATCAAGCGCGTTCTGAATCGCCTCGATCATTGTCATCCGCGCCATGATCAGTACCCCGCCTGATGCCGCTGGGCGATGAGATGCGGCGGCATTTCTTCATAGACATCCTCGAACATGTCGCGTGGCGAGGGCCGCCGGCCGGTGTGCAGGGTGCCGATTGACTCGGCTTCCTTCTGCGCGGTGATCACCCGGTCATGCACTTCGGCTTCCAATTGCTTGTGGCGCTCTTCGCTCCACAGTCCGCGGGCGATCAGATGCGCCTTGAGCCTGAGTACCGGATCGCCGAGCGGCCAGGCGTCGCTTTCCTCCTTGGGCCGGTAGGCGGAAGGATCATCGGAGGTCGAGTGGCCGCCGGCGCGGTAGGTGACGTATTCGACAATCGTTGGCCCGAGATTGCGGCGGGCGCGCTCGGCGGCCCATTTGCCAACCGCGTGGACGGCGAGAAAATCATTGCCATCGACCCGGAGCGCGGGAATGCCAAAACCATGGCCGCGGGCCGCAAAGGTGCCCGACCCGCCACGGGCAATGCCCTGGAAGGTGGAAATGGCCCACTGGTTGTTGACGATGTTGAGCACCACCGGCGCCTTGTAGGTGGAGGCAAACACCAGGGCTGCGTGAAAATCGCTTTCGGCGGTGGAGCCGTCACCGATCCAGGCAGCGGCGATCTTGTCGTCACCGGAAATGGCCGAGGCCATGGCCCAGCCGACGGCCTGAATATATTGCGTGGCGAGGTTTCCGGAAATCGAGAAGAAGCCGTGTTCCTTGGAGGAATACATGATCGGCAATTGCCGGCCGCGCAACGGATCGGCCTCGTTGGAATAAACCTGGTTCATCATCGTCACCAGCGGATAGCCTGATGAAATCAGCAGTCCGGCCTGGCGGTAGGTGGGAAAGTTCATGTCGCCCTGCCTGAGCACCTGCTGGAACGCGCAACTGACGGCCTCCTCACCCAGGTGCTGCATGTAGAACGAGGTCTTGCCCTGGCGCTGGGCGTTCATCATCCGCGCATCATAGGTCCTGAGCGTGAGCATGTGCTCGAGCCCTGCGCGCAATTCGGCATCCGTGAGCGTACCGGCCCAGGGGCCAACAGCCTCGCCATTGCGGTTAAGCACGCGGATGATGCCAAACGCCAGATCGCGCATATTTTCGGGATCTTCGTCGACATCGGGACGCCGAATAGCGCCGGCGCTGGGGATCTTGACCGAAGAAAAGTCCGGCTGGCCACCGGGGCGCACCTCCGGCTCCGGAACATTCAGCGAGAGAGGCTCATGCTGATCCATCGTCATCCTCCTCCAAGACGCCAGGGCGGAAGGTGATCGATCCGCATGCCTGCGCCACTCCAATATCTTATTGGACGATACACGATAAATTCTCTCGTTTTCTTGCAAATATGGCGTGCTTACGAAATTATCTTTCAGGAAAAGGGTCGTTTTGCGCCTGAAAATATTTAGTGGAGTTTCCCCGTGGCAAAGCCGCTCGACGCAATAGACCGCAAGATCCTGGCCGCGCTTGTGACCGATGGCAGGATCAGCAACAATTTGCTGGCCGAAAAGGTCGGGCTGTCGCCCGCGCCGTGCTGGCAGCGGATGCGGCGGCTGGAAAAGGAAGGCTATATCGAAGCCTATTCGGCGATCCTCAATCAGGAAAAACTTGGCATGGCTGAAACCGCGCTGGTCGACATCGGCCTGAACCAGCATGACGACGCCACCGTCAACGGTTTCGGGCAGGCAATCACGGCGATGCCGGAAGTGCTGGAGGTGTATCTGACCACCGGCGAATATGACTATTTCATCAAGGTTGCTGTCGAGGGCACCCGCGGCTACGAGAAGTTCCTGCGCCGGCTTTACAAGGTGCCCGGCGTGCGCAGTACGCGATCGAGCTTCACGCTGAGATGTTTGAAGAAGGTCTCGTCGGTCAGCCCCTGAGCGTATGGCCAGCGCCACTGCATTGGCAAGGTCCGAGCTGGAATTGGCAGGACGCCAGGCAGGTGCTGGCCTGACACAAGTTCTTCCGGTGAAGATATCGGGAGAGCTGATTACAGCATCTGAAGCTGCGTCGATGCGCGGCCCGTCTCAGTGGAAATTGCGGCCCTTGGGCAGGGCGCTGCCAGCGGCCTTGACGCTTGCCAGTTGTTCGTAATCGCGGCGCAGTTCCGGCGCGTCGCGGATCAGCTTGATGAGACGGGCGGCGGGCTTGCGGTCACGCCCCCGCGTGTCGTCAATCGGCCGGCGCATCTCGTCGGCATTGGCGAGCCCGCCCATCTCGCTCGCCATGTCTGAAATCTGCGCCATCATCGGGGTCAGATCCTCGAGATACTCGGCCACCACATGGATGACGCCTTCCTCGTTTTGAAGCTTGCCGCGCACGCCGATACAGCGGCTGCCAAGCACGATGGCACGGAATTTCTCGAACACTTTTGGCCAAACGATGATGTTGGCGACGCCGCTCTCATCCTCGATGGTCGCAAACACCACGCCCTTGGCCGAGCCCGGTCGCTGCCGGACCAGCACAAGCCCCGAGACCTTGACCACCCTGCCCGTGCGGATTGTCTGCAGATCCGCATTGGGCCGGCAACCGGAGCGGGCCAGGCGCTCACGCAGGAACGACATCGGGTGCGCCTTGAGCGAAAATGACAGCGACTGGTAGTCATTGATCACCTGTTCACCCAGCGGCATCGGCGGCAGGTCGACATCGGGTTCCTTCTGCAGATCATGGCTATCGGCCAGGGCAAACAGCGGCAGCCGTTCGGCGCTCGAGAGCGGATCGAGCGCCTTGACCGCCCAAAGCGCGTCGCGGCGATCGAGCCCGATGGAGCGGAAGCAATCGGCCTCGGCCAGTTGCTCGATGGCGCGGCGCGGCAGGCCGGAGCGCATCCACAGATCGCGGACACTGTCATAGCCGCGGCCGCGCCGGGCCATCAATTGTTCGGCTTCCGCCTTGCCAAATCCCTTGACGTGGCGCAGCCCCAACCGCACCGCGTGGCTATGTTTCATCACCCCCTTCATCTCGCGATGCCGGGCTGACAGCGGCTGCAAATCGGCATCCGGCTCCAGAGTGCAGTCCTGATCTGAGCAATTGATATCGACAGGGCGGATCTCGACGCCATGCTCACGCGCATCGCGGATCAGCTGGGCCGAGGCATAAAACCCCATCGGCTGGGAGTTGAGAATGGCCGCGCAAAAAACGTCCGGGTAATGGCATTTGAGCCAGCAGGAGACATAGACTAGGAGCGCGAAACTGGCGGCATGGCTTTCGGGAAAACCATATTCGCCAAAGCCCTCGATCTGGCGAAAGCAATGCTCGGCAAAATCGCGCTCATAGCCGTTTGCGACCATGCCCTCGACCATCTTGGTCTGGAACGAGCCGATGGTGCCGACACGGCGGAAGGTAGCCATGGCGCGGCGCAACTTGTCGGCCTCGCCGGGCGAGAAGCCACCGGCAACAATGGCGATGTTCATCGCCTGCTCCTGAAACAGCGGCACACCGAGCGTCTTGCCGAGCACGGCGCGCAATTCCTCCTTGGGAAATGACACCTGCTCCTTGCCCTGCCTGCGGCGCAGGTAAGGATGGACCATGTCGCCCTGGATCGGGCCGGGGCGGACAATCGCCACCTCGATGACCAGATCGTAATAGCAGCGCGGCTTGAGGCGCGGCAGCATCGACATCTGCGCCCGGCTTTCGATCTGGAACACGCCGATGGTGTCGGCCCGGCAGATCATGTCATAGGTCGGAACATCGTTGTCAGGCAGCGAGGCCAGAGTTTCGCGGCGGCCGTAATGGGTGTCGAGCAGGCTGAAAGCCTTGCGGATGCAGGTCAGCATGCCGAGCGCCAGCACATCGATCTTGAGCATGCCGAGGCTTTCGAGATCATCCTTGTCCCACTCGACAATGGTGCGGTCCTCCATCGCCGCATTCTCGATCGGGATCAGCGAGGACAGCTTGTCGCGGGTGATGACGAAACCGCCGACATGCTGGGAGAGATGGCGCGGAAAGCCGACGATCTGGGAGGCAAGATCGAGCATCTGCGCCAGGTGCTTGTCGGCCGGATCGAGGCCGGCACGGCGGGCATCTTCAGTGTCGACCTCGCGCGACCAGCCACCCCATTTGGTGCCGGAGATGGCGGAAATCGCGTCATCGGAAAGACCGAACACCTTGCCGACCTCGCGGATTGCCGAGCGGGCGCGGTAGGTGATCACCGTGGCGGCGAGCCCGGCCCTGTCGCGCCCATACTTCGAGTATATGTACTGGATCACTTCCTCGCGCCGCTCATGCTCGAAATCGACATCGATATCGGGCGGCTCGTTGCGCTCCTCGGAGATGAAGCGCTCGAACAGGAGATCAACCTTGCCGGGATCGACCTCGGTGATTTCGAGGCAATAACAGACCGCCGAATTGGCAGCCGAGCCACGCCCCTGGCAGAGAATTCCCCGCGATCGTGCGAAGCGGACGATGTCATAAACGGTGAGGAAATAGGGCGCGTAATCGAGCTTCTTGATCAACCGGGTCTCGTGGGCAATGGCCTTGAGCACCTTTTCCGGTGCGCCTTCGGGATAGCGCTTTTGAAGGCCCAGTGTGGTGAGTTGTTCCAGTGCCTGCTGGGCCGGGAGCGGTTTGGGGCCGAGTTCTTCAAACAGTGGCGCGTCGGGGTATTGATAGCGCAATTCATCCAGCGAAAAGTGGATGCGTCCGAACAGCGCGGCAGATTGCGCGACCGCCGCCTCGTAGCCCCTAAACAGATGCAGCATGTCATCATGGCTGCGCAGGTGCCGTTCTGCATTGGGCTCAAGCCTTGTTCCGATACTGGCCAGCGTCGCGTGCTCGCGGATGCAGGTCAGCACATCCTGCAGCGGCCGGCGCTCAGACGTGTGATAGAGCACGTCGCCAATCGCCAGCAGCGGCACCTGGTGATCATGGGCGAGCTGCGCAAGGGCTGCCATGCGACGCTGATCGTCACTGCGATGATGGCGCGCCAACGCCAAATGAAGGTGGTCAGGAAAGGCCTCGCGCAACCGCTCTAGCACCGGCGCCAGGCCTCGGGCCAGATCCTGCCCGGCGGCAGCAACGGGTGGCACCACGGCCATCAGCAGCCCTTGGCCAATCGTGAGGAGATCTTCCAGCGTCAGGTGGCATTGGCTCTTGGGTGCGCGGCGTTTGCCCCGTGTCAATAACTCGCAGAGATTGGCGTAGGCGGCGCCATCTTCGGGCCAGACCAGAATATCGGGGGCGGCATCGACAAACACCAGCCGGCAGCCCGGCGCATAGGCGAGCCCCTCCTGCTTGGCCGCCATGTGGCCACGGACCACGCCGGCCAGGGAATTGCGGTCGGCAATTGCAATACCGCCAAGCCCGAGCCTGGCAGCCTGCACCACCAGCTCCTCGGCATGCGAGGCGCCGTGCAGGAAGGAAAAATTGCTGGTCGCGGCCAGTTCGACATAGGGGCCGGGGGGGCTCATGCAAACAGCCCGTGCATGTACCAGCTGGGCTCGCTGGTCTCACGGCCGTAAAGCCCGTGGCGAAACAGCCAAAAACGATAGCCCTGACGGTCCTCGACACGAAAATAATCGCGGCTGCGGGCGCCGCGGCCGTCGCGCCACCATTCGCAGGCGATGCGTTCCGGCCCTTCCGAACGCGCCACCTCGTAGAAAACCCCGCGCCAGCGGAACCTGAGCGGCGGGCCGTCGGGCACTTCGGCGATGGTGTGCATCAGCTCGGGCCGGTCAAACAGAATCAGCGGACGGGTGACGAGGTCGCCGGGAACTGGCAGATCCGGCGCCAAGGCCAGCGCGCTGTTGCCTTTGTCCGCGCCGCGCACGCCTGCATGGGCCAGCGGCTGCCGGCCGAAGCTGCGCTCGGGGATGTGGGTGTCGGCCAGCACGAAATGCTGAACCCGGTCGAGACCGAGCCGCGCGCCAAGCCGGTCGACCAGCGCGTCATGACTTTCGCTCGTCCCATGACCGGCTGTCTGTCCGGCCATCATTTCAGACTGGCCGGCATCGAACGGATCGGCATGGACTATATCGAGCCGCGCCAGATCAAAGCCGAAACCGGCATCGAGGTCGTCGTGCAGGCTGGCGAGACGTTCTTCAAAAAGCCGGGTGATCATCGCTGCATTGCGCAGCGGCCGGGCTGTCTGAACACTGAGCGAGGCGACATGACCATCGACCCTGAACAATCTGAGCCGGCAGTGGCGGACACCAAGGCCACGCTGTTCGAGCGGTTCGATGATCCCCGATGCCAGCGCCGCGATCACATGGGCGATCTCGTCATGCTGGCTCACCGGGTCGGCGAAACGGCGTTCGGTGGAAAGCTCCGCCACCGGCATGATTGGCGAGATCGCCTCCGTCTCACGGCCCAGCGCCTGATCAAGCCGCTGCATCAACCTGGTGCCGAAACGGGCGGCCAGTGGCGCGCGCGGCAGGCTGGCGATGCAGCCAATGGTCTTCAGCCCGACCCGGCCGAGCGGGGCGACCAGGGACGGCTGTAGCCGCAGACCGCTCAGGCTGAGCGGCAGGATCGCCTCGCCATGGCCGCCCTCGGCAATCAGCCGCGCCTGCCCGTAGCGGGCCATCGCCCAGGCTGCGCCGGGTGTGTCGGCCAGACAGAGCCGGACATGAAAACCTTGCGCCAAAAGCCGAGCTTCGAGATCGGCGATCAGCGCCGCCTCGCCGCCAAACAGATGGGCACAACCGGTAATGTCCATGAACAGTCCGTGGTCGGGCGCTGCCCCGTTCTGCGCCTCCGCCTCCATGCCGAGCGCGACAAGCGGCGTGTAGCGCTCGCACCATGCGGCGATGCGCATCAGTAGCGCACGGTTACTGGCGGCATCTGCCGGATGACAGGCGAGACCGGGCGCCAGCGCACGGGCGTCGCTCAGCGTCTGGCCGGCGCGGATGCCGCAGGCCCGGGCGCGATCATCCAGCGCAATGATGCGGATGGCGTTCTTGTGCGTGTCGGTGACAACCAGCGGTGGCGCCTCAGGATGCGTGTCCAAAGTCCTGTCGGTGATCCAGGACCTGCCCCATGTCGTCCGACGGATCGCGTCGGTTGGCAGATGGGTGAAGGCGATGGAGAGAATGCGCTGCCGGCGCTGCGGGGGATGATGCGGCATGTTCAAAAGCTCTCGTCTTTGCATTCCAGGCTAAAAGCCATTGGCCGGTGCGTCCGGCGCGGTTGCGTTCCAGCGTTAGGGACAGCCGCATTGCCCCCACGCCACGATGGTCGAGATCATCCGTCCCCGAAGGATGTGGCTGCACCTGCCAGCGCGTCACTGCCGCACCGGCCTCCTCCTCCCCGCTCTGGCGCAATGTCAACGCCAGCACCCCGCTGGCCCGCGCGCGCAACATCAGCCGTCGGGTGGCGGTGATGTCGAAACGCGCCGGGTTACCCCTGATATGAAACACCATGGCCGCCAGGTCGGCACAGCCCGCCGCCTCGTCGGCCGCCCACATGGCGCCTTGCAGATCACGCGGCTCGACCAGCGTCAGCCACGATGGATCCACCCCGTACTGGGCAAGCCCGACCGGAAAAAGTTCGCCGCCATCGCTGCGCGCGGCAGGATCATTGACCCAGACAATCCGGCGTCGACCATCCTGCCGGGCATCGGCAGCACGGCGCGCCAGCCCGAACGCAAATCCGGCGCCGGCACCAATGTCGCGCGCCAGCGCGCAGCGCACTTCGTGCAGTCCGCCACAGACGAGGCCACCCTCAAGGTGCCTGTCAACCGCAACTGCGCCCAACGACAATGGCTGTGAGCCTCCGGCATCGCCAAACCCCACCCCCCGCTGGGGCGTTTGACACACTCGCGCCTCATGGGCACGGGTGTGCGCCTTGAGAATATCGGTTGCGGTTTGCAGTCTCGTAAGACTCATTGTTCGACCAGAATGTTCATGTTATGTTCCATATAACGTTAGACTCGGCGCAAGAGTCAATGAGCTGTTTGCCATTCGAACTCATCACTTTCAGCCAACGGCACTTGGCAAAGGCCCACCAATTGCTGCAAAGTCGGAACTTGATGGAGTCCATGTTTCAAGGGCTGAATCACGCAGGAGGAGGCAAACCATGTGCAAGATGTTCGCGGGTCAGGATCCGACACGTTACGAACAGGTCACCCGCCGGCTCCGATTAAATGGCCAAAGCACGTCAATCCGTCTTGAACGAACCTTCTGGGGGATCATGGACGAACTCGCGGCATCCCAAGGCATGACAACCCCGGTGTTCATGTCAAAGCTGCATTCCGAGGTGCTGGAATTGCATGGCGAGCCGAAAAACTTCGCGTCGCTGCTGCGCTGCTGCTGTCTGGTTTACCTTGAAAATAACGGCACCAACAGTGACCACCTGATGGCCGCCGAATGAAAAGACGGCCGTAGTATACAACTACTACCCGGGTTGCCGTGATCGGTTCCAGACTTGTCGCCAAGTTTGAAACCACACGGGAGCGACCATGGCCAAGGCCATTCACAGCATGATCCGCGTGCTCGAAGAAGCACGCTCTGTCGAATTCTACAAAACCGCATTCGGTCTGGAAGTTGCCGACCGGCTCGATTTCGACAGCTTCACCCTCGTCTATCTCAGCAATTCCGAAACCGGATTCGAGCTCGAGCTGACTGTCAACAAGGAGAGGACCGAGCCCTATGATCTGGGTGACGGCTACGGCCATCTGGCGTTTTCAGTCGCTGATGTCGACAGCGAGCATGCACGGCTGACCGAACTCGGCCTGAGCCCTCGCAAGCTTGTCAACTTCGCGCCTGCCGGCGACGTGATCGCCCGTTTCTTCTTCATCGCCGACCCCGACGGATACCAGATCGAAGTGCTTCAACGCGCCGGACGTTATCTCTAGCCAGAGACAGCAAGCCAGCCGGGAGGAGGTTCCGGCAAGCACGGCAAGACAGACACAACCAAGGGAGGACTACCATGACAATCCAAGCCGAGCGGCAAGGCATGAGCCGCCGCCAATTGCTTTCGCGATCCGTTGCGGTCGGCACCGCATTCATTATCGGTCCGGGATTTATCGCCGGATCTGATGCCGCCTGGGCGATGGAAACCACGGCACTCAAGCCCGCCTCGATGGCAACGCTGATCCAGATGGCACGCGATATCTATCCGCATGACCATGTCGCCGACGAATTCTATGCCATCGCGGTCAAGGGATACGACACGGCTGACGCTGCGCCGGAGATTGAAGCCGGCATCGCGGCTCTGGATGCCGCAGCTCGCGGCAAAGGCAAAGCCTCCTATCTCGATACCGGCTGGGAACGGGACCGTGTCGATATCCTGCGCGGCATGGAAGACAGCGCCTTCTTCCAGCGCATCCGCGGCGGTCTGGTTACAGGCCTCTACAACCAGAAAGCCGTCTGGCCACTGTTTGGCTATGAGGGCGAGAGCTACAGCCAGGGCGGATACATCGACCGTGGCTTTGACGACATCAATTGGCTCTGAGGGGAGGACCACATCATGACTGCACCTTTTGACCTCACCAACGACAGTGTTGTCGTTATCATCGGAACCGGCTCAGGCGGCGGTGTTCTGGCAAACGAACTGGCCCAGAAAGGCGTCAGCGTTGTTGCCCTCGAAGCGGGCGCGCGTTATCTGCCGGACGACTATATCAATGACGAATGGGACAGTTTCGGCCAGCTTGCCTGGACCGACGCCCGCACCACCTCCGGTGACTGGCGCGTGGCACGGGACTTTCCCGGCCTTCCAACCTGGATCGTGAAAGCCGTGGGCGGAACCTCGATCCACTGGGCCGGCGCGTCGCTGCGTTTTCAGGAACATGAATTCAAGGCGCACACCACCTATGGCGACGTCCAGGGGGCAAACCTGCTCGACTGGCCAATCGATCTCGCGGAGATGGCGCCCTGGTACGAGAAGGCCGAAACCAAACTGGGTGTAACCCGCACCGGAGACCGGGCAGGATTGCCGGGAAACAACAATTACAAGGTCTTTGAAGCCGGGGCCAAGGCGCTCGGCTACAATGAAGTCCACACCGGACGGATGGCTATCAACAGCGCCGAATATGATGGCCGCATGGCCTGCCAGCAGACCGGCTTCTGTTTCCAGGGCTGCAAATGGGGCGCCAAATGGTCGTCCGCCTACACCGACATTCCGCGCGGCGAAGCCACCGGCAATCTCGAGGTCCGATCCAAATGCCATGCCATCAAGATCGAGCATGACGACAGCGGGAAAGTCACCGGCGTCGTGTATGCCGATGAGAATGGCGACCAGCACCTGCAGAAGGCACGGATTGTCTGCGTTGCCGGCAACTCAATTGAAAGCCCACGGCTGTTGCTCAACTCCGCCTCCGCAATGTTCCCGGACGGATTGGCAAACAGCTCCGGTCAGGTCGGGCGCAACTACATGCGGCACACGACAGGATCGGTCTATGCCGTCTTCGACAAGCCCGTGAAAATGTGGCGCGGCACGACCATGGCCGGCATCATCCAGGATGAGGCAGGGCATGATCCATCACGTGGCTTCTCCGGCGGATACGAGCTTGAGACCCTGTCGCTGGGCCTGCCATTCATGGCTGCCTTCCTCGATCCGGGCGGCTGGGGCCGGGAGTTTGCGACAGCACTCGACAGCTATGAAAACATGGCGGGGATGTGGATTGTGGGCGAAGACATGCCGCAGGAAACCAACCGCATTACCCTCAATCATGCGGTGACCGACGCGCACGGACTGCCGGCACCCGACGTGCATTTCGATGACCATCCAAATGACATCGCCATGCGCAACCATGCCTATACCCAAGGGATGGCCATATACGACGCTGTCGGAGCGACACGGTCGTTCCCCACTCCGCCCTATCCGTCCACCCACAATCTGGGGACCAACCGGATGTCGGAAAAGGCGCGGGACGGCGTTGTCAACAAGCATGGGCAAAGCCACGACATTGCCAATCTGTTTGTGTCTGACGGCAGCCAGTTCACCACCAGCGCCGCGGAAAACCCGACGCTTACGATCGTCGCGCTGGCTATTCGCCAGGCCGACCATATCGCCCGGGAAATGAGCGCTGGAAACATCTAGCATTTGTCGAACCGCAAAAACTCAACGGCGCCTTTCGGGGCGCCGTTTTCGCATGTGCGACCAACCATCTGGCACAGACCACGCCGACACTTCGTTGCTCATGTCTTGAATTTACCGTCAAGAACAAGGAAAAGCATGCCAGACGACGAATCCACATTGAAGCCCGCCCGTGTCGGGCACACCGCCGAAGGGATAGCCTCCAGCCATGATCAGGATCATTTCGCCAATGCTTGCCACGATCACCGGCGTGACCGGTCGAGCCCACATGGCTTTGCGGATCATGCGTCACGCCGGGCCCTGCTTGACCAAGAGCATGAGCGAGACAAATTCGTGAGCGGCTCCGAATGGAAGCAGCTTGATGCACATCGCTGGACGACCGCAGGAACATTGTCCAGCGCCGCCGGAGCGCCCGAAAGCTGCCCGCCGAACGCCTGCCAGCAACTGGTGATCAACGCCGCGCGCAACAGCCTGTTTCATCGCGGTGTCTTCCGCGCCACCGTCAGTCGGCTGGTATTCCTGCTTGGCGGCGGGCGTGACATCGACATCGGCTTTCGCGATGTCATTTTCCGGCTCGAAGGTGGCCGCAACCTGATCGAATATGGCATCCTGCTCAAACCAGCCTACAATGCAGAAGACATTGATTTTTTACTCGGAGCGATTTCCGACGGCGGCGTGTTCGTCGATATCGGATGCAACATCGGCCTCTACAGCCTGCCATTGGCGCGCGCCGCCGGGCCTCGCGGACGCTGTATTTCAATTGACGCCAACCCGCTGATGACCACGCGCTTGCTGCGCAATGCAGCGCTCAGCGGCATTGCCAATATCACCGCGATTGCCAGTGCCGTTGGCGACCGGGAGGCGACCGGACAACTAGTGGTTCGCAAGAACGACGATGCCATTGTCGCAGTCGAGGAGACGGATGACGGGCCAATCCGGGTCAGACCGCTGGCGGCGCTGCTGGAGGAGGCCGGGGTCACCCGCATCGACGGACTGAAAATCGACATCGAAGGCCATGAGGACCTGGCTCTGCCGCCGTTTCTCGACACCGCAGAGCGCGCCATGCTGCCGCGCCGCATCGTCATCGAACATCCTGAACCAAACTCCGACTATCCCGGATGTGCCACCGCCCTTGATCGCCATGGCTATCAACTTGTCGGCCGGACGCACAACAATTCGCTTTACAGGCTTGGCGATGGCTGAAAACCCGAGTGCCAAAGCCGGGCCGGCGGTTGCCATCATTCCCTATCGCACACGGTTGACCCCAATGCTTTCCAGGATGCCGCTTGATGCTCTGGCCTGGCCACTTGGCAGGCCAGAGCATCTCAAACATGGCACGGTTTCCGACATGGGACCGGGTGACCACCTGATTGCCTATGTGAGTTCCCGGCTTCTCTACATGCCAAGGCCACGCGTTCGGGCCAGGGTTTCGGTGATGATCGTCGAGCCTCAAGCAGTCCACAGCCGCAACATGGCATGGCTGAGAGTGCTCTGGTGGCGGTTTTACCGGGTACTGACCTGCAATCCGGGGCTGCTGGCAGCAGTGCCGAATGGTTTGCGTTTCTTGTTCGGCTCCACCTGGGTGCATGACTGGGAAGCACTGGACACGCACAAAATCCGAATGCTGTCGATAATTGCGTCCTCCAAGACCTCCTTCGAAGGTCACAAGCTACGCCATCGGGTTGTTGACTGGTTGAAGCGCAGCGACATCGACATGGAGGTCCTGGGTCGTGGCTACGCCCCTTTCGAGCACAAGGCCGACGGATTGGCGCCCTATCGCTATTCGGTGATCATCGAGAATGTCAGCGAACCGGGCTACTTTACAGAGAAACTTATCGACTGCCTCCTGTGTGAAACCGTGCCTGTCTATTGGGGCGCACCTGATATCGCCGAAATCTTCGACCCGCGCGGTATGATCCTTTGCCAGTCGTTTGACGACATCACCGCAGCACTCGGCAACCTGTCGGAAGCCGATTATCGTTCGCGGCTTGAATTTGTCACAAAGAACAAGGAAAAAGCCGCCTTGTACGCCAATCACGAACTGGCGGCCGCGCGTATCGTGCTGGCCACCGCCCGAAGGGAACCCCGCAAGCCATGACCACGACCGCGACGCCCAAAACAGCCCTCATCACCGGCGTAACCGGCCAGGACGGTGCCTATCTGTCCGAATTCCTGCTCAAAAAGGGCTACCAGGTGCACGGGATCAAGCGGCGAACATCACTGTTCAACACCGCACGCATCGACCATCTTTTCGATGGTGAGTACGGCCAATCGGGACAATTCGTGCTGCACCATGGCGACATGACGGATTCGTCGTCACTGACCCATATCCTGCAACAGACCAAGCCGGACGAGGTTTATAACCTCGCCGCCCAGAGCCATGTTGCGGTGTCCTTCGAAGAACCGGAATACACGGCCAATTCCGATGCGTTGGGCACGCTGCGGCTGCTCGAGGCGATCCGCATTCTGGGTCTGAAGGACAAGAGCAAATTCTATCAGGCTTCAACGTCAGAACTTTATGGCCTGGTTCAGGAGACCCCGCAGACCGAGCGCACGCCGTTTTATCCGCGCTCGCCCTATGCCGTGGCCAAGTTATACGCCTACTGGATCACTATCAATTACCGCGAGGCCTACGGGCTTTACGCATGCAACGGTATCCTGTTCAACCATGAAAGCCCGCTGCGCGGCGAAACATTCGTTACCCGCAAGATCACCCGCGCGTTGGCGCGGATCAAGCTTGGCCAGCAGGACGTGCTCAAGCTTGGCAATCTCAACGCCTTGCGCGACTGGGGCCACGCACGCGACTACGTCGAGATGCAGTGGCTGATGCTGCAGCAAGAGACGCCGGATGATTTCGTCATCGCCACCGGGGTGCAATACTCCGTACGCGATTTTGTGCTGGCCGCGGCGGACGCGCTGGACATGACGATCCATTTCGAAGGTGAAGGCGTCGATGAGGTAGGCCGCGATCCGTCCGGCAAGGTGATTGTCAAAGTTGATCCGCGCTACTTCCGCCCAACCGAAGTCGAGACATTGCTGGGCGATGCCGCCAAGGCCAAACAAAAGCTCGGCTGGACCCCCCAAACCTCATTCGCCGATCTGGTGGCCGAGATGGCGGAAGCGGATCTGGCCGAGGCCAGGCGCAATGGCTGATAGCCCCGTGGGCGAACCTGAAAGCGCAGGCTCATGAAGATTCTTCTGACAGGCGGCAGCGGCATGGTCGGCCGCAATATACGTGACCACGTTACTGCCGACCGGCACGATCTGATCGCACCGCGCAGCGCCGAGCTTGATCTCACCGACAGCGCGGCAAGCGAAGCCTATATTGCCCGGACAAAGCCGGATCTGATCATCCACGCCGCCGGCCGAGTGGGCGGAATTCAGGCGAACGTGGCCGATCCGGTGGGGTTTCTGGTCGACAATCTCGACATGGGTCGCAACATCGTCATGGCGGCGCGCAAGGCCGGCGTTCCACGGCTGCTCAATATCGGCAGTTCCTGCATGTATCCGCGCGCAGCGCCCAATCCGCTTGAGGAAAGCTCCGTGCTGACGGGCGAGTTGGAGCCTACCAATGAAGGCTATGCGCTGGCCAAGGTGATGACGGCGCGGCTGTGCGACTATGTCAGCCAATCAACCCCGGAGCTCGCCTACAAAACCCTGATCCCCTGCAATATTTTCGGGATCCACGACAAATATGATCCAGCCGTCTCGCACCTCTTGCCGGCCATCATCCGCAAGGTCGACCAAGCCAAACGCTCGGGCGTCGACAGTGTCGAGATCTGGGGCGACGGCGAGGCTCGCCGAGAATTCATGTTCGCCACTGACCTGGCCGACGGAATCTGGACGGCGGTGGCGCGGTTTGACGAACTGCCGGGAATGATGAATATCGGCGTCGGCAAGGATCATTCGATCAACGACTATTATGCAGCGGTGGCGCGGGTGATCGGCTGGAACGGTACTTTTATCCATGACCTGAGCAAACCGGTCGGCATGAAACAGAAACTTGTCTCGGTGCGACTGCAGCAAGCATTCGGCTGGATGCCGCAGACACCGCTCGATGAGGCAATTGCCATAACCTATTCCCATTTCCGCGCTCTCAATGACGCGACCGAGGAGCCTAAATCTTGACCAATACAGGGTTTCCGCTGGCCACAAGTTCCTGGAATGAAAAGGAATACGCGGCGATCGACCGAGTGGTGAAATCAGGCTTCTTTTCCATGGGAAAGGAAGTCGCAGCATTCGAGAAACTGTTCGCCGAGCAGATCGGCGCACCCTATGCCGTGATGTCCAACTCGGGCTCGTCGGCCAACCTGCTGTTTGTCGCCGCGCTGCGCTACCATTCGCGCTATGCGCTGCAGCCGGGTGACGAAGTGATCGTGCCGGCGGTATCGTGGAGCACCACCTATTACCCGCTTTACCAATACGGGCTGCGGCTGAAGTTCGTCGATATCGACATCAATACGCTGAATTTCGATCTCGGTCAGCTCGAGACCGCCATCAGCGACAAGACCAGGGCAATCCTGGCGGTCAACCTGTTAGGCAACCCGAATGATTTCGACCGGATCAAGGCGATTATCGGCGATCGTGAGATCGTGCTGCTGGAAGACAATTGCGAATCGCTCGGCGCCACATTCAACGGCAAGCAGGCTGGAACTTTCGGCCTGGCGGGCAGCTATTCGGCGTTCTTTTCGCACCATATTTCGACCATGGAAGGCGGCATCACCGTCACCCATGATGAAGAGCTCTACCACATCATGCTGAGCTTGAGGGCGCATGGCTGGACCCGCAACCTGCCCAACCCCAACCTTGTGACCGGCGCCAAGGGCGATGATCCTTTCGAGGAAGCCTTTCGCTTTGTGCTGCCGGGCTACAATCTCAGACCATTGGAAATGAGTGGCGCGATCGGCATTGAGCAGATCGCCAAACTGCCGATGATTGTCGACAACCGCCGAAAGAACGCGGCCCTGTTCAAACAGGTGATGGCCGGATTCCCGCAATTGCGCACCCAGCGCGAGGCAGGCCAGAGTAGCTGGTTTGGCTTTTCGATGATCATCGACCCGGATTGCGGCGTCAATCGCAAGCAGCTGGTGGCGTGCCTGGCCAACCATGGCATTGAATCGCGCCCGATCGTTGCCGGCAATTTTGCCAAGAACGAAGTGGTGACGCGCTACATGGATCACGATATCCATGGCGGGCTGCCTAATGCCGAACTGGCCGATACAAACGGGCTGTTTATCGGCAACCATCATTATCCGCTCGATGAACCGATGGAACAACTGGCCGTGGCGCTCAAGGCAGCATTCGCCTAAAGCCTACGTTGTCTAGAGGCGTAGCCAGCCCGACGGCGTGATATCCGGGTTGGACAGTTTCGGGTCAGCAAACCATTGCGATGGTGCGATCACGATTTTTTCGTGCGACGGGTTCAGCCAGGCACCCCACCAGGAAAAGGTGGAGTTGGCAATAATGTTGTGGTCGCAGAGGCTCATCAACCGCAGATCCTCATGCGCGGTTCTGCCGTCATTGATGGCGACTGGCACCAACTCCGCATCGAGCTTGATGTTGTCACGCACCCAATCAGGATCATTGGAAAACAGATAGACCACCGGGTCCTTTCCCGAGCGTGATCTGACTTCCGCGAGCGCGCGCTCATAATAGGCAAGGTCGGTCGACCCATGGACGGCCTGAGCTTTGGCACTGGTTATGTAATCGCCACGACGAATGTGCACGGAGACTGACGGCATGCCCTGGATGCGCTCGGCCATGGATGCATTATCACCGCTTATTGCTTCCCTGAAGCTCAGATCGTTCCACAATGTTGGTACAATATCGTCGAAATAACGTTGAGACTGAAAATAGCCGTGTAGATAGCACTCACCAGCAATAGTCCCGATCCGCTCATTATAGGCCAATCCCTGCTCGCGAATGAACCGCGGGGAGCGACCAAATTTGCGCCACCAGACGTAAGCCAAGGGCCGGGTCTTTGCCGGGGGCAATTCATCTCCGGTGGCCACTCGCGCCTGAATGGAAAAATTTCCGAGATCGTACTGGAACGGGCTTTTGGCCGTGTACTGGCGGGTATCGAGCAGCAGTTCAGACCCGGTCCTGAGAGCCGCGGCCCGGCCGGCGGCATATTGAAACAGCTGATTGCCAAGTCCGCCATGCAGGCGCGAGATCACGCGGGTCATTGTCGCTTACCTGCCGCGCCGGATGGCGATGTAGTTTGTTGTTGCAAACTGCTCGTTGAATTCACGGTAACGCCTCACGGGTGTCAGCCTTCCGCCCGGCCCAGCGATGTTGAGTGCGTAGCCGCGGGCTTCAAAGAAATCATAAAAATCGCGAAAAAAGGTGCGCGTGTCGACATTGCATCCACCGAATTCGAACTGAACCGCGGCGACCTTGCGCTGATCAAGCATGTCGACGCCGCCCTTGAGTACGTCGAGCTCGTGGCCTTCGACATCGATCTTGAGCATGTCGATCGCCTCAACCCCGTGGCGGGCGCAATAATGGTCGAGGGTATCGATCCGAATTGTCTCGCTCAGATCCATCGACAGCCCGATATGGCCGAGATCGCGTTTGGTCATCGAGGCCAGTCCGGTGATCTCTGCATCCTTGTACAGCGTCGCTTCACCTTCAGCCGCACCCAGGGCAACCGGATTGACCTTTACACCATCAAGATCCGTGAGTGCCTGACTGAGTTTTTCAAGATGACTGGCTGAAGGCTCGAACACATGCACCTGGGCTGACGGCCACATCTGTTTGGCGGCGAGGGTCCACTCGCCGATATTGCCGCCAACATCGAACAGCACAGGAGTCCGGGTCTGGACCCTGGCTTGTGCAAGGGCTGCGGCGGCCGCTTTCATCTCCCCCGACTTGGCGACGATGCCGCCGTGACCAAGGCCAGCTGATTTCATCAGCCGACGGGCCAACGACAGTGCGAGGCCGGAGGGTAAAATGGTTGCAATGACGGTATCGATAGCGGACATGAGCCGCTGGATATCTCAATCCCAATTGCGGGTCCAGCCATCGGCACCCTTATTAAACTGACTCAGGCCGGCTGCTGGTCGTTGCGCCGTGACATTGCTGCGATACGGGCACGGTAAATCGGACGAAGCGCTTCGCGGCGGAGACGTTTGAGCAGCGGCACATTGCGGGCCTGAATGGTGGTGCCGCCAATGACATTGCCCCGGTCGCCAACACCTGACGGAATGGCCAGGCAAGGCCGGAGACCCGTAATCCAATGCAGCTGAACGTAACCGTCAATCGGACGGTCAAAAATGGCGGTTCCATCCAGCAGATGCTGGGCTGCGGCGCGCGAGTAGAGTGTGCAGGATGCCCTGAGCGGCACGATGACCGGGCGGGCCAAGGATATACCGTCACCCTGGGCGACAATCGGGCCGGGTTTGGCAACATTGCGGACCTGGAATTGAATAATTCCGTGTTTGGAAATGTGCTGCCTGGCTAATTTCAAGGCTCTGACGAACACCTCGCCATCCATCTCGACATCATCCTCGATCACCAGCCCAGCATCCAGACCTGTATCAAGGATAGCCTGCCAGGCCTTCCGATGGCTCAGGAAACAACCCACCTCACCCGCGGTCATGCTGAAAGGGTAGTATGGGCGAAACAGGCTTTTACGGGAATAGACCGCATCGATTTCCTCTGGTGACAGCGCCCGGCCATCGACAGCATCAATCACCTGAACGCTGACTGGACAGGCGACAAGCAAATGGTCGACTTGCGGTCGCCGCGCTTCGGCGCGCGCCAGATGGATAATGAAGGCTTCGATTCCGCCTGCTGTGCTCATGCCACCCCCGTCCATCGTCTTCCACTCGATCACGATCCATGATGCCGGTGGATTTCATCCCCTTCTAGACGACCGGCTTTGTCAACAGCAAGGGGATGGTGCCGAGAACAACACAGACATGACAACGCTGCGCATCTGACCGGATGCGCAGCGTTTTATTTGACGATGAGTGCTGGCGACCATGAGACCGGTCACCAGCCTCAGGTCGGGCTCAGTGCCGGCACGTCACCGGCCTCTGGGTCAGCCGAGATCTTCGGGCAGCAGTTCTGCTGGCAGGTTCTGGTAGCAGACCGGACGCAGGAAGCGGCGGATTGACAGCGTGCCCACCGAGGTGGCGCCGAAATTGGTCGACGCCGGATAGGGTCCGCCGTGCACCATCGCATCGGCGACTTCGACACCTGTCGGGAAGCCATTGGCCAGAACCCGGCCTGCCTTGCGCTCGAGCACCGGCATCAGCCTGCGGCCAAGCACGGTATCGCCCGCATCCATGTGCAGCGTACAGGTGAGCTGGCCCTTGAGGCTTTTGGCGACGCTGAGCATCTCGTCGGCATCAGCCAAGCGGACAACCAGGCCAAGCGGGCCGAAGACTTCCTCGCCGAGATCTTCGTTGCCGAGCCATTGCTTGCCGGTGGTGGCAAACAGGTAGGGAGTGGCATTGCGCAGATCGCAGGTCGAGGTGAGCAGTTCCTGCACGCCCTGAGCGCCGGCGACCCGGTCGCGGCCGTGGCGGTAGGCTTCGGCGATGCCATCGGTCAGCATGGTCTGGGCGCCGACTGGTTCCAGCGCCGCTGTCGCCGCGGTGATGAAGGCGTCGGCATCGGGACCATCGATCAGCACCGAAATGCCGGGGTTGGTGCAGAACTGCCCTGCCCCCATGGTGAGCGATCCAGCCCAGCCCTTGGCGATCTCGGCGCCGCGGGCGCCGACTGCTTCAGGCAGCAGGAACATCGGGTTGACCGAGCCCAGTTCGCCGAAGAAGGGGATAGGTTCGGAGCGCTGGGCGCAAAGATCAAACAGCGCGCGGCCACCGCCGAGCGAACCGGTGAAGCCGACCGCCTTGATCAGTGGATGGGTGACCAGCGCCTGGCCGGTCTCGCGGGTTCCGCCCTGGACCAGCGAAAAGACGCCCGGGTGCAGACCGAGACGTTTGATCGCCGCATCGATCGCCTGGGCAACGATTTCGCCGGTGCCCGGATGGGCGGAGTGGCCCTTGACGACGACCGGGCAACCGGCTGCCAGGGCCGCGGCAGTGTCGCCACCGGCGGTGGAAAAGGCGAGCGGGAAATTCGACGCGCCGAAAACAGCGACCGGGCCGATAGGGCGCTGGATCATGCGCAGATCAGGGCGCGGCAGCGGCGCACGGTCGGGCAGCGCCTGGTCGTGGCGGCGGTCGAGATAATCGCCCTTTTCGATGTGGCTGGCAAACAACCGCAATTGTCCGGTGGTACGCCCGCGCTCGCCTTGCAGCCGGGCCTCGGGCAAGCCGGTCTCGGAGGTGCCGATGGCAGTAATCTCGTCGCCTCGCGCCTCGATCTCGTCGGCGATGGCGTTAAGCAGCGCAGCACGCTCGGCGCGGCTCGAATAGCCGAAAGTCCAGAAGGCTTCTTCCGCCGCAACAACCGCCGCATCGACATGGGCGAGCGTACCAACCGCAAAATCGTGGGCGTCGCCATGTGCCGGCTGGCTGGCAAAGGTGGTCTCACCCGCGACCCAGTTTCCGGCAATCAGATGTTTTCCTGTCAGCATGTCATTCTCCATTCAGATTGGCTTTGGCGCAAAATGGTGCGCATGAAATCGCCGGACCGGGGCCTTTCAGGCATCCCGAAAACAGGCAGTATATTCGATCGGGCGGGCGGCAGCCTTGTGCATGTCGCGCTCAAATGGGTTTATTCGGGCGGTAACGTACATTCCTTAAATCAAACCCGTAAAGTGGCTGGACGTTCGCGGAGCGCGGCGAGCCCGTTTCAAGGCCGCTTGGCGCTGTTTGTCGATGATGGTTCCCGCCCTCGTGTTCTGCGATCCGGCAGTGCCGGTAGCACCGCGGTTACAGTTTGTCACGCGGGTCGACGCCGGTTTCGGCAATCGCCAGAATTCTATTGTAGAGGCTTTTGGGCACATGCACTCCCTGGGTGTCGCTGCGCGTGCGGGCCGCATAGCGGCGCTCGGATGGCAGCCGCGCAGACTGGTCTGTAAAGCCCGCAAACAACTGCTCGGCGCGCGCCTGATTGAGCTCGTCCTGACCGTTTCCCAGAAGTTTCGGGTCCAGGGCTATAACCAGTTCACCGTGAAATGGAGCGGCCCGCTCGCCGCCATCATAAGCCATCGAATCGCTGCTGGTCAGGTCGCCGATCAACGGGCCGGCCAGAAGTTCGATCATGGTGGCGATCGCCGCGCCCTTGTGGCCGCCGAAACTCCACATGGCTCCCTCCAGAACCCGGGCAGGATCGGTTGAGGGGTTACCGTCGATGTCGACACCGCAGCCCTCGGGAATGGACGCGCCCTTGAGCTTGGCCATGGCAATGTCGCTGCGGGCCATCACGCTGGTAGCAAAATCAAAGACATAGGGCTGGCGCCCGGTACGCGGCCATCCGAAGGCAAGCGGGTTGGTGCCGAATATCGGCCTGGTTGCGCCTGCCGGTGCGACCCAACTGTGGCTGGGAGTCATTGCCAGGCCAACCAGATTTCGCGTGCAGATGGCCTCGATTTCTGGCCACAAGGCAGAGAAATGAAAGCAGTTGTTGATCGCCAGAACGGCGACACCGAGCGCCTTGGCCTTTTGCTCAAGCACCGGAAGTCCCTGCTCGAAAGCTGCCAGCGAATAGCCGTTGCGGGCATCGACGCGAACCACGGCTGGCGTCACATCCTCAAGCACTGGTTCTGCATCGCGGACAAATTTCGGATGCTGCGCGGTGGAAACACATCCGGGCAATCGCAATAATCCGTGAGATCTGCATTCGTCCCGCTCGCAATCAGCAATCACCCGGGCCACTGGCCGGGCCTGGGTCTGTGAGAGACCGGCGGCGGTCAGAACCGACAGCGCAAGATCGTAAACCTCCGCCACCTGAATGAGAACATCGTCCTCGCCACCGGCTTCTATTTCCTTCATGCGATTTCCCCCAATTCCGATCCGCAGCCGCTATGCGCGACCACTGGCGGACGCGACTATCTCCACCCCCGATCTTGGGTTGATTCGACAGCGAAAACCACCGGCGTTCAGCGCTACCATTTGTTAAACCAAATTGGATCCAACATACGCTGGAGAAACAACACGCAACCCACCAGTTTACCCTCGCAAATGACCGCCTGCCGCTGAACCAAGCATCACGCCTGTCAAACACCAGCTTCATCCTGAATATGAATAGGGGGGATTGAATAGCAAACTGAAATCGATCCGGACCGCAGCGACTGCGAGCCGAAACTCCGTTTACACCTCATTTATGAGGGCCATGAGTCACGAATATGCTCATCCCTGAACGGCCCCGACAATCAGCCGGCTCCCGTCGCATCCGAAGCTCAGGCTTGCAGCAGCGCCTTGTAGGCATCCCGCAGCACGTTTTTCTGGACCTTGCCCATGGTGTTGCGGGGCAGCTCGTCAAGCACGACGATGCGCTTGGGCTGCTTGAAGCGGGCGATCTTGGGTTTGATGCTGTCGAGGATCGTGGCTTCGTCGAGCTCTGCACCCGGCTTTGGCACCAGAACAGCAACCACGCCTTCGCCGAAATCGGCATGCGGCACGCCGATCACGGCGGATTCGAGCACGCCGTCTTCCTCGTCGAGAAGCAGTTCGAGTTCCTTGGGATAGATGTTGTAGCCGCCGGAAATGATCAGGTCCTTGGAGCGGCCGACGATCTGCACATAACCGTCCGCATCGATGACGCCGACATCGCCGGTGATAAAGAAGCCGTCATCGCGGAATTCCTCTTTGGTTTTTTCCGGCATCTCCCAGTAGCCGGCAAAGACGTTGGGGCCCTTGACCTCAATGATGCCGATTTCCCCCTGCGGCAAGGGCTTGCCGGTCTCTGCATCAACAATGCGTAGATCGACGCCGGGCAGCGGGAAGCCGACTGTGCCGGCGCGGCGCTCGCCCTCATAGGGGTTGGAGGTGTTCATGTTGGTCTCGGTCATGCCGTAGCGCTCGAGGATGCGGTGGCCGGTGCGCTGTTCGAACTGGACATGGGTTTCGGCCAGCAGCGGCGCGCTGCCGGAAACGAACAATCGCATGTGCTTGACCAAATCACCGGTGAAGGCGGGGTCGTCGAGCAGGCGGGTGTAGAAGGTTGGCACGCCCATCAGGGCTGTGGCGCCGGGTATGTTTTCAATGATGGCTTCAGCGCTAAAAGTGGGCAGGAAGATCAGCGATGCGCCGGCGCTCAGTGCCGTATTGGTGGCGACGAACAGACCGTGGGTGTGAAAGATCGGCAGCGCGTGCAGCAATACGTCGTCGCTGGTAAAGCGCCAAACATCGACCAGTGTTTCAGCATTGGACAACAGGTTGGCGTGAGTGAGCATGGCGCCCTTGGAACGTCCGGTGGTGCCGGAAGTGTACAAAATGGCGGCCAGATCGCTGGCTTCGCGGGCGACGGTTTCAAACTCGGTCGGTGCGACAAGTGCGGCATCGTTAAGTGAGCCGGCGCTGGTCTCGTGGTTCTGCCAGACACCCATGGTCTCAAGCCCGATGCCGAGCTTGGCTGTCAATGCTTCGTAGTCGACGCGCTTTTTCGGATCGCAGACAAAGATGCGCGGCGTGGCGTTGCCGAGAAAATACTCGATTTCGGCGGGGGTGTAACCGGTGTTGAGCGGCAGGAAAACGGCGCCGGCGCGAACCACGGCAAGATAGAGCATGATGGCTTCGATGGATTTGGGCACTTGCACCGCAACCCGATCGCCTGGCTGGACGCCCAAGCCCACCAGCACATTGGCGAAGCGGCCCGAGACATCCTCGACATCACCATAGGTGTAATGGCGGCCATCAACGGGCAGGATGGCGAAAGTGGCCTTGCGGGCTTCATCTGTGGACAGCTTGTCAGCGAGCAATCCGTCGAAGAGATAATTACGAGCCATTTTTCGGTTTCCTGCCATTGCTGGTTGCGGCCGCTGCGTCGGCCAGTGTCTTGACGTCCTTGGAGGTGAACACAGTATGGGCCTCCGCGAAGCCCTCGTGGAACTGGCTGATCTTCTTGAGATCGTAGAGGTAATTGACCATCAGTCCGCAGGACTGGCGCACCCCGTTTTCCGAGAGATCGGCAGCGGCGTGGATGTCATGCAGCATGGCGCCGTTGCCGAGATGGAAGCGCGCCACCGGATCGAGCGGCATGCCGTTGCGGTTCTTCTGGTTGACCAGATAGTTTGCGGCCTGCCGGCGCAGCCATTGCGGATGCTCGGTGAGCTTGCCTAGTTCACCAGACTCGATGGCAAGATCGATGTCCTCGGCGGCAACGAGGGTGTTGGGCTCGTCGGTGATGGACTGGCGCAGCCAGCGATTGAAGCCCGGAATCGGCGAAAGCGTGACAAAGGTGTTGATCGATTTCACCTCGGTCTGCAGATCCTCGACCACCTGCTTGATCAGCGAATTGCCGAACGAGACGCCACGCAAGCCTGCCTGGCAGTTGGAAATCGAGTAGAACACGGCAGTGTCAGCGTTTTCGGGAGCCAGGATCTCGCGGTTTTCGGCCAGGATGGCCTGCACTGAACCCGGAACGCCCTTGACCAGCGCCACCTCGACGAAGATCAGCGGATCATCGGGCATGGCGGGATGGAAGAAGGCGTAGCAGCGGCGGTCGGGCGGCTCGACGCGACGGCGCAGATCATCCCAGTCGTTGATGGCATGCACGGCTTCGTATTTGATGATTTTCTCGAGAATATTGGCGGGGCTTTGCCAGTGGATTCGGCGAGGAACCAGGAAGCCGCGGTTGAACCACGAGCCAAACAAATGCTGAAAATCCACGTCGATCCGCCCGAACGAGGGATGGTCCTTGAGCAGCTTGAGCAGCCGGGCGCGCATTTTCACCAGATCACCGGTGGTGCCGGGTACCCGGTTGATACGGCGCAGCAATTCCTGCCGCTTGGGTTCGGAGGCATCGAGCAGGTTGGCGAAATTTTCAGGCGACCGGTCGATCTGGTAGGCAGCGGTTGACGCCTGCAACCGGTCGATATCGATATCCATCTTCTCGTTGAGGTACTCGAAGAAGGCGATCTCGTCTTCCGGCGTGAGCTCGCTGAAGCGCGACAGGATCTGCTGTCCCATATCATGGCCGGAGACCTCGCCTGAGCTGGCGATCAGATCATCGCAAAGTGCCGTTATCGAGCGTCCGTCGCCCTTCACCCGGGCAATATTCTGCCGCTCGAACAATGTCGACAGAAGGTCGTAGAAGAAGCCGGAGCGGTTCAAAGCGCGGCCCCCATTATCAGTTCGGGCAGGAAGGTGACGATCTGCGGAAAAATGCACAGGATCACGATGGCAAGGATCATACACATCACATAGGGCAACGAGCCACGCAGGATGGTGCCAAGCGAGATGTCGGGTGCGATCGAGTTGATGACATAGAGATTGAGCCCGACGGGTGGGGTGATCAGACCGATTTCCATGTTGATGGTGAGAATGACGGCAAACCAGTAGGGATCAAATCCGGCGCTGGTGATGATGGGCAGCAGGATCGGCGCAGTCATCAGGATCACGGCCACCGGCGGCAGGAAGAAACCGGCGATCAGCAGGAATACATTGATGATCCCCATTAGCACCCAGCGGTTGACCTCCAGGTCGGAAATCCAACCCGCGATGCTCTGCGTGACGAAGGTCGAGGACAGGGTGAAGGCGAATAATTCCGACGCCGCGATGATCATCATGATCATCACCGATTCCTTGGTCGAATCCCTGAACATCGAGAGAAACGGCTTGGCCGAAAACATCTTGTAGACCACTACCACCAGCACAAGGCAGAACAGCGCGCCGACGCCGGCGGCTTCCGATGGGGTCGCAACGCCGCCATACAGCACGAACAGGATGCCTGCGACGATGGCCAGGAACGGCAGCACCCGCGGCAGGATCTCGAATTTCTGTTTGAGCGAATAATGCTGCGTCACATCGGACAGTTTCAGCCCGCTGCGCCAGCACGAAAACAGCGTCCAGGCCATGAAGATGGTGGTCAGCATCATGCCGGGGATGACGCCGGCGAGAAACAGCCGGCCAATCGAGGTTTCGGTGGCAATGCCATAGACGATCATGGTGATCGATGGCGGAATGAGGATGCCGAGCGTGCCACCGGCGGCAATCGATCCGGCGGAGATTTCGTCGGGATAGCCGCGCTTGCGCATTTCGGGAATGCCCATCTTGCCGATGGCCGCACAGGTGGCGGGGGAGGAACCCGATAGCGCCGAAAAGATCGAGCAGGCACCGAGATTGGACAGAACCAGGCCACCCGGCACGCGGTTGAGCCAGCGGTCGAGCGCCTCGTAGAGGTCCTTGCCCGCCGGAGAGTTGGAGACTGCCGCACCCATCAGGATGAACATCGGGATCGAGACAAGCGTGAACGAGTTGAGCCCGGAGAAGAAGGTTTCGCCGAGAATATCGAGCGAGCGGAAACCATCGATCAGCAGCAGGGTGCCGATCGACACGGCGCCGAGCGCGAAGGCGATGGGCATGCCGATGGCGAAAAGCGCGATCAGCACGACGAGAATGAGAAGGCCGATTTCCAGCGGGCTCATGCGGGGCTCTCCTCGGTGGACGTCCAGTTCTTGTAGATTTCGGCTATGTATTGCAGGCACAGGATGCCGACGCCGAGCGGTAGCGGAAGCAGCGGGATCCACAACGGCAGTGCCCAGACCGTGTCGGTGGTCCAGCCCTTCGATGCCGCTTCGTAAAAATAGTGCCAGCCGGACCAGCCAAGCAGGGCGCAGAACGCCAGGCTCAGGGTTGCTGAGAGCACATCAAGCAGACGTTTGCCATTGCCGCCGAGCAGGGTGGGCAGCAGATCGACCGACACATGGCCCTTGAGCAACAGCACATAGGGCGCGCCGATGAAGGTGGAGGCGATCATGGCGTAGACGACGAACTCGGTCTGCCAGACGGTGGAGGCACCCAGAAAATAGCGCATGAACACCATCTGGGAGACCACAAGCGTGGAGGCGGCGATCAGCAGCATGGACGACAATCCGCACAGCCGCGACAGCGTCTCGACAATCGAAACAAAGCGTTTCATCTCTTGGCAATCCTTGGATCGGAAAAGGGCAGGCCGGGCGAAAAAAGGGGAGGCGAACCTCCCCTGATCCGGTGCTTATTCGACGGCGAGGGCGTCGTCGATCAGCTTTTGGCCACCAGGAACCTTTTCGGCGAATTGCTTGTAGGCAGTTTCCTTGGCGATCGCCAGCCAGGCGTCATAATCGTCCTTCGACATCGACACGACTTCAACGCCGGCCTTCTTGAAGGTCTCGACCATCTTGTCGTCGAGGCCAGCGGCCTCCTTGTCGAAATACTCTTCAGCCTTCTTGCCTGCAGCCATCACTGCAGCCTGCTGCTCGGGCGTCAAGCGGTCGTAGGTTTCCTTCGAAATCAGCATCGGCTCATACATGAACCAGAGCGAGTTTTCGCCCGGCTCTGTAAGGCACGTGACCTGTTCGAAAAGACGGTAGGATACGAATGACCCCGATGAGGTGTTGGCGGCATCAAGCACGCCGGTTTGCATGCCGGTATAGACTTCCGATGACGCCATCGAGGAAATCGATGCGCCGGCGCCGACCAACATCTGTTCAAAGGCGGGTCCTGCGGCGCGGGTCACCTGCCCCTTGATTGACTCAGGCGAGGTAATGCAAGCCGTTTTAGAGGCAAATGCACCGCCGAGCCAGGCATCAGCAATGACGATGGCACCGTTGTCTTCGATCAGCTTCTTGATCTCGGTCATGAAGGGCGAGGAGTTGAGCCGCTTGGCGCGATCATGGTTGCGTACCAGGCCCGGCATCAGGGTTGCGGAAAACTGCGGTACGCGGCCGGATGCATAATCAAGCGGGAACGAGGTGATGTCGAGCTGGCCCTTGGTCAGCGCACCCCACTGCTCCTTGGCCTTGTAGAGCGACTGCCCCGGATAGACCTGAACATCGAGGCCAACATCGGCCGCTGCCAGTTCCTTGGCGAAAAGCTGAACCATTTCGTCGCGCGCGTCGCCCTTGCCGCCCGGAAACTGGTGTGATGCTTTCAGGGTTTCGGCCTGTGCATGGCCAGTCAGAGCGATGGATGCCGCCAACATGGCTGCAAACGCTGATAATCCTAGTTTCATATCTACCTCCCAGAAGATTGTGCTCGCAGAACCACTTCCGGCCCTGGCAACGCTCGAAGGGACCATTTTCTGGATGCAATGTCAAACCTCTTGTATACAAAAAGATTGAATTTGCATTTCGGTGCGGATTGACGATGATATGCTCATGGGCACACGCATTGCAGATTCCGTTCGCGAACGCATCGAGCAGATGATTGTCACCGGCGAATTCGCCGATGGCGAGCGTCTTGATGAAGTCAAACTTGCCGAGCAATTCGGGGTGTCGCGGACACCGTTGCGCGAGGCGTTCCAGTCGCTGGCGGCCTCCGGGCTGGTCACGCTCGAAGCCCGCCGCGGCGCTTTCATCCGGCATCCGGATTTTGTCGAACTGGTCGAGATGTTCGAAGTCATGGCCGAAATCGAGGCGATGTGCGGTTTTCGCGCCGCAAGGCACGTTACCGAGAGCCAGATGGTTGCCATCGGCCAGACCATCGACGCCTGCGAAGCGGCGATCGCGCAAGGCGATTTCGACGAATATTACCGCGAGAACGAGACCTTTCACCATCTGCTTTACGAGGCCAGCGGCAACCGCTTCCTGGCCCGCGAGGCAGCAAGGCTTCACAAGCGGCTCAAGCCCTACCGGCGACTGCAGTTGCGCGCCAATGGCCGCATGCCGCAGTCGATGCGAGAGCACCGGGCCGTGTTTGCGGCACTGGAGCGCAACGATTCCAAGGCCACTGCCGCCGCCCTACGCCAGCACGTCGCCATCCAGGGTGAGCGCTTCAACGACCTCATGGCCAGCTACCGCCAGATGGCCTCGCTCAAGACCGGGTGAACGGTCTGGTGTGTTGGAGGCTTTAACCGGCGACGTAGCTGACCATTTTCGGCCCAGATGCTTCCTATCCGATCAGATGGCGGAGGACGCCTTTGTCGGCGTGCCGTCGAAAAACCGCTTGAAGCGGAATGGCGACATTTCGTGCTGCGGGGCGCGCCCCTGAACCAGGTCAGCGATCACCTTCGCCATGCCAGGCGCAATTCCAAAACCGTGGCCGCTCATGCCGGTGGCAACGATCAGCCCGGGGATCGGGGCGTGATCCACAACCGGCAGCGTGTCGGGGGTTACGTCGATCATGCCGGCCCAACTGGCCGTGATCGTCGGTTTGCCGATATCTGGGAAAGCAAGTGCAAATTGATGCTGCAGTCGCGCAATATCGGCCGTATCGGGGTGCGGGTTCAGGATGCGGCAGCGCTCGAATGGCGATTTCTCGGCGCTGCTCCAACGGCGCGGAGTTCGCCACGCATCGGGATACCCCTGCGGCGCGAAAGGTCGAAGCTTGGTACTGCGAACATCGGCAAGAAATTGCGGCAAGAAGGCGCCCAGATTGCGCACCGCATCAGGGCCGATGAAAAACTTGTGCGATGACCATGCCGTCAGGTTGTGGCCGCCATCTGCCCTGCCCCTGATCGCAAAACGCTCGTCAGCCGCCGCAGCACGCGAAAACCCCTCTGGCAGGGCCTCCGTGGTCGATACACTGGAGAGCACAGACAATTGCCGAAGCCGGACTCCATGGGCCGCGAGAAACAAGGACGACCACGCACCACCTGCCAGAACAACGCGCGTGCAGCGCACCGTTCCAGCCTCGGTCACGACCCCAGAGATCTGTCCAGCGGAAAGCTCCAATCCGCGCACGGCGCATCGTTCACGAATGACAACCCCTTCTTCAACTGCCGCACGCGCCAGCAGCGGAACGGTGACGAAGGGTTCCGCCTGACCATCGGACGGAGTGTGCAGCGCACCGATCCAGCCAGCCGCGTTCGGCAACATTGCCTCGGTCTCGCGGCGAGAGAGAAGCCGCGTATCGACCCCGTGTGGCCGCGCCTGCGATAGCCAGCGCTCGAAAGCGGCCATGCGGGATGCGTCACGGGCCAGATATGTCACGCCGGTTTGTCTGAACCCGATCGCCGCGCGCAGGTTTTGTGGCAGGTCACGCCAGATGCGCATCGCGTCCATGGCAATCGGCAGCTCGACCAGGTCCCTGCCCTGCTGACGCAGCCAGCCCCAGTTGCGCCCGGACTGTTCGCCCGCCAGCTTGCCCTTCTCGCACAGCAACACGCGAAGACCGTCGCGGGAGAGCTCCCAAGCGGTCATAAGCCCGATGATACCGCCACCGATAACCGTAACATCGACGGCTTCCGGCAGCGGACCGGTATGGTCCGACGGTGCGGCAAGGGTGATTGGAAAACCATGCATGGCGGATCAGAACCTTGAGATGAGATAGGGAGTGGGATCAACCAGCAAGGCCCGAGCGGCCACGGTGTCGGCGACCATCTGCGCCGTGATTGCCGAAAGCGTCAGGCCAAGATGGCCATGGCCGAAGGCGTAGATCACGTCATTTCCCTGCGGCGAGGGACCGATCACCGGCAATGAATCAGGCGTGGAAGGCCTAAATCCCATCCATTCCGATCGGGGCGATACATCGCGCAACGCAGGCACGGCACGACGGGCCGCAGGGATCAGCGCACGGATACGGCTGTAGTTCGGGGGCGCGGCAAGGCCGGCCAGCTCGTCGCCGCTGACAAGCCGCAAGCCATCATGCATGGGAGAGAGAACCATCGACATGCCCGGCAGGACCAGCGGCCCGCGCAACAGCCCCGCCGTTTCCGGGCCGAAGCTGATGTGATAGCCACGCTCTGTATCCAGGCTCACCTTGTCGCCCAACTGCTTCACCAGGCTGGCTGACCAAGCGCCTGCCGCCACCACCAGTCGATCAAACCTGTGGGTGACGCCTTCAGCATGAACGGTCACGCCGCCTTCGTTGCGCCGGGCGACCCCGTCAACACGCTGGCGCAGATGGATCGCGCCCAACCGCGCAGCGGCATCGAAATAAGCCTGCGCCAGTCCCTTGGGGTTTCGAACGAAGCCGCAGTCGGGCTGATAAAACCCCACCGCACAGAGGTCGGGATTGAGGTTCGGCTCAAGATCGGTCACGGCCTTATGATCGAGGATCGTGTAGTTCACCCCGAACCGGTCCATCAACCGCCGATCCTGCGCCGTTGCTGCAAACGCTTGCTCTGATGCAAAAACCTTCAGCCAGCCCTCCTGCGTGATCATTGCCTGAGCGCCCGCGTGGGCTGCAAGGGCGCCATGGGCGGACAGGGAGCCAGAAAGGATCGGATGCAATGCCGCCGCGATCCGGTTCATTTCGTTGGGTAAGCCTGCGCGGGCAAAGCGAAACAGCCACGGCAACACCTTCAGCGAATGGCGCAAACGAAGCACTGCCGGCGATGACTTGTCGAACAGGTAGGACGGCAAAGCGCGCAACACTTCGGGGGTGGCCGTGGGCGTCACCGAACCCGTGACGATGCCGCCGGCGTTGCCTGACGAGGTTCCTGCCCCTGGCGCGTCCGGATCAAACAGCGTGACCTGATGCCCGTCCAAGGCAAGCGCCAGAGCCGTCGCGCAGCCAACAATCCCCGCGCCGACGATGGCGACGGAGAGCGGTTCGCCGCCTTTCAAGCGCTGTAACATCGATGTATTTCCGTTCAAAAGTGCCGCTGATTATGGCTTATTGCCAAAAACGCCCTGGCCGCCTCAATTCGCGTTTAGCCTCCGGCCCTTGCCTGCGGCGAGCGCGAGATCACTCCAATTCAACCCCAATGGAGCCGAAACGGGTTTCGGCCCATTTTGAAAACCGAAGCACCGGATAGCAATAGAAGAAATAGAAGACAGCGATCAGGCCATAGATGAACATGATGTCGCCCGGCATGCGCATGATCGCCACTTCACCCTGACGGGTCAGTTCGGCAATGCCGATCACCGAAAGCACTGCGGTGCTCTTGATCACGATCACATAGACGCTAGCCATCGGCGGAATCGTCATCTTCAGGGCCTGAGGCAGGATCACGTACCTGTAGGCCTGGGCTTTGGTCATGCCCACCGATCGCGAAGCTTCGCTTTGCCCGGTTGGCACGGCGAAGATGGCCGATGCGACAATTTCAGTGACGTAACTCGATGTGTAAAGCGACAGTGAAACCACAGCGGCAGTAAAACTGTCGAATTTCAGCCATTCGATATTGAGGGAGGGAAACACAAAATAGACGATGTAAAGCTGAACCAGATAGGGCGATCCGCGCAAAATATGCAGATAGGTGTTGATCAACTTTTCCAGCGCATAGATCTGGAGTGTCTTGAGAACACCCAGAACAAACCCCAGCGCCGAGCCACAGAAGATCGCGATAATCGAGATCTTGAACGTGATCCAGAGCCCCTCGAGCATGAAGGGCGAAAGCTTGTCGATGATACCCCACTTATGTGCAAACCATTCCATGGACTGTTTCCTAGTTTGCCTGCCAGGCGGAACCGCCCAGCTTTCGTTGGACCACGCCGGAAATCCCCAGCATCATGAAATATATGGCCAGGTAACACACTGCCGTCGTCACATAGCTTTCCGTGGCGATGACCGTCTCCGAAAACATCCGCAACCCAGCGCCCATCAACTCGAACACGGCGATGATGCTCAGAAGTGACGTGTCCTTGATCAAAACGGCCGTCTGGCCCAACAAGGGCGGCACGACGTTTGCAATCGCCTGCGGCAGGACAACATTTGTCGTGGTTTGCCTGGGGGTCATGCCGACAGACAACGCGCCCTCGATCTGGCCGCGATCAACCGATTCAAGACCGGCCCGAATGATTTCCCCCATGTAGGGTGAGGTATGTATGGTCAGCGCGATGATACCGGTTTGGGTTTCATCTAGAAAATTGCCAAACGGAAGAATGGAGGGCAGGCCGTAATAGATCAGGTAGATCTGAATCAGCAGCGGAGTCGAACGTATCGCCTGGATATAAACCGCGACAGGCCGCCAGATCAGCGGATTGCTTGACCGCCGCGCCAGTGCGATGAGAATTCCGAACATCAATGACAGAGCCAGACAGATCGCCGAGATCAGGATCGTATTGACAATGCCTTGCGCAAAGACCTCCCAATACTGAAAGACGATCCGAAAGTTAAAGATACTTTGAAGCCACTCCATTAAAATATCCGGTATCTATCAACTTGATGATTTGCGATTTTTCAGATTGCATCACGACGGCGCGAACGCCGCCGTGAAATTCATGTTGGCAGGCAGGATCCTACTTGTGATCCGCTTCCCAGTTGGTGGTGTTCCACCAGTATTCCAGCTTCTCATCGAGGCGCCCGTCAGCACGGATCAGGCCCATATAGTTGTCCAGCGCGAACAGCAAATGGGTGGAGTCCGGACGGACAGCAAAACCAAGCGGTTCGCGGCTGATGTCACCATCGAGAACAACCAGACCTTCAATGGAAGACATGAAACCGGCGATCGTGGCCTTGTCGGACACGCCGGCATTGATGCGGCCGGAGGTAAGCGCCTGTACCGTTTGCGCGGTGCCGCCGGCAAATTCCTTCAGCTCGGCATTTGAGATCTTGGCGCGCGCGATGTCAGCCCAGGACGATGCCTGGGTCGCACCGACAGAGATGCCGGCGACATTGAGATCCTTCCAGGATGTGTATCCTGAATCCTTCATCGCAAAGGCAATGGTCTCCGAGTAGAAGACCGGCTCGGTAAAGACGACCTGCATGCTGCGCTTGGCCGTCGGTGTCATGTCCGCGGCGATGAAATCGGCTTTGCCGGAAAGAAGCGACGGAATAAGGCCTTTCCAGTCGTAATCCTGAACGACCAGCTTGACGCCCATGTCGTCGGCCATCATCTGCGCAAGCTCGACGGCAAGACCGGTTCTCTTGCCGTCCTTGTTGATAAAGCTGACAGGAGGACCCTGAGTCTGGACTGCAATCGTCATCTCTCCGGTTCTGACGATTTTCTCCATCGTGGATTCGGCGAAGGATGCCGTCGTCATCATGGCCAACCAGGCACCGCTGACGGCGGCGACTGCGAGTTTGGTAAATTTCTTCATTTCTCTCTCCTTGTTGTAGTTTCGGCTCGTTAGAGGATCTGCCGCAGGAAATCCTGGGCTCGATCTGACTGGGGATTGTCAAAAAACTGGTCGGGGGTGTTTTCTTCAATGACCGCACCGGCATCCATGAAGATCACCCGGTCGGCGGCCTCGCGCGCGAAGCCCATTTCGTGGGTGACGACGGCCATGGTCATTCCGTCAGCGGCAAGACCTCGCATCAATTCCAGCACGCCGCCAACGGTTTCGGGGTCAAGCGCGGATGTCGCCTCGTCAAACAGCATGACCTTCGGCTTCATCGCCAAAGACCGCGCAATCGCCACACGCTGCTGCTGACCGCCCGACAGCATCGAAGGATAGTTGCCGCCGAGGTTGGGGATGCCGACCTTGTTCAACAGATCATTGGCAATTGCTTCCGCTTCGGCACGGCTGCGCTTGAGCACCACTGTTTGCGGCAGCACGATATTTTCCAGGGCGGTTTTATGCTGATACAAATTGAAATGCTGAAAGACCATGCCGACTTGCGAGCGCAGCCGGTTGAGATTGGTCTTCTTGTCGGTCACGCTGACGCCATCGATAATGATGGTGCCGCTGTCGACCGGCTGCAGGCCGTTCAAAGACCGCAACAGCGTCGATTTCCCCGATCCCGACGGGCCGATGATCACGACAACCTCGCCGCGAGCAATGTGGTTTGTCACGTTGTCCAGCGCGCGAACCGGCTCAGGGCGGGTTTTCACGTGGTATGTTTTGCACACCTTGTCGATGCTTATCATGATGTCGTTCATGCCGTATTCCGTTCTGGTCTTGGCAGCGTTCCGCTGAAACAGAATTCCACCGGTCCTGTCAGCGTGGCAGAATTGTCGTTGTGGATCTCGACGACGACCGAGCCTGCAGCCATCTCGACCGTGACCCGACTGCTTCTGGTCAATCCGCGCAGTTGCGCGGCCCGCACGGCGACGCAAGCGCCACTGCCACAGGCTCTGGTCAACAATCCCGGGCGTTCGTAAACGCTCGAACGGATGTAATCGTCGCGCAGCATCTGCGCCGCACCGACATTGACCTGGTTCGGAAACAGCGGATCGTTGTGGATCTTGGGGGCAACCGACGCCATGTCGACAGCGTCCAGATCATCGACAAAGTAGACCACATGCGGATTGCCGATATTCAGCGCAATGCCATCCGACAACGGCCCGTTTCCCACATCCAGATGCAATGTATCCACGGGACGGGCCAGCGGGATACTGTCCCACTCGGTTGTGATCGGGCCCATATCGACGCTGACAATCTTGTCGCCCACACGCGCGCAGCGCAGCGGCCCGACGACCGTTTCCAGGATGATCTCCTCCTGACCGGTTTCCTCAAGCATCAACCAGGCAAAACAGCGCGTGGCATTTCCGCAGGCTTCTGCGTCTTTCCCATCAATGTTGATGATCCGCATGAACGCATAGGCGCCGGCTGTAGCCCCCTGCACGCTTGGTGACTGAACAATCAAAAGTTGATCAGCGCCCACGCCGGTTCGCGGGTTGCAGATGTGAGCGGATTCATCGGGATCGGGCAAAAAACCTGTTTCGCGGCCATCAACGATCACAAAGTGGTTTTCCAGCCCCTGCATCTTGATGAATGGTCGGCCCCGTGGCGGAGCAAGCTTGGCCCAGCTTATCGTCGACAGAAGTGCGTCCCCCCGCTTGATCGGCTTGGTGGCACTCTGGTCCATGTCTCTGGACGTTATGCAACTCAAGTCGGTACACGACTCATCCAGCGGTTGTTTTTTGAATTATCAGGTTCCGCTTTTCAGATATCGTGAGATCAAGCATACGCAGCGTGGTCGAAAACCACAAACAGTTTCGGAATGTATTATTCCGACGGGTTGCGAGACATCCCGAGGCTCGCAATAGCCTCGCACGGCGCGTTTCGAATGATGCCGTTCCTTTGAAGGAACCATCCGATATTGCGCGCTTATGGAAGTCTTGCGAGGGTTTCGGTTTGGTGTTGAGTTCGACATCGCCGGCGCGTCATTCGAGGCTAGAGGACCGAGAGTGCCAATGGTATCTTTGCAGGACAACGAAGGGCGCTTTGCTGGACTTCCCGGAAGCGCCGTTTGGGCTGGCCGCATTTCGCTGGGGAAGCTGACGGAATGCGCGCTACTGACGGCGAAAGCTTCGCGGAAGCTCGCCGCGCAGTTGAAGAGTTCGCGTCGATTGCGCCGGTGCCGCCGAGCAGCTTTCGACGGATCTGGCGGCGCACATCGAACAGGCGTCTGTTCTGTGCAAAGCGAACAGGGCGCCGATCTGATCTTATTGAGCATGCTGCGAGGCGGCCCGTTCCTCGCAAGGCAGATATTTGGGAAACCAGATGTAATTCAGTGTGTGAACCGGGATGGAACAAAGTCCCACCCCGGCTTCATAGAATGCGGCAGGGCAATGCCGTGATCAGAGTGCGAACTCGGTGACGAACTTGGTGCGCTGGAACGCTTCCAGCCCTTCCATGCCGCTTTCCGAACCAAAGCCCGATTCGTTGACGCCGCCAAATGGCGTTTCCGGGGTGGAGACAGCCATGTGGTTGACGCCAACCAGACCGGCATCCAGCGCTTCCTCGGTTCTGGCCGCCAGCGAGCCGCTGCGGGTGAAGCAGAACGATGCGAGGCCATAGGGCAGCGCATTGGCGCGTTCGATCACTTCATCGAAGCTCGAGAACGGCATCAACGGGGCGATCGGACCGAACGGCTCTTCGGTGAGAATGCGGGCATCGTCGGGAACATCGGTCAACACCGTGGGCTGGAAGAAATAGCCCTGATTGGTCATGCGCTTTCCGCCGAGCGCAACAGTTGCGCCTTTGCTCACGGCGTCCTCGACAAAGGCTTCCATCACGCCGAGACGTCTTTCAGCGATCATCGGCCCCATCTGCACACCGGCTTCAAGCCCGTTGCCGACAACAATGGTCTTGGCTTTGGCGACAAAGCCCTCGACGAAGGCACTGAAGATGCTCTCATGAATGAAAAACCGAGTCGGAGAGGTGCAGACCTGGCCAGCGTTGCGGAACTTGAAGGCCACAAGCGTGTTGATGGCGAGATCCAGATCGGCGTCCGCATGGACGATGACCGGCGCGTGGCCGCCCAATTCCATGGTGGCGCGCTTGAGCGTGTCGGCGGAGCGCTTCTGCAACAGCTTGCCAATCTCGGTGGAACCCGTCAGCGTCACCTTCTTGAACACCGGCGACTTGAGCAGGGTGGAGGAGACGTGATCAGGGTCGCCAAAGACAACATTGAGAACGCCATCGGGGAGGCCTGCGTCCTGGAAGCAACGGGCGATGGCGACCGCAGTGCCGGGCGTTTCCTCAGCCGGCTTGACGACAATCGAACAGCCGGCGCCCAGCGCGCCTGCAATCTTGCGCACGACGTTACCGGACGGGAAGTTCCAGGCAGCAAAGGCTACGACCGGGCCAACCGGTTCCTTGAACACCATCTGGCGAACACCGGGCATGCGAGCAGGCACAATGCGGCCATAGGCGCGCTTGCCTTCCTCGGCATACCAGCGCGTGACTTCGGCACCGAACTGGACTTCAGGCACCGCTTCGGCGAGCGGCTTGCCGTTTTCCATGGTCAGCAGCCGGCCGATACGGTCCTTGCGCTCGTCGATCAGCGCGGCGGCCTTCATCATGATGGCGTAACGCTGGACGGCGGTCATCTTCTTCCACACGGCAAAACCACGGGCAGCGGCTTCGGTGGCTTCGGCCAGGTCAGCGTCGTTGCACAGCGGCACCGTGCCAAGCACTTCTTCGGTTGCCGGATTGACCAGATCGCGAACCTTGCCATCGCCTGCCTGCCGCCATTTTCCGTCGATCAGCAGTTCGATCTTTTCATCATACATCATGGGCACTCTCTTGTTGGTTTGAGGCGGGGGTCAGCGACACAGGAACCCGTTGGGAATCGGGTCGTCGTCGCTGCGGATAAAGCTGTGCAGGCCGGTAATATGGGCGAGGCCTTCGATGGTCGGCCGGTAGCGGATCGGATTTGCGCCACTCGTCGACAGCGGCACGGCGGAGGCCGTGAACTCGACATCGAGAATATTGATTGCCCGGATCGGCTCGCCGGGCTCGATCAGGCCGGCGCCGAGCAATTGCGCCAGACGCGCCGAGGTGCCGGTTCCGCAGGGCGACCTGTCGAACTTGTTGGCGGCGAGCACCACCAGTTGACGGCTGGCAAAACCATCATCGTCACGGTTCGACTGATAAAAAAGCACGCTGTGGATATGGGAGTTCGCCCCCGGTATCGCACCGGTGTCGATTCTGGCGTTGACCTCGGCCTTGATCCTGGCGCCGATTTCGAGCGCGTGGTGAACACCAGACGCATCGAGCGAGACGCCGGCGGCCTGTGCCTCGACCAGCGCATACCAGTTGCCGCCATAAGCGATATCGCAGGTGCCCGGTCCGGGCAGCGTTTCCAGCGCAACCGCGCTGGCTGCAACATAGGAAGCCACGTTGTCGAAGCTGACCGCGGAAAGCCGCCCGCCCTCGTAATTCGCCGTCACCCGCACCAGGCCAGCGGGAACCTCGAGATCAAAGGCGGTCTGGCCCTGATCATCGGGAAGCAACAGCCCCATGTGGTTCAGGCTTGCGGCAATGCCGATCGTCGCATGACCGCACATCGGCAGGTAGTTGTAGCTGCCGAGAAAGAAGGCGCCATGATCGGCGACCTTGCTGTCGGTCAGAACCGCGCCGACCATGGCCGAATGGCCGCGCGGTTCATGCAGCAGCAAGGTGCGGACGTCGTCCAGATTTTTCTGAAACCAGTCGTATTTTTCCGCGACCGATCCGCCCCTGAGCGGCGGCAACCCACTGGTGATGAGCCTGGTGGGGTGGCCTGCCGTGTGGCTGTCTATGGTGGTCAGGACGCGTCTTGGTGCCATGGCGTGGTTCAGGCTCCGGCCTTGATGGTGTCAGCGATCTTTTCGCCGGCCATCACCGTTGTCAGCATGGTGTTGCCACTGATCACCGACGGCATGATCGAGGCATCGACTACCCGGAGACCTTCAACGCCGATGACCTTGCCATCAGGATCAACAACCGCGTCAGGATCGTTGCGGTCGCCCATCCGGCAGGTGCCACTGGCGTGCCAGCTTCCGCAGGTGTTATCGATGATCCACGAACGCAGCTGATTGGGAGAATTGCGCAATCCCTGCACATCGACATCGGGCACGATCACCTTTTCGATCATCAGCTTGCGGGCCAGCGAACCGCTGCCCATGATGCCCGCCGCGATCAGCGTCAGGAACCAGTTTAGCTTGCTCACAGCTCCGAGCTTGCGCACCCGATCGGAGAAGGTTGCCGGAAACACTTCGCCGACCACATCCGTCATTTCCGGTTCGGAGACGATGCCGAACAGGCGGTGCATGCCGTCCTCAAGCCGTTTGAGATCGCGCTCGTCTGACAATTGCCTGAAATTGACAAACGGGCCGGTTGACGGATCGCGGTCGACAAGGCGGACATAGCCGGTCGAATAGGGCCGGTTGACGCACACAAGGATGGAGCCGAGACGGCGGCCGAGCGGATGCCAGGCGGCGCGGTTGGACGCCAGCACGAACATGTCGCCGGCGGTCGTTTTTGCCAGCTTGGAGCTGTAGCGGTAGCCCATCTGGATGTGGCGGCGCATGGTTTTGGGCAGACGGGATTTCTTCGGCAGGTAAGCGGCAAGCGCCACCATCGGGTGATCCTGCAGGTTCTGACCGACGCCGCGGCGGTCGGCACGCACTTCGATGCCCATTTCCGAAAGATGATCGGCGGGTCCGATCCCGGCGCGCATCAGGATTGCCGGCGATTGCAGCGCACCGGCGGAAATGATCACTTCTCCTGCGCCCAGCGTGCGCGTGCCCTGCGGGCCTTCGATCTCCACGCCACAAGCGCGGTTGCCGTCAAACAGGATCCTGCGCATTTCGGTGGAACCCATGATCGTCAGGTTCGGACGATCGCGGACTTCCCGGGTCAGATAGGCTCGCGCTGTCGACACCCGCTTGCCATCGACATTGTTGTTGACGGTCATCGGGAAATAGCCGTCATCGGTGCAGCCATTGTGGTCGCGAATATTCTTGACGCCAAGCTTGTCGAGCACCTTGGCGGTGGCCTTGGTGAGTGGCGACCAGTCCTTCTCCGGCACCCGCCGCAACGGCATGGGTCCGCTGCCGCCATGGACTTCGGTTTCACCGTAATCGAGATCGGTCTCTAGCTTCTTGAAGTAGGGAAGAACGCCCTTCCAGTCCCAGCCTGCCGCTCCGTGCTCGGCCCAGTCCTCATAATCCCAGGGCAGGCCGCGGAACGCGAATTGTCCGTTGATCGAGGTGCCGCCACCGATCACCTTGGCCTGCTCGTAACGGCGGGCCTCGGCATCGGGGGTTTTCGGATCATCGAGATGAACCTTCACATTCTGCCAGTGATAGGAGCGGTTGAAATAGGCAACAATCGGGTAGGCATCTAGAATGTCTTCAGGTTCGGTTCCCGGCTCCATGTCCGGTCCGGCCTCGATCAGCGCCACCTTGAAGCGAGATTCTTCTGACAGCCGGCTGGCAAGCACGGCACCGGCGGCGCCGCCGCCAACAACGATGTAATCGAAATGCTCAGCAGTCATCTTATTCGCCATGATTGAGAAAGACAGTCTTGAAACGAAGGAAGCTTTCGAGGCCGTTGCGGCCCATTTCCTTGCCGAAACCGGAACCGTTGAAGCCGCCCTGCGGTGTTGAATAATCGGGCTGCCGGCCATGGGCGTTGACCCAGACGGTTCCCGCCTCAATGCGATCGGGCAAGGTCATCGCCTTGTGCAAATCGTCGGTGTAGATACTGGCAGCCAGCGCATAGGAGGGATGGTTGGTCATGGCGATGCCCTCCTCCTCGTCCTCATATTCAAAGACGGAGAGAACCGGGCCGAAGAATTCCTCGCGGAAGCCAACCGAGGTTTCGGGCACATTGCGCAGAATTGTCGGCTGGTAATAGGCACCTGCATTCTGGGCAGCAACACGACCGCCGCCAGTGACGACTTCGGCGCCATCACTCAGGGTTTCGGCCAGCATGGAATCGATGCGACGCGCCTGCTTTTCCGAGATGATCGGCGGCAGGGTGTTGCCATTCTGCCAGGTTGGCCCTGCCCTGCGCCCGGCAGCAATGGCGATGACCTTTTCAAGCAGTTCATCGCGCATGCCGACCGGCGTGATCAGCCGTGTGCCGGCAGTGCAGACCTGACCGGAATTGGCGAGGAAGCCGTTGGCAATATTAGTTGCCACCGCATCGAGATCGCGCACATCCTTCATCACCAGTTGCGGTGACTTGCCGCCAAGTTCCAGCGTCAACGGCTTGGTGCCGGTCATGGCCGCATCGGCCATCACCTTGGCGCCGGTGGCGGAAGATCCGGTGAAGGTGATCTTGCGCACCAACGGATGACGTACCAGCAGCGAGCCGGTGATGCCTGCGCCCTGGACAATGTTGAACAGGCCTTCCGGCAGACCCGCCTCGATGGCGAGTTCGGCAATCGCCAGCGCCGAGTATGGTGTCATTTCCGAAGGCTTGAGTACCACAGCGTTGCCGACGGCGAGCGCCGGAGCCGATTTCCAGATCGCGTTGATGGCGGGAAAATTGAACGGCGCGATGGAGGCGACCACGCCATAGGGCTCGGGCCGCGCCATCGAAGTAGTGCCGGCCTTGCCAGCCAGCAACTGGCCTTCGACCTTGTCGGCCCATTCTGCGAAATAGCGCAGGGCTCCGGTGGCGCGAACCAGATCGCGGCCAAGCACGTCTTCGATCGGCCGGGTCGAGGATACGGATTCGATCCGGCCGATGCGTTCGCGGTCACGGTCAATCAGATCAGCCCAGCGTTTGAGCACTGCAGCACGCTCGAGCGGCGTGGCCTGACGCCATCCGCTTTCGGTAAACGCCCGATGCGCCGAGGTGACGGCACGATCGATGATGGTTTCATCGGCCATCGGCAGCGGCGCCGTTTCAGCGCCATCAGAGGGACGGAAGACCGCAAGGGCTTCGCCCGCTTCCACACGTTTGCCGTCAATCAGATGTGCGGCGACGAGGGTGATGCTGTCGGGATTGAAATCGCTGGTCATGATTGTCTCCGGATTGCTCGATCAGACGCCCGTGAGCCGGAACCCGGCAGGGAACGGATCGTTGGGATCGAGGAAGAAGTTGAAGGTCCCGGTCAGGTAGGCCGAACCGGTTACCGTGCAGGCGATGGCGGGAATGTCTCCCACCGTCGTGGCGCCGGTGATATTGCCGGTGAAGACCGTGTCGAGAATGCCGGCGTGGCGGAAGCTGTCGCCCGGCTTGAGTTCGCCCTTGGCTGCCAGCATTGCCATGCGCGAGGCAGTGCCGGTTCCGCACGGCGACCGGTCGATCACCGTCGGCGGACAGACGACGGCATTCTTGCCATCGGTGGTTTCGCCATCGCCGTCCTGGATGATCTCGATCTGGTAGATCTCATTGACATGGGCCATGGTCGGATGCTGGACCGGATGATCCTTGAGCCCGGCGCGCAGCTCGGCGGCAGCAGAGACGATCTGCCAGGCCTGATCGGGATGGATCTTGAGGCCCAGATCGCTGGCCTTGACGATCAGATAGAAATCGCCGCCAAAGGCGATGTCGGCGCGCACCTTGCCGAAGCTCGGCGTGTCGACGAAGATGTTTTCGCGGTAGAGAAAACTCGACGGCATTTCCAATGTCACCGAGACGGCACGTCCGCCCTCGACCTTGACCCGGGCAGGCACCACGCCTGCGGGGGTATCAAGCCGCACAAGCGTTTCGCCTTCGACCGCGTCGATGTAACCCGCTTCCACCGCAATGGTGGCAACCGCCATCGCGCAATGGCCGCACATCGGCGGATAGGTGTCGGGCTCGAGAATGAGCATGCCGATGTCCGCGTCTTCCGAACAGGCTTCGGTGAGGACGGCTGCGGGCATGTTGAAACTGCCGCGCGGCTCGAACAGCACCAGTTGGCGCAGCCAGTCGCGCGACATCAGGTCGGCGCGCTTTTCCACCATGGTTTTGCCACGGATCGGGCCAAAACCGGAGGTGATCAGCCGCAGCGGGCAGCCTGCGGTGTGGGAATCAATACCCTGGATAATGCGTGTGCTTTGCATGGTTCAGCCTGCCTGCTTGATGGTTTCGCGCACTTTTCCGGTTTCCAGGATCGAGCGGACCGTGGCCTGCTGCTGATCGGAGAAAGGCAGAAGCGGTTCGCGCGGAATGCCGACCGGCTGTTCGAGTTCGTTCATCACTGCCTTGATGCCGGCATAGAAGCTGCCGGTCTTGAAGCAGCGGTAGATGTCAAACAGCGCAGGTTCGAGCTTGTCGGCCATGGCGGTGTCGCCGTGCTGGCAGGCATCGTAATAGCTGCGGACCAGTTTGCCGGAGAGCTGATGAGCCATGGCGACAACACCGGAGCAGCCGACTGGAAGCGTCGAGCGGATCATGGTTTCGTAGCCGACAAAAACGGCGAGCTTGTCCTTAACCTTGGCGCAAAGCTCAGTGACCTGCTGGATATCGGCCGAGGAATCCTTGATCGCCACCACATTGGGGATGTCGGCAAGGCTGGCGACGAAATCCGGGGTCAGGTTCACGCCCATCCGCGCCGGGCTGTTGTAGAGCATCAGCGGCAGATCGGTGACCGCGGCGATGCGGCGGTAGAACTGGGCGGTCTCGCGCAGGTCGGGCTTGGCGTAGATCGGCGGCAGCGCCAGGATACCGTCACAGCCTGCGGCCTTGGCAGCTGCGCAGAGTTCTTCGACAACCTTGGTGCGTAGATCCGACACACCGGCAATCACCGGCACCCGGCCGTTTGACGCCTTGACGGTGGCCTCGAACAGATCGATGCGTTCCTGCACCGTCATTGTGTAGAATTCACCGGTGCTGCCGCAAACCACAAGGCCGTCGGCGCCATTGGCGATATTGACTTCCGCCAGTTCGGCGAAACGCTTGAAATCGATGCTTCCATCCTGGGCAAACGGGGTCACGAGGACACTGTGAATGCCCTTCCAATCAGTCTTTGACATTTGATACTCGCTGGTTATTTCGGGTTAGTCCTGCAGCAACGGACGCATGAGCTCCGCGGTCGCATGGAAACGATTGACGAACGATTGGACCCGTTCGTTGGTGGGGTGCAGAAGCACGTCTGCGGGCGGACCTTCCGCCTCGATGGTGCCCTGGTCGAGAAACACCACGCGGTCGGCCACCTCGAGGGCGAAGCCGAGTTCGTGAGTGACCACGAGCATCGTCATGCCTTCCTTGGCAAGCGTGATCATGGTGCTGAGAACTTCGCCGACCAGTTCCGGATCGAGCGCCGATGTCGGCTCATCAAACAGCATCACCTCGGGGCGCATGTTGAGCGCACGGGCAATCGAGACACGCTGTTTCTGACCACCGGAAAGACGGTGCGGCATGCGGTCGGCAAAATCGGCCATGCCGACCTTTTCGAGATATTCCATCGCCCGCTTGCGGTTGCTGGCATCGTCCTCCTTGAGCACGATGCGCGGCCCCTCCATCACGTTGCCCAGCACGGTCATGTGCGGGAAAAGATTGAAGTGCTGGAACACCATGCCAACGCGGCTGCGCAGCGTATTGACCTGCTTTTGCTTGATGCCCGCCTTGTCGTCACCGCCGGCGGACTGATTGAAGATGGCCTGACCGGAAATCTCGATGCGGCCGCAGTCGGGATTTTCGAGCAGGTTCACGCAGCGCAACAGCGTGGTCTTGCCGGAACCGCTGGAACCCAGCAGCGCGACCACTTCGCCCTCGTGCACATCAACATCGATGTCACGCAGAACCTTGAGCGGACCATAGGATTTCGACAGGTTGCGGATCGAGACCAGCGGCTTGTCTTGGAGAGTTTCTGGCGTGCTCATTGGGTGTGCGCCTCCAGCTTGCGGGCAAGGTAGTTCGACGGAATGAGAATGATGAGGAAGACCACGCCGATCGCCGTGTAGACTTCCATCGGCCGGTAGGTGAACGAAGCGATGTAGCCCGCCTGATAAAGCAGGTCCGGGATGGTCAGCACCGACAGCAGTGTCGTGTTCTTCATCTGGATGATGGTCTGCCCCGCCAGCGGCGGGATCATGCGGCGGAACGCCTGCGGCAGGATGATCCGGCGCATCGACTGCGTGGTCGACATGCCCAGCGCGCGGGCGGCATCGGTCTGGCCCGGGTCCAGCGTCTGGATCCCGGCGCGCAGGATTTCGGCATAGTAGGCGGCGCCATAAAGGCTCAGCGCGGTGATGCCTGCCAGTTGCTTGGAGATGTTGATATCGAGGAAAATCGGCAGTGCGTAATAGCTCCATAACAGCCACACCAATAGCGGCACGTTGCGGAAAAACTCGACAAACAAGAGCCCGATCCAACTGATGGCAGAGATGCGGGCAAGTTGCGCCAGGGCGACAAGGAGGCCTATCGCAAGGCCCAGCGCCGTGGTGACGACCGTATAGTAGAGCGTGATCCCAAGCCCCTTGAGGATAAGGTCCGCATTTTGGGTGATGATCGACCAGTCAAACACGAGAAGACTCCTGGCGTGGCTTGGTTGGGTGCTGCCGGGGACAGCAAATGCCCCCGGCTAACAGAGTGATCAGAAGCTGAATTCGGGCGGCAGGATCGACAGATCGATGCCGTGAGCTTCGAAAGACTTGTGCAGCTTGCCCTGGGCCAGGCCGAGCGCGCGCTGCTGGTTGACCCAGTTGGTCAGCCAGTTTTCGTAGCCTTCGTTGCCTTCTTCACGTGCGTAGCCGATGGTTGCTGGATTGAGCAGCATAGGCGCCGGCAGAATGATTTCGCCGCCGGTCTGCTTGGCAACCTGGACCGCGTCGAAGATAGCCAGAACCATCGCGTCGGCGCGGCCTGCCTGCATTTCGAGCACGCCCAGCGGACGGTCTTCGACAACAACGATGTTGGCCTTCGGGGTCAGCGCTTCGGCGACAACCTGCATGGTGCCACCCTTCTGCACGACAAGGCTGACCGAGGGATCATTGAGATCAGCCCAGTTCTTTTTATCGAAGCCGGGCTTGGCGACGATTGCCCATGCATCCGTGAAAAGCGGGACGGAGAGGTAATCGACAACCAGGCCACGCTTGGGGTTGGGGTTGAGACCAAAGGCGATGTCGATCTTCTTGGCCTGGAAATCGGCAGCGAGATTGCCCCAGGTGGTTTCGACCGGTACGGCCTTCACACCGAGAAGTTCGGCGATGTCGTTGGCCCACTCCATGTAGAAGCCGCCCCATTCGCCGCTGTCGCGGTCGCGAATGTAACCGGGCTCTTCGCCGATCATGACCGGAACGCGCAGTTCGCCACTGTCGCGGATGCGGTCGAGAACGAGATTGGGATCAGTCGCAGCTGCGGGCTGAACCAGTGACGCTGTCAGCAGCATGACGGCCGCAAAAGCGGATGCCAGCTTGTTCATGAAAGAAAATTTCATTTTTTATCCCTTCTGGGTTTTTGACGGATTCTAGACAAGAAAACCGCGCTTCATGGGGTCATCCGGCTCGACGATGAGCGTGGAAATACCGTTGAGATGCGCCCGTCCCGAAATTTTCGGAACGACTGCAAGACGTCCGTCCGACGTCTCGACAACTGAAGTGACCCGGCCCATCAGCCGGCCACCAAAAATACTCTCGGCCTGGAGAACGGCGTCCGGCTCGAACCGGCCCTGCGCCACATATTGCGCCATCCGCGCAGCTACCCCGGTGACGCCGGGAGATCGGTCGAAGCGGTGGGCATCGATCGCCAGAAACATGCGTTCCTGGCCTGAAGCAATCGGCTGGCAGACCAGCACCGAGTCAAACGCCAGCTCATCAGCCCGGTCCAGCGCTGTAATCGCGTCGCGGACCAGACGGGCCTTGACGAGAATTTCATCAGCCGAGTTCGACTGCAGATCGAGCCCGAGATCGGCCGCCTCGACGATCGCATACAAGATGCCGCTATCGACAATCTGCAGACGGGCATCCCGGCCATCCACGGCGACAGCAAATTCCGGCGTGACGACCGAGGCTTGTGGCAGGATGACGTCGATCTCGCCATTGTCAGACTTGATCTCGACCTGAACCGTTGCGCCCGGCATCTCGATACTGAAACTGGTTTTCGACTTGAGCCGCCCGAGTGCTGCGAGCGCCTTGGCATAGCCGAACACGGCATGCCCGCATAAATCGGGATAGCCATAGGAAGTAATGAAGAAAGCGCCGAAATCGGCGGTATGGGAGGGGACGGGTACCAGGCCAAAGGAGCCCGCGTGACCACGCGGTTCCTGTAACAGCAGCGGACGCAAATGGTCGTATCGCGCTTTGAAGGAGCGTTGCTTCTCCTTGACCGTGGCCCCGTCCAAACCTTCAAGCGGCTCCACCAGAATGCGTGTCGGATGGCCGGCCGTATGTGTTTCGATCACCCGGAAAGACTGGGCGTCGGTCGACAATTCGACGTTGAGCGCCCCCTCGCCAAGGCCGGTGCCTTGAGAAGAGCCGATTTCAAGCCGGCGCTCACGCTTTTCAAACTGCATGGATGCCAGCCGGGCGGTGTCAGTGTTGACCCATAGCGCCACCGCCTTACCGCCGCCGACATTCTTCCAGCGATGATCGATGCGGCTGCTGAAATAGGCGCTGTCGCCCGGCGTCAATGTCACCGGTTCGCGGCCTGACAGCGCAATCTCCAGCTTGCCCTCAAGCAGGTAGATCAGTTCCTCACCCTCGTGAGCGTAGAACCCGTCGCTTTCACGCCCCTGCTCGATGGTCCAGACCTCGACGTCCATCAACCGTTCGGCGACAGTGACCTGTTCGATCGAAACGCCGGGTCCGAAGGTGCTGACCATGCGGCCGCTGCCCTTGCGGACGATCGGAAGATGTTCGCTGCTGGTGCCGCCGAGCAGTTCGCCGAGCGAGCGCTGGAACACCTCGGCAATCGCATTGAGCCGCGCCGGCGACAAAAACGCCGCCCCGCGCTCGAACATGCTCAGATGCGAGACATTGATGCTGGTTTTCTCCGACAGATCGCGGAGCGAGAGACCAGCTTCCTTGCGCATGGCGCGGACCTGGCCGCCGATCTGACTGTATTCGACGGTGCGGCGGTCGGCGTCCGGTTCTTCGACCGGATCGGCAGCCGCATGATCGCTGTCTTCCAGCATCCGCCGGATACTGGACAGGCTTTGTCCGTCGACGCGGCGCAGCAGGTCGATCCGGTGGACGCGTTCGACATCGGACGCGGAAAACGACCGGTGTCCGCCCTCGGACTTGTGTGGCGCGAGCAACCCCAGCCCTTCCCAGGACCGCAATGTCGAAATGGCAACGCCCGTTACCTTGGCCACATGGCCAATCGAGTAGGGCTTTCTATGGTTTTCCGCATCGCTCACAAAATCACCTGAAGATATGTAGGTTTTTTGAATTCTGTTGATGGTATGCAGATTTTTTGAAATCGTCAACGGGAAATTTTGAACTTTACCGTTCCGAGACATACCCCCGGCTACACCGTGCAATGATCCGATACCCTCCGCCGTTCTCGCGCGAGCCTGATCGGATATGATGGGAAATCTCGCCGATGCGGCCGCGACCTATGAGAGGTGGCAGGGCCGTCCCGACTCCGCGTATGCCATTGAATTGGCTCGCTACCCCCGCCGACATTCAAGCCTCGGTGGTTGGGCCCCACACGAATATGCTAACGGCCTACAGGAAGGTCAAAACCTGAACAGAGGTAACGTATGGACGCAGCCTCAATGGTAGTTAGGTCAGACTGAATAGCCCCGAGTTTTCTAGACGCCCTCGGTCCTCGTTTTCTGCCGCCGTTCGAACTCGGCGGGCGACAGCAACCCGTTTCTCACATGCTTACGCTTTGGGTTGTAGAACATCTCGATGTAGTCGAACACATCCCTCCTGGCTTCTTCTCGGGTCCGATAGGTCCTACGTCTTATCCGTTCACGCTTGAGCAGGTTGAAGAAACTCTCTGGAGTTGCCCCCTGAAAGTGGTCCACCAACTGGGATAGATTATCCCTCAAATTGGAGGATCAGCGATGGCTGGAAAACGAGAGAAACCGGAAGAGATTGTATCGAAGCTTCGGCAGGTTGAAGTTCTGCAAGGGCAAGGTGCGACGATTGCTGACGCGGTGCGCCAGATCGGCGTGACACAGCAGACGTTTTATCGATGGCGGAAGCTCTATGGCGGGATGCAGCGATCTCAACTCACTCGGCTGAAAGAGCTGGAGAAGGAGAACCAGCGGCTTCGGCGGGCGGTGTCTGACCTGACACTGGACAAACTCATCCTGACCGAGGCGGCAAAGGGAAACTTCTAAGCCCTTCGCGTCGTCGCAAGTGCATCGACCATGTGCGGCGGGAGCTCGGCGTATCGGAACGCCGCGCCTGCCGCACGCTCGGACAACACCGATCCACACAGCGCAAGGTGCCACAGGGCCGGGCAGATGAAGAACGGCTGACCGATGATATCATCGAACTGGCCGACAAGTACGGGCGCTATGGGTATCGCATGGTCACCGGTCTGCTGAACAACGCGGGCTGGCAGGTAAACCATAAGCGGGTTGAGCGCATCTGGCGGCGTGAAGGGCTGAAAGTGCCACAAAAGCAGAAGAAAAAGGGGCGGCTTAGGCTGAACGACGGATCATGTGTGCGTCTCAGACCGGAACGGCCAAACCACGTCTGGTCCTACGACTTCGTCCAGGATCGAACCGCTGACGGCCGCGTCTATCGGACGCTGAATATCATCGACCACTGCCCGGCAGGCGTTTGCTTGCAAACGGCGAGAGGGAATACACCAGGGAGGCACTCATGATCCGCGTGGACCGCAAGCTCAACTCAACGGACGTGCTGGATGCTCTGACAGACCTATTCATCCTGCGCGGCCCGCCGGAATACATTCGGTCGGACAATGGGCCGGAATTTATCGCCCAGAAAGTACGGGATTGGATTGCAGCTGTTGGAGCCAAGACGGCCTACATAGAGCCAGGCTCACCATGGGAGAACGGATACTGCGAAAGCTTCAACGCCCGGTTCCGCGACGAGCTGCTGAACGGCGAAATTTTCTACAGCCTAAGGGAGGCGCAAATCCTGATCGAGCAATGGCGTATCCACTACAACACCGTCAGGCCGCATAGCGCTCTGGGCTACCGCCCGCCCGCGCCGGAAAGCATTGTCCCGATGGACCAGACGCCCATGATGCACTAACAATCAAACCGGACCACCTGATGGGGGCACGCCACGCTACCCATTCCAACCAGGTCTGGGCGATGGACTTCGTTCACGACCAGTTGGCGACTGGCCGCAAGATGCGCATTTTGACGGTTGTAGATACCTTTTCTCGCTTCTCGCCCGCAGTTGATCCACGGTTCAACTACAAGGGAGAGGATGTGGTGCAGACCTTGGAGCGCATATGTCGGGCGGTTGGCTATCCGCAATCGATCAGGGTCGATAATGGCAGCGACTTTGTCTCTCGTGACCTTGATCTATGGGGCCTACCAGAAGGGCGTTATCCTTGATTTCTCCCGACCTGGAAAGCCAACGGACAACAGCTTTATCGAATCCTTCAATGGTAAATTCCGGGCAGAGTGTCTGAACACCCACTGGTTCATGAGCCTTGACGACGCGCGGACAAAATTGGAGGATTGGCGTAGAGACTATAACGAATTCCGGCCACATAGCGCGATCGGCAACAAGGTACCGATTTCGCTCATGAACGGCTCACCGGCCGCCCCGCTGGCATGAGCCCAAACCCCGGAAAATTCCAGTTCCCGCTGACCCAAAATCGGGGGGCACTTCAACCAACGCCGGAAACGAACTCAAAGCTGGATAAAACCTGGGGGAAAAAGGGCGGCAATCATGAGAACCGATACAAAGATTTAGCTGACTTGGCGAAAAATGATTTCTAGGTACACGCATCGATAGATCATTCAGCCTTCGCCCGCATGAACGTCTTGAGTTTCGAGAAGGCGATTTCGATGGGATTGAAGCCGGGACTATAGGTCGGCAGGAAAATTGCCCATGATCACGATGTGGCCAGGCGGCAAGGTCGGAGCGAGGACTTGCTCCACATAGGCGTGGAAGGCAATGCCATTCATGGGGCCGTCGTGCACCGTTGACACTCGCTGTGTCGTAGACAGAATTTATCGTGCCTCGGGCAGAGTATGCGTATTGAGTCACTCCGCACGTTTTGCTCGCATTATTAGTGTAATCACAAAGCCCAACACATCAATTCATGACCCATAGCATTTCAAGCGGGCAAAGATTGCACAGGCGGATAATCTTCAGGACGCGCTATCAAGTCAGCGCCACCCAGTTCGATCAATTTGCAGCGCGCCGCGAGTGAATAAGGGCTGTCAGGCATAGTTGTCGCTTTGATTGCGGCTGCTTGCTCTTGCACAGGCAAGGGATCAGCAGCGAGGGGAAAATCGTTTGCAACAGCAACAATTTTCAACAGAGCTTCAAATTTTTGCTGAACATCCCTCATAATTCTGAGGCGGGCCTCTGTAAGACGGGGCAAGTCAAGCCCGTAGAGCTCGATGGATTGTTTCACCCTCGATGCATTTGTACCCACGCAGGTGTAACTGGGCTTGATGCTACCGTCTGATTCAACTCGGATCAAATCCATGTCAGCTGAGTTGACAGGATCCAGAAGCATGGGGCGTTCAACGACATTACGGTGGGCCCATTCCGCAACAGGGCTTCCCTGACACAGAGGGAACCAACTGCCTTTGCCGACAGTCTCGTCGGTATGCTCGTCCGTGCTGAGTCGATTGGAGCGGCCAGCTGAGAATCGAAAATTTTCCCATGAAAACGCTAGCCAAGGATAGCCTTCATCGGGGTCAGCGGTGTCACTTCTACGCGCCTCGGCCTTAGGTCTAAAATGGTCCACATCGAAGAACGATTGGGGATCTGGGCTTTCCGAGTACCAACACTTTCCATAGGACATTCTGGCTAGATACTTTTTGAACCCGCGCCAGATGTGTGACTTATTTTTAATGAACGCCACGCGTTCTTCAGGTGGTAATGCCTCCAATGCCGCTTGTGCCCGCTCGGCAACTTTAAGGACCTTTTCCGGAATGAGCGCCGGATCGCGACGTACATAGATCAATGCGTCGGCCCTGCCTTGCTGCTCAATTGCTTGATCAAGTCCTTCATCGCCTCATGCCGCTTTGCGATATCGTCTGGAGTCAATGGCGGGCGATCTGCGTAGCGGACGTCATGCCATGCGTTGCTCAATCCGAGCCAATGCATTGCGATCATCAATCTGTTGCTGCGTCGCGAGGTCCAGTGTGGTGGGCAAGCCGAAAATCTGAGTCAGAGTGGCGGTAAATCCCATCCCTCTTGGGTCGGTGTAGGGCTCTGAAATCTTCAGGGCCTCATCTTCGCCGCTTTGCATAACCCGAACTTCCTGTTTTGTGAGCGAAGCAATAGTCAGTGGATTATGCGAGGTCATGATAATCTGGCAGCGATCCTTGTCGGCGGCGACTTCAGTCCACTCCTTGATCAGCTCCAGATATGTGAGCTGCCATGCCGGATTGAGGTGGGTATCGGGTTCATCGAGCAGGAACAGTGCCTCTTTGCCACGTGATACGCGGATCAGGCCAAGCACCATTAACAGTTGCCGTTCGCCGTCTGACAGGTCACTGAAACTGACGTCGCCGCTGTCGTTGTCGGCTCGTGTTACCCAAACCAGCATCTCGCGGAACAGGTCGGATATGTCAGCCGCCTCTAGGGCCGCGAACATTTCCTGATCATTGTCATACGAAGCGGCGAACTTTTGCAGGGTCGCTTTGTCGCGGATGAAACACGCCAGTTGCGCTTCTACCTTTGGCTTGTCGCGATAGTCGTCCACCACCTTTCCCGTCACCGAGAGGGGATGAAAGGCGATTTCATGCAACGCTCGCGCACATTCACCTGCAGGACCTCTGGCACCCCAGATATCTTGAGCCTGCTGGGCGAGTTCGTTGTAACTTCTCCGTCCGCGTTCTGGCGCGGCCAAAGTTGCCGACCGCGACTTTTTCCAATTAGCGTGATTAAACCACGACGGCTCCTTGAAAAGCGCAAGTGCAGAATGAAAGCCCGTAATGCCAAGCTTCTCGCTTAGCAGATGAGACGATTGGCCCTTCCCTCCCGGCTTGGCAAAGTGCGAAAGTAGCGCGAACACACCATGGACGGGGCGACAATAGAACATGCGGCGGGCGACGCGAGCAGCCTGATAGTCGCTTTCACTGCCGTCTTTGTTGATCACGTTGTAATATCGGGCCTGATGGGCATCGAATAGCTTTTCCAGGCGACGTCCCGTACCGGAGTAATAACCGAAGATCAGGTCGGGAAAAAGGTTGGCTTTGTCGGCCTGAAACCGGCTCATCGTCATCGACTCACCGTCAACCGCAACCTGTGTCCTGCCATCGCGGTTGTTGATCCGCACATTGCGCCCACGGATGACGTAATCAATTTCAAAGGTGAACCGTAGCTTGCCCATCGACGTGCTGGATGGCTGATCTACATAACGGAAAATCTCGGTGATCGCTTCGACAGACCTTGCCGGTGATTTTCTGCACGGTCGCATCGGGTAACGCTCCATAGGCATTGCGAAAAGCTGTGCGCAATTCGTTCACGACGATATCGGCATGCGCATCTGTCACAGCAAACACCAGCGTCTTGTCTGGCAAGCTTGGATCGATGAAGTTGGTCAGTTCCTGCGCGATAGCTCGGTTGAACGAGACAGTGATGACGCCCTTATTGAACTGCTCAACCTCGAAGTCGATATCGTCGGGAAGCGTGGCCGATTGTATGGTTCCACTGGCCGCGTGGATGAAATCGACCGGATCTTCGCGCAAGAAGTGAATACCGCCTTCGGACAACATCGTTCCGATGCGCACGGGCGGCTCATGGTCAACAAGAAAGCCGTCGATGACGGCCTCACGATAGGAATAGGTGAAGACCGGCAGACCGAAAATCTCGGTCGTGTGCAGGGCGGGCGTGGCGGTCAGGCCGATCTTGACTGCGTCGAAATATTCAAGGACACGGCGATACTTTGAAACGTAGTCGTCCTGGCTCCGAAAGGTGATGTCGGTGTCTGACATTTCGCGGTCCAGGAGATAACCTCGATGGCATTCGTCAACGACGATCAGATCATACTGGTCTACAGACGGCGCGTCGGCCTCGTCCGCCGCATAGAGCACGCGGCGCACCAGACCTTGGATCGTGCAGATGTGAATGCGGGTTTCGTCATCTGGTATGGCGTCATCAAGTCCCTTCAGGCCAAAGATATCTGCAAAGGCTTTACCGTTCACAACCTTGGTCGTGGTGAACTCGCGCTCTGTCTGTTCGCCCAGAGCGCTACGATCTACGACGAAGCACACCCTACGAAACCGTTTGGCCGAAATCAGGCGATACAGCATGGCGATCGCCAGTTTGGTTTTGCCAGTCCCAGTCGCCATGGCCACCAGCATGGTGCGCCGATTTTCGATCAGCCCTTTTTCAACCGCTTCAATGGCATGCCGTTGGTAGGGGCGCAGCGGAAATCCAAAATCGAACGGCTGCGCGGCGAGGTCGCGATAGGCCGCGTTCTTGTCCACCGACAGACGCTCAAGGAGACCACGCGGCGACGGCCACCCTGCCAGCACCTCGGCAGGATTGTCGTTGTCCCGCAAATCGCGCCGCCAGATACCAGACAAGGTCTCAACTTGCTTGAGGTAGGACCGACCATTGGTCGAAAAGGCAAATGGCGCTTTGAATTCTCCCCAAGGCCCTCCTTCGGCGAGTTCACCGTCCTGCAATTTGATACCGACCGAATAGCGCTCGGCCTGCCGGAGAACTTCCATTACATTGCGATTTTGACGTTTTGCTTCAACAGTTCCGACCAAGACCATTCCACAGAATAAAGCGTAGTCGGATGGTCCACTCGCTGTCGGCCACTCGCTTATCGCCCGGTTGCGGCCCTTCATCGGGCGACTGCCGGATGCAAACCGAAGCACCTTGGTGTCAACCTCCCATCCTACATCGCGCAACTGTTGATCGATCAACACACGTGTGTCGGCTTCGTCCAGATTAATTTGGTTCGCGGCATCACGAGCAAGCCCGGTGACAATTGCCGTGCTAGGAGCATCCTTTGCCGTTGCTAGCTGCTGCACGGATTGCAATTGCTTTACCAGTTCATGACGGTCCTTTTCCGCTTCTTCAGCAAGCAGTTCCCAAATCTCGCGATCCGAACGTGCTGCTGCAGCGCGCTCAGAGGCGCTTTGCCTCTCGATTTCTGATCGCTGGGCTGCCTCGCGATGTCTTTCTGCATCTGTGAGAGAGATCACCAACTCTTCTTTCAGCCGATCAAGCTCCGCTAAAAGAGTTTCGGTCACATCTTTTGGGTTTTGCGGTGGAACGAACGGGCCGAATTTTTGCGTGGAGTCGTGGAATGTTCTTGTAAACCAGATGGCAAGCTGTCTGCCAATTTTTAGTCCGCTCAATGCGCTGGCAAAGTCATCCGAATTCTGATGCGCAGCCCGATTGCCATTCACCCGCAGTGCATGGAAGAGGTCGCCAACTTCCCTGGGAAGGTTACATTCATATTTCAAACGTCGCAGGATATCAGCGAAACTATCGGTTGACTCAACGGTCAACCCAAATCGACTGGCCGTTAGCTGAGCAACTAATTCAGAAAACTGGCGTAGCTTGATATTGCAGGTATTAGGGTCCTCAGAAAAGTAGCGTTCTGCCAGAACACCCAATCTGCGCAACTGCGGCTCAGATGACTCTAAAAATGCAAAATTTGAAAAGCCAACTACCATGACACCCTTTTTACCCAACATCAGACGCCGTGAACGAAGATAGCTTCGATTTGCAGAGTTCCGCCTTCATCCTAAGGTTGATTTTATGCAGCAAGCTTGCGGCGTTGCAAGCATTAGTATTCTAGCCAATCGTTTCCCACTCTCCCCCCAAAAAAATGCGTTGGGGAGCTTCCTGGCCAGAGAGGCTCGCTGATTCTCTGGATTTGGCGCTTTGGCATCGATTCTCCGCATTACTTGACGCATGCTGCTAAGGGCGCCGCCGGGTGCAGTGGAAGCTCGCCGCCGGTGACGAACGTCGTATTCGTCCAATTGGCATCAGAGCCTGAGGGTAGAGAGCTACACCCAAATACTGGGACCATTGATAGCCAAAGCGCCAAGCCAGCAAAAATGGTGAAGTATACCGTGATGGCGCAGGCAAGAAGATCAACGGCCGCCAGCGCCCTACCGTCGCCTACACGAAGGGCTTCATCGTTCACGGCACCACAATTCTGAAGCGTTGCTCGATTTTGGGTCAGCGGGAGCTAGGATTTTCCGCGGATCAGAGCTGGTTAATGCACAGGCCGTCAGAGTGAAGGCGAAGCCGATCCCAGCCCCAACTGAGAGTACGGTATGAATGGTCACAGCATCAAGTAGGGTGGGGGGAGACATTTTTTCTAATACGAGGATACTTTAGGTCGTGGCGACTCGGTGGCGACTCCAGAAAAGATCACAGCACCACCCAAAGCTAGACCATCGCAAATACTCTCTGTTTTCAAAGAGTTAAATGGCGCGCCCGAAAGGATTCGAACCTCTGACCCCCAGATTCGTAGTCTGGTGCTCTATCCAGCTGAGCTACGGGCGCGCATGCAAAGCGAAAAACGCCTGCGAGGCCGTTCTCCTAAAACGGACCGCCGGGGATTGCAAGCGGATTTGGCGAAAAAAGCGGGCGATGCCACATTCCATCGCTGCAACGCACTAAAGTTGCCCGAAAATGGCGCTTGCCGAGCTTTCTTGACCATCGGCGAAACCGCAACCGGCTCTCATCAAGGCCGCGGCATGGCTCGATAAACCCCGCCCACAGGAGCCGAGAATCAGCCCGTGCGGCCGCTTGCCGATCAAGTAAGGCCGAGCCTCGGTAATATCCGGTGTGAAAGTCTCCAAAGCCGGGCGTCCGTCGTGACGAACTCAGGCGCGGGCGCGGAACGTGTCGAGTGGTACCGGTTGATCGGGGAGCTCGATTTGGAACGCGGCGCCGCGGGTGACTGTGTCGTCGAGCGAGATCGAGCCGCCATGGGCGAGCACCAGTTCGCGAGCGATGGCCAGTCCGAGCCCGGTACCACCGGAACGGGCCGAGCCGCGAAACGGCTTGAACAGGTTCTCGCGCGCCTTGGCCGGCAACCCCGGCCCGGTGTCGGCCACCCGGATTTCCACCACCGAACCAGAGCGCTGCGCCGACAACGTAATACGGCGAACCAATGCGGTATCGTCGGCATGGTCGGTTTCAAAGGCCTGGGCGGCGTTGCGCACCAGATTGTAGATCACCCGAAACATCTGCTCGCTGTCGGCCTCGACCTCCAGCGCGTCATCGACATCAAGCACAAACTCGATCCGGGGATCGGATTCCTCAACGACAATGTCGCGTACTTCCTCGGCGAGCGCGGCCAGATTGATGAAACGCCGCTGCGGCTGGGCCTCGCGCGCCTTGCCATAGGCCATGACCTCGCTGGAATAGCCGACGGCGCGGTCGATGGTGCGCAACAGCTTGGGCGCGAAACGCTTGACCAACGGGTCGTCAACCATCGACAGGCGGTCGGACATCAACTGCGCCGAGGTCAGGATGTTGCGCATGTCGTGGTTGATCTTGGAGACGGCAAGACCGAGATCGGCCAGATGGCGCTGTTCCTTCAAGGTCTGCTGCAGCCTGGTCTGCATTTGCGCAAGGTGGCCTTCGGCCGCGGCCAGTTCATCAACCGGCGGGCCGGGCACAATGATGTTGGCAGGGTTTTCAGGGTCCTCGGAAAAAGCCTGCATGTTCTCCGTCACCCGTTTTACCGGGCGGATCAGCATCCGGTTGATGGAGAAAAACATCAGGCCGGCGGTGATAACCGAGATCAGCACCGAAAGCAGGAACACGTTGCGTCCGTAAATCAGCATGGCGTGGCGCAGCGGCGCATCTTCGAGCACCAGATCGATGATCATGTCCGGATCGCCGCCCACCGGGCCATAGACGCGCATGATGCGGTCGCCGCCAAACAGGATCGTGTCAAAGGCATCGATGACCGCCCGCAGCGGCGATATCGAGGCCAGGTAATATTGGTGAGTGACCATCGGCAGATCGTCGACGGAAGCGATCATCCGGAACATGCCGTCCTTGCGCAGAGCAATGGCCTTGGTGCCGGTCGCCATCAGCGTGTCGTCCTGGATCGCCTGCGGCAACTCCATCTCGTTGACGCCCTCGATCACCACGGCCGCAGCGCCAGCGGTGTTGAGCCGGTCCTCGAGCCAGCGGATCCTGGTGTTGGCAACCGACGGCACAAAGATCAGCACCTCGGCGATCATGACGAACAGGATCGTCAGCCACAACAGCTTCGAGGAGAAGCTTCGGGCACCCAGCCAACTCCGGTGGGTGGCCTGTTCGGTTTCCACGTTCGACATGATCCACTCTCTCCCGTTCAGTGTTAGCCGAAGCGCCGCAGAAAACGCACCAGCCCACGCACAAACGGTTTGCGTGTGAGCGGACTATAATAGGAGATCGCCGCGCGTTTTCCAATCTCGGCCATGGTCGGATAGGGCGGCACGTAGCCGCGCACGTCCTTGAGCCGGAGGCCATTGGTGACAGCAAGCGCCCACATGTTGATCATTTCACCGGCGCCGGCGCCGGCAATCGAGACCCCGAGAATACGCCCCTTGCGGTCGACCACCATCTTGATCAGGCCGGTGGTGCGGCGTTCGGCCTGGGCCCGGTCGTTTTCGGCGTAGGGCCAGCGCAGCACCGATATCCGACCGCCATGGCGCTTGCTTGCCTCGTCCTCGGTCAGCCCGACATGGGCAAGCTCGGGATCAGTAAAGGTAACCCAGGGAATGATGTCGCGGTTTTCCTTGGCCGGCAGCCGGAACAGGATCTGCTGCACCACCAGGCCGGCGTGATAGCCGGCTACATGGGTGAATTGCAGCCCGCCGGCAACATCGCCAATGGCGTAGACGCGGGAATTGGACGAGCGCAGATTGGCGCCGACCTTGATGCCGCGCCGGTCGTGCTCGACGCCGGCCTTGTCGAGCCCCAACCCATCGACATTGGCGAGACGGCCGACAGCAACGAGCACGTCGGTGCCATCGACAGAGCCCGCGCCACTTTCACGCTCGTAATTGACACGCACACCGGTCTTGCCGCGCTTTTCCACCGAGGTCACCTTGGCGCCCTCGAGGATCGTCACGCCCTCGGCACGGATATTGTCGAGCACGATCGCCGCCAGTTCGGGGTCATCCTTGCCGAGCGCCCTGGCGCCTTCAACCACCGTAACCTCGGCGCCCAGCCGGCGGTGCGCCTGGGCCATTTCCATGCCAATCGGGCCGCCACCGATGACGATAAGATGTTTTGGCGCGCGGGTGCGTTCAAACAGGGTTTCGTTGGTCAGGTAATCAATGTCGTCGAGCCCGGGGATCGGCGGTACGAAAGCCGACGAGCCGGTGGCGACAACGTAGCGCCGGGCGCGGATTTCGGTGTCGCCGGCGACAACCGTGTTCTTGTCGACAAAACGGGCTTCGGCCTGGATCACATTGACACCCATGGCGCGGTAACGCTCGACCGAATCATTGGGGGCAATGGCGCCGATCACCGACTGGACATGGTCATGAACCTTGCGGAAATTGACCTTGACTTCACCGGCGGTGATGCCGAAAGCGGGCGCCTCGGCAATGGCGTGGGCGTGCTTGCCGGCGGCGATCATTGCCTTGGAGGGCACGCAGCCATAATTTAGACAGTCGCCGCCCATCTTGGCCTTTTCAATCAGAACCACGTCGACGCCAAAGGCAGCAGCGGCGGCGGCGACCGACAGGCCGCCGGAACCCGCGCCAATCACGCAAATATCAGGTGTCAATTGGCTGGTCATGGTCTGGTTACTTTCGATTGGATGAAATCGTGCTGGTGGTTGCGGGGCTATGCGGACCCGGGACTATCAGTGCTCAGGCGGCCCGCGAGCGATCACGAACCTTGCGAACTATGGTGGGGATGGCCGCGACAATTGCAAGGCCAACAAAGGCAATGGTGATCTCGGGGGTTACCAGATCGGCCACCGAAACCTCACGTCCGGCTTCTGCCGCCGCGACGATAACGCTGTCGAGACCCTGGCCGAGCCAGGCATAGGCAAAGGTGCCGGGCAGGATGCCAAAGAAGGTCGCCGCCACATAGGGCCGCAGCTTGACGCCACAAAAGGCGGGCGCGATGTTCATGATGAAAAACGGAAACACCGGTGCCAGACGCAGCACGAACAGATAGCCAAAGGCGTTGTCGGCAAAGCCGTCGGCAAGCTTGGCGGCGAAGGGGCCAGCACGCTTGCGCAGGACATCACTGAAGGCCGACCGGGCGGCGAGGAAGATCACCGTGGCGCCGGCGGTGGCCGCCACAGCGGTCAGGGCACCACCGAGCAGCCAGCCGAACAGGAAGCCCGAAAATATGGTCAGGATCGACGCAGCCGGAAACGAAAAGGCGACAGCGGTGGCATAGATGGCGACAAAGCCCAGCGCCGAACCAATCCGGTGATCGGCGACAAACTGCTTGAGCGTATCGCGCTGTTCGGCAAGAACGCTCAGTGACAAATAATCATGAAGGCCGGCGGCATAGCCAGCGCCCAGTCCAGCCGCCACCACTGCCAGCGGCAGATATCTGCGCCAGGCCGGCTTGGGGGGATCTTGCAGCGCATCGTGATTGCTCGCCATTGATTGTTCCATCTGCCGTGTCGGGGAATGGGCGTTCATATGCTGTCTCCGGTTTCGGATCGGCGGCGCCTTGTCCGCGTTCGCTCTCGAAGACTGGTTTAGAGGCTGAGGCTGGCAAGCGCCAATGACAATCCCTCGCTAAATCCCAAACTCGTGTGAGGTTGGCGCCTGTCATTCTCACGCTGGCGTGAGAGCGGCGTCATCCTCCGGCCCTGCGCTCCGGGCTGGATTACAGCGCGTTGATGCTCCAGTCATAGTCATAGCCGGCAATTGACGCGCCGGCGATGCGGGCGGCCTTCTCGGGAGCCGCGAGACCCGACCAATGTGCCTTGAGCTTGCCCTTGCCGCCGAAATCGGAAGCGTACCAGGAATAGATCTTGGAGGCGGTGATGCGGTTATTCTCGATCTTCACACCGCGCGGATGATTGACGTAATCGACGGCGTTCTGGCGTAGTTGCGCGTCAAGATTGGCGCCGGTGAAAGCGCGTGCGGCCAGATTGGGGCAAGAGTAGGAAGCGCAGTTGAGCCCGTAATGCGACATCGGGTTTTTAAACAGCCCACGGACGATCTCATGTTCGATATCGTCCAGCGACAGATCAACGCCGTTGACGGTCATCAACTTGGCCTTCCAGGGCCCTGAACCAAACAGGAAGGAGCCACCCAGATTGACCTTCTTGATCGAGCTGACCGGGAATGCTTCGGCAACCACCTCCAGCGTCTTGGCATTATAGAGATTGATCCAGTAGGCATGCGCCTCGTTGGGCGACAAGCTAACCGGATTGGCGGCCTCAAGGGCTGCAACATAGGATTTGAGCGCCCCTAGCTGTGATTTCACACCGCGGTAATCAACCCGGTTGTAGCTATTCGCATCGGCGATGACATGGGCCCTGAGCAACGCGTCATAGGCGGAATGGTCAAAACCATCACTGCCGGCGGGGCGAAACCCGGTCAATGCTGCGTGGGCGGGTAACGGTGTCAGAAGAGACGCGCCGGCGAGACTGACAATGCCTGACAGAACGGCGCCTGACAGGATGGTGCGGCGATCAACGTTCATTGTGGGCGCATCCTTTGCTGATAGCGCTGTACAGGCGGCGCTGTGTCATCCGGGTCGATGTCGTGACTGGTTTGTTGCACAGGACTTTGCGCAGGCCTGCCCCAGAAGCAATACTTGCGGGGCCCGGGTCACCGGCTTGTGAATGGAAGTGACCACGCGCAGCCGCTGATCGGCTCATTGACTTTTGGACAGGAACCTGCCTATAAGCCCTGCGTCCGTGGTAGCTTCCGGTTTCCGGGAGCGCTTTTTGACGGACTGAACACCCAAAACGCAGATGTTCCAAGAAGGGCCGCACACCGCGGTATTAAAATAAATGCCAAAGCGTACTTACCAACCATCCAAGCTTGTTCGCAAGCGTCGCCACGGCTTCCGTGCGCGCATGGCCACAAAGGGTGGCCGCAAGGTCATCCAGGCTCGTCGCGCCCGTGGGCGTAGCAGTCTGTCGGCTTAATCGCTGACGGCGAGCCCGCGAAGAAAGAAAATCGCGTGGCGCAAGACGACACCATCAAGAAACCCGGGCGGCTCAAGATCCGTCCGGATTTCCTTGCCGTGCAGAAGGGAACCCGTCTGCGCGGACCCTACTTCCTGCTTGAAATGCTGGACCGCGGCAAACCGGGCGAAGCCCCGCGAATCGGCTTTACCGTGACCCGCAAGCAAGGCAACGCCGTGGAGCGCAATCGAATGCGCCGCCGCCTCAAGGAAGCAGTCCGTCTCACGACGGGGGTTCCATTCAAGCCCGGACATGACTATGTGATTGTCGCGCGACGGGACACGCTGAATGCCCCCTTTGACAGACTTGTACGAGCGCTGCGCGAACGGGTCGGGGAAAGCGTCGACCGGAAGCGACCACGATCTATCCGCGACGGACAGACCTCCGCCGCGCCGGACAACACCAGAACGCCAGGCGGAACAAGCCCGGCCATCAGGAATGAGTGATGGAAACCAATCGCAACTATTTCGTCGCAATCCTCTTGTCGGTGCTCGTCCTTGTCGCCTGGCAATTCCTCTATGTATCCCCGAAGATCGACCGCGAGCGTGAAGCTGCGCAGGCGCTGCAGGAACAACAGGCAGCCCAGTCGGCAGCGACCGGAACGCAGCAGGCTGCGTCACCGGGCGCGGTGAGCGGAACGGCGCCTGGCGGCGACGTGGCAAGCCCGGCAGGCGGAGCGCCAGTTGTTGCCGGCCTGTCGCGCGAACAGGCGCTTGCCCAGTCTGCCCGGATCACCATCGATACACCTGCTCTGACGGGCTCACTCAACCTCACCGGCGCGCGGATCGATGATCTGCGGCTGAAGGAATACCGCGAGACAATTGACCCCGAAAGCCCGATCATCTCGCTGTTCAATCCGGCAACTCTCACTGACGGCTATTTTGCCGAAGTCGGTTTCATTGCCGACGCGCAATCGGGCCCGGCGCCCGGACCCGATACCGTCTGGACAGCCGCCGCAGGTCAGGTGCTGACACCGTCAACACCGGTGACCTTGACCTACGACAATGGCAACGGGCTGATCTTCACCCGCGTCGTCTCGGTCGATGAAAACTATCTGTTCAGCTTCGAAGACACCATCGCCAACTCTGGCACGGCAACCGCTTCGGTTGCCGGTTACGGCCGAATCACGCGATTCGCCAAACCGAAGACCCAGGGCATCTATGTGCTGCATGAAGGCCTGATCGGCGTCATTGGCGAGGAGGGTCTGCAGGAAGTCGATTATTCGGACGTCGAGGATTCACCGGCGATTACGCACGCCAAGGCGACCGCCGGCTGGATGGGAATCACCGATAAGTACTGGGCCGCCGCAGTCGTGCCGCCGCAGGGCGCGGGCTTTGAAACCCGCTTTGCCTATTTCAGCGATGGCCGGACACGCTACCAGTCGGATTTCAAATCCGACGCCCAGGCCATCGCACCGGGCAACAGCGTGACGTCAAAGACGCTGGTGTTTGCCGGCGCCAAGGAAGTGCCGGTCATCGAGGGCTATGAGAAAGAGCATAACATCCTCAATTTCGACCTGATGATCGACTGGGGCTGGTTCTATTTCATCACCAAGCCGATGTTCTGGCTGATCGATACGCTCTACAAGCTGTTCGGCAATTTCGGCGTGGCGATCCTGGCCACCACGGTTCTCGTCAAGCTCGTCTTCTTCCCGCTGGCCAACAAGTCCTATGTGTCGATGGCCAACATGAAAAAGGTGCAGCCCAAGCTCGAAGAGCTGAAAGCCAAGCATGGCGACGACAAGATGGCGTTGCAGCAGGGCATGATGGAGCTCTACAAGAAGGAAAAGATCAACCCGGTGGCCGGCTGCTGGCCGGTGCTGTTGCAGATCCCGGTGTTCTTCTCGCTCTACAAGGTGCTCTATGTCACCATCGAGATGCGCCACGCACCGTTCTTCGGCTGGATCCAGGATCTGTCGGCGCCTGACCCGACATCGCTGTTCAACCTGTTCGGCCTGCTGCCCTATGATGTGCCATCGTTCCTGATGATCGGCGTCTGGCCGTTGATCATGGGCATCACCATGTTCCTGCAGATGCGCATGAACCCGACACCGCCGGATCCGACCCAGGCTATGATCTTTACCTGGATGCCGGTGGTCTTCACCTTCATGCTGGCCACCTTTCCGGCCGGTCTGGTGATCTACTGGGCTTGGAACAACACGCTGTCGGTGACCCAGCAGGGCATCATTATGAAGCGCCAGGGCGTCAAGATCGAACTGTGGGACAACCTGGTGGCGCTGTTTAAACGCAAGAACAAAGCAACCTGATTACGGCACGGGAGCCGGAGCTATGAAATTACCGGCCGATCCGGCGCTCGCCGCCACTGAAGCGCATGCCTTCAACCTGTTCGCCAGGCCGTGGGTGTTCATCCGCGGCGTGCCGTCGCTGAAGTTCCTGCCGCCTGAAGGGCCGCCGGAGATTGCCTTTGCCGGCCGTTCTAATGTCGGCAAGTCGTCGCTGATCAATGCGCTGGTCGGCGTCAAGGGACTGGCGCGGACATCGAACACGCCAGGCCGGACCCAGGAGCTGAACTATTTCGTGCCCGAGGGCCATTCCGGCGCGGAAGGCGACCTGCCGCCGATCGCACTAGTCGATATGCCCGGCTACGGTTACGCCAAGGCGCCCAAGGATCAGGTCGATCTGTGGACCAAGCTGGTGTTTGATTACATGCGCGGCCGCTCGACATTGAAGCGGGTTTACCTGCTGATCGATTCGCGCCATGGCGTCAAAAAGAACGATGAAGGCGTGATGGACCTGCTCGACAAGGCGGCGATGTCCTACCAGATAGTGTTGACCAAGACCGACAAGATCAAGGATGCGGGCATACCGCGGCTGGTCACCGAAACGCTGGCGGTTCTGAAAAAACGGCCCGCCGCCTATCCGGAGGTGCTCGTCACCTCATCGGAAAAGGGCGAAGGCCTGACGGAACTGAGAAACGCCATCACCGTTGCTATCGGCACCTGAATCCGGCTTAATGCGACGGAAATTGGGGCGGCTCAGGCGGCCTGATCGGCAGCCGGTTTGAAAGTCAGAGCCAGGCCATTGAGGCAGTGGCGCTTGCCGGTCGGCGCCGGGCCATCGTCAAAGATGTGACCAAAATGACCGCCGCATCGGCGACAATGGACCTCGGTACGCGTCGAAAACAGCGATTTGTCTTCCTTGCTGCGAACCGCATCAGGTTCGGCCTGCCAAAAACTGGGCCAGCCGGTGCCACTGTCGTATTTCACCTCGGATGAATAGGCCGGCAGATCACAGCCGGCGCAATGGAACATGCCCTTGCGCTTTTCGGTATTAAGATCGGAAGAAAAGGCCCGCTCGGTGCCTTCTTCACGCAGCACTTTGAACTGTGCGGGCGTTAGCTTAGCGCGCCATTCGGCCTCGCTGCGCATGATCTCGAAATCGGTTTCAGAGGCCGTGGCGGGGGTGCGGCGGGCAAACACAGACAGCGCCAGACCGGCAACGCCAGCGGCAAGCAGTGCCCGGCGGGGAAGATCGGAAGTGTTGGTCATCGGCGTTCTCCTGTGTTGATTTCAACCTAGATCGACCCGCTGGAAATGGCCAAGCACGGTTTTTCACGGCTGCGTGAAACGCCTCCCGCCCGAAGGTCGGGCGGGAGGCCACCCGATTGGTGCGCCGAATAATCAAGGGGCGCCGGCGCACCCGGGTAAACGCTACGAGCGCTTCAGCGCATCAGCCCTTGGGCAGCAGCACTTTGTCGATGACGTGGATGACGCCGTTTGACTGATCGACATCGGCGATGGTGACATTGGCGACGCCGCCGGTCTCGTCTTCGATCATGACCTTGTCGCCCTTGTAGGTGACGTTGAGCATGCAGCCACCGACGGTCTTGACCGGGTGCGCGCCACCATCATCGTCAACCATCTTCATGATGGCTGCAGACATCGCGTCCGCAGCAACAACATGGCAGGTCAGCACCTTGGTCAGCTGGTCCTTGTTTTCGGGCTTGAGCAGCGTGTCGACAGTGCCTTCCGGCAATGCGGCAAAGGCTTCATTGGTGGGTGCGAACACGGTGAACGGGCCTTCGCCCATCAGCGTATCGACCAGGCCGGCAGCCTTGACGGCGGCGACCAGGGTAGTGTGATCGGCGGAATTGACGGCGTTTTCGACGATGTTCTTGTCGGACATCATGGCAGCGCCGCCGACCATCGGGTTTTCGGCCTGGGCCAGGCTCACGCCGGAGAAAAGGATGGCGGAAGCGGCGAGCGTGCGAAGAATGGTTTTCATGGTTCAGCCTCTTGTGTTTGGGGCCGGATAGTCCGGGCCGTGATCATCAGCCGCTACATTTCGGCGGCGGTTACACAACAAGAGACGGGAGCCCGGAGAATTTAGTTTCAGCCATTCGTCGTTTTTTTTCGACGTGGCAGTTTTCGGCCTATTTCGAAGCCAGAGTACCGGACAGAACGACCGGGCCGGTCGCCACGCCAGTGGGTGATCCGCCGGCCGGTTCGAGGCTGACGGCAATCAGGGCGCCCGCAGAGAGCTGATCGCTCAGGCTGCGGTCGAGCACCAGCCGGCCGCCGTCCTCGGGCACCAGTCCCAGCGAGATCGGCGCTCCCTCGCCCGGCACCAGCCACAATTCCAGCGCCTTGCCGTCATCGGGCGAGACCGCTGCCGGAGTAATCTGCAGGGCGCCACTTGTCGGATCGAGTGCAGCTACCAGCCCGACGGCGCTGCCGGGCGCACCCAGTTCGGCAACCAGCGCGGGGGCGGAGCCGGGCGTCGAACCGCCAACAAGATCGAGATTATAGGCGCCGATCGCCGCAACGACGGCAACAGACGCCAAAGCCAGACCGCGCCAGAACACCAGCGAACCCCACAGGCCCGCCGGTTTTGCGGCCTCGGCAAACAGCCGCGCATCGATGCGGGCCTTGACGCCGCGGGGCGGCGCTTCCGACGCATAGGCATCATCCAGCGTCGCCAGCTCGGATTGCCAGGAGCTGACAAGCTCGGCAAAGGCCGGCTCGCTGGCAATGCGCTGTTCGGCAGCGCGACGCTCATCAAGCGGCAACACGCCAAGCACGTATTCGCCGGCCAGGGCATTATCGTCGGAATGGGGGGCGCCGATACTCATCGGTTCAGGCACTCTCTCAGTTTGATCAGGCTACGGCGCAGCCAGGTTCGCATTGTATTGAGCGGCACCGCATTCTGCGCGGCCAACTCCTGATAACTCAAGCCCTCTACATAGGCATTGACGACGGCGGCCGCCTTGTCGGCTTCCAGCTCGCCAAGGCAAGCCTCGATCCGCCGGCCCTCGCCGGCAAGTGCTGCCCGGGCCTCTGGATCGAGATCCGGGTCAGCCATGTCCGGCGCCTGATCATACTCAAGCGTTGCCGGCTGGCGCGCCCTGATCATGTCGATCGCCTGGTTGCGGGCAATTGTCACCAGCCAGGCCATGGCCGAGGCCTTGTCGGCGCGAAAGCTGCCGGCGCGGCGCCAGATCCGGACATAGACCTCCTGGACGGCATCCTCCGCCTGGGCCCTGTCCTTGAGAATACGAAGACAAACGCCAAAAAGTTTCGCGCTGGTGCTTTCATACAGGGTGGAAAACGCCGCGCGGTTGCCGAGCGCGGTGTGAACAATCAGCCCTGAAAGATCTTGTTGGCTCATGACGGGTTCAGTTTCTCCACTCCGACGACCGCAGCAACAACCGTTCGGGGCGCTGTCGGATGCCCTGTTCAGGGTTGCTGTATTCCAGCATACGTTAAAACCGGCGGATCGGTTTTCCTTGCCATTGAGGCGGCCCCGGATTGTCGCAAACTCCCCTGCCCTTTCGGCGAGTTGCACTTCCCATGCCAGCCTCCCCCAATTTTCGCCGATGTACTGCGTCGCACTTGCGGTGGTTTCCTGGCCGAGCCGGAAAGCCTAATCCGTCAAACAGCTTCCATTTGAAGATGAACCGCTCTAAACAGCGCTCCAGTTCATACAAGTGAGTGAGCTCTGCGTGCCTGTCCTGGTTCATGCGCGGCGCTCGAGCCTCAAGGGGACGCCGCACCAATGATCGATGCCACCAGCGAAACTGCCGCCACACAGGCCCGCCTGCTTGCCGAGGCACTGCCCTACATGCAGCGCTACGAGAACAAGACAATCGTGGTCAAATATGGCGGCCACGCCATGGGCAACGCTGCGCTCGGCAAGGCATTTGCGCAGGACATCGCCCTTCTCAAGCAATCAGGCGTCAACCCGATCGTCGTGCATGGCGGTGGCCCGCAGATCGGCGCAATGCTGGCCAAGATGGGCATCGAATCGAAATTCGAAGGCGGGTTGCGGGTGACCGACGCCAAAACCGTCGAGATTGTCGAAATGGTCCTGGCCGGCTCGATCAACAAGGAAATCGTCGCCCTGATCAATGCCGAAGGCGAATGGGCGATCGGCCTGTGCGGCAAGGACGGCAACATGGTCTATGCCGAAAAGGCCCAAAAGAGGGTGACTGATCCTGATTCCAACATCGAGCGTGTTGTCGATCTGGGCTTTGTCGGCGAGCCGGTGGAAGTTGACCGGACGTTGCTCGACCTGCTGGCCAAATCGGAAATGATCCCGGTGCTGGCGCCGGTGGCGCCGGGCCGTGATGGCCACACCTACAACATCAACGCCGATACTTTTGCCGGCGCCATTGCAGGCGCTCTCAATGCCACCCGGTTGCTGTTTCTGACCGATGTGCCGGGCGTGCTCGACAAGGACGGCAAGCTGATCGACGAATTGACGGTCGCCCAGGCCCGCGCACTGATTGCCGACGGGACGATCTCCGGCGGCATGATCCCCAAGGTGGAAACCTGCATCGAGGCGCTCGACCGCGGTGTCGAGGGGGTGGTCATCCTCAACGGCAAGACGCCGCACGCGGTGCTGCTGGAAATCTTTACCTCGCACGGCGCAGGCACCCTGCTGGTCCCGTAACCCCGGCCTGAACACCCGGTGTCAGCCGTCAATCGCCAACATCAGCGGCGAGTGCTGGTCGATTTGGGGATCACCGGCACCACGCCCTTGATGCTGTCGCCGAGATTCTGTTCAAAACGGCGTGACTGGTCTTCGAGCGTGGCGCGGGTCGAGGGGTCGAGGATGGCAATCGGCACCGAGACCGCAAGCCCCGCAGCCGAGCCCACCGTATTGGACACCGACAGCGCCGTGGTGCCGATCTCGGCGCCAAGTCCTAGATCCTGGTCGGTGACGGTCTGGCCGTCGATCAGCCGCTGACCCAGAAGCCGGACCACTTCCGGGCTTTCGGCAAATTTGGAATGGTTGAGGCGGTCGCCGACCTGCAATGCCGAGAGATCGAGGACGGTGATGCCCTCCTTTTCGAGCAGTTGGCGGTAGGCCGGGTCGGTGATGTCGATCTGGCCGAGCCGGTCGACATTGCCGGAAATCCGTCGCGACAAGGTCAGCGCGCGGTCATCCTTGGAAACGAACACCGTGAACTTGGGCCGGTCCGGCCCCATATCGGCCAATTGCTGGCGGAACACATCGATGTCGAGGTCCGGGGCGGCGAGGATCACGTTCTGGATCTTGGACGGTATGCCATCGTTGCGGATGGCCATCTGGCGGAGCGATTCCACGGTCAGCCAGGTCCCCATCGAATGCGCCAGCACAGTGATTTCGCGGATATCCTTCTCGTTGACCGCAGCCGAAAGAACGCCTTCGAGTGCCGAACGGGAGTAGTTGGTGCTTTCCTTGTCATAGGGGTAGGAGAACACCGAACCGCGTGACGGCCAGGTGAACATCACAGGCGCGGCGTCGGTCTTGCTGTCATGGGCGATCTGGGCAAAGCGGTAGACTGCTTTTTCATAGCGGTTGTTGAAACCATGGACGAAGACAAGCAGACGGCCGCTGGAGGACTTGTTGCGCCGGTACCAATCGCTCATCGCGGTATTGCCTTCAACCGGGCTCACGGCCAGGGTCGCGAAATCCCTCGACGGGTCTGGTGGCAGTTTCCTGGGCCATTGCACCTCACCGATCTTGCGGCTCGCTTCCGGTGGAATAGAAACCACCAGTTCGTTGAAATCGATCTGGTTGCCGCGCTCGCCGGTGTAGAGCAGGCCGGGATTGTCGGAAGGAGCACGGGTGGTGGCAACCATGATCGAGACCGTGGTCGCGTCGGGCGAGGTTTGTGCCACCGGGGAGAGAACGCCCTCGGGTGCGCTGGCGCAGGCGGACAGGACCAGCACCATCGACACCACGCTTACACGCTTCCGCAGGACGGGCGGTCTCTGTTTCGGCATTTGCTGCGCAGACATGAGATCATTACCCGAAGTGGAAAGGAAGTAGAGGTGCAGGCGCAAGCTGCCGGCCAGAGCAGGCAACGTTCAGACGAGCAGAAGCACGACAATACCGGCAACAATGAGGATACAGCCGGAAATTTCAAGCTTATTGACGTGTTCTCGGAAAATCAGCACCGATGAAGCGAAGGTGAAAATCATCTCGATCTGGGCCAGCGCCTTGACCACGGCTGCGGTTTGCAACGTCATCGCCATGAACCAGCCGAAGGAGGCGGTGGCGCCGACCAGGCCAACCATGGTTGCTATTTTCCAGGCAGCACGAATGCGGGCCAACTCGCCCGGCGCCCGCATCCACATCCACACCAGCATGACGCAGGTCTGCAAGGTGATTGCTGCAAGCAGGGTGACCGCCGCCTGCATCATGAAGTTGGGGCCGCCAAGCGACAGTGAGGCGGCGCGATAACTGACGGCGGCGATGCCGAAGACAGTCCCCGACGCAAGCCCCAGCGCCGCGGTGCGTGAAAACACCGACCGTAGCAACGCCGCTGCACCGGTGGCCGAGCGGGCAACCGAGATCAGCACCACGCCAACCAGGCTGATGGCGATGGCCACCAGTGTGCCCGGCCCGATGCGGTCGCCCAGGAAGATCAGCCCGAACAGCGCGGCCTGTGCCGGTTCGGTGCGCGAATAGGCGGTGCCGACGGTGAAATTGCGATGGCTGAACATCTGGATCAGCAGTGCCTGCGCGGTAATCTGCGCAAGTGCGGCAAGCAGCACCCAGCCGAAAAACTCGACGTTGAGGCGCGGCAACGGATTGTCCAGAACGAACACCAGCAACGCGACGAAGACCACGGCGAACGGCAGCCCGAATCCAAAACGCACAAAGGTGGCGCCGGTGGTGCCCATGACCCCCTTGAGGTGTTTTTGCAGCACTGAACGAATGTTCTGCAAGAACGCCGCAGCGATGGTGATGAGTATCCAAGTTTCCATTAAGCTGCGGGTATCACGGCGACCGGCAATCGTGCCACATTTATTTGCCCGGGCTGCTGCCGCTGCCCTTTCCTTCCTGGGCGAGCGTGCCATAACACTTCAATGACCGACAAGAACCTGCCCCCCGAACCCACCGCTTTTGCCCATGTGAGCGATTGGGTGTTTGACCTTGATAATACGCTGTACCCGCGCAGCATCGACCTGTTTTCGCAGATCGACAGGAAGATGACCGAGTATGTGCGGCAATTGCTGGGGCTGGACCATGACGCGGCGCGCGGCATCCAGAAAAAATACTACCGCGATCACGGCACGACGCTGCAAGGGTTGATGCTCAACCACGGGGTCGATCCCAACGACTTTCTGGAAAAGGTCCACGACATCGATTATTCTTGGGTGAGACCGGACCCGGCGCTGGGTGCTGCGATCAAGGCGCTGCCCGGGCGCAAGTTCATCTTCACCAATGGCGACACCCCGCATGCCGAACGCACGGCGCGGGCGCTGGGGATCCTCGATCATTTCGACGACATATTCGACATCATCGCAGCCGATTTCATGCCCAAGCCGGCGCTGGAGACCTATGGACGGTTCCTGGACAAGCACGGGGTCCGCAAAGAGCAGGCGGCGATGTTCGAGGATTTGCCGCGCAATCTGCTGGCGCCGCATCAACTGGGCATGCGCACGGTGTTGATCGTTCCCAGCAATCTCGATGTGGTACTCGACGAAGTCTGGGAGCATGAGGGCAAGGACGGCGCGCATATCCATCATGTCACAGATGATCTGGCGTCGTTCCTGAAGGCAATTACTGACTGACCGGAGCCGGCAGAACGTTGTGGCATAACGGATTCGGCACTTACCTTTCCGATATTTAATCTACATTACAGGGCTTTAAGTGGTGGCGGTGTCCGGCAGGCACCACATTGGGGAGGCAAACAGTTCTGCCCCCCCAAGGAAAGGTTACCCCATGAAAAATATACTTCTCGCCACCATCGCCGCGGCCCTTGTCGCTTCTGTCGCCGTTCCGGCCATGGCCGCACAGCAGGGCGAAGGTCATCGCGGCCCGCGCATCGAACGCATGATGGAGCGGTTTGACGCCAACAAGGACGGCACCGTCATGCTCGACGAGATTGCCGCGCACCGCACCGCCATGTTCGAAAGCGCCGACACCGACAAATCCGGCACGCTGAGCGAACAGGAGATCGCCGCATTTGGCGAGATGCACAAGGCTGAACGCGAAAAGGCCCGGGATGAGCGTCGTGCCGAACGTGGTGGTGACAAGGACCAGAAGATGGGCAAGCACCATGGCAAGCGCGATGGTGAAGGTCGCCACGCCGGCAAGCATGATGGCAAGCGCGGCGAAGGTCGTCATGGCGGACCCAGCCTCGAGCGCCTCGACACCGACAAGAATGGTGAAATCAGCGCCGAAGAATTTGCCGCAATGGACTCGAAGATGTTCGAACGTTTCGACCGCAATGGCGACAACAAGATCGACATCACCGACTTCTACGGCAAGCGCGCCGGCAAAAACTAAATCGCCTCATTCAACTGAACAAGATCAGGCCGGACCTCGCGTCCGGCCTGATTTTTATGGCGCCAACGGCAGGCCATAATGAGCGGCAATCAGCCCCCAGGCCTCTTCGGCAGTATCGACAATGCTGAACAGCTTGAGATCCTCGGGCGAAATAGTGCCGAAATCGGCCAGTGCCTGAAAATCGACGATCGAGCTCCAGAATTCCGACCCGAACAGGATGAACGGCACCGGTTCCATGCGGCCGGTCTGGATCAGTGTCAGCGATTCAAACATTTCATCGAGCGTGCCGAAGCCGCCCGGGAAGATCGTGACCGCCTTGGCACGGACCAGAAAATGCATCTTGCGAATGGCAAAATAGTGAAAGTTCAGGCTGAATTCGGGCGTCACATAGATATTGGGCGCCTGCTCGTGCGGCAACACGATGTTGAGGCCGATCGAGGCGGCACCAACATCGTGGGCGCCACGGTTGCCAGCCTCCATCACCCCGGGGCCACCGCCGGTGACAATGACATATTCCTGCCCGTCGCAGGCCAGCGACTGGGTCGAGCACAGCCGCGCAAAGGCGCGGGCCTCGTCATAATAACGCGACGCGGCGGTAAGGTTCTTGGCTTGGGTCTCGTTCTTGGCAGCCCATGGCTCGGTACCCGGCTCGGGAATGCGGGCGCCGCCAAACATGACCACCGTCGACTTGATCCCGGCTTCGCCAAGGATCACCTCTGGCTTGAGCAATTCCAGTTGCAGCCGAACCGGCCGGAGATCCTCGCGGCAGAGAAAATCCTCGTCCGCATAGGCCAGCCGGTAGGACGGGGAGGTGGTCTGCGGGGTCTTCGGTTGCCGGTCGGCCCGGCGCTTGTCTTCACCGCTGTCGGCTAGCGGGTCCCAAACCTGATTGGTGCGTTTGGCGCTCATTTGCATGTCCCTATTTTGTCCATGGCGCCGGTGCCGGAATTGACCCCGCGTGCCACCTCGCTTAGGAGATGTGCAACGGCGAAGGCGGTCCGGCGCCCTGCGCTTTGTTTTGTCAACTCTAGACGTTGAACCTTAAGGAATCGCCACGATGAAGCATGACCTGGCAGCACTTGCCTCCACCATCGAAACCGCTTTCGACGAGCGTGACAACATCTCCACTGCCACCCGCGGCGAGGTACGCGACGCCGTCGACCAGGCGCTCAACCTGCTTGACCGTGGCGAAGCGCGGGTCGCCGAGCGCGGCGAAGATGGCGCCTGGACGGTCAATCAATGGCTCAAGAAAGCAGTGCTGCTGTCGTTTCGTCTCAACCCAATGGAAGTCATCAAGGGTGGCCCCGGCGACGCGGTCTGGTGGGACAAGGTTCCCTCCAAATTCGAAGGCTGGACCGCCAACGAGTTTGAACGCTCGGGCTTCCGCGCGGTGCCTGGCTCGATTGTCCGGCGCGGTGCCTTTATCGGCAAGAATGTCGTGCTGATGCCATCCTTCGTCAATCTCGGCGCCTATGTCGACGAGGGTTCGATGGTTGATGGCTGGGCAACTGTCGGCTCCTGCGCCCAGATAGGCAAGAACGTGCACCTGTCCGGCGGCGTCGGCATCGGCGGCGTTCTGGAACCGTTGCAGGCAGGTCCCACCATTATCGAGGACAATTGCTTCATTGGTGCCCGCTCGGAAGTGGTCGAAGGCTGCATCGTGCGTGAAGGCTCGGTGCTCGGCATGGGCGTGTTCATCGGCAAGTCGACCCGCATCGTCAACCGGGCGACCGGCGAGATCAGTTTTGGCGAAGTGCCGCCCTATTCGGTGGTGGTGGCGGGCACGATGCCGTCATCTGGCACCATGGGCAATGGCGCGGCGGCCCCCAATCTCTACTGCGCCGTGATCGTCAAGACAGTGGATGCCAAGACCCGGTCGAAAACCGGCATCAACGAGTTGCTCAGGGACTGACTGCAGCGATGGCGGCGCTCCCCCGACCCGGCATGCGCTGGCTGTTGTTCAGCGCGTCTGGCCGGCTGTCGCGCCAAACCTACGCCTGGGCGCTGCTGTTCTGGACGGCGGTGTTTGCGGTGCCGGTATCGGCCGCAGTTTCGGCTGGCGACGACACGTCGGCGCTGGCCGCCGCCGGGCTGGGATTTCTGCTGACAATTGCGGCTTCGGTCTGGTCCATTGCGGTAATGTCGATCAAGCGGCTGCATGATGCCGGGTTGCCGGGCATTCTGGTCGCCGTGCTGTTGATTCCGGCAGCGTCGCTGCTGATGCTGATCGCGATCATGGTCTGGCCCTCGGTGAAAGGCCCCAATGACCATGGGCCGTGCCCGGATCGGCCTGGCTACTGAAACGCCTGCCAAAACCATGAGACAATGCCGATCAACCGCAAATGCCGTTGCTGTTGATCTCATCTCGGTAGGTTCCGCCGACCTTCGCCAGTCTCACCAATAGCCCACGCCTCCAACAATTTGCGAATAGGGCCGCACCCAAGGGCAGAGCCCGCTGTCGTGACCATTATGCAACCTTTAGTTTATTGATATATTATTTACAACTAATGATAATGTCGTGAGGGAATTCAACCATGCAAGGGAGGAAGTGAGATGAACGATTTTTGGGTGGAGTTCACTGCGGGCACGACATTTGGTCACATGAACGCAGGACTTGCGGCGGTTCCGGCGATCAATCCGCAACTGCAAGGTGGAACCTGGTTCTTCAGTGCCAACTGGGGGACTACGCAGCGCGACCTGAACAATCTGAGAGGGAGAATAGAGACGGGCTCGGGACGAAACAGCGTTTCGGATATCGGCCTGCAAGGCGATTCCAAGACGATAGATCAATAATACCCGCATGCTAGAGCCGCTGCCGCGAACAGGAACTAAACGGTACGGGGCGTTGACGCGGAGCGCGACAATGATGGTGACAGCAGCGCCATGAACGGTGTCGGCGGTGCGGGTAGGCCGAGCCCGCACCAAGGCACAATCCGCCACTATCCGCGCCGCGCCGATCGTCATGTTGTTGTCGCTGGTGGAGGGTTTGACAGCCATGCTCCTGCGCCGGACGAGGCAGGGTACCGCGTTCCGTGTTTTCAGATCGTTGGACAGTCGACAGGCTCAGGCCAATCGTCTAATCACGAGATCATGACGCTTACTGATCCCGCCCACACGCTCGCCGCCCTGATCCGCTGTCCGTCCGTCACGCCAGACGAAGGCGGCGCGCTGACAACGCTTTCCGCGATGCTCGCTGACCTCGGCTTTACCAATGAACGGGTGACCTTCTCCGACAGTGACACGCCCGATGTCGACAACCTCTATTCGCGGCTTGGCACTGATGGGCCGCATCTGATGTTTGCCGGCCATACCGATGTGGTGCCGGTCGGCGACGCCGGGGCATGGACCCAGGATCCGTTCGCTGCACAGATCATCGACGGCGAGATGTATGGCCGCGGCGCCGTCGACATGAAGGGCGGCATCGCCTGCTTCGTTTCGGCGCTGGCCCGACTTATGACCCGCCGTGGTGCGCCCGCGGGAAGCGTTTCGCTGCTGATCACCGGCGACGAGGAAGGCCCGGGCATAAACGGCACCGAAAAGCTTCTCGCGCATGCGGCGGCCAAAGGCGAGCGCTGGGATGCAGCGCTGGTGGGTGAGCCGACCAACCCCGAGCAGCTGGGCGACATGATCAAGATCGGCCGTCGTGGCTCGTTGTCGGGAGTGCTGACGGTGGAGGGGGTGCAAGGCCACGTCGCCTACCCGCACCTCGCTGACAATCCGCTGCGCGGGATACTGACACTGGCGAAGGCGCTGATGCAGCCGCCACTCGATGCCGGCAACGAGCGGTTTCCACCTTCCAATCTGGAAGTCACCGCAATCGACACCGGCAACCCCTCGTCCAACGTGATCCCGGCGCGGGCCACGGCGCGTTTCAACATTCGCTTCAACGACATCTGGACCGCCGAAAGCCTGACCGCGGAACTGAACGCGCGGCTCGAACGCGCCGCAAAAGAGAACGGGCTTCGCGAGGGGCGCGACCCGGTTCGCTACAGCGTCACGCTCAGCGAACGCCCCTCCCCCTCGTTCGTGACAAGGGATACGGCGCTGATCGAAACGCTGTCGGCAGCGGTGTTGGAGGCGACTGGGCGCAACTCGACGCTGTCGACCACCGGCGGAACTTCGGACGCTCGCTTCATCAAGAATTACTGCCCGGTGGTCGAGTTCGGGCTGGTCGGCAAGACCATGCACATGGTCGATGAGCGGGTCGCGCTGACAGACCTTGAAGGCCTGACGGCAATCTATGAAGTGTTTCTCGAGCGCTGGTTCGACAGCGCCAAGGCGGGCTGAACTTGGCCTGGGCGCTGATCCCGTCGCGACATGAAGCCGGTAGTGCGCTGGCCGGGCTGTTCTACCTGATGCTCAAGCGACCGGAAGGCCTGAAGCTGTTCGACACCACGCCGGACGGTTTCTGGCGCTCGTTCGGCGCCTTCGTCTGGACCTGGCCGGTGCAATGCTTCCTGTGGACCGGCGTCTGGCGCGCGGTGCCCGAGACCCGTCCCGAGGGTGCTGCCGAAACGCTGGGATTTTTCCTGGTTTCCGGTGGCTTCGACCTGGCGGCATGGCTGATCCCGCCGATCCTGCTGCTGGCGGTAACGCAAGTGTTCGGACTTGGCGACAAGTTTGCACGGCTGGTGGTGGTCAACAACTGGTACGGGCTGTTTTCGGCCTATGTGGGCTTCTTCCCCGCCGCACTGCGCTATCTCGCGCCGGTTCCCGATGCGGTCAGTGCCATGGCATCACTGATTGCCTATGTGGCGGTGATCGGGCTCTATTTCCGGGTGATCCGCGGCTGCCTTGACGGCGACATGCTGATCTCGGTGTTCATCACGCTGATGATGGTGATGACCGGATTGACCATTTCCGAACTGGCCTTCACCACACTGGGCGGCTGAGGCGTTGCGCGTTCGTCTGAACAAGCAATGACCGGATCAGTTCAACATTTTGATCAAGCGCGTGTGCCACGGTCAGACTGGCCCCGGTTTCCCGGGGCCGGATATGCAGCTTCGGGCCTTGGTTGGTCAGGCCGCCAGTTCTTCGGTGTCGGAGAACAGTGCGTCGAGATCGAGATAGCAGATCATCTGCGTGTCGACCGGAATGATCGCCTTGGTCAGCGCCCGTTCGGCTGCGGGCAGCACGTCGGGAGCCGGCTGCAACTCGGCGGTACTGACGGTGATCATGTCAGACACGTTCTCGACCAGCAGGCCGACCAGTTTGCCGGCGATGGCGGTGACGATGATCGCCGAACGCTCGGTCGGCTTGATCGGCGGCAGGCCGAGACGGATCGCCATGTCGATCACCGGAATCACCGAACCGCGCAGGTTGATGACGCCCAGCACATGCGGCGGGGTATGCGGTAGTGTCGTCGCCGGCGCCCAGCCGCGAATTTCGCGAACCGACATGATGTTGACGCAGAATACCTGCGCGCCCAGATGAAACGATATGATTCTCAGACTGTCAGCTTCAGCCGCAATATTCTCAGTTCCGTGCATCAAAATTCCTCCCAGTCGTCCTGTGACGCTGCAGTTGCCTTGGCGGTCGAACCGGCCCCGAAGGCTCGGGCGACCGAATTGACCATGTTTCGCGCGGGTGATGCAACCGGGCGCGAGCCCGCATCAGCCGCGCTCGGCTTTTGGGCCGCCAGATTTCCGGCGGACAGTTTCTGGCTTGCCTGTCTGGCGGGTGCAGCGGCAGCAACGCCGCCAGTTGCACCTGCCCCAGTGCCGCCGGCGCCGGTGAGCCTGAACTGACCAACCAAGCCATCCAGCGCTGCGGCCCCATTCGAAAGCCGATGGGTGACCGCCGTGGTCTGTTCCACCATGGCCGCATTTTGCTGGGTAACCTGGTCCATCTGATTGACCGCCGAGTTGATTTCCGTCAACCCGGTCGACTGTTCGCGCGCCGCCGTGGCGATCGAATTGATCTGCTCGTTGATGTCGCTGACATGCTGGGCGATCAGGGCGAGCGCCTCGCCAGTCTGGCGGACCAGCGCGACACCGGTGGTCACCTCTTCACCAGACTTGCTGATCAGGTTCTTGATGTCCTTGGCAGCCGTTGCCGAGCGTTGGGCCAGTTCGCGCACTTCCTGGGCAACCACGGCAAAGCCCTTGCCTGCTTCGCCGGCACGCGCCGCCTCAACCCCGGCATTGAGCGCCAGCAGGTTGGTCTGGAAGGCGATCTCGTCGATGACGCTGATGATCTTCGAGATTTCGCCAGAGGCGACCTCGATACGGCCCATGGCGTCGACGGCATCGGCCACGACCTTGCTTGACTGGTCGGTCGACTGCTTGGCCTGGCTGACCTTGTCGGTGGCCTCGTCGGCGCGCGCAGACGAGCTCTTGACGGTGGCCGTGATTTCATCGAGTGCCGCGGAGGTCTGCTCCAGTGAGGCCGCCTGCTGTTCGGTCCGGCGTGACAGATCATCGGCCGCTGCCCGCAATTCGCCGGTGTCGCCATTGATCTCGAGAATATTGTCGCTGACTTCGGAGAGTGTGCTGTTGAGCTTTTCCACCGAAGCGTTGAAATCGAGCCGCAAACGGTCAAGGCTCTGCATGAACGGGGTTTGTAGACGGACTGACAGATCGCCTTCAGACAGGCGCTGCAGACCGCCGGCCAGCGCATCAACCGCCTGCTGCATCTGCTGGCTTTCTTCGGCCTTGGCCTGCTCACGCTCGTGGCGTTCGCGTTCACTGAGCACTCGGCTTTCATCGGCCTGGGCCTCAAGGCTGACTTTTTCGACCGCCGCATCGCGGAACACCGCCACCGAACGCGCCATTTCGCCGATCTCGTCGTTGCGATGTTCGCCGGAAATCTCGATCGAGGTGTCACCCTCGGCGAGCCGGCGCATGGCGCCGACAATCTGGTCGATCGGCCGGGTCAGGGTCCGAGAGAACCAGACAGAAAGAGCCAGTGCAGCGATCAGCAAGGCCAGCGACAGCGCCAGGATGGTGTTACGCATGGTCACCATCGCAGCACCGGATTCGGCACTGTCTTGCACGGCCGCCACCACCCAGTTGGCGCCTTCGAAATCGATCTGGGCAAGAGCGATATCAGCGTGGATGTCGCGATAACCGTCAAAGGTGCCGGAGATCACCTCGGTACCGTTGATGTCGGCGACCATAGCTGGGGCCACCTCGGCGACAAGCACATCGCTTTCGGGGGTTTTCGCAGAATCAATGACCATGACGCCAGCAGCATTGAGCAGAACCGTCTCGCCGGTTTCGCCCAGGCCGGTGGTGTTGGCCATGATTTCGGCGACCTTGCCGGTGGGCATGCGGATCATGACGACACCAACTATGCCTGCGTCAGATTTTAGCGCATGGCCCATGAAGGCCGCCGATCCGGATTCGGCAGCCGCATAGGGCGCGTAGTCGGCAAAGACGGTCTTGTCCGGCTGGTTGGCTTCGACAATGCCGGCAAACACCTTGCCGGGCCCGGCATCCTTCAACGGACCGGATTTCAGATTGGTAGCAAAATCCGCGTTCTTGTTGACCGAGTAGATGATGTTGCCGTTCGTGTCGACAATGTAGAGATCTTCCCAACCGCGGCTTTCGACCATGTCGCGGAATTGGGGATGGTACCACTCATGGGTCTGATCGTAGGAGCTGACGGCGGCGGTATCGAGCTTCTGGCGCTCACCTGCTGGATGCGGATTGTCGGTGATGTAGCGCTTCTGGAGTTTTTCGGTAACGCCATCACCCAAAAACCCCCAGTCAAACTTGAACCCCTCCAGCGCGATGCGCAGCAGGTTGTTCTGCGAGGTCGCAAGCAAGTCCTGCTCGACACTGGCCAGATAAGTCTGCACCTGATTTCGTCGGCCATCGGCGATGGCAACCAGGATCTCGTCCGTCTTGGCACTCAGCGCACCGGAGGCAATCTGGAGAGAAGCAACACTGGCGACGCCGATGGAGACAATTGTCATCACAGCTGCGGCCAGCGGCAGTTTGCGCGAAATAAGCATGAGCGGTCCTGAATGCGAAATGGTCTCACCGACATGTCCCCGGAGGACGGGAACGGCCAGAACAGGCTTCATGCACACCGCGACGGGACGCAGCTTCTGGCATCGCCAGTTTTCTGCCTATTGGGTTACCTTCGGGTTAATCCGGAACCGTCAAATTCAACCCGGGCGAATAGCGCCCCACTCCACCACTGTTGCGGGAGCACGCGGAGTATTCTTGAAGCAACCCGATTTTAGTAATCGACCTGCTTGAAATACAGCCCGCCGGGGGCAGCCACCGGGCCGCAGGCCTTGCGGGAGCGGGCGGCCAGCGCCGCCTCGACGTCGTCGGCTGTCCACTTGCCTTCGCCAACCAGCCGCAAGGTGCCGGCAAAGGAACGGATCTGGTTGTGCAGGAAGCTGCGCGCGGTGGCGTGAATCTCGACCAGCCCATCGGCAGCACCGGAAACCACATCGAGCCGGTCCAGCGTGCGCACCGGCGAATTGGCCTGACACTGAACCGAGCGGAAGGTGGTGAAATCATGCCGACCGACCAGCCGTTGGGCGGCTTCGTGCATGGCCGCAACGTTCAGTGGCTTGGTCGACCAGGCGGCGCGGTTCTTCTCCAGCACCAGCGGGGCGCGGCGGCAGAGGATGCGGTAGACATAATGGCGGCGGAGGGCTGAGAAACGGGCATCGAACCCATCGGCAACGGGGCTCGCAACGAGAATGGCGACGCGCTCGCGGGCCATCTGCAGATGCGCGTTGATGGCGTCGCGGACCGTGTCCGCCGGCCATTGTTTGTCGAGGTCGACATGAGCGACCTGGCCGAGAGCATGAACGCCGGCATCGGTGCGTCCTGCGCCTTTGACGCTGACGCTCTCGCCGCTAAAGCCCTTAATGGCGGTTTCAATTGCCTGCTGCACCGACGGGTGCTCGTCCTGACGCTGCCAGCCGACATAGCCGGAGCCGTCATATTCGATGTCGAGCCGGTAGCGCATCAGCCGATCGTCGTGCCGGGCGCAACCGAGGTGCCGCGCAGAAAATCGTCGATCGCCAGTTGCTTGCCGCCGGCTTTCTGCAGGCTCAACAGCCGCACGGCGCCGTCGCTGCAGGCGACCAGCAACCGGTCATCAAGCACCGTTCCCGGCACTGGCGCCGACGCAGGGTCCTTCAGTGGCGTGGCAACAACCTCGGTTGCCAGCAGCTTGACCCGTTCGACACGACCGCCGACGTCGAGTTCGAACCAGGCCCCCGGCGCTGGCGCCAGACCGCGGACATGGTTGTGCACGTCCTGCGCCGGCCGGTTGAAATCAACCCGGGTTTCGGCCTTGTTGATCTTGGCGGCGTAGCTGACGCCGGTCTCGGACTGGGGCTTAACCGGCAGGCCGGTGGTTTCCAGCCGCTGCATTGCCTCGCACATCAGCCGCGCGGTGATTTCGGCGAGCCGGTCGTGCAACTCACCGGTGGTCATGTCGGGGGCAATAGCGATGGTTTCTGCCAACGCCACCGGGCCGGTGTCGAGGCCTTCGTCCATTTTCATGATCATGACGCCGGTCTCGCTGTCGCCGGCCATGATAGCCCGCTGGATCGGCGCTGCGCCGCGCCAGCGAGGCAACAGCGAGGCGTGACCATTCCAGGCCCCTAGCCGCGGCGCATCGAGAATGGCCTTGGGCAAGAGCAGCCCGTAGGCGACAACCACCGCTGCATCGGCGTCAAGCGCATCAAAGGCTTGCTGCTCCGCCTCGCCCTTCAGGCTTTTGGGAGTAAATACCGGAATGCCGAGCCGCTCGGCGGCGGCGTGCACCGGCGAGGGCAACACATCAAGGCCACGGCGGCCTGCCGGGCGGGGCGGTTGCGAATAGACCGCAACGATCTCGTGTCCTGCCGCGGCAAGCGCTTCCAGCGTCGGTACGGCGTAAGCGGGCGTCCCCATGAAAATGATGCGCATCGGCAATTGGCCCGTCCGGTTATCAGGGTGTTCAACGCCCGTGTTCAAACGGGTTTTACAGCCTCAGGTCAAGTCCGTCGAAGTCGCGGGTGTTTCCGAACCGACCCCCGAATGAGATCAGGCGGTCACCCGGGTTTTGGCGAGCTTGGTGAACTTGCGCACCACCATGTCGCGCTTAAGTTTGGAAATATGGTCGATGAACAACACGCCGTTGAGGTGATCAATCTCGTGCTGCAGGCAGGTGGCGAGCAGGCCGTCGGCCTCGGTCGTCTGCAGTTTGCCATCGCGGTCGAGATGTTTGACGGTAACCGATGCGGGCCGCTCGACATCGGCGTAGTAATCCGGGATCGACAGGCAGCCTTCCTCATAGACACTGGTGTCTTCGCCGGTGGCGACGAGTTCGGGATTGATGAACACCTGCGGATTGGGGTCTTCATCCTTGCCGGCGATGTCGATTACCAGCAGCCGCCGCGGCACCCCGACCTGAATGGCAGCGAGGCCAATGCCCGGCGCTTCATACATGGTCTCGAGCATATCCTCGACGAAGCCTTTGAGCTCGGAATCGACGCGTTCCACCGGCAGGCTTTGCTGGCGCAGGATCGGATCGGGCAAATAGATGATCGGCTTGATGGTCATGACGCTGAAATAGTCACTGACAGGCGTCTCGTCAATCGCAGCTCACGGCAGTTTGAATCGCCGCTGGACCTACTTGTTCCTGTTTTGATCTGACATTTGGGCCAGAATCAGCTAGGTCATCGACATGGATAGCTCCACCGACGTGTTTTCGACCCGGCTTTTTGACCTTGGCGGCTCCGCAGTGACGCTCGGGCAGGCGCTACTCGGCCTTGCCGTTGCATTGCTGCTGCTTTTTGGCTGGCTCGCACTGGCGCTTACCCGTGCCAACCGGCTGCGCGCGCAAGCTGACGCGGCTGCCGCTGCGCGCACCGCCCAGGCCGATGCGCGGCTTGCGGAAATCCTCAAGGCACAATCGGAAATGCAGGGCCGAATGGGGACGATGGCCGAATTGTTCGGCGCACGCCAGGCCGAACTCAACCAGTCGATCGGCCAGCGCCTCGATGGCATGACCCAGCGCATCGGCACCACGCTGACCGATCAGACCCGCACCACCCACGAAAACCTGAGCAAATTGCAGGAGCGGCTGGCGGTGATTGATACCGCACAGGCCAACATCCAGTCGCTGGCACGCGATGTGGTTGGGCTTCAGGCGATCCTGTCCAACAAGCAGACCCGTGGCGCCTTCGGGCAGTCGCGGATGGAAACCATCATCCAGGACGGGTTGCCGATGGGCGCGTTCAGCTTTCAGCCGACCCTGTCGAACGGCATGCGGCCCGATTGCACCATCGCCATGCCGAATGACGCACCGGATCTTGTCATCGACGCCAAATTCCCGCTGGAAGCATGGAACGCCATGCGCGCGGCGGAAACCGAAGGCAGCGGCGAGCAGGCCGCCCAGACTGCACAACAGCGCTTCCGCCGCGATATCGAGGTCCATATCCGCGACATCTCGGAAAAATATCTGCTCGCCGGCGAAACCCAGGACACGGCATTTCTGTTCGTGCCGTCGGAATCGATCTTTGCCGAGATCCACGAGAATTTCGAGGCCATCGTGCACAAGGCACAGCGCGCGCGGGTGGTGATCGTCTCGCCGTCGCTGCTGATGCTGTCGATCCAGGTGATCCAGGCGTTGCTGAAAGACGCGCGGATGCGCGAACAGGCGCATCTGATCCAGGGGGAAGTGCTGCGGTTGATGGAGGACCTGTCGCGGCTTGATGACCGGACCCGGAAACTGCAGGCGCATTTTTCCATGGCGCAGAAAGATGTGGATTTGATCCTGACTTCGTCGGACAAGCTCAGCAAGCGCGGCGCCAAGATCGAGGCGCTCGAGTTCGCCCAGATTGCCGATGACGCCAAACCAGCAGCTGCCACCCGTCCGGCTCAGGAAAGCGCGCCCACCACCCAGCAAAACCCGAAATTCGAGCCCCGCTCCACAACGCTAAAACTCCGCGTTGTCGACGAGGATGAATAGCTTTCAAAACCTCAAATGCCGCGGCGTCAATTGGCGTCTTCTGGCGCGGCCTGCCCGGAAACAACAGATTTCCGTTGCGCGGTCTCTGCGTCTCGTGTGATTTGAGGCACCCCGAACTGTCCGAACGGACGGTTCGCACGGAGAGGAATATCATGCCTGTTCAATCCCGGTCTGCTGCACTACTGCCGACATTTTCCAAAACGATCAGCGGCGGCCTGATGCTCGCTGCTGCCCTCGGCCTCTCCCTGGCAGCCTCCACCTCAGCCGTGGCCGCAGCGTGCGAAGTCTCGATGGAACAGACCTGGCTGGGTGACCTCGTCGCGTCAGCGCGAACCAGCGGCCCCTGCGATGCCGCCAGTATTGATCTTGTGGTGCGCAACGGCGTTGACGAAGTCGTCTGGAGCGCTTCTCACGCCAGCACAGACCTATTCGGGTTTGATGGCATTGAGGACGCGGATTCGATGGGTATTGCCCTGGGTGACTGGCTTGGCGATTACGCCGACAATCCCAGTTCCAGCCGATTGCCGGAATGGCCCGAAGGGGTGGACATGCCTGATGCCGGCGAATTCCCGTTCTATGTCGAGGAAGGTGTCTCACGAGACGTTTACGAGACCTTGCGCACCGCTGATTATCCGATGGTCTGCTACATCCAGGGCCACGAAAGCACCTTGTGCCTGGTCAAGCAGCCGGACGCCGGCGCCCTGACCAATGTCGGTGCGCAATCCTTTCCGGGTTAAGTCACCAAGCTAGGGGGAAACCGCCATGATCACCGTCATCGGATCCGTCAACATGGACCTGATCGCCACCACGCCGCGTCTGCCCGAACCGGGCGAAACCGTCAGCGGGACGGATTTCTCCACAGCACAAGGCGGCAAGGGTGCCAACCAGGCGCTGGCCGCACAACGCGCCGGTGCTCAGGTCAAGATGACCGGGGCGGTTGGCGATGATGGCTTTGCCGCCGAGGCGCTCGCCTTGCTTGACGAGGCTGGCGCTGATCTGAGTTCAGTTCGCCGCATCGAGGGGCCCACTGGCACGGCGATGATCCTGGTCGGTGGCGACGGCGAAAACATGATCGTCATCATCCCCGGCGCCAACGGCCATGTCACGGTAGAGGATGCCGAGCAGGCGGTGGCGCGCATGGCAGAGGGTGACACGCTGCTGCTGCAGATGGAAATCCCTCAAGCGGCAATAGAAGCGGCGCTGGTGGCTGCGCGCGCGGGCGGTATCAAGAGCATTCTCAACATCGCCCCGTTGACCGACGCGGTCGAGCGGCTGGCGCCACTTGCCGATATTGTCATCGCCAACGAGACCGAGTTTGCCCGGCTGTCGGGCCGACCGGCGGAAACGCTTGATGCAGCAAGAGCGGAACTTGAGGCGCTGCACAAGGCCACCGGTCAGTGCATGATCATCACGCTGGGTGGCGATGGCGTCCTCGGGGCCCGAGACGGCGCAATCGAGCATGTGGCTTCACTCAAAATCAAGCCGGTCGACACGGTTGGCGCGGGCGACACATTCTGCGGCTATCTGGCGCAAGGGCTCGACGCCGGCATGGACTTTGCCGCAGCCATCCGCCGCGCCGCAGTAGCTGGCGCGCTGGCTTGCCTGAAGCCCGGCGCGCAGCCGTCGATCCCGTTGGCAAGCGACGTCACGGCCCGGCTTTAAAGCCGGGCGAGGCGCTCGATCAGCAGATCGAAAAAGCGGTCGGAGTCGACATCGCCTGCAACAAAAGCATTGTCGGGCCGGTCGGTGACATTCCACCAGTCAACCACCGTGGCGCCCAAGGTCAGTTCCGATCCGGTCTCGATCTCGACATTGCAGTGGCGGCCCGAAAACATTTCCGGGTCGATCAGCCAGGCAATCACTGTCGGATCATGAAGCGGGCCGCCATCGGTGCCATATTTGCGCTCGTCGAAGCGCTCGTAAAACTCCAGCATGTCGGCCATGACACGTGAGGCGCGGTTGCCATTGGCCCTGAGCCTGGCAACCCGCACCCGGGTGGTCAGCACCTTGTGGGTGACATCGAGCGGCATCATGGTGATCGACACGCCGGCGCCAAAGACGGCGGCAGCAGCTTCGGGATCGACATAGATGTTGAATTCGGCCGAAGGGGTGATGTTGCCGCCCTCGAAATAGCCGCCACCCATCAGCACGATTTGGCGCGCCCGAGCTGCGATGTCAGGAGCACGGGCAAAAGCCATGGCAATATTGGTGAGCGGCCCCAGCGCGCAGAGGGTTACGCTCTTTTCCGGTTCGGTGCGCAGCGTTTCGATGATGAAATCAACTGCATGCCCGGACGCCAGCGGCTGGGCCGGGTCGAACAGCTCGACGCCATCAAGCCCGGTCTTGCCGTGCACATGTTCAGCAGTCACCAGCTTGCGCTTGAGCGGCGCCTCGGCGCCGGCAAAGACCGGGACGTCCGCGCGGCCGCAGATCTCCAAGATGATCCGCGCATTAAGCGCGGTGCGGGCCAGGGGCACATTGCCGGCGACGGCTGTAATGCCCACAACCTCGAGTTCAGAACTTGCCAGCGCCAGCATGATCGCCGCGGCGTCATCCTGTCCGGGATCGGTGTCGATGATGATCTTGCGCGGCGACATGGCGGCTCCCTGAGGTGATGCGATTCGATTTTGGCAGATGATAAAGCACGTCATACTCTAAAGGACCCGTCAGAATGTCCAGGAGTGCGGATTATTGCCTCATATATGGCATGGCGGTGGCCCGAAACCGCTGCCGTCGCCTTGGTCCGCGCACCCCGCGTGGGTAGGTTCTTGCGTTGCGGCAATCAAGTTCCCATATTGAGGGCAAGCCGGATGCCGAATGCGGGTCCGGCGCCTGTCGCTTGAGAACGAGGACAAGCCATGTCACGCATGACGCCTTTTTCAAGCCCGCTGCTGCTGGGCTTTGATACAATGGAGAAGACCCTGGAGCGCATCGCCAAGGGGTCAGAGGGTTATCCGCCCTACAACATCGAACGAATTCGCGCCTCTTCGGACGGCACCAAGGTCGAACGGCTGAGGATCACGCTGGCTGTCGCCGGCTTCCGCGAGGAAGATCTCGACGTCACCACCGAAGAAAATCAACTTGTCATTCGCGGCCGCCAATCCGATGCCGATGGGCGCGAATATCTGCACCGGGGCATTGCCGCACGGCAGTTTCAACGCATGTTCGTGCTTGCCGAGGGCATGCAGGTGACCAGCGCAGAGCTCAAGAACGGCCTGCTATCGGTAGACCTGATCCGCCCCGAGCCAGAACGCATGGTTCGAAAAATTAACATTTCGGTTCGAGACTGAACATCATGGTTCGATCCAACAGGACATTTCCTGCCACGAACAGGAGGAAATTATTATGATTGCCAAATCAGGAAAATCCCAATTATCTACCCAGGATCTGGCGCTGCTCGGCGCCGGGAAAGTCGGCTACATCCGCAAGATGAACTCGGAAGACGTTACGGCCCGGTTCCCCGAGGCCCCGCAGCTTGACCCGGGACTTGAGCTCTGGGCGCTGTTTGGCGCCGACGGCACGCCGATTCTGCTCACCGACAACCGTTCGAGCACGTTTTATCGCGCCGCCGAAGACGAGTTGAAAACCGTCAGCCTGCACTGATCCGCGGCAACGACCGGGGCTATGGCGCCCCGGATGCAACAGCACGAAAAAAACTGGTGAAATTCCGCTCAGGCGGCGTTGGAGGCCCGCTCTTCCGTCAGGAAGGCGTATAGCGAGGCTGCGTTGTCGGTGGCACGCAGCTTGGCGACCATGTCACTGTCGCGCATCACCCGGGCGATCCGTGACAGTGCCTTGAGGTGGTCGGCGCCGGCACCTTCGGGCGCCAGCAGCAGGAAGACCAGATCAACCGGCTGGTCGTCCAGCGCTTCGAAATCGACCGGCTGGTCGAGCCGGGCAAACACGCCGACAATATGATCCAGCGTCGGCAGTTTGCCGTGAGGGATGGCAATGCCATTGCCAACACCGGTGGAACCGAGACGTTCGCGCTGCAGAATGACGTCAAACACCTCGCGCTCGGGAAGTCCTGTGACTTCCGAGGCTTTGGCCGCCAATTCCTGCAACAGCTGTTTTTTGGAGTTTGCCTTGAGCGCGGGCAGTACGGAGTTCTGCGCAATCAGATCAGCAAGCGCCATATCAAAATCCTCGTTTCAAGCCCGCTTTCCGGGCCTCGTGGTTGGCTCTGCGAAAACCACCGGCGGCGCGAAGTTCAAACTCCGCGCTGCCAATGGTCTGCTTTGTAACAGCCATAACGGTCAGGATTTAACGCCGCCAGCGTCAACCCATCCGATATTGCCGTCATTGCGGCGATAGACCACATTGAGGGCATCGTTGCCCGCATTGCGGAACATCAAGATCCGATCGTCTGTCATATCAAGCGCCATCACCGCATCAGCCACGCTCATGGTTACAAGCTGCTTGGTGCTTTCGGCGATGATCGCCGGGGAGTAATCTTCAGGCACTTCCTCGGCATCGTCGCCGGAGGAATCCACAACTGCATAATGAAGCTGCGCCTGGTTCTGCTGGGCATTGGCATAATGGTCCTTGAGACGCCGCTTGTAGCGACGCAGGCGCTTTTCTACCCGCTCGGCGGCGGCATCAAACGCCGGCTGCGGTTCCTGTGCTTCGCCGGTGGCGTGCAGCACCACACCGGTGTCGAGGTGAATCTTGCAATCCGCCTGAAACCTTGAACCGGACTTTTCCACAATGACCTGGCTGGAAAAGCCGCCATCATAATATTTCCGGACGGCACCCGTGACATGGTCTTCGATCCGGGTCCTGAAGGACTCGCCGATTTCCATATGTTTTCCTGACACTCGCACGCTCATGGATTGTCCCTTCTTGTTGCCACTTGGGGGTTTCAGTCTAGGCCATGCGTCGCGCTCATCCAAGCGCCAGACGGCGGTCATTTGCCCTGCTCCAAGCAATTTTTCACTTGACTTATCCGGGCTGGCAGACGGCCACTCTTTGTCCGTCCGATGCGGGGCGGCTTCTACGCCGCACCGCACACAGTGTCAAGCGCGGCCCGGCTTCTGGGGAATTCAGGTGCATTTTCAAGCTATTGCTCTTAGGCCCTCAAAGCGCTGCGGCGCGTGCCCGGGCGCGTTTTTCGCGCCGGCGCTGGACAGAAGACGGAATAGCCATCGCCTCGCGGTACTTGGCCACGGTGCGACGAGCGATCTCCACGCCCGACTGCTTGAGCAATCCTACCAGGTCATCATCGGAAAGCACTGCGGCAGGCTCTTCCTGCTCAACCAGCACCTTGATGCGGTGACGCACCGATTCGGCGGAATGGGCGTCGCCGCCGGCCTCGGCAGAGGCTATCGACACCGTGAAGAAATACTTGAGCTCGAAAACACCGCGCGGGGTGAGCATGTACTTGTTCGACGTAACCCGGCTCACCGTCGATTCATGCATGCCGATGGCGTCGGCCACCGCCTTGAGGTTGAGCGGCCGCAAATGATCGACCCCGTTGAGCAGAAACGCGTCCTGCTGGCGGACGATCTCGCTCGCCACCTTCATGATCGTTCGAGCGCGCTGATCAAGCGAGCGCGCGAGCCAGTTGGCTGTCTGCAGACACTCAGACAGAAACTCCTGGCCGGCTGCGTTCTTCTGCATCTTGCCGGTGACCGTGGCAAAATAGGTCTGGTTGACCAGCACTCGCGGCAAGGTATCGGGGTTGAGTTCGACCTGCCAGCCGCCATCGGATGCGGGCCGGACGGAAACATCAGGCACGATCATCTCGCTGGCGCCTGTCTCGAACCGGGTTCCGGGCTTGGGGTCTAGCGCGCGGATTTCCGCCAACATCTCGAGCAAATCCTCTTCGTCGACGCCGCACAGCCTGGTCAGGCTGGCAAAATCACGGCGGGCGAGCAATTCGAGGTTATCCACCAGCACCGCCATTGCCGGGTCGAGCCGGTCCTTGCGGCGCAGTTGCAGCGCCAGCGATTCCGACAGCGAGCGTGCAAACAACCCGGCGGGCTCGAATTCCTGAAGCTGGGCCAGCACCTGCTCGACCCGGGCCGGATCTGCGCCCAACCGCTCGACTGCTTCGGTCAGGTCGGCCGGCACATAGCCGGCCGGATCCAGACGGTCAGCGATCTCAATGGCAATCAGCCGATCTGCCGGATCGACAAAAGCAAAGGCGATCTGTTCGGTGACGTGATCGCGCAAGGTCGGCGTCCGGGCCGCGAAATCATCAAGATCGTAGCCTTCGCCGGATTGGGTACGGTCGCTGCCGGGCATCGATTTCCAGTTGTCGGCAAATGCCGGCGCGGCGGTACTTTCTGCGGCGTGATCGTCGGGGAATACATTCTCGTAGCGCACGTCGATTTCGTCACGGAGCCGCTCGCTGGCCTTACCAGAATGGTCTTCCCAGGTTCCGTCTTCGCCGCCCTCATAGGTGGTCTCATCGGCACCTGAATCTGTACGGCCATCGGCGTCTCCATCGGTGGAGGCCGCACGGGCGGGTTCGGAGTCAGACGAAGCTGCGGACTCGTTCCCATCCGCGTCCTGCGCGACCAGTTCAAGCAACGGATTGCGCTCGACTTCCTGCTCGATGAAGCGGGTCAGCTCGACATGGCTGAACTGCAGCAGCCGGATCGACTGCATCAGTTGCGGTGTCATTACCAACGATTGGCTTTGACGCAAATGAAGACCGGCAGACAAGGCCATAACGACGCAACACTCCCGCTCGGGCGGTTCCGGGACGACGGCAACGTTCTCGCTGCCCGCCCTCTCCGGCTTGAGCGCGTCCTTAATGACACTGCCCAGCCCAATTGGCCCGAAAATTGCTTTTTATTCGTTTGGGGTCAAGTGCGGCCTTCCGACAAGGTAAAGGGCGCAGCGTTCCCGGTCGTCAGAACAACCGGCCAGCGCCTCAGCCGGAGGGCACGCGCAAGCCCCTGTGTCGCTCGCCCAGAACCAAAGGCCTGCTGCCTACAACGAGAATTGCTCGCCCAGATAGAGCCTGCGGACATCAGCGTTGGCGACAATTTCCGCCGGCCGGCCGTGGGTCAGCAAAACGCCCGCATTCATGATGTAGGCGCGGTCGATCAGCCCGAGCGTCTCGCGGACATTGTGATCGGTGATCAGGACTCCGATGCCGCGCCGGGTAAGATGCCGGACCAGGTCCTGGATATCGGAAACGGCGATCGGGTCGACGCCGGCGAAGGGCTCATCAAGCAACATGAAGGTCGGATCCGACGCCAGCGCGCGGGCGATCTCAAGCCGCCGCCGTTCGCCGCCCGACAGTGAAATCGAGGCCGCCTTGCGCAAATGCGAGATGTGAAATTCCGACAGCAGATTGTCGAGCTTGTCTTCACGCTTGTCGCGGTCCTTTTCGACTACTTCGAGAACCGCGCGAATATTTGCCTCGACACTGAGACCTCGGAAAATCGATGCCTCCTGCGGCAGGTAACCGACGCCAAGCCTGGCGCGACGGTACATTGGCAGGGTGGAGACATCGTTGCCGTCGATTTCAATCGTGCCGGAATCAACCGGTACCAGCCCGGTGATCATGTAGAAGCAGGTGGTCTTGCCGGCGCCGTTGGGGCCAAGCAGGCCGACAGCTTCGCCGCGGCGAACACCAAGCGACACGCCATCAACCACCCGCCGGGATTTATAGGCCTTGACCAGATCGCGGGCAATCAGGGTGCCTTCATAGCGGCCACCCACCGCCCCTGCCAAGGCGGGGTCGGAATCGCCCTTGCCACCCCTGCTGCCCAGTGATGAAAATAATGCCTTGATCACTTTTTGGGTCGCGATTTCGGATCGAGCTGGATCATGACGCGGCCACCGCAGCTGTCGAGCGCGGCCTGGCCGGTTTTCATCTGCACAGTCAGCTTGCAGCCAATAAAGACATTGTCGGCGTCGGTCAGCACGACTTTATCACCGGTAAGCACCAACACTTCGTCTGCCATGTTGAAAGTGCCCGCGTCCGCCGTAGCGGTCTGGGTGCCGGACTGGATCAGGACTTTCTTGAACAGCTCAATCTCGCGAATATCCGCCGACCCGGAGGCTACCGAGCCGCCGCTTTCGCTTTTGTTGTAATAGACGATCATTTCGCCTGCCTGCAGGGCGGTTTCGCCCTGAACCACCTTCACATTGCCGGTAAAAGTAGCCTTGCTGGACGATTCGTCGATCTTCAGCAGGTCGCTTTCAATCTGGATCGGTTCGTCGCCGGACAGCGCAAGCCCGGTCATCCGCTCCGCCTGCTGTGCACGGGCGGCGGGTGCGGACATGATCAGGCCGGCCAAAATGATCGCGGCGATCCCCGGCAAACGTCCAGATTTTACTATCATATCAGTTGGTCACTCCATTTCCCGACCGGACCGCCGAGGGTTTGATGGTCATTCGGACCTTGTCCTCGAAGACAATGACGCGGCCGTTATCCTGTATATTCATGGATTGCGCAACAACCGATGCCTCTCCGGAACGGATTGAAACCGGGTCGGACGTACTCATTTCGTTGCTTCCCATGTCAATGCTGGCAGAGTTCATCTGCGCGGAAAAACCGGACTCGTCAGTCACTGTGAAAGGCTGATCGAAACGGAGTTTTTGTGCGGTGCGATCATAGCTGCCGCTGATTGCCTCAAGCGTCGCATTCTTGCCGTCGGCGGCGGGCAGATCAGCGACGATCTCCTCGAGCAGAACCACATTGGGGGTGGCGAGATCCTGGATCGCCCGCAGCGCCTGTATCCGGTAGGGCCGTCCATCGGACGTCTGGCCGCTCATCACCGGGCTTTGCATCACCAGTTTGCCGTCGCGCACCTTCACCGATTCAATCTCGACACCCTCTGGCACCAACCCGTCCACCCAGGAAACGGCGATAAAGGCCAGCACGACCAGGGCCGAGGCAAGCGGCAGAAGGATTTTGAGTATCCGCACGCGGCGCGAATGGATCGAGGCGCGCCGGTATTCAACGTGCGAGCGCCCAGCATAGGTACCTGCCACGGGAATGTCTGAAACTGGTGATGTTGCCATTGGTTCCCGCGGTCTCATGGGCTGCCAGCACCGACCCGCTTATCCGCGCCAAGTGGCTGTTGCAGGCGGCCTCGCATCCCAATATGGTTATATTGCGAAGCAGTCGATGCAATTTGCCACGGCGCGACGATAATGGCAAAGCATGGCCGGGTCGTCGCGATCCATAATCCCGGACGCAATCGGAGACGTGATTTTTGACCGACCCTGAAATCCTTGCCGATCGCCGCCGTATCCGGCGTAAACTCAGTTTCTGGCGGATCCTATCCGTTGTCGCGGCCATCGCCCTGGTGGCGGCGCTCGCCGTCAATATCGGATTTCCCGAGACGCGCGCTGACCACATCGGCCGAATCGACATCACCGGGGTGATCACCGATGACGAGGCGCTGCTCGACCTGATCGATGCGGCCGCCAAAAACAAGGCAACGAAGGCGCTCGTGGTCAGCATCTCGTCACCTGGCGGCACCACCTATGGCGGCGAGCGGCTGCACAAGGCGCTGGTTGCAGCAAGCGCGCTCAAGCCCGTGGTTGCTGATGTGCGCACGCTGGCAGCGTCTGCCGGCTACATGATTGCCGCCTCGACCGATCACATTGTCGCTGGGGAAAGCTCGATCGTCGGCTCTATCGGGGTGATCTTCCAGTACGCCCAGGCTGGCGAACTGCTCGAAAAAATCGGTGTCAGGATTGAAGACATCAAATCCTCGCCGTTGAAGGCCGAACCGTCTCCCTTCCACGACGCCAGCGAAGAGGCAAAGGCGATGATCCGGTCGATGGTGCTCGACAGTTACGACTGGTTTGTCGATCTGGTTGCCGAAAGGCGGCAAATAGACCGCGCTCAGGTACTGGCTCTCGCCGACGGCTCGATCTTCACCGGCCGGCAGGGGCTTGAGAACGGACTGGTCGACGCGCTTGGCGGCGAGGACGAAATCCGCGCCTATCTGAAGGGCCGCGGCATCGACGAAACACTGAAAATCGTCAAATGGGAGCCTGACCGCAGCTCAACCGACGGACTGCTGAAATTACAGGCAAGCAGCTTTGTCGAGCGCTATCTGGGTATGCCGGGACGGGTTTCCGACGAGATTGACCGACTGTCGGGCGGCAAGTTGTTCCTTGACGGTCTGGTGTCTGTTTGGCAGGTTGGCGGGCAGCCCGCGCGGGATAACTAGGGGAGATCACATGATAAAATCGGAACTGGTGCAGGCGGTTGCAGCACGCAATCCGCATCTCTATCACCGCGATGTCGAAAACATCGTCAACTCGGTGCTTGACGAGATCACTGATGCGTTGTCCCAGGGCAACCGGGTCGAACTACGCGGTTTCGGGGCGTTTTCGGTGAAAAACCGTCCGCCTCGTTCAGGCCGCAACCCGCGCACCGGCGATCCGGTGTTTGTCGAGGAAAAATGGGTGCCGTTCTTCAAGACCGGCAAGGAACTGCGCGAACGGCTCAATCCCGAAAGTCAGGATTGACCACGACGGTGCGGCACCCCACATGATCGGTGAGAGACATCGATCGTCGCGCCATGAAAGAGAACGGACCTGACCATGATCAAACGCATCATCGCACTGGTGATTTTCGTCCCGCTGGCGATTGTCCTCATCATGCTGTCGGTAGCAAACCGCACGGCGGTAACGCTGGCACTCAATCCGTTCCAGCCGGAAGACCAAGTATTATCGCTGACCGCACCGTTCTTCGTATTTCTGTTCGTGGCGCTGATCGTCGGCATGATTCTCGGCTCGCTCGCCACCTGGTTCAAGCAGGGCAAGCATCGCAAGCAGGCGCGCGTCAACGCCAGTGAAGCGGTCAAATGGCATACCGAGGCCGACCGCGAAAAGGCAAAAGCCAAGCAGATCGCGGCGGCCCTGCCGATCGACGACAAGCGCACCGCCGCCTGAAAGCGCGTAACGTGACGCCATCCGAGTGATCGAGATGACTGCTGACAGCTATTGTCCTGGGGGCATGCCGTAAGAATGCCTTGGAAGGTGAGGACGGCATGCGAGCGTCACTGCAACACAAAGCCATTGCGGTTTGCGATGAAAAGATTGCTCGGAAGGGCGATGGGGTCGGCTTGTCATTTTATGCCTTTTTCTCGAACAAAAACGACACGCCGGAACTGCTTATGGAAGCCGCAACCTGGTGGATAGCAACGCACAAGCTCGACCACTTCGAGAAAGCGGTCAAAATCAGGGACATCATTCAGTCTGAAATCTAGCCGCGGCAACAATTACCTGTTTCCCGGCAGCCTACGCTAAACCCCGGCAGCCTTGGCGCTGACCACCTCGTTGAACTTGGTGAAAAACTGGCCGGCGAGCTTTTTCGAGGTTGAATCGATCAGCCTAGAGCCGAGCTGGGCCAGCTTGCCGCCGACCTGGGCCTTGACGGCGTAGCTGAGCACGGTTTCCGCACCGTCCTCGGCGAGCTTCACATCGGCGCCGCCATTGGCGAAGCCGGCGATGCCGCCCTTGCCTTCGCCAGCAATCGTGTAACTCTCCGGCGCGTTGATGTTTTCCAGCGTCACCTCGCCCTTGAAGGTCGCCGATACCGGACCGATCTTGATCTTGACGGTGGCCGACATCTCTGTGTCGGAGCTTTTTTCCAGCGACTGGCATCCCGGAATGCATTCGCGCAGAACATCGGGATCATTGAGTGCTTCCCAGACCATCTGGCGGGGTGCCGCGATGCGCTCTTCGCCGTTCATTTCCATCAGACATGTTCCTCCGTGATTGCCGCGCTATCTATGCAAATCGAAAACGGCTTTGCCAAGGGCATATCGGATTGCTATGTCCACACCATACGAAACCACGAGTTCGGCGGCACTTAGTATGCGGAACGGGCTCCAGACTGACGGGACGGCTTCAGCGTGGCGGACAAGCGCAATCAACAGGCCCGGCGAGGCCCCGGCGGCAAGTCCGGGCAAGGGCCGGAACAGGCGCGCCCGCCAGCCAAACCGCGCGGCAAGCCGGGCCATGGTCCGAAGCCCGAGGAAAAGCAGTTTCACGACAAGCCCAAACGTGGGCCTGATGCAGCGTCCAGACAGGTGAAGGGCAAGCGTCCCTCGGAACGACTGGCGGCTGAAGCACAGGCCGCCACTGACAAGCGCAACCAGTCGGCACCATCCGCGCCGATCCGCCCGCTCAACAAGCGCAGCGGCAATCTGCCCCGGCAAGTGGCGCCATTGATCCTGGAGATCGGCGACGAGGATGGCTACCGGCTGATCGATACCGGCCAGAACGAGGCCGGCGAGGGCGAAAAGCTCGAACAATACGGCACTGTGCGGATCGTTCGTCCGGAAGCCCAGGCGCTGTGGGCGCGCGGGCTTTCCGATGCCGAATGGAACAAGGCCGATGCGCTGTTTACCGGCGACACCGACGAAGACGGCATCGGCCGCTGGGCGTTTCCCCATGCACCGCTTGGCGAGAGCTGGCCGATGCAATTGCTCGGCGTCGACTTTTACGGCCGACTGACCTCGTTCCGCCATGTCGGGGTGTTTCCCGAACAGATCGCCCATTGGCGCTGGATGGCCGAGAAGATCGCCAACGCGAACCGGCCGCTGAAAGTGCTCAACCTGTTTGGCTATACCGGCGTCGCATCGCTGGTGGCGGCCAAGGCGGGCGCGGAGGTTACCCATGTCGACGCGTCGAAAAAGGCCATCGGCTGGGCCCGTAAAAACCAGGCATTGGCCGGGCTCGATACCAAGCCGATCCGCTGGATCTGCGAGGACGCGATGAAATTCATCGCCCGCGAGGAACGCCGCGGCAGCCGCTACGATATTATCCTCACCGACCCGCCGAAATTCGGCCGCGGCCCGAATGGCGAGGTCTGGCAATTGTTCGAGCATCTGCCGTTGATGCTCGACATCTGCCGCGAACTGCTGAGCCAGAAGCCGGTCGGGCTGGTACTGACCGCCTATTCCATCCGGGCGTCGTTCTATGCCATTCACGAGCTGATGCGCGAGACCATGCGCGGCGCCGGCGGGGTGGTGGAATCGGGCGAACTGATCATCCGCGAGAGCGGCAAGACCGGCGTGGACGATTGCCGGGCGCTGTCGACATCGCTTTATTCAAGGTGGCTGCCGCAATGAGAGATCCGAACGCTTCCGGAAGCACGCCACGGGTAGGCCTGGTCAAGGAAATCACCAGCCTGTCCAATCCGGTGATCAAGGACATCCGCGCGCTGTCGATGAAAAAGCACCGCGACGAGACCGGCACCTTTCTCGCCGAAGGACTGAAGCTGGTGATCGACGCGATTGATCTCGGCTGGAACATCCAAACGCTGATCTACGCCAAGGCGCGCACCAGCACCGAGCAGGTCGAAAGGATTGCGGCGCTGACCGTGGCGCGTGGCGGGCTGGTTCTGGAAGTCAGCGACAAGGTGCTCACCGCGATTACCCGGCGCGACAATCCGCAAGCGGTGATTGCCGTGTTCGAGCAGAAACTGACACCACTTTCAGAGATTGCGCCCAAAGCCGGCGAGACCTGGATCGCGCTTGACCGGGTGCGCGACCCGGGCAATCTCGGCACCATCATCCGCACTGCCGATGCCGCTGGTGCTTCGGGCGTTATTCTGATCGGCGAGACGGTCGATCCGTTCTCGACCGAAACCGTGCGCGCCACCATGGGCTCGATCTTCGCGATGCCGCTGGTGCGCACGTCCGAGGCGGAATTCTTGAGCTGGTCGGCCAAGTCAAAGGCGTTGCTGGTTGGCAGCCACCTCAAGGGCAGCGTCGACTACCGCTCGATTGATTACATGAACCGTGCCGTGGTGTTGCTGATGGGCAACGAGCAGGCAGGTCTGCCCGACAGCCTGGCTTCGGCCTGCAGCAAGCTGGCCCGTATCCCGCAGACCGGGCGCGCCGATTCACTCAACCTGGCGATTGCCACCGGGGTGATGCTGTTCGAGGCCCGGCGGCACCTGCTTGATCTTGGAGACGTGACCCCGTGAGCATTTCCCGCCTGAGCCGCGCCGGCCCGATGCTGGCCATGGTCACAAGCACCGTGGCTTTCGACCAGGTCGTAAAATGGCTGGTGGAAACACGGCTGCCGTTCAACGAGCTGATACCGGTGGCGCCGATGCTGGCGCTCTACCGAACCTGGAACGAGGGCATCGCCTTTTCATTGCTCAAGAGCCTGCCGGATGTAGCGCTGCTGGGGGTGACTGCGCTTGTCGCGGTTTTTGTCGTGATCTTGTGGTGGCGCACGCCGCCGGAGCGCTCGATCGCCCATCTCGGCTACGCGTTGATCATTGGCGGAGCAATCGGCAATCTGATCGACCGCGCGGTCTATGGCCATGTGGTCGACTATATTCTGTTTTACACTGAGAACTGGTCGTTCGCGGTGTTCAACCTGGCCGACAGTTTCATATCGGTCGGCGCCGGGCTGATCGTGCTCGACGAAGTGATCGCCACCGTCCGCGAACGCAAGACCAGAGCATAGGCCATCGGGCTTTCATCGCTCTTGATCTTCACCCGATCGCAGGCCAGTCTGCGCCCAACAGCTTATGAGGAGTTTTCATGCAAGACCGTTTCAAGGGTATCCTGCTCACCCGTGACGAAAACAAGGTATTGTCGGTCAATGTCGCCGAACTCGGTCTTGATGACCTGATGGAAGGCGACGTCGTGGTCGAGGTGGAATGGACCACCGTCAACTACAAGGACGGCCTGGCAATTACCGGCAAGGGACCGGTGGTGCGGCGCTGGCCAATGATCCCGGGGATCGATTGCGCCGGCACGGTGGTCAGTTCTGAAAATCCGCGCTTCAGCCCGGGCGACAAGGTGATCCTCAACGGCTTTGGCGTCGGCGAGGTCCATACCGGCGCCTATGCCACCTATGCCCGGCTCAACGGCGACTGGCTGATTCCGATGCCCGAGGGCATGGATGGCCGTTCGGCGATGGCAATCGGCACGGCCGGCTACACGGCCATGCTGTCCGTGATGGCGCTGGAACGGCACAGCATTGATCCGACGCGCGGACTAGTGGTCGTTACCGGCGCCAATGGCGGTGTCGGCACGGTGGCCATCGCGGTGCTGGGCAAGCTCGGCTACGAGGTGATTGCCTCGACCGGCCGCCCCGAGGAAGGCGAGTTCCTCAAGCAACTGGGCGCGTCCGAAGTAATCCACCGCGACGAGCTGTCGGGACCGGCCAAGCCGCTCAACAAGGAACGCTGGATCGGCGGCATCGACGCGGTCGGCAGCCACACGTTGGCCAATGTGCTATCGATGACCTCCTATGGCGGCGCGGTGACGGCCTGTGGCCTGGCGCAGGGCATGGACCTGCCGGGCTCGGTCGCACCATTCATCCTGCGCGGGGTCTCGCTGCTGGGCATCGATTCAGTGATGGCGCCGCTGGCGCTGCGGCAGGAAGCATGGGGCCGGCTTGTCAACGATCTCGACATCTCCAAGCTGGAAGCGTTGTCGACCGAAATCGGCTTTGACGGCATCATCGACGCCGCCCACGCCATCATCGATGGCAAGGTGCGCGGCCGCGTGGTTGTCAATATGAAGCAGTAAAGTGCGGGATCGGTAAAATTCGATCCTTTTGCTGAAAACTTTGCTCACCGGACCCGTGTATCAATGGGACCATGAGCACAGAACCAAGCCGACTCCAAGAAGCCCTCAGTCTGGCCCTGAATCAGCAGGCTGAGGCTTTGCCGGACACCCGAGCAAGTAACCCGGCGATCCGTTACCCGGTCTCCGGCGCACCTACCGCCAATGCCGGAACCACTGACGGCTCCGCGGCACGCCCACTGCTTGCCGCCTCGGCAGCATTGACGGCAGCCGCCATCTCGGTGATGTTCAACGCACCTTTGGTGCTGCTTGCCTCGGTGGCGGGGATCGCGGTGTTTGCCGCGCTGCCGTTACTGAAACGAAAGTCCGAAAGTCAGGAGCTTGCTCCAGCCCCGGCATCGGCCGGGACGGGCATCCAGTCCGAGCAGAAGTTCGACCGGTCCTGGGAGTTGGGCGAGTTTTCGGGCCAGCTCACGGCGGTGTTTGATACGCTTGGCGACATGGTGTCGGCTTGCAATCTCGACGGCCGCATCATCTATGCCAACGAAACTTTCAGCAAGATCACCGGCTGTGACAAGCCAATCGGCCTGACGCTGGAAATGGCCGGAATCAGACCCGCAAGCCACGACGACAATGGCGTTCGCGAACTCACGCTCGGTGAAGGCCCGGACCAGACCATCTGGACCTGGCACGAGAAGGCTGCACGCGATCCGGCGACCGGGCAATTGCTGGTCCATTGCATCGGCCGCAACATCACCGCGACTCGTCGGGCCGAAGCCGAACTGGTCGAGGCGCGGGAGAAGGCTGAAGCCGCCAGCCACGCCAAGACCCGTTTTCTGGCGGCCGTCAGCCATGAAATCCGCACTCCGCTCAATGGCATCCTGGGCATGAACCATCTTCTCGAGCAGACCGAAACAACGCCCGAGCAGGCGAGCTATCTCAAGACCGCGCGCGAATCCGGCCAGGCGCTATTGTCGCTGATCGAGGATCTGCTCGACGTCACGTCGATCGAGGCGGGGCGGCTCAACCTGCGCCACGAAGAGGGCAACCTCGAAGAGCTGGTGCACGGGGTGTGCGAGCTGATGGCATCGCGCGCCCATGAAAAAGACATCGAAATCGCCGTGCACATTGCCCCCGACGTCCCGCAACGCATTACCTCCGATATCGGAAGGTTGCGCCAGGTGCTGTTCAACCTGGTGGGCAACGCCATCAAGTTCACCGAGGCCGGCGGCGTGCTGGTGGAGGTGGCGCTCGAGAACAACAAGCTCAACTTTATCGTTTCCGACACCGGGCCGGGATTAAAAGACGAAGACAAGGCCCGTATTTTCGGCGAATTCGAGCGTGCCGACAACGGCCCCACACGCAAGCATGGCGGCGCCGGCCTGGGCCTGTCGATCTCGGCACGGATCGTCGAGGCGCTGGGCGGCGAAATCGGCGTCATTTCCAAGCCGGACCGGGGCAGCGCTTTCCATTTCACAGTTCCGCTGCAGGATTTCGAGCCAGCTGACACACCGGTGATGCAGCGCGGGCCGCTTTCCGACCGCGCTGTGCTGGTGATCGCTCCGTGCGGACCAGTATCGACGGCGATGCTGTGGAGCATCCGCGATCTGGGCGGCCATGCCGAGGCGGCCGATGACGCGGAAACAATCATCGCGGCGCTGACCCGGCTCAACTGCTCGGGCGCCGTCCTGAGCGACATCGTGGTTGACCGACGCATCGCCGAGCACGCCGACAATCTGCTGGCGGCGGCCCCCACCGTCCTGCCCGACACGGTGGCGCGGACGCTGGTCATTGCACCCGAAGACAGCCGCGACCTCGAAGGGCACGGCGCCCACGGAGCTGACGCATGGCTGGTGCGACCGGTGCGCCGCACCTCGCTGATCAATGTGCTGACCCGCCGCGACGACCGCGACGACCGCGACAGGCTGGCCAGCAAGCCGCGATCGCCGGTGCTGGAGCGCAGCTCCGAGCATCCGACGCTCGATATTCTTCTGGCTGAAGACGATCCGGTCAACGCGCTGATGGTGCGCACCATCCTGGCACGCCAGGGACACCGGGTAACGGTGGTCGACAATGGCCGCAAGCTGATCGACCAGGCAATGGAGCGGCCGGGCGGGGTGGCCGGATACGACCTGGTCATCACCGATCTGTCGATGCCCGAGATCGATGGCCGCAGCGCAATCCTGAGAATCCGCGGCGAGGAGGATGTAAACCATCTCGCGCGGCTGCCGATTATCGTGCTGTCGGCGGATGGACAGGCATCGACCCGCGACGATCTGCTGGCAGCAGGCGCAGACGGGCATGCGGAAAAACCGGTCGATCCGGAGTGGCTGGTCTCGCTTGCAGCAGTCACCGCGCGCAAACGGCAACGCGCCGCCGGCTGATCGGCCCGCAAGGACGGAAATGGCGGGGGAAGAGGCGGCCACCTGGTACTATGTCCGGGCGCCGGCATCGGCACCCTCCCCCCACCGTTTTAGGGGGTTGGATCGACCTGTGGAGGGGCAGCCACAATATTACCCAGAAATGGCCACAACCGGGATGGCAAATGTCACCCGGATGTCGCAGAATCATGGTTGAACCCGTTCTGTCCATCAGCGGGAGAAGACTCATGGAAACCCACGTGCAACAGCCCCTGTCCACCCCTTTCCACATACCATTGACCAAGAGCCAACCGGCCAATCAGGTGCTCGGCCGTATTGGTTCGCTGGAAGTGCGTCTGGCGGCCACCGGCGCCGAAATTGAAGCCGCACAGCGCCTGCGCTACCGTGTATTTGCCGAGGAAATGGGCGCGCAACTGCCCGCCGAGGCGGTGCGTGCCAAACGTGATTTCGATTCTGTCGACAGATATTGCGATCACCTGCTGGTGCTTGACACCGCGTTGCCCGGCACCGCCGAAGACCAGATAGTCGGCACCTACCGGTTGCTGCGCCAGGAAGTTGCCGAGCGTCATGACGGGTTTTACTCGCAAAGTGAATTCGACGTTGTCGACATGGTCGGGCGCAATCCCGGAAAGCGCTTTCTCGAGCTTGGCCGTTCCTGCGTTCTCAAGGAATACCGCACCCGCCGCACGCTGGAAGCCTTGTGGCAGGGCAATTGGGCCTATGCACTTGGCCATGGCATCGACGCAATGTTCGGGTGCGCTTCGTTCCCCGGTGACAAGCCGCATGCCCATGCGCTGGCACTATCGTTCCTCAACCAGGCTGCCGCCACCGGCGACAATTGGGCAGTCAACGCCATCCCCGGACGCGGCGTATCGCTGGACATGATGCCGGCGGAAGCAATCACGCCGCGCGCCGCGCTGGGCGCCATGCCACCCCTGGTCAAAGGCTACCTGAGGCTCGGTGCGCTGGTCTCCAATGAAGCGGTGATCGACCGGGAATTTCGCACCACCGATATTCTGGTGATCCTCCCGGTCAAGCAGATCCGCGGCCGCTACATCAATCACTACGGCGCTGACGCTTCGCGATTTGCGGCGTAAAGGTTTCTGGCCGGGTCAGTTCACCCGGCCCTGGTTTTCCCGCCTCAGCTTGAGGCGTTGTAGGCAGCAATTGCCGCCATGTTGACGATGTCGGAATCCTTGGCGCCCATCGAGACGATCTGGATCGACTTGTCGAGACCCACCAGCAACGGGCCGATGACCGTGGAACCGCCCAGTTCCTGCAGCATCTTGGTCGAAATCGAGGCCGAGTGAAACGCCGGCATCACCAACACGTTGGCAGTGCCCGAGAGCCGGCAGAACGGATACTGTTCCAGCACCTTGGTGTTGAGCGCCACGTCGGCAGCCATCTCGCCATCATATTCAAAATCGACCCGGCGCTTGTCGAGAATCTTGACCGCGTCCCGCACCCGCTCCGAGCGTTCGCCGGTCGGGTGGCCGAAGGTGGAATAGGCCAGCATTGCCACGCGTGGCTCATAGCCGAGACGTCGCGCCATGCCCGCGGCCTCCTCGGCGATGTCGGCCAGTTCCTCGGAATTGGGCATGTCAATGACGGCGGTGTCGGCGACAAATACGGTACGCCCGCGGCACAGCGCCAACGACACGCCGATCATCCGGTGACCGGGCTTGACGTCGACACAGCGGCGGATGTCTTCAAGCGCCGTGGAATAGTTGCGTGTGGTACCGGTCACCATCGCATCGGCATCGCCGAGCGCCACCATGCAGGCGCCGAAATGATTGCGGTCGGTGTTGATCAGCCGCTGGCAATCGCGGTGCAGGTAGCCTTTGCGCTGCAGCCGCGCATAGAGATAATCGGTATAGGCCTCGACCCGGCGCGAGACCCGGGCATTGACCAGTTCGATGCCCGCCCGGTCGAGATCGATACCCGCCAGTTTGGCGGTTTCGCGCATCTGCTCTTCGCGTCCGAGCAGACAGGCGGTGCCGAGCTTCTGGTTCACATAGGAAACGGCGGCGCGCATCACCTGCTCTTCCTCGCCTTCGGCAAAGACCACGCGGCGCGGATGGCGGCGCACCCGCTCATAGAGCCTTTGCAGGGTGGAGGCGATCGGGTCACGCCGGGCGGACAATTCCTGGGCGTAGGCTTCCATGTTGAGGATCGGTTTTTGCGCCACGCCCGACTCCATCGCCGCCTTGGCAACTGCGACAGGAACGGCCGAGATCAAACGCGGATCGAACGGCACCGGAATGATGTATTGCGGACCAAAGCGCGGCCGGACGCCCTGATAGGCAGCAGCCACGTCGTCGGGAACATCTTCGCGGGCAAGCGCTGCAAGCGCGTTGGCGGCGGCGATCTTCATCTCCTCATTGATGGTTGACGCCCGGACATCGAGCGCGCCACGGAAGATATAGGGAAAGCACAGAACATTGTTGACCTGGTTGGGATGGTCCGACCGGCCTGTCGCCATGATCGCATCATTGCGGATCGCCGCAACTTCCTCCGGCGTGATTTCCGGATCCGGATTGGCCATGGCAAAAATGATCGGGTTTTTCGCCATCGATGCAACCATCTCTGATGTCAATGCACCTTTGGCGGAGAGACCCAAGACAATATCTGCGCCATCCATGGCGTCAGCCAGCGTGCGCGCTTTGGTCTCGATCGCATGACCGGATTTCCACTGGTTCATACCTTCGGTGCGACCTTTATAGATCACGCCCTTGGTGTCGCACAGCGTGATGTTCTGGGGGGTAAACCCCATCGCCTTGACCAATTCGACGCAGGCGATAGCTGCAGAGCCAGCGCCATTGCAAACCAGCCTGGTGTTCTTGAGATCGCGACCCGTCAGGTGCAACGCATTGATCAGGCCAGCAACCGCGATAATGGCGGTGCCGTGCTGATCGTCATGGAACACCGGGATGTCCATGATCTCGCGCAGCCGTTGCTCGATGATGAAACAATCAGGGGCCTTGATGTCCTCAAGATTGATGCCTCCAAAGCTGGGGCCGAGGTAGCGGACACAATTGATGAATTCGTCGACATTTTCGGTGTCGACTTCCAGATCGATGGAATCAACATCGGCAAAGCGCTTGAACAGCACCGCCTTGCCTTCCATCACCGGCTTGGAGGCAAGCGCACCAAGATTGCCCATTCCCAAAATGGCGGTGCCATTGGAAATCACCGCGACCAGATTGCCCTTGGCGGTGTAATCGAAAGCACGGGATGGGTCATCGGCGATTGCCTGGACCGGAACAGCGACACCGGGCGAATAGGCCAATGACAGGTCCCGCTGGGTAGCCATCGGCTTGGTCGGATTGATTTCCAGTTTTCCGGGGCGGCCACGGGAGTGGAAATCCAGCGCCTCCTGATCGGTTACCGAGGAAATTGAGCGATCTGACTTGTCCTTGCCTGACATAGCGTTCCATCCAATTGTGGGCGACCTTGTGTACGGCGCCTCATCCTGTTGTGTTTCCTGCTCTCCCACCGTTAGGGTGGTTGATCAGGGCTGTAAACCCGACTATCCGCAGAAGCTTACATTCCAAACGCTTGAAAAACCAAGACAGGCATCCCCTTTGAACGCCGAAAATCCACGTACCTCCAGTATCCTGACCACCGCTGAACTTGCCACGCCGGAAAGCCGCGCCACGGCGACACCGATGATGGAGCAATTCATCGAGATCAAGGCGGCCAATCCGGATTCGCTGCTGTTTTACCGGATGGGTGATTTCTACGAGCTGTTTTATGAGGATGCGGTGGACGCCTCGCGGGCGCTCGGCATCACGCTGACCAAGCGCGGGCAGCATCTGGGCCGGGATATCCCGATGTGCGGCGTGCCGGTTCATGCCGCCGACGATTATCTGCAAAAGCTGATCTCGCTGGGGTTCCGGGTGGCGGTCTGCGAACAGACGGAAGACCCGGCGGAGGCTAAAAAACGTGGCGGAAAATCGGTGGTGCGACGTGATGTGACCCGGCTGGTGACGCCCGGAACGCTGACCGAAGACAAGCTGCTCGACCCGTCACAATCGAACTATCTGATGGCGCTGGCGCGGGTGAAAGGCCCGGGCGAGGCCCGGTTCGGGCTTGCCTGGATCGACATTTCCACCGGCGCCTTTCATGTCGGCGAAAGTCGGCTGGTACGGCTTCTGGCCGACATCGCCCGGGTCGAGCCGCGCGAGTTGATCCTGGCGGACAATGTGTTTCACGATCCCGAAATCCGGCCGCTGATCGACCAATTGGGCCGGGTCGCGGTGCCGCAGCCTGGCGTGCTGTTCGACAGCGCCACGGCGGAAGGCCGTATCGCGCGGTTTTTCGACGTCGGCTCGCTTGATGGCTTCGGCAGCTTCTCGCGGGCCGAACTGGCCGCCGCGGCGGCGGCGGTGGCCTATGTCGAAAAGACCCAGATTTCCGAGCGGCCGGCACTGGGCCGACCCGAGCACGAGCGCGACGGCGCGCGGCTGTTCATTGACCCGGCAACACGGGCCAATCTGGAGCTGGTGCGCACGCTCTCGGGCGAGCGCCAGGGCAGCCTGATCAAGGCAATCGACCGGACGGTGACCGGCGGCGGCGGCCGCAAGCTCGCCGAATGGCTGATGGCGCCGCTGACCGACCCTGCAGAGATCAACGCCCGGCTTGACGGGGTTTCCTATCTGATCGCGGAGCATCAGCTTTCCGAAAAACTGCGGGGCGCGCTGCGCGGGGTGGCGGACATGCCGCGCGCACTGTCGCGACTGGCGCTCAACCGTGGCGGGCCGCGCGATCTCGGCGCCATTCTGGCCGGGGTAACGGCGGCACGCGACATTGGTGCGCTGTTTGAGGCGAAGCAACCGCCGGCCCAGTTGCGCGCGGCCGTCGACACGCTTGCGGCCCTGCCCGAAGAAATTGCCGCGCGGCTGTCGCAGGCACTTGATGACGAATTGCCGCTGATGAAACGCGATGGCGGCTTCGTGCGCGCCGGCTTTTCGGTTGAACTCGATGAACTCAGAGCGCTACGCGACCAGTCGCGCCGGGTGATTGCCGGACTGCAGCTCTCCTATGCCGAGGAAACCGGAGTCAAATCGCTGAAAATCAAGCACAACAACGTGCTGGGCTACTTCATCGAGGTGACGGCGCTCAACGCCGGGCCGCTGACCGAGAGCGACGCGGCCAAGGCGCGCTTCATCCATCGTCAGACCATGGCCAACGCCATGCGCTTTACCACCACCGAACTCTCCGATCTCGAGACCCGTATCGCCAACGCCGCCGGCGAGGCGCTGACCATCGAACTTGCGGCGTTCGAGGATCTGTTGGGGATGACAATTGCCAATGCCGACAGCATCAAGGCCGCCGCCAACGCGCTGTCGGTGATTGACGTGACGGCGGCGTTGTCGCATCTCGCCCAGGAACAGGGCTATGCGCGGCCGCGGATCGACGACAGCCTGGCATTCGAAATCGTCGCCGGCCGCCACCCGGTGGTCGAGCAGGCACTGAGGCGCCAGGCAGCGCAGCCGTTTGTCGCCAATGATTGCGATCTTTCCCCTCCCGACGAAAGCCACGACGGCGGCGCCATCTGGCTGTTGACCGGGCCGAACATGGGCGGCAAATCGACCTTTCTGCGGCAGAACGCGCTGATTGCGATCATGGCGCAAATGGGTTCTTTCGTTCCTGCCGGAGCGGCGCATATCGGCGTCGTCGACCGGTTGTTCTCCCGCGTTGGCGCGTCCGACGACCTGGCCCGAGGCCGCTCGACCTTCATGGTCGAGATGGTGGAGACAGCGGCCATTCTCAATCAGGCCACCCCGCACTCGCTGGTCATTCTCGACGAGATCGGGCGCGGTACTGCGACCTTTGACGGGCTGTCGATCGCCTGGGCGGCGGTCGAGCACCTGCATGCTCAAAACCGTTGCCGCGGGCTGTTTGCCACCCATTTTCACGAGCTGACCGCGTTGTCGGAAAAACTGCCGCGGCTTTCCAACGCCACCATGAAGGTCAAGGAATGGGAGGGTGAGGTGGTGTTCCTGCACGAGGTCGGCCCCGGCGCTGCCGACCGGTCCTATGGCATTCAGGTGGCGCGGCTCGCTGGCCTGCCCGATGCGGTGGTGGCCCGCGCCCGCGAGGTGCTGCAGCTGCTCGAGACCAGCGAACGGGATAACCCGGCAGCACGGCTGGTCGATGATCTGCCGCTGTTTGCGGTGCCGGCCAACCGCGAGCCGGTCAAGAGCGCTGCAGGCCCGTCGGATTCGGACCGTTTGCTGGCGGAGATCGACCCCGACGACATGACGCCGCGCCAGGCCCATGAAGCACTGTACGAGCTGAAAAAACGTCTCGGACAATCGGAAAAAACCTCACGAACAGAGCAATGACTGCTTCTTGCGGGGTTTTTTCTCCCACAAAAGTCGGTAGAACAAGCCCGGCTGTGCACCCGGGCGCAGCGGGAACAAGGGATTCTTTATGAGCCGTTTTGATGTCTTGTGCATCGGCAATGCGATTGTCGATATCATCGCCCGCTGCGACGAGGGATTCCTTGTCGACAATTCGATCATAAAAGGCGCGATGAACCTGATCGATACCGAACGCGCGGAATTGCTGTACGCCGCCATGGGGCCGGCGATCGAAGCTTCGGGCGGCAGCGCCGGCAACACTGCTGCGGGGATCGCCAGTTTCGGCGGGCGCGCGGCCTATTTCGGCAAGGTGGCCGAGGACCAGCTCGGCAAGATCTACAGCCACGACATCCGCGCCCAGGGCGTGCATTTCGCCACCAGACCTCTGGAAAGCACTCCGCCGACCGCGCGATCGATGATCTTTGTCACGCCTGATGGCGAGCGGTCGATGAACACCTATCTCGGCGCCTGTGTCGAGCTTGGCCCGGAAGACATCGAAGCCGACGTCGTCGCCGATGCGAAAGTCACCTATTTCGAGGGCTACCTGTGGGATCCGCCGCGGGCCAAGGACGCGATCCGGCTCGCCGCCGAGATCGCCCACAAGCACGGCCGGGAAATGTCGATGACGCTGTCGGATCCGTTTTGTGTCGGCCGCTACCGCGCGGAGTTTCTCGAGCTGATGCGGTCGGGCACGATCGACATCGTGTTCGCCAATGCCGATGAGGCCATGTCGCTGTACGAAACCGATGATTTCGAAACAGCCGTCCAGAAGTTGGGCAAGGATTGCAAACTTGCCGTTATCACTCGCTCCGAGCATGGCTCCGTCATCAATACCGGCCAAGAGCGGATAGATATTGCAGCGATCGCCATTGACGAAGTGGTCGACACCACCGGTGCCGGCGACCTCTATGCCGCGGGCTTCCTGCACGGCTATGCCTCCGGCCTGCCACTTGAGATCTGCGGCAAGCTCGGCAGCCTCGCCGCCGGCCTGGTGATTCAGCAGATCGGGCCGCGGCCACAGCTTTCACTGTCAGAGGCAGCGCACGACGCCGGGCTCATCTGAACCTGAACCAGCGCTGATCATGGCGAGACTGCGCGCCTTGCGCATCCAATCGGATCTGCGGCGCCTCGGGGTGGTGTAGAATTGCGTTTGTTACATGACATCTTCGGGCGGACGGCCTGGCCGCGGCCGGTAGGGTGAAAAGGCCCACCCGAAGCGGATCGCCCCACCGCGCACGGCAAAGGCCGAGACCACGCCGATGGCCGAAGCCACAACCAGTGGCGCGCCAAACAGGCTGGCGGCGACAAACATGCCGGCACCGGCCAGCGCCGCGGAAACATAGAGCTCCGGGCGCATCAACACCGAGGGTTCGCCAGCCAGCAGGTCACGCAGGATACCGCCGAAGGTCGCCGTCATCATGCCGGTGACAATGGCCGTGATCGGCGAGCCGGTGAGTGCCAGCCCCTTGGCCGCTCCCATCACCGCGAAGGCTGCAAGGCCGATGGCGTCAAGCCAGAGCAAAAGGCGATAGCGCGATTCAACCAGATGGGCTGTGAAGTAGACCAGCGCAGCCATGGCGACACAGACGATCAGGTAGGCCGGTTTCTGCACCCAGAACACCGGGGTTTCGCCGAGAATGAGATCGCGGAAGGTGCCACCGCCGACGCCGGTTACCGCCGCCAGGAAGCCAAAACCGATCATGTCGAGCTGCTTGCGCGAGGCAGCAAGCGCGCCGGTGGCGGCAAATACCGCGACACCGGCATAATCAAGGCCTTCAAGCGGGGTCATGGGTCTCTCCTGCCCCGCCGTCCGGCCGGGCCCTGATCAGGCGTCTTTTTCGGCTTGCGGATTGGGCGCTCCGGGTTCGGGAGCCATGTCCTTGGGACCACCCTTGGCGACACCGACCATGGCCGGCCGCAGCATCCGGTCGGCAATCACATAGCCGGGCTGCACCACCTCGATGACGGTGTTGTTGGGCACCTCTGTATTGGGGACCTCGAACATCGCCTGGTGGAAATTCGGATCGAACTTCTGACCCTTCGGATCAAGCTTGCGCACGCCGTGGCGCTCAAGCGAAGCGAGCATGGCGCGTTCGGTCAGTTCGACGCCTTCGACCAGGCTCCTGAGCCCGTTGTCGGCCGCACCTTCCTGCTGTTCCGGCACCGCGGCCAGCGCGCGCTGCAGATTGTCGGAAACCTGAAGCATGTCGCGGGCGAAGCCGGAAATCGCATAGACCTTGGCGTCCCTGACGTCGCGGGCGGTGCGACGGCGCAGATTTTCCATCTCGGCGGCCATGCGCAGGCGCTGATCCCTCAGATCCTCGATCTCGGCTACAAGCACCTCAATGGAGTCAGCCTCGGCGGACTGAGACGCCTCGGCGGGGTTTGCTGACTGCGGTGCGGCAGCCTCCTCCGGCTTGTCCTGTTCGCGGCCTTGGCTTTCATCGCTCATCATGTGGTTGTCCTGTTCGTTACAATTGTTCTCTTGGGGAGTTGAACCGCATATCGACGTTCGGGCAGTAAAAATCAAGGCCCGAAGGGGTGATCACAGCATTGACTGCCGCTTTGACCGCGGCATTGACTGCGGTTGGGCCAGATCTAGTTGCGCACCAGTCTGGACACCAGTTGCGCGGTGTAATCGACCATCGGCACGATCCGGGCGTAATTCAGCCGGGTTGGACCGATGATGCCAACCGCGCCGACCACCCGATCCTCGGCATCGCGCCAGGGCGCGACGATCAGCGACGACCCCGACAGCGAGAAAAGCTTGTTTTCGGAGCCGATGAAAATGCGTACGCCCGGGCCCTCTTCGGCCAGCGTCATCAGTTCGACCAGGTTTTCCTTGCGCTCAAGCTCGTCAAACAACATCCGCAACCGGTCAAGCTCATCGCCGGCGGTCAGACCTTCGAGCAAATTGCCGCGGCCGCGCACGATCAGCCGCGCGGCGCCCTTGTCCTCGGTGCCTGCCCAGACGGCGAGACCACGTTCAACCAGATCGCGCGAAAGAACATCGAGTTCATTGCGCACTTCCTCGGAGATCCGTTCCAGCTCACTGCGCACTTCCGACAATGTGCGGCCGGCAAGATGCGCGTTGAGGAAATTGGCGGCTTCGGTCAATTGCCCGGCGGTCACGCCCTCCGGCAATTGCATGACCCGGTTTTCGACCTGGTCGTTGCCACCCACCAGCACCACCAGCGCCCGGACCGGATCGAGCCGTATGAATTCGATGTGGCGGATGATCGTGTCCTGCTTGGCAGCGATAACCAGACCGGCGCCCCGGGTCATGCCCGAAAGCATCTGGCTGGCTTCGGTCAACAGCGTCTCGACCGGCCGGCTGGGATCTTCGGGGCGGACCTGGCGTTCAATGTTCTCGCGCATTTCCGGTTGCAGATTACCTACCTGCATGAAGGCGTCGACAAAAAACCGCAGGCCTTTCTGAGTGGGCAGCCGGCCGGCGCTGACATGTGGCGCGTAAATCAGGCCGAGTTCCTCAAGATCGCTCATGACATTGCGGATCGAGGCAGGCGACAGCGACATTGGCAACATCCGCGACAGGCTGCGCGAGCCGAGCGGGTCGCCGGACTCCATGTAGCTTTCCACCAAGGCGCGGAAAATCTCCCGTGACCGCTCGTCGAGCGTTCCGGCGAGTTCGGCCGATGCAGGTTTGCTGATCATGGTCATGCGCTTTGTCCTCGAGGGGCAGTCGATGCCGCCCGTCCAACCTTGAATATAGGGGCATGCGGCCAAACACGGAAGGGGCATGCCGCCTATACCCGACAGCCGGCCGATTCCGGCACCGAGCACTTGCCGGCACGGACGCTGTTTTGTTTTGCATAATGGCGGCTGCACCGATAGAACCCGGAAAATCGAATTCAGGAGAGACATCATGCGTCCATCGGGCCGGAAGACAGATCAGATGCGGGCGGTCAGCTTTGAACGCGGCATATCCAAACACGCCGAGGGCTCCTGCCTGGTCAAGTTCGGCGACACCCATGTGCTGTGCACCGCGAGCCTCGAAGAGCGGGTTCCGCCATGGCTGCGCAACGGCGGCAAGGGCTGGGTGACTGCCGAGTACGGCATGCTGCCGCGCTCCACCGGCGACCGCATGCGCCGTGAAGCCAGCTCCGGCAAGCAGGGCGGACGGACGCTGGAGATCCAGCGGCTGATCGGTCGCTCGTTGCGCGCCGTAGTTGATCTGGAAGCGCTCGGCGAGCGTCAGATCACGGTCGATTGCGATGTCATCCAGGCCGATGGCGGCACCCGCACCGCAGCCATCACCGGCGCCTGGATTGCGCTGCATGACTGCCTGAAGTGGATGGAAGAACGCTCCATGGCCAAGGTCGACCGGGTGCTCAAGGACCATGTTGCCGCCATTTCCTGCGGCATTTTCGCGGCCCAGCCGGTAATGGATCTGGATTACCTCGAGGATTCTTCGGCCGAGACCGACGCCAATTTCGTCATGACCGGGTCCGGCGGCATCGTCGAGATCCAGGGCACCGCCGAGGGCGAGCCTTTTTCGGAAGAGCAGTTGCATCAGTTGATGGCGCTGGCCAAGGCCGGCATCGCCGATCTGGTGGCGCTGCAAAAGGCCACTGTCGCCTGACACTGGGGAATAGAGAATGGCACACGCACCGTTGAGCGAAATTCTGGTCGCCAGCCACAATGCCGGCAAGATCGCCGAGATCCGCGATCTGTTCGGCCCGCTTGGCGTCTCGGTCACATCGGCCGCGGAGCTTGGCCTGGCCGAACCCGAAGAGACCGGCGATACCTTCGAGGCCAACGCCGCCACCAAGGCGCTGGCCTCGGCCCGAGCATCAGGCAAGATCGCGCTGTCGGATGATTCCGGGCTGGAGGTCGACGGGCTCGACGGTGCCCCCGGCGTCTATACCGCCGACTGGGCAACCATGGCCGATGGCACGCGCGACTTTGCGGTGGCTATGCAGAAAGTGGAAGATGCGCTTCAGGCCCGCGGGATAGTCACCGATGCCGGGCGCAGTGGCCGCTTTGTCAGCGTGCTGTGCCTGGCCACGCCCGAAGGCGAGGTCAGTTTCTACCGCGGCGAGGCCCCCGGCACGCTGGTCTGGCCGCCACGCGGAACCTCCGGCTTCGGCTATGATCCGATGTTCCGGCCCGACGGCCATGACCGCACCTTTGGCGAAATGACGGCCGAGGAAAAGCACGGCTGGAAACCCGGCCAGAGCCAAGCGCTTTCACACCGGGCGCGGGCCTTCAAGCTATTTGCCGAACAGTGCCTGGGCGTGCCTGCAACGTGAGCCCCCCCCTTTCGCCATTACCGACAACCGTGCAGGATTCCGGATCGACGCTGGCGCCGGACACCGGCAAGCCCGGATTCGGGGTCTATCTGCACTGGCCGTTCTGCGCAGCCAAATGCCCCTATTGCGATTTCAACAGCCATGTCCGGCACGGCGGCGTTGACCAGAACGCCTATATCGCCGCATTTCGTGCCGAGATCGCCGCCATGCGGGCGCTGTCCGGCCCCCGGGTTGTCACCAGTATCTTTTTTGGGGGTGGCACACCCTCGCTAATGGCGCCGGAAACGGTGGGCGCCATTCTCGATGCGGTGCGTGCAGCCTGGGTGGTGCCCGACGGCGTTGAAATCACGCTGGAAGCCAATCCATCAAGCGTCGAGGCGGGCCGGTTTCGCGGCTATCGCGACGCCGGCGTCAACCGGGTCTCGATGGGTGTGCAGGCGCTCAATGATCCCGACCTGAAGCGGCTTGGACGTTTGCACGGAAGAGCCGAGGCGCTGACCGCAATCGGGCTGGCGCGGGATATCTTTCCGCGGATGTCGTTCGACCTGATCTACGCCCGTCCCGACCAGACGCCGGAGGCTTGGGCTGCCGAACTGGAAGAGGCGATCTCGCTGGCTGCTGATCATCTGTCGCTCTACCAGCTGACAATCGAGGAAGGCACGCCGTTTTACGGCCTGCACAAAGCCGGCAAGCTGATCGTGCCGGATGGCGATCTGTCGGCCGAACTTTATGAACTGACCGGCCAGGTTTGCGCCAGCCACGGGTTGCCTGCTTACGAAGTGTCAAACTACGCCCGACCCGGCGCCGAAAGCCGCCACAATTTGACCTATTGGCGCTATGGCGATTACGCGGGCATCGGCCCCGGCGCGCATGGGCGATTGTCTACCTCGGGCGGCAAGATCGCCACGGCAACCGAACGGACGCCGGAGAAATGGCTGTCGCTGGTGTCGGAAAGCGGTCACGGCATGATCGAGACCAGCGAACTCACGCTGTGCGAACAGGCCGACGAGCTGCTTTTGATGGGCCTGCGGTTGCGCGAGGGCATCGATCTGGCACGCTGGCAAAAATTGTCTGGGCGCGCACTCGACCCGGAGCGGACCGGCTTTCTGGTTCACCACGGCATGATAGAGGAAATGGGCCCGAACCGGCTGCGCTGCACGCCGCAAGGCATGCTGGTGCTTGATGCGGTAGTGGCCGATCTGGCGATCTGAACCCCTGCATCGCACGTCACCTGCGGGACGGTGATCAGCCCGCCATCTGGGCTGGACCGGTTGTTTGCGGGAGAAAACGTTCAAGCTCGCTGGCAGGCACCGGGGGCGAATAGAAATAGCCCTGGACCAGCCTTCCGCCGAGAATATTCAGCGCGGCAAGCTCCTCTTTGGTTTCGACGCCCTCGACCACGCAGCCAAGCCCCATGTCGGAACTCAGCGCCAGCAGAGACTTGACGATCTTGTAGCTGGCGGGATTCCGGTCGAGATTGGAGACGAAGCTGCGATCTATCTTGATCTTGGTCAGCGGCAAGGCGTGCAACTGGCTGAGGCTGGAGTAGCCCGTTCCGAAGTCATCGAGAGCAATGCCGCATCCGAGCAATTTGAGCATGTCGATGGCCGCTTTGGCCTGGGCGAAATCATGGAGCATAGCGGTTTCGGTGAGTTCCAGATCCAGCCGTTTGGGGTCGATGCCGCTTGCCAGGATGGTGCCGACAATGAGCGACACCGCCTGTGAGGAGCTTATGTCATGGGCCGACAGGTTGAATGACAGCCCCACATTATCAGGCCAATGAGAGGCCGTTGTCAGAGCCTTTTTGAGCAGGATTCGGGTCATTTCGCTGATCAGCCCTGCCCGCTCGGCGACAGGGATGAAATCGGACGGCGGCACATTGCCGAGCACCGGACTGGTCCAGCGCGCCAGCGCCTCGAAGGCCATGGTCTTCCCTGTGTCGATGGCGATGATCGGCTGATAGAACACTGTCAATTCGGCATTCAGATCGGCGTTAAGCAGCGCCTGTTCGATCCGGGTGTTCTGTTCGATCTCGACCATGTGCTGTTCGGTAAACAGCAATGGATGGCTGCGTCTGGTGCGCTTGCTGCAGTAAAGTGCGTAATCGGCCCGTTCATAAAGTTCCTGCGCATGACCCGCCGTATCCGGATAGACCGAAAAACCGATCGATCCGGATATCTGCACGGTGGTTTCAGCCAGGACGAACGGGGTGCGCAGGGCCGCGCAAATCCGTTCGCCCAGGGCCAACAGTTGGGTATCGTCGGGACAATCGACGACGGTGAGAGCAAACTCGTCGCCGCCGAGCCGGGCGATATGGTTGCCGTCTCCTGCCTCATCGGCAAGCCGTTTGCCGACCTCGACCAGCAGCTTGTCGCCGATCTTGTGGCCGTACAGATCATTGACAGGTTTGAAGCCGTCAAGGTCGATGACGCCGACAGCGAGACGTTTGCCCTCGAGTTTGTCAAACAAGCCTTCGAGGCGGGCAAAGAATTCGCGACGGTTGGCAAGCTCGGTCAGGCTGTCGAGATTGGCCAGCCGGGCATTTTCCCTGCTGATCGCTTCCAGTTCGGCGCGGACGCTGACTGCCCCGGCGAAATGCCGGAACTGAACAGCCATCACCAGCAGCAAGGCGACTGAAACCAGCACCAGATTGATTGCCATGCCCATGAACGCGGTGATGTCGGCGATGCAGAAATAGGCCACGAAAATGCAATTGACGACGATTGCGACCATGATGGTTGCTGATCGCAATTGCTGCAGACAATTGATGACGCCGAGGCCGGTGATGGCGATGAAAAAGGCAATCGACCCCTGCATATAAGGATCGCCATAGGGAAATAGCGACAGCGCCCAAACGGTCATCAACACGGTGAGCAGGAATGCAAGCCGGGTGGTAAGTGTCAGTGCTCGATGCGCATATTTGACAGTTGGAACCACATGCCGCAACCGCCACCAACCGACAAGGCGGGCACCACATATGGCGGTAAACCCCATGGGAATGTAGAGCGAAAGCCACAGTGGCGCAGTCGACAGGAAGGTGATTGAGAGCGCCCAGGCATTGATGAGCACAATACTGTACATCAATGGAACCTGGTTTGAGACAACCTCAAACTGGGCCCGGAGCAGATCGCCATCTTCCGAGGGAACCGACATGATACGGTAAATGCGGTCAAGTATTTTTCTTATCAAAACTGAGCCGCCATCATGCTGGTGCCACAAGATATTGTTTGCGATATTGTTTTGACTGTACTTGTATTTTGTTAAATTTGGGTTTCAGGAGATCCGTGATGCGCCGGTTGGTTGTGCAAACCTGAGCAGCAGCTCCTCCAATATGCAACCTTTTAGGTGCGGAGTGACGCAACGACCTGTGGTTGAACAAATCTTTTTCCGCGTTACTCCGTGATCCGGGACGCTTCTTCATTCCCACAAGTCGATATGGTGGATACGGGACTGCATGGTTAATAATTGATGCAAGAAAAAATCCGCCTCATCTTAATTTTTGTCTAATATTCGTTTGTCATAAAGGACCACCAACACGTGGGAGTAATGACGAATGCTCAGAGCTCTTCGGCTGCTCAACAGCATAACCGGCAGAATAACAACGCGACTGGTCGTCATTGTCTCGATCTCGATTCTGATCACCGCTACTCTTGGATACGTCAAACTCTACCAGGTGACGGCAGCCGATTCTTCAGTGCGCATCGACCGGGCGGCGCGCACGGCGGCCGCGCTTTTTACTGAAAATCTCGGCAGCGAATTCCTGACCATCCATGCCCCGGATGGCGCCCCGCTGGCGCTTCGGCTGAAGGGCGACACGGCCGATGTTTCGCTGTCTTTCCGAAGCCAGCATGACGCGCTGCTGAAAGACATCGGCCAGATAAACCAGGGCGCAGCCAACCTGTTCAGGTTGAATACGGAAACCGAGGCTTTTGATCGCTTCGCCACCACCTTTCGCAAGCCTGACGGTTCGATGCCCCCGCCGATGTCGATCAAAGCCGGGCATCCGGCATACGAGAACCTGATCAACAACCGGCCCCACCTCGGCGAGGTGCCGGTGATGGGGCGGATGCGGCTGGCATATCTGACGCCGATCCAGACATCGCTCGGCGCGGTCGCGGGAGCTCTGGCTGTCGATGTCGGCTGGGTGGACGACCTGATTGCCGCGCGCGACGAGTTGCGCACGCAGGTTCTGATCGCCGCCGGGCTCGTGCTGGTGCTGGTCGCCGCACTGGGTGCCTGCTTCATGAGCACCGAATTGAAGCCACTGCGGGTGCTGGCCAAACTCGCCGACGATCTGGCCGCTGCCAAACCATCCGGCTCGGTGCCCTACATGGAGCGAAACGACGAAGTCGGCGCTCTGGCGCAGGGGCTCGACCGGGTTGTGACCCTGCAAGGCAAGCTTGCACGGCTGGCCTACAGCGATGAATTGACCGGGCTGAGCAATCGATGCCGACATCTCAACGATCTCGAATCGGCGCTGCACGAGTGCCTCTCCGGAGCCGGCAAGTGGGCGTTGGTGCATCTCGATATCGACAATTTCAAGCAGATCAACGATGCCTACGGACAAGCTACCGGCGATGATCTGCTCAAACTGGCCGCCTTGCAGATCGTGGATATATTTGGCTCGGATGCGCAGGCCGCACGGCTGACATCGGACCATTTCGTGATTCTGATCGGTGGCGACAACTCGGCCTCGCGGGCCTGCGCACTCACCGAAAGGCTGCTCGATGGCTGGCGGCAGCCACACCACCTGCCCGCCGGAGAAATCCACATAACCGGCTCTGCCGGTATCGTGGTTTTGCATCAGGACGCCGAGGACGCAGATCAAGCCAACCGGAACGCCGAATTGGCGCTTCGCAAGGCCAAGGCCAGCGGCGGTGATCAAGCAGTGTTCTTCACATCTGATCTCAACGACGCGTTCCAGGAACAGATACAGATGGAACGACTGCTGCGATCAGCAATTGCAGCGCGCGAAATCGAGATCTACTTCCAGCCGCAAATCAACCCATCGACACGTGCGTTGACCGGCCTTGAGGTCCTGGCACGGTGGACCCATTCGAACGAAGGGCCGATTTCGCCTGCCCGGTTCATTCCGGTAGCCGAAGCCAGCGGACAGATTGTCGAACTGGGAACACTGATACTCGATCTCGCCTGCGAGCAGGCGGCGAAATGGCGCCGGATGCAGTTCGAGTTCAAACATATTTCCGTCAATGTTTCGCCGATCCAGCTTTGGCAGAGCAATTTCGTCGGTCTGGTCAAAGAGACGCTCGAGCGCCATGGCCTGTCGGGCCGCGATCTCTGCATCGAGATCACCGAAAGCGTGTTCGTCGATCACAGCGAACATCGCATTGCAGCGGTGCTTTCCGCCATCCGGGCGCTGGGCGTCTCGCTGTCGCTTGATGATTTCGGCTCCGGGTATTCATCGCTGGGCTATCTCAACCGGCTGCCGTTCGACCAGTTGAAAATCGACCGAAGCTTCGTTTCCGACGTCGATACCGATCACCGCAAGCAGCGGGTCCTGCGCGGCGTGCTCGAACTTGGCCGCGGCCTCGGCTTCAATCTGGTAGTGGAGGGAACGGAAACCCTCGAGGAGGTCAACGTGGCCTGCGACATGGGGTGCGATTCTGTTCAGGGCTTCTATTTCGCGAGACCGGCACCGGCCTTGCTGATTCCCGAGATGGTGAACAGGATTGCCCGCTTGCGGCCAGACTCCGAGGCCATCTCCGCCTGACACCTGACATCTTGCCGTTGTTTTTTGCCCCGTTCCGGCCTATCCCGTAAGGGCACGCTCGAACCCGGATACCGGCTGGCCCGCATCCACGAAATTCAGATGGCGGCGGAGCGAAGATGACACGCAAGCACTCACAAACCCGAGCCGAAACAGACGCCCGCAAGGCCAGTGATCCGGCTGCGCAGCCTGAGCGGCTGTTCCGCATCGGCACGCATGAGGTGGCCGCCCGGCCGCTGTCGCCGGGACTTTATCTGGTAGCCACCCCGATCGGCAATCTCGGTGACATCAGCATCCGCGCGCTGGAAACGCTCGCCGGCGCCGACATCATTGCCTGCGAGGACACGCGCGTCAGCCGGGTGCTGCTTGATCGCTTCGGCATCACCACCCGGCCTTACGCTTATCACGAGCACAATGCGGAGCGCGTCGGGCCGAAACTGATGGCCGCTCTTGATGCGGGAAAGAGCGTGGCGCTGATATCGGACGCCGGTACGCCGCTGATTTCCGACCCCGGCTACCGGCTGTCGCAAACTGCAATCGAAGCCGGCGTGCCGGTGATCCCGATCCCCGGCGCTTCGGCGCCGATGGCAGCGCTTGTGGCTTCAGGCCTGCCCAGCGACGCGTTCCTGTTTGCAGGGTTTCTGCCATCCAAGGACAAGGCGCGGCGCGACCGGCTTGGCGAATTCAAGACGGTGGCTGCGACGCTGATGTTTTTCGAAAGCCCGAACCGGCTGGCCGCCGGCCTCAAATCCGCGGCCGATGTCCTCGGAACGGACCGGCCGGCCGCCGTCTGCCGGGAACTGACCAAGGCCTACGAGGAGATACGGCGCGGCACGCTGGGCGAGCTTGCCACACAGTATGAAGACGAGAATGTGCGCGGCGAGATCGTGCTGGTGATCGGGCCCGGTTCGACGCCGTTGCCTTCGGAGACTGATGTCGATGCGCTGCTGGCCAAGCTCGCGGCGGAGCTACCCGCCGGCAAAGCCGCAACAGAGGCGGCGCGGCTGACCGGGTTTCCGCGCAAGGATCTCTATCAACGGCTTCTGGACATGAAGGACCTCGCTGCGAAAGGTGATGCGTGAGCGCGGGCGACAGGCTCACTCGAAAACGGCGTTCCGAACGCATCGGCCGCCGCGCCGAATGGCTGGCGGCCCTTGCCCTGCTGCTCAAGGGCTACCGGATACTGGCGCTGCGCTACCGCACACCGGCAGGCGAGATTGACCTGGTGGCACGCAAGAGCGACCTGATTGCCTTTGTCGAGGTCAAGGCACGCCGCGATCTGGCTTCGGGGGTTGATGCCGTGAGCTATGCGGCGCAACGACGGATTCTGGCTGCGGGCGAGTTGTTCATCAGCCGGCAGCCCGATTCAGCCCAGCTTTCCTGGCGTTGCGACATCATGGTGGTCAGCCGCTGGCGCTGGCCGGTGCACTTGCAGGATGCGTTTTGAACGTTGGCGGGTGGCGCCCTCTGTTACGCACCTGGGAAGCCGACCGCCCAGGGTGGGACTGCGAGAACGAGGTGGGTGACGGCCGCGTCGAAAGCGTAGAACGACCAGTGCAGCCCATAGGCCCAGCGGAAGCCGTGCTTGAGACGCAGATACAAGTACGGAACAACAAGCCCGAACAGGGATGCTGCAATGGTAAAGCGGGCCACATAGAGCGGTGAAAAGCCGTCGAGCGCCAGCAGCAGATGGAAGCCGCCGAACATCAGCCCCATGCCGACGGCGATCGCCAGCATGGAGAGTTTCAACTCGGCGGCGGTGTAAATCAACGACGCCACCAGAACCTGCTGGAACAGGATATCCGCCGACTTGGGGAGGTAATACCAGCCGGACGCGAACATGAACTCGGGTGGATCGCTGGGCGCGCGCCACACCGAGACCGGTGGCAGGCTCGGCAGGATGACGGCTACGAAAATCGCAAAAATCAGCATCAACGGGGCCATTGCCACGGCATGAGCCATGATCTTTCGGCGAACCAGGCTGCCGGCCAGAACCTTGCGGAACCAGAGCAAGGTCAGCCCCGTCCAAATCAGGTAATAGGCGGCGAACAGTGCCGGAGCGTCGTTGTAACCGCTCTCCAGATGCAAGGCATCAACCAGGGCGTAGTAGCCGTAACTCGAGGCCGACCACAGGGCAGCGACGCTGAGCAGGGTGAGTCCCAGTGTGACGCCAGGATACTCCGTGACGTCATCTCGGGTGGGACGAAACCTGCTCAGGCGCGTGCTGCTCATGACGAACTTTCCGTTTATGGACGCGGCGGGCGCACGGAAGCGTCGCAGACTGCATCACCGTCTTCGAGCGCGCAGCCCGCCTGGGCGGTGAGGCAGCCCAGAATAGCGTTCGAGCCTGCGGTTCCTGCGTGGTAATGATAGGCCAGTCCCTCGGCCTCATGGCCGTTGCAGCTGTCCAGATCGTCCGGATCATCGCCCGATCCCGTCAGGTGCGGGAATATCTGGAACCCGTCCATGGCAATGCCGATCTGGGCGCCGTGCTCCGCCACAACCGGCCCCGGCGTCGCCGGCGACTGCTGCAGGCAGTCGGTGACGGCATGGTAATGATAACCGACATGCGGATTGACGTGCCCGCCGCAATCGTCAAAGGGTGCGATGGTGTGAGCAGCGGTGATTGCGTCCAGCGGCGCAGGGCCATCCAGCCGTATGCCGTTATAGGCGATACCCGATCCGGAAAAATTTGTGGGCTGCGGCTGGCTTGCTTCCTGCGGCTCCATCGGGATCACATAGGTCATGGTCGCGTCTTCCGGCATGTATTCGGGCAGGCACTGGACGCAGTAATTGTTGTAGGCCGGATCAACATCCGGGCGCGCGGCAGCCTGACAGGCCTGCAATGTACCGGTGAAGCGGATATCGCCGGTGTCGGGGTCAAACAGCTGCCACTCCGCATCGCCATAGAGTTCCGCAAGGTTCTTGATGAAACTGCCGTCAACGTCGTGAACCTCGCCATCCTTGAGCCAGATGCCGCCCGCCTCCGCACTGTCGGCGATGTTGCCGGGGCACCAGGGGCCGGGCGTATAGGTTTGCGGATCGGGTTTGACGGTGATCGAGAAACATTTGGTCTTGGCGCCCTCGGAGAGTGTGCAGTCGACGATCTCCAGCGCCTTGACCAGATCCGCGTTCTGGAAAAATGCGGCAATGCCGTCAATCGCTTCTTCCGGGCTATGCGCAAACCCCGCTGTTGAGAAGGCTACCATTCCGGCGGCAAGGGAGAGTTTCAGACCTAGGGTGGTCAATCTCTTCATGGTGCATTCCTCAGCTTGGGTCAGGGGCGAGCGCCCTTGCAATTCGCTATATGTTAGTATACTAACTGTTAGTATGCAACTCGATACCTTCACCCTGCACTTTCTGCTGCATTCGGCGACCCTCCTTGAGGAGCAGTTGCGGCTGCGGCTCGCTGAACTTGACGTATCACATCGGCAGGCCCGGATCCTTGATGCACTCGACCGCATGGGCGAGGCCTCGCAGGCGCAGCTTGCGCGGGAGTTCGACCTGACGCCGGCCAGCATGAGTACGATGACCGTGCGGCTGCTGCAGGTCGGTTTTATCTCACGTGCGCGCCACCCCGATGAAGCCCGGAGCAATGTCCTGCAGCTGTCCGACAAGGGCCGCAGCCTGTTGTCCGAGGTCCGCAATGCCTGGGCAGATGTTGACCGGATGATCGAAGCAAGGATCGGGCAGGAGAAAGCCGAACAGCTTGCCACGCTGACACGCGAGTTGCGTGATGCGCTGGGTGGACGCGTGCCGGGTCAGGCGAACCCCACGGGCCGTGGCAAAGCAGTTGCTGCCGGTTCTGGGCCAGGCAAAGCCATCTAGTTCTCATTACTGGCCTCCAAACTGGCCTCCCCCGTTGCAATCCCCCCCACCCACGCCCTATGTGGGAGCTTACAGTATGGCGGAGAATTCAGACCCATGAGCAAGATCCAGAATGTCGCGGTCCAGATGGACCATGTGCGCTCGATCAAGATTGCCGGCGATTCCACCTTCGCCATGTCGCTGGAAGCGCAAAACCGCGGCTACAAGCTGTTTCATTACACGCCGGACCAGCTGTCGATGCGTGACGGGCGGATCGAGGCGGTGGCGGAGCCGATGATCCTGCGCGATGTCGAGGGCGACCATTTCGAGCTCGGACCGCAGGAAAAGATCAATCTGGCCGACATGGATGTGGTGCTCTTGCGGCAGGATCCGCCGTTCGACATGGCCTACATCACCTCGACGCATCTGTTGGAGCGGGTTCACCCCAAGACGCTGGTGGTCAATGATCCGGCCTGGGTGCGCAATTCGCCAGAGAAGATCTTCGTCACCGAATTTCCCGACCTGATGCCAAAGACCCTGATCAGCCGCGATCCGGCGGCGATCAATGATTTCCGCGCCGAGGTCGGCGACATGATCCTCAAGCCGCTTTACGGCAATGGCGGCGCCGGGGTGTTCCACATCAAACCCGACGACCGCAATCTCGCCTCGCTTCTGGAAATGTTTGCCCAGATGTATCGCGAGCCGTTCATCGCACAGGAATACCTGCCGTCGGTGCGGGCCGGAGACAAACGCATCATCCTGATTGACGGCGAGCCGGTCGGCGCGATCAACCGCGTGCCGGCGGAGACGGATGCGCGTTCCAACATGCACGCAGGCGGCCGTGCCGAGCACAGTGATCTGACCGAGCGCGAGCAGGAAATCTGCGCCCGCATCGGCCCGTCGCTGAAGGAACGCGGCTTCATTCTGGTCGGCATCGACATCATCGGCGACCTGATGACCGAGATCAACGTGACCTCGCCCACCGGCTTGCGCGAAATCAAGAATTTCGGCGGCCCGGATGTGGCGGCATTGTTCTGGGATGCGGTGGAAGCCAAGCGCGGCTGAGCTGACAGGCCGGCAAGCAGGCTGCTACTTCGGGGCCGCCGCCACATTACCGGGATTGAATTCGGTGATCTTGTAATCGGCCAAGCCGGCCTGATGAAACGGATCATCGCCGACAAGCGCCATGATGTCGGCGGCTGACTTGCCGCAGGCAATGATGATGCCGCCTGTGCGCAGAACCTTTGCGCCCGACGTCAGCAACAGGCCTTCGGCGTAGCCACGTTCGATGAAGGCCATATGCGGGGCTATCAGCGGATCAATCTGGCCGAATGCGACCACATAGGTCAGGTCGATGACAAAAAGATACCGCCATCTTCAAGAAAGGCCATCTGGCGCTCCTTTGAGTTCCGGCATGGGCAACCGGCTGCCCTCATGCGGATCAGCCGGCTGTTGCTGCCCTTCGGCGCGCGACCGGCCAGCAGGCGCCGGGTACCAGCGCACTGCTGCAGATTTGCCGATGATGCACTCGGACTGTCTAGAAGCGCTTGATCAGCGCCAGACGCAGATTGTGCGACTGGAAGTCAGACCCATAGGTGAAATCAGTCTTGCCGTCGCCGTTGAGCTCGGAACTGCCGCCGGCAATGTCTGGATAGTAGCTGAACACATAGTCGCTGCGCAGCACCCAGCCATCTGACAGCATGTAGCCCACGCCAACGCTGCTCGAAACGCCCAGCGCGGTTTTGCTGTCAGAGAATGTTATGTTGTGGCCGCCATTAGGGGTGTCGGAATAGTCATGAGTCATCTTGAACCGGCTGACCGACGGACCAGCGGACACATAGAACTGGAACGGGCCGGTCACGTAACCCAGTTTCGGGCGCAGGCTCAGCAGAAAATCGGACTCGACGGTGGTTCTGGTGGTGAACGTGTTGGTTGGGTTGTTATCGTAATTTGCAGGGCCAAAACTCTCGGTTTGCGAAAACCCCATGAAAGTCAGATCGCCCTCAAGACCGTACGTGATGTTGCCAGACTGAAAATCATATCCGGCCAGCACTGATCCGGTCACGTCCTGTCCGTCAATTCGCCGCTGAAGAACCGGGTTGACCTGATCCCGATCACTGCCGAGGGCGTTTGTGAAGAAGTAGTCGTTATAGACGACACCGGTGTCAGGTTTGGCCGCACTGTGAGCGCCACCCAATGCCCCGCCGAGATAAAAGCCCTGCCAATCTGCGCCGGTGGCGGCCGTGTCATCGGCCAGTGCAGGGGAGGCAGCCAGCGCAGCTGCTGCAACGCCAGATAAAATGAGGGCTTCAACTCGTCCAAACCGCATGATCAATTTTCCTTGGGGAATCAGGTGATAATAGAAATTTCGAACCCCTGACTCGCAAAATCAGCCTCTATTCGCAATACTGAGTTATACTTGCCGAGTTCTAGTTGTTTTAAGGCAAATCCGCGCTGCTCTGCGGCGATTGATCCGTTCCGACAGATTTGTACCGACACAGCTCAATCAGGCTTCCCCTCCACAACCCGTCACAACCGATCTCATCTTAATGGTGTATTTGTTGCCATATTGTTCTTGTTTTCTTCCGCATGCCGTGTTTCAATTCACCCCAGATCACGCATTACGGGAAAATTTGAACTTCCTTTGCCTTCAAGCGGAAGGGACACACAGATGGTTGCACGGGTCAGTACGGTTGCATTCGAAGGCATCGACGCGGTGCCGGTCGACGTCCAGGTGATGGTGGCACCGGGAAAGGTCGGCATGCACATTGTCGGCCTGCCCGACAAGGCAGTGGCGGAAAGCCGCGAGCGGGTGCAGGCCGCGCTGCACGCCTCGGGGTTGGCGCTGCCAGCCAAGAAAGTCACGGTTAATCTGGCGCCGGCCGATCTGCCCAAGGAAGGCAGTCATTTCGACCTGCCGATCGCGCTGGGGCTGATGGCGGCGCTGGGCGCCATTCCCGGCGACGCGCTCAACGGCTATGTGGTACTGGGCGAACTCGCGCTGGACGGCACCATTGCCACGGTGGCCGGCGCGCTACCCGCCGCAATCGGCGCCAATGCGCTTGGCAAGGGGCTGATCTGCCCGGCCGGTTCCGGCCCGGAAGCCGCCTGGGCGGGTGCAGAGATCGACATTCTGGCGCCACGCTCGCTGATTGCCATGGCCAATCATTTCCGCGGCACGCAGGTGCTGGCGCGCCCCGAACCGGCAATGCGCGCAGCCCCGGCCAATATGCCGGACCTGTCCGACATCAAGGGCCAAGAAACCGCCAAGCGCGCGCTGGAAGTGGCGGCTGCCGGCGGGCACAACCTGATCATGGTTGGTCCACCGGGATCGGGCAAGTCGATGCTGGCGGCACGGCTGCCATCAATCCTGCCGCCGCTGTCGCCAGCCGAACTGCTTGAGGTGTCGATGATCCATTCAATTGCCGGGCGGCTGGCGGGCGGCAAACTCTCCGACAGTCGGCCGTTCCGCGCGCCACATCATTCGGCGTCGATGGCGGCGATGGTGGGCGGCGGCTTCAAGGCGCGGCCCGGGGAAGTATCGCTGGCCCATAATGGCGTTTTGTTTCTCGATGAATTCCCCGAATTCACGCCGCAGGTGCTCGATTCACTCAGGCAGCCGCTGGAGACAGGCGAGAGCGTGATTGCCCGGGCCAATCACCGGGTCAGCTACCCGGCCAATATCCAGCTGATCGCAGCAATGAACCCGTGCCGTTGCGGCATGGCCGGCGAGCCGGGACACAGCTGCGCCCGCGGCCCGCGCTGCCAGAGCGACTACCAGGGCCGCATTTCCGGCCCGCTGATGGACCGGATCGACATCCGCATCGATGTGCCGGCGGTCACCGCCGAGGATCTGATCCGGCCGCAGGCAGCGGAGAAAAGTGCCGACGTGGCGGCTCGGGTGGCGCGTGCCCGGGCACTGCAACTGGAACGCTACCGCGCGCTCGGACGCCCCGATATCCGCACCAATTCGCAATGCTCGACGGCACTGGTCGAGCAGATCGCCAAGCCCGACGCTGGAGGCCAGGCACTCCTGAGCGATGCGGCCCAGAAGATGCGGTTTTCGGCCCGCGCCTATCACCGAATTCTCAAGGTGGCGCGGACACTCGCCGATCTCGACGGCGTCGACACCGTCGGCCGGATTCACCTGGCAGAATCGATCTCCTACCGGATCGCCACCGAGCGCGTGGCCGTGGCGGCGTGAGCGCCGTGGCACCTCCTGCATTTATCACTGCCCGGATGATTGCCGGGTGGTCGGTTTGCCGGTTGATTGGCCGTGTGGTCCCGCAATATGGCTGATCCGGCCAGGCGGAGAATCCTCTATCTGGTCAGTCGCCCAGACCGTCAAACAGTGCTGTCGACAGGTAGCGCTCGGCAAAGGACGGGATGATGACGACGATCTGCTTCCCGGCATTTTCTTCGCGCTGGCCAACCCGGATCGCGGCCACCAACGCCGCGCCCGAGGAAATGCCGACCGGCAGGCCTTCGAGCCGCGCCACCTTGCGCGCCATGGCAAAAGCCTCTTCATTGCTCACCTTGACGACTTCATCATAGATCGAGGTGTCGAGCACCGCGGGTGCAAAGCCGGCGCCAATGCCCTGGATCTTGTGCGGGCCGGGCGCGCCGCCCGACAGCACCGGCGAATCCGCTGGCTCGACGGCAATGATCTTAACGTCGGGCTTGCGTTGTTTGAGCACTTGGCCAACGCCGGTGATGGTGCCGCCGGTGCCGATGCCGGAAACGACGATATCGACCTTGCCATCGGTGTCGTTACAAATTTCTTCCGCAGTGGTCCGGCGGTGAACTTCCGGATTGGCCGGGTTTTCGAACTGCTGCGGCATCACCGCGCCGTCGATTTCGGCAACCAGTTGTTCGGCCCGGGCGATGGCGCCCTTCATCCCCTTGGCGCCCTCGGTCAGCACCAGTTCGGCGCCGAGCAGCGCCAGCATCTTGCGGCGCTCGACCGACATCGTCTCGGGCATGGTCAGGATCAGCCGGTAGCCCTTGGCGGCGGCGGCAAAAGCCAGCGCAATGCCGGTATTGCCGGAGGTCGGCTCGACCAGCGTGGTCTTGCCCGGCGCGATCCGCCCCTCAGTCTCCAGTGCCTCGATCATGGCCACGCCGATCCGGTCCTTGACCGAGCCGATCGGGTTGAAGAATTCAAGCTTGGCCAGAAGATCGGCCTTCACGCCTTCGTCGGTACCGAGCTTCCCCAGCCGCACGAGCGGCGTATCGCCGATGGTGTCGATGATCGAATTGTAAACCCGGCCGCGACCGGGCTTGGCTGGCGAGAAAGCAGACATCGGCAAACTCCTGTTGAACCTGCCAGACTATAGGCCAGATGGCACGCCGGCGCGAATGATGCGCACCGGCGACGTGTGGAGAAGGGGGCAAATTTATTCCAACGAACATCTAAGGCTGAGATTCCAATTCTAGAATCCGCATCTGATCAGCTAGCGCAGGAGAAAACCCTCCGCCAGCGGATCATCGGCCTCGACGGAAAATTCGCTGCGGCCGGTATAATGGGCCTTGCCGGAGACACGCGCGGTGATGGCCTGATGCGGGCCGGCGCGGGTCAGCGACGCGACTTCACCGGTAAAGCGGGTGTTGATGATGCTGGTAAAGACGCGCTGCTGGCCGATGCCAATCTGGCCGCGCGCCTGCATGGCGGCGAGCCGGGCGGTGACGCCCGATCCGGTGGGCGAGCGATCGACCTGGCGGTCGGCAAAGACGCAGACATTGCGGGTCGGCTGATCGGAATATGCGTCGCTGCCATCGGTCAGAATCGAGCCGTAGAGAAAGGCCAGATCGGCGGCATCGGGATGGCTGAGCGGCAGCGCCTGCTTGACCGCGCGGGTGAGTGCGTCGGCGGCCTCGACAAAGGCTGCGGCCGGGTCGCGGTCAAACTCAAGCCCGAACTGACGGGCATCGGCAAGCGCATAAAAGGCGCCGCCATAGGCGATGTCGAAACTGATCGGGCCCCAGCTGCCGACTTCGAGCACCTGATCGCGCGCGAACAGGAATGACGGCACGCTTTCAAAACTCACCTCGGCGGGTTTGCCGTCGCGCATTGTCACCTCGGCGCGCACCAGGCCACAGGGGCACTCGATATTGACATTGGACACATGCTCGCCGGGCTGCACCAGGCCCTGATCCACCGCATAGCGGCCCAGCGCGATGATGGCGTGGCCGCACATGGTGGAATAGCCCTCATTGTGCATGAACAGAACCGCCAGATCGGCGTCCGGGAGATCGGGCTCGACCAGCAGGGCGCCATACTGGTCTGCATGGCCGCGCGGCTCGAATATAAGGATCTTTCGCAGGTGATCGAGATGATCGCGGACATAGGCGCGCTTTTCCAGAATCGTGCCTTTCGGCAAATCGGGATAGCCGCTGGTGACGATCCTGAGCGGCTCGCCGGCGGTGTGCATGTCGACAACCGTGAGACTGCCTGCAGCCGCGGTGCTCATGCGGTGCCGGTCGAACCGAAACCGCCGGTGCCGCGCGCGGTCGGGCCGACGCTTTCAGCCAGCCGAATGCGGGCCTGGGTGACCGGGGCGATGACCAGTTGCGCAATCCGCATGCCGCGGCTGACGGTGAAAGGTTCCGCGCCGAGATTGGCGAGGATGATCTTGACCTCGCCGCGATAATCGCTGTCGATGGTGCCGGGCGTGTTGAGGCAGGTGATGCCGGATTTGAGCGCCAGCCCCGAGCGCGGACGGATCTGCCCCTCGAAGCCTGCGGGGATCTCCATGATCAGCCCGGTGGGCACCGCAAAGCGGCCGCCGGGGGCGATTTCCAGCGGCGCATCTTCGGCAACAGCAGCGCGCAGATCCATGCCGGCGGAACCGGGCGTTTCATAGGCCGGCAGATCAAGGCCCTGGCCATGCGGCAGGCGGACGAGAACCAGTTCCGGACCGGAATCGGGGACGGGTGCGGAGCGCTGATCCAGCGCCGAGCGGGCGAGGCTATCAAGGTGGGTCATGGTGCCAGCTTTTCCTGTCCTTGCGCCAAGGTCAATTGCATGGCGGGCGGCAAGACGTTAGAACGCATCGCCATCAACAGGAATCCGCCATCGATGCCCGATACGCTCACCGAGGAAGTCGGCCGCCGCCGCACCTTCGCCATCATCTCGCACCCGGACGCGGGCAAGACCACGCTGACCGAGAAGCTGTTGCTGTTTGGCGGCGCGATTCAGCTGGCGGGCGAGGTGAAGGCTAAAAAGGATCGGATCCAGACGCGGTCGGACTGGATGAAGATCGAGCGCGAGCGCGGCATCTCGGTGGTCACCTCGGTGATGACGTTCGAATACAACAACCACGTGTTCAACCTGCTCGACACGCCGGGCCATGAGGACTTTGCCGACGACACCTACCGGACGCTGACGGCGGTGGACGCGGCGGTGATGGTGATCGATGCGGCCAAGGGCATCGAGCCCAGAACGCTGAAACTGTTCGAGGTCTGCCGGCTGCGCGACATTCCGATCATCACGTTTGTCAACAAGATGGACCGCGAGGCGCGCAATCCGTTTGATATTCTTGACGAGGTGGAACAGAAACTGGCGCTCGATACCGCACCGATGACCTGGCCGATCGGCCAGGGCCGGTCGTTTGCGGGCACCTATCATCTGGCCAAATCGGCGATCCGCAAATCCGACAGGGAAACCGAGCTGACGCCGGTCAACGGGCCGGAATCCGACGCGGTTGCCGGGCTGCTGCCGGAGAACGAGCGCGCCACCTTCATCGAGGAGGCGAGCCTTGCTGCGGAAGCCTGCAAGCCGTTCGATCTCACGGCGTTTCGCGAAGGCCATCTGACGCCGGTCTATTTCGGCTCGGCGTTAAAGGCGTTCGGCGTGCGCGACCTGATCGATGCGCTGGGCGAATTCGCGCCGCCGCCGCGGGCGCAGGTGGCCGATACCCGCACGGTGGAGGCCACCGACCCGAAGATGACGGCGTTCGTGTTCAAGATCCAGGCCAACATGGACCCCAACCACCGCGACCGGATTGCCTTCGTGCGGGTGTGTTCGGGCAAGCTCGAGCGCGGCATGAAGGCCAGGCTTTCGCGCACCGGCAAGCCGATGAGCCTGTCAGCGCCGCAGTTCTTCTTTGCCTCGCAGCGGCAGATTGCCGACACGGCCTACGCCGGCGACGTGGTCGGCATCCCCAACCATGGAACCTTGCGGATCGGCGACACGCTGACCGAGGGCGAGGCGCTGGTGTTCCAGGGAGTGCCGAATTTCGCGCCGGAAATCCTGCGCCGGGTGCGGCTCGAGGACGCGATGAAGGCCAAAAAGCTGAAAGAGGCGCTGCAGCAGATGGCCGAGGAGGGCGTGGTGCAATTGTTTTCGCCCGAGGACGGCTCGCCGGCGATTGTCGGCGTGGTCGGCGCGCTGCAACTCGATGTGCTGAAAGAGCGGTTGCACGCGGAATACGGGCTGCCGGTGAGCTTCGACCTGGCGCGGTTTTCGATCTGCCGGTGGATTTCGACGGCTGACAAGAACGATCTCGAACGGTTCGTCACCAGCCATCGCGGCGACATTGCCCGCGATCTCGATGGCGATCCGGTGTTTCTGGCGTCCGACCAGTTCTCGCTCAATTACGAGGCGGAGCGCTGGAAGATGATCGACATGGTGGCGATCAAGGAATACCAGGTGGCCAAGGCCGCCTGAGCGGGCTGATCGAGGGGTGGCCGCGCGGGCGCGCTGCCCGCGACACGCCAAGGCACCGCGCGCGAAAATCTCGCCGACGGTTTGGGGCATTTCAGGCTCCGGTTGGAAAAACCGGATTGCTGGGGCGCGGGCCGCTGGCCCGTGGTGGTGGAAAATGTGGGTTGGCGCAGTTGCCCGCACCCCACTGGCGAGAGGAAGCCCGACGCCTTCCGGGCGCGGGCCGGCATCCTTCCCGGCAAAAAATCATCTCGAGCCCTGGGGCGGTTTCGTATTGTTCGGCCCCGTTACGGACCGAACCCGCCGTTTCCCGATGTGACCCCCCGCGAACAATGTCCGCGATGGTCGCGACCGGGATGGGTCAGGCCGGCGTCTGGAGTGGTGATGCGGCGCGCGACCGGCCTGCCCGCCAGGCCGCGCACCGCATTGCAGACGCCGCCGGGTGCCTGGAACATGACCGGGGCACCCGGTTCCGGCTTTCGCGCGTTTGGCATTTTATCAGATCCACTTCGACCTGACAGGCCGCCCGCGCTGGCCGGGATGCTTTCTTCGCCAGTTTCTGGCCCGCGATACGGCCCCGCGCGCCAAAACTCACCGCCTTCCGCCGGCCAAAGCTCCGTGGGCCCCGGCCATCCGTTGCGACGGAAGGTGGCAGGATTATCGCATGGGGGGAGAGGGTGTGGAAAAAATGGAGGGGATTTATTTTGGGATGCCAATAAAAATTGGCGTTGTTACCTTTGAGGAAAAATGCTCCGCCCCCAATTTCTTATCATATGAGTTTAGTGACTAGTTAGGCAAGAAACGGGTATTTGCGGCTTCGGTAACGAATAATTGGAATAGAGTAGCAAGCCGACGAGCGACTGGGGTGGGTGGACTGCCGATAGCGGACATTAGGAACCTCCAACAGGATGTCGCCAAGGACATGCATTGAGGGCGTGGTGATAGGATCTCAATGCCGCAGTTCTTCAGCCACGCTTTGGAAGTACGCTGGAAAGGCATCAAGAACCGCATTCAGTTCGTCGCGCTGCGTGCGACAGACACCTCGGACTCCAGTGCGGTCGGTCACGCCTCCAAACGCAGCCGCTAGAGCCTGGGCGACGACGCGGTCCTTGAAGCCAGCTTCGTAGAAGGCGAGCGCGGCTGTGTTACTCAGGCCATTTTTGATCTGCCTTTGAAGGAACACCAGCTCTTCATAAAGGTCTTCATCCAGGGGCTCTACAAGATCGGCCATAGACGCCACGACCATAGCGAGATCGAACCCGAACCCGCCCTCGCAGATGGCGACTACATGGTTCGCGGTGATGTGACGGTTGCTGGTCCGGACATTGGCAGCACGAAGTGCCTGTCCAATCTCGTCGAATGACTGACCTGCCAGCCATGCCTTCAATGTTGGAAGGATTTGGTTTTGGTCGGTAAGCTTAGATAGAGCCTTCGAGGTTACGTATTGGTGGACCTCCGCATAGACCGCATCGACCAGCTCTCCTCGTTCTGCGGCATCTACAAGCGTCTGAATATTGGCGTTGGTCCAATCGCGAAGCGCGAAAACGTCCGCAGGTGGAAGCGGTGATTTCCTGATCAAAGCGCGCAGCGCATCGTCTCCTGCTGTTTCGATGGCCCTCGCCGTCATGCGGAACACTTCGAGGAGATTGTTGCGCGTGGCGTCGTCAGCCAGGTGCCATGCAAAAGTGTTGCGGGTCAGTTCGTCGATCCGCTCGCCTGCTTGGTCGCTCGTGAAATCTACGTAGGCGGCGAGATAAGCGGCGATGCTTTGTATGGCGCGTGCGCGATCAGCCACGAAAGTTTTGAACATTTCAACCTCGACCCAGCCAAACTGCTGTTTGACCGAGGCCACTGCCGCGTCGATTTCCGAGTGCGTTGCAAAGGCAAGGTCGAGCCCGCCGATGTGCAGCGTGAGTTTGAGCGTAGCGGTCTGTTCGTAGTCATCGAACAAATCCAGAAGGCTGCTGCGCGATGGCTCGGCGCGTGTTGGATCGAGAAGGCTCTTGGTCGCATTCCAACGCCAGCGTTGGCCGCTGTTGTCCCGCTGATCGTAAATCGATGGCGCCGAGAAGATGACGCTGCCTTCTGTATGCATACCGGCGCGTCCAGCCCTGCCCATTAGGTTTTGGAAATCGCGCACCTTGATCTTCTCCTTACCCTGCTGAGTTGCCGAGACGATAAGGTACCGAATTGGCAAATTGACACCTTGCGCTAGGGTCGAGGTGCAGATGACAAACTTTGCATGCCCTTCCTTCATGGCATGTTCGACCGAGAGGCGCAGGCCTTGGGGCGTGTTGCGGTGATGAGCAAGTATGCCCAATGCCGATGCCTGGGTGACAGCTTGGTCTGTGCCAAGGTTTAGATTCGCCAGGTGCGTAAGGCGTGCGATCTCGGCCGCGTCGGAGACACCAAGCGGTCGCGGCAGCGCAACCGCACGATCGAAGATTTCTGCCGCCCGCCTGCAAAGCGAAATGACACTTTCCTTGGTTCCGCAGAACAGCGCGACACTGCCGCGCTCGACCAAGTGGAGCCCGAGATACAATCCGACGTCCGCACTCTCACCGGGAGTGCCACGCCTCGGAAATGGGCGTATCGCACTCTCGTTTGGGTTAAGGTCGAGGTTGGTTTGCGTGAAAATGCGAGGAACAAAGAACTCTTGTTGCTCAGGGTCATCCGGACTCACATACTGCAGAAACCCACGCTCGAATTGCCAACTTGCAAAGGCGATGCTCTTTGTTGTCGGCAGCAACCCCTCGCCACTGATCACCGCATCCGCGTCCCCGATAAGCCATTCGGCGATAACAGGCGCATTGCCTATGACGGCAGAGATCAAGACCACTTGTGCTTCCGGTGCCAAGGTCATCCGTAAGGATGACAGCAACAGCTCATAGGTTGGTCCGCGAGCGAATCCTTCGAACTGGTGGCCTTCATCGTAGATGACGAGGCCGATCCGCTCCGCAAGCTCTGGCGCGCGCCTTAACATGTAGAGCATCTTCTCTGGTGTGACGATCAGAACCGATCGCTGCGCCAACACCCCTGAGATATCGACATCGAGCAGGAACGAGTCAGAAACTTCATCGAGCGCGACATCCTCACCCGCAAACGCGCCCACCAAGTCGGAACGAATATCGTGACACAGCGAACGGAACGGCGCGACGATCACAGCCAGGTTCGAGCGCCCCGATAGGAACACGGACCTGATGATCAACTCGGTTGCGCGGGTTTTGCCTGCACTGGTTGGCATCTGCACGACACCAGAATTACCTCTCAAAAGGCCGGCCTCGGCAATTCTGCGCTGCGCGGGCCACAGCTCCTTTGGGAAGCGCGGTTTGCGCAGAGCATCGGTCCATAAGGCGAGCGGTAGGCCCGATGATGGCGGCAGGATTGTGCGAGCCGCATTCTCTAGTTTGCGGGCACAGAGTGCCGTGACGATATCCGCATAGACGACCTCACGAGCCGATCCGTTGTCGTAGACACTGGCTCGCAGTTCAGCGCACATGGCGCGAATTTCCTCTTCGGTATCTGCCTCAAGACCGAAATGCCGTATCAAAGCATTCTGTAGGCGATTGCCGAACACGGTATGATGATACTCGCCATCGATGGGACCAGCGCCACCCCGGAGGATGTGCCAGGCTACCCGCGCAAGACCATGTCCCAATTCTAGGGGCGGTGCATCCGATCTGTTCGCCACGACGACGGCACTGCCTACGCTGTCTGCCAAGTAGTAGGACGCAGCACAGAGCAACGAGAACTCTGTTGTGAGTTCGGCATTGAGCTGCGATTCTAAGAAAGCATCAAAAAACGATGCCGAGAACCGCACCATCTGACCAATTGAGCCGTCGTCCTCTTCCCAAGCAGAGGGAATGACGGGACCTTCCGCCCGGTCGACGAATCGATCGGCGATAGCACCGGCTACGTCATGCAGAATACCCACGGTTAAGGGGAAGAGCGTCTCAGGCGCTCGTCTAAAACGGACGTAGTCTTCCTCGGCTGCACGGAACTCGTGCATCTTTGCTCGCGCCTGAACGGCAGCAAGGATCAGCCGGGATTCCCGCTCAGGCCTCATCCGCAGCCCTCGCATAAAGCGTGTGAACAAGGTCCATCATCGATGTACCTCTGATGATGATCAGTCGCAAATTGTCACCGTTCGGATGTTCTGATGCGTCCGACTCGCCAAGCGCCATTTCGTTGAATATCTCATCGTCCAACACGGCGACTGCGGCATTGGTTCGCTTGAACGGCTTATCGCCCTAGTTCTGAAAACGTCCAACCTTCAACGCGTCGTCGCGGTTGATCTTGAGAAGTCGCTGCTTAATGGCGCTCAAAGACATCGCTTCGCGAACAAGGTCCTTGCCGGAATCGTTGATCGCCTGTTGCAGCCGATTTTTTTTCGTTGGCCGGAATCCGGCCTTCGACTCTATAACCAGCAATTCGTCGTCGGGACTTGGCTCGCCACCAGTAAAGCTGAACCCGATGACGTCGGTACCATTAGAGGGCATATTACGGTTTTCGCGATCCTCAAATCGACCGTGCCGTGGGCACCAGTACCCTAGGACGTATTCGATATAATCCGCCACAAGGATTTCACCGAAGTCACCCGCACGTGTGCTTGGGCCTGGCGCTGCTACTGCGTCCGGGAATTTGATGTTGGTCAAAAAATCGGCGTTAGATAGCCCCGTACCCGCAACCAGATCGGGTAGCTCTCCATCGCGGCAGTAGTGCTGCCGGAAATGGGTCGCCCAAGCTGAGAGAATTGCATCATCATCGGCGTGGTGTAAAACCCAGATTTCAGTCTCGCGGCCATCTGCCGTTTCGATGACCTCTCCGGTATCCTCGAGCCATGCGACATGATCAGGTGCTGCCAAAATTCTAAAATCTTTCTGTTCGCATTAAAAGTCAACGATTACAATAGGGTATAATCTACACATAGAACAATATCCTTACATTGTCTTGCTCGACAAAAGTCCATTGCATGCAGTCCTAGCCTATCGACCTCCTGTCTCGGCGACCTTCCAATAGAGTGCGCATAGCAGTCGTTCATAAGGGAACAACCAAACAGTAGCAAAGGGCCGAAAACCGCCGGTTGGTATGGTGCCCACCGGAATACCGGTCCTGCATCATTTCTAACCTGACGCCCCCTCCCCAATCCCATTCCCCCGGTGTAAACCTCTCCCTCTCCCCTCCCTTTCCATCACCGGGATTCTGTCATGAAAGCCATTCTCTACGAAGCCTTTTCCGCGCCGCCGAAGCTGGTGAATTTGCCGGATCCCACGCCCGAGCCGCACGGGGTTGTGATCGAGGTGATGGCGACCGGGGTTTGCAGGTCGGACTGGCATGGGTGGGTGGGGCATGATTCAGATATCGTGCTGCCGCATGTGCCCGGTCATGAGCTTGCCGGCAGGATCGCGGCGGTGGGGCGCGAGGTGACGCGGTGGAAGGTGGGCGAGCGTGTGACGGTGCCGTTTGTCGGCGGTTGCGGGCACTGCCCCGAGTGCCATGCCGGGCATCAGCAGGTGTGCGACAACCAGTTTCAGCCGGGATTTACGCATTGGGGATCGTTTGCGGAATATGTGTCGATCCACCGGGCTGATCTGAACCTGGTGGCTCTGCCCGAGACAATCGATTTTGCCACGGCGGCAAGCCTCGGATGCCGGTTCGTCACCTCGTTTCGCGCCGTCATCGACCAGGGCCGTGTATCGGCCGGGCAATGGTTGGCGGTGCATGGCTGCGGCGGGGTCGGGCTGTCGGCGATCATGATCGCGGTGGCCGCCGGCGCGCAGGTGGTGGCGGTGGACATTGCCGACGACAAACTGAAGCTGGCGCGCGAGCTCGGCGCGGTGGCCACGATCAACGCGCGCGACGTGGCGGATGTGGCGGGGGCCGTGCGCGAGATCACCGGCGGCGGGGCGCATGTGTCGCTCGACGCGCTCGGCGCGGTGACGACGTGCGTGAACTCGATCAACTGTTTGCGCAAGCGTGGGCGGCACATCCAGGTGGGGCTGATGGCGGGGACGGAGAGTTTTCCGCCGGTGCCGATGGGGCGGGTGATTTCGCACGAGCTGGAAATTCTGGGCAGCCACGGCATGCAGGCACACCGCTATGGGGCGATGCTGGCGATGATCGAGGCGGGGCGACTGAAGCCGGAATTATTGGTGGGGCGGGCGATTTCGCTTGAGGATTCGATTGCGGCACTGATGGGGATGGACCGGTTCGAGGGCGTTGGCGTGACGGTGGTGACGGAGTTTTGAGGCTCGAAAAGGGCCGGCTGCGACACGAGGGTTCGGAGCGCGGGCGGGCATCGCTGCACCTCCCCGTCCTTCGGCCCCCCACAAGCGGGAGGGGCTTAACCTGGCCGGGGCTTTGGCCGCGCTTGAGCCGGGGGCTAATCGGGTTTCAGGCGGCCGCTTCAGCCGGGGCGGACCATGCGGGTGATCAGGCCGGTGCGCAGCACGAATTGCTGGTAGAGCGCGGCCAGGACATGCAGCGCCACCAGCACGAGCAGCGGCAGCTTCAGCGTGGTGTGGATGAAATCGGCGATCTGAACGCCGCCGAACCAGGCCGCGAGCCCGGTCAGCGGCAGGATCAGGATCAGCGCATAAAGGGTGAAGTGAGTGAAATGGGCGATGAACTTGAGCGCGGGGTGCTCACGCGCCGGCAGCGCCGGGGCGCCGCGTTTATACCGCAGCAGCAGCCGCCAGATGGTGAGCGCCAGGATCAGGCTGCCGCCGATCACGTGGGCCCTGACGAGCAGGTTGATGTCGGCGGGCTGGCCCTTTTCGAGCGCCTCCCAGGCGGCGACGATTTGTTCATGGAACACGAATTGGGCTACGACCAGCGCGGCGATGACCCAGTGCAGCCAGATCTGGCTCAGTGAATATCCTGCAGGTTTCATTTTCAAGGTTCCTCGTTGCTGGATGCGACCACCCCTGCCCCGGCAGGCAGGCCGCATTGGACCTGTGCATTTGCCACCTGGCAGACCCTTTACCGATAGGGCCGGAAACCTCGATTTACCTTGATCTAACGCAAAGAGCGGGCCGCCGGTGGGCCTAGGCTCCGGGCAGCCAAACAACACCCCTTGGGGCTGGTTTGGCTCAGCAAGCCCAGCTGCCGCAGCATCGGTCCAAAGATCGGATCGCGCGGTGGCCAAGGCTGGCGCCGTCCGCCGCACCGGTGGCAGCGCAACCTTCCGGACTTTCTGAATTCACCGTGATCGAGCAATTCCGCGAGGGCATGGTGTCACACAGGAAAAAGACGATGACTGACAACAAAACCAAACATTCCGGACTTTCCCGCAGAGAAATGCTTTCCTGGACTGCCGCGATTGGCGCGGGTCTGGCATTGACGGATGGCGTGACAGGTGGCGTGAGCGGCGCCGTGGCGATGACCCAGGATGACGTCGACACCCTGCCGCGCGTGACGCAGGCAATGGTCAAGCCGCCTTTCCTGCCCGAGCACGAGCAGATTGCCACTGGCGGCGCCAAGGTTGTCGTGGTGCGCTTCGATATCGAAGAAAAGAAGATGATCATCGATGACGAGGACACCGAGATCTGGGCGCTGACCTTCAACGGCTCGGTGCCCGGCCCGATGATCGTCGTGCATGAAGGCGATTACATCGAACTGACGCTGGCCAACCCTGCCACCAGCACGATGGAGCACAATATCGATTTCCACGCGGCAACCGGCGCAATGGGCGGCGGCGATCTGTCGCTGGTGGCCCCCGGCGAGGAAGCCACGTTCCGCTTCAAGGCGATCAAGCCCGGCGTGTTCGTCTACCATTGCGCCCCCGGCGGCATGATGGTGCCCTACCACATCACCCACGGCATGAACGGCGCCATCATGGTGCTGCCGCGCGACGGGCTGAAGGATGGGCATGGCAAGCCGATAACCTATGACCGGGCCTATTATGTCGGCGAGCAGGACTATTACATCTCCAAGAACGAGGACGGCGAGTATCTCAGCTACGAGACGCCGGGCGAGGATTTTGCCGATTTCCTCACCGCCGCAGCAACGCTGACGCCCAGCCACGTCGTGTTCAACGGCGCCGTCGGGGCACTGACCGGCGACAAGGCCATGAAAGCCAATGTCGGTGAAACCGTGCTGATCATTCACGCCCAGGCCAACCGCGACACCCGGCCGCATCTGATCGGCGGTCACGGTGACCATGTCTGGGGCTCCGGATCTTTCGCGGATGCGCCGCAATCCGGGCTTGAAACCTGGTTCATTGCCGGCGGTTCTGCAGGGGCGGCTGTCTACACGTTCAGGCAGCCGGGGCTCTACGCCTACGTCAATCACAACCTGATCGAGGCATTCCAGAAGGGGGCAGCGGCGCATTTCCAGGTTGAAGGCGAGTGGAACGACGATCTGATGACCCAGATCAGGAAACCCGCCGCAATGATGTAACGATGATCAAAACTCCCGGGCGTCCTTCGTATTCCGGACGATGCCCCGGGGGTACGCATTTCAAACAGAAGGGCTGCAATCGAGGTAGATGGGGCGGCTCAGGCCGCCTCGGATGCGCGCTGGAGTTTGGCGAGACCGGATTTGAGGGCGGCGATGCAGTCAGGATCGAAGGCCGTGCCGGCGTCGTGATCGAGGATTGCAAGCGCCTTGGCGATCGGCATGGCGGCACGGTAGGGGCGCTCGGCCGAGAGCGCGTCGAACACATCGGCGACGGTGAGGATTCGCGCCTCGAGACAGATCGCTTCGCCCGCAAGCCCGTAGGGATAGCCCTTGCCATCAAGCCGCTCGTGATGGGCGGCGGCGATCGGGGCGATGTCGGCAAAGGCACTGACGCGGGCGAGGATAGTCTCGCTGTGGCCGGGATGGCTCTTGATCGCCACCCATTCATCGGCATCGAGCTTGCCGGGCTTGTCCAGGATCTGGTTGGAAACGGCGAGTTTGCCGAGATCATGCAGCAGGGCGGCGCGCCTGAGCCAGCGACGATGCGCCTGCCCCAACCCCATCTCCTCGGCAATCATGTCGGTGTAGAGCGTGACGCGGTTGGAATGGTCGGCAGTAAACGGGCTCTTTGCGTCAACCACATCGGCAAAGGCAGCGGCAATGTCGTCGAGGAAGTCCTCGTCGACCGACCCGGATTGCTGTGCCGGCTTCATCGCGAAAACCTGCGCCGCAAGATCATGTGAAGTCAGGACCGGCCAGAAATCAGTCGATCGCTGTGCGCTGGAAAACGCCGTAACAAGGGCTGGATCGAACCAGCTGCCGGAACGCGCGGAAACCTCCTTGAGGGCGGTTTCAGCATCGTTTTCCGTATAGAATACATCAACCACCTGGGCCAGCAGGGCGATGTTGGCAATCGCCGGTATCTCCTGATGTTTGAGCCCTAGCGGCAGGCCGGAGCCGTCCCAATGTTCATCGAGCGCCAGAATGCCGTTCTGCACGGTTTGTGAGAAGTGCATGCGTGCAGCGATATCGGCGCCGCGATGGCAGCGGGTTTCCATCAGTTCGCGGGTGACCTTGCCACCCTTCTGGATGACATTGACCAGTGCCCGGATCCGCTCGCTGAGACCGGATTCGAGCCCGGTCCTGGCGAAGACAAAGCGCAGCGCCGCGCTCATGCTGGTGTCGATGGTCTTGAAATCGCGCTTGAAGGAAATGTCGTCGGTCAGGAACAGCTCACAGATCCGCGCCGCGTTGCTGGAGCAGCCCAGATCCTTGAGCAGCAGCGTATAATAAAGATCGCTGAGCGCCTCATCGGGCAGGTTCATCGCCTCGCCAATGCGTGTGCCGATCCAGCAGCAGCGCATGCAATGGCCTGCCGGCTGGCCTTCGGTCAAATCCAGCGCATAGCTGAGCGCGCCGAGCAAGTCGGCGAGCTTGAAGGCTTGCGGGCTGTCACCTGACTTGCGGGACAGAAAGAGGCTTTTGCTCAAAATGACGGCTCCGGTTCCAGTTCTGTGTAGCAGCCGCTGATTAACGAGTTTTCACCACACCAGTTCAAACGTCTGCGGGAATTCCGGTCGGGTCTTGATTCTCAATTTATTTCCATATAACTAGTTTTATCGAATTAAAGGAAAGATGAAACCATGGATGCGATCGAAGCGGCACAAGGTTTTTCGGCGATGGGCTCGGAATCACGGCTCGAAGTGCTGCAGGCGCTGGTCCGCGCCGGCAATGCAGGCTTGCGGGTCGGCGAGATCCAGGAACGCACCGGCATCACTGCGTCCACCCTCGCCCACCATCTCAAATTCCTCAGCGCCGCCAACCTTATTGTCCAGCACAAGCAGGGCCGCGTGATCATGAACACCGCGAATTTCGATCATCTGAATTTGCTGGCCGGGTTCATTCTCGAAAACTGCTGCAGCGACGCGGAGACCCGGCCATGACCGATATTGCCGACAATACCCGGCCCATCGGACGCGACCTCAAGGCCTGGCTGTTTACTCCCTGGGCATTCATCGCACTGATGCTGCTGGCGGTTCTGGTTGCAGACGCCACGCGGTTTATGCCGGTTGTCCGCTTTGCCGTTTCGGCGCTGCTGAACACCTTGCCCTACATCGTCTTCGCGGTGCTGCTGATTGCCGGACTGAAGGCGGCGGGCGCGGAAACCGTCATCGCCGAGGCTTTCAAGGGACGGGAAACCCGGATGATCCTGATGGCGGCGATGTTTGGCGGGTTGGCGCCGTTTTGCTCCTGCGAAGTGATCCCTTTCATTGCCGGGCTGCTGGCGCTGGGCGCGCCGCTGTCGGCGGTGATGGCGTTCTGGCTGTCGTCGCCGCTGATCGACCCGCCGACGTTGCTGATCACGGCGGCAGCCCTGGGGTGGCCGTTTGCCATCGGCAAGGCGGTGTCTGCGGTGGCACTTGGCCTGTTCGGCGGCTTTGCAATCAAGGCAGCGATGGGGGCGGGCTGGTTTGCCGAGCCTTTGAGGCCAATCAAACAGTCGCGCTGCGGCTGCGGCCCGGACCCGTTTACCGGCAAACCGGTCTGGCGGTTCTGGCAAACGCAGGAGCGCCGCGAGACATTCAGGGCCGAACTTATTGCCAACGGCATCTTCCTGATCAAATGGCTGGCGCTGGCCTATGTGCTGGAGGCGCTGCTGGTTACCTATGTTCCGGCCTCGGCAATTGCCGGGCTGGTGGGCGGCGAAGGCATCGTACCGATCGGGATTGCCGCGCTTGTCGGTATGCCTGCCTATCTCAACTCCTATGTGGCGCCGCCGCTGCTGGCAGGCCTGATCGACCAGGGCATGAGCAATGGCGCGGCGATGGCTTTCATGATCTCCGGTGCGGTCAGCTCGGTGCCAGCGATGGCGGCGGTCTGGTCGCTGGTCAAAAAACCGGTGTTCGCTGCCTATATCGGGCTTGGTGTTGCCGGCGCGATTGTGTCAGGCGTAATCTTCCAGACACTGGTGTGAGGCAGGGTCGTGCCGGCAACAAATCGGCACGGCGACGCATCTTACAGGATCTGCCTAAGCACCTGGTTTGATTGAAGTTGACACAGCTGCAACCCGCCCCAGAGGGTCACAGCGCGCTGAGCGCTGCCGGTTGAGGCTTGATTACACGAAATAATTGCATCATCCTGTATATGGGATTTTCTCTCGTATGTGGGATTATGAATTGCCAAATCTCAACAACAGGCTGGCCGAGCGGATCAAACAGGTGCGAATGGCGCGTGGCTGGTCTTTGCAGGATCTGGCGGAGAAGAGCACGGTCAGCCGCTCAACCCTGTCGCGCATCGAAAACGCCGAGGTCAGCCCCACGGCAGAAACGCTGGGCAGTCTGTCGGCCGCTTTTCAAATGAGCATCTCGCAATTGCTGGCGCCGGTGGAGACGCCTTTTCAACCGCTGGTGCGGCGCAACCAGCAAAGCCTTTGGGAAGACCCTGCGCACGGATTTACCCGCAGGATGGTGTCGCCACCCAGCGGTGGGCTGTCGGCGGAAGTGGTGGCGTGCGCGCTTTCACCAGACCAGAGGATTACCTATGAGGCGCCCTCGGTAGCAGGCCACGAGCACCATCTGGTGATGTTGTCGGGCGTGCTTGCCGTGACGCTGGGTGACGAGGTCCATGTGCTCGAGGCAGGCGATTGCCTGCGCTACCAGCTCCACGGCGCATCGCGCTTTCAAACCGGCGATCAGCCAGCCTCCTATCTGATAGTTCTTGTGTGAGATCGATGATGACCGACATCTCCATCCTTTCGCTCGGCCCTGACGACCTCGACGCCCACGCGCCAGCGCTCGCCCGGATCATGGCGGACACGGTCGAAGCGGGGGCTGCGATCGGCTACATGCAGCCGTTCAGCGTGGCTGACGGGCTTGCCTTCTTCACCAGCCAGGTTTTTCCCGAGGTGCGCGCCGGGCGGCGGCGATTGCTGGTTGCCCGACTGGATGGTGACACGGTGGGATCGGTGCAATTGATCGTGACGCTGCCGCCCAACCAGCCGCACCGCTGCGAAGTTGCCAAGATGATGGTGGCGCCCGCAGCACGGCGCAGGGGGATTGGCCGGGTGCTGATGCAGGCCCTCGACGCCGAGGCACGCGCCGCGGGCAAGAGCCTGATCACGCTTGATACCCGAAGCGGCGACAGCGCCGAGCCGCTGTACCGGGCGGCAGGGTTCAAGACCGCCGGCATGATCCCCGGCTTTGCGCTTGATCCGGACGGGCGCTCACAGCATGCGACCACCTATATGTACAAGGGCGTGTGACCGGCGCGCCAACGGGAAGCCGCACTGGGAAACTTAGCCTCACCCACATGGCAGGCATCGAGCTAATTTCCATTTCGGTGTCCGGACAAACCGGCATGCGCCGAACGGGTCTCAGCCGGGTGTGACGTCGTGGTTTTCATCGCGCAGCGTGCCAATGGCTGTAAGATTGGGCATGGCCGCCTTCGTGGCTGCAATAATTTACTCACGAAAGACGTGCCCGAAGGAAGCTTTCTAGAGGCTTGAATCGGGTTTGGTGGGGCCGTGCTTGCGGCCGTTGGCGAGCCAGTCGCGATAGGTTTCAGCATCGCCGAATTCCATGAAACTGGCGAAAGAGGCATGCGGATCGACCACCCGCTGGGCGTGCTTGATCGGACACCAATAGGCTTCCGTGCGGCCGGCAATCTCGCGCGCATAGGCGATGACGCCATTGCCGTAACCGCAATAGACGCAATTGAATTTCTCGATCAGATTGAGATAGGCGAGCATGTGGCGGTCGATGACGACGTAATCAGAGCGCCGGACCAGTTCAATGCCATAAACCCGAAAGCAGATGTGCTGGTAGATCGTTACCGATAGATCCAGAAAGGCGATCGGGATGGCTACGCCATAAATGATCGGTGCGGTCAGAACGGTGGCAATGCGGGCGCCGGTGAGGTAACGCCACAGGCCGACACGGTAGGTTTTCTGCAGGGCTTGAAACTCGCGATCAAACCGCACCTTGCCGCGGTGCAGCCGATAACGGAATTGTTCGCGCCGGGCCTCCAATTGCCGGTCGAGCTCCTGCTCCAGCTCCTGGCGGGTGGCGCGCAGCCGGTCTTGAATGTCTTCGAGTACGGATCTGTCCATGACGCGGTCTTTCTGTTTGTTTGCCGGGACATTAACAGTGCTGCTGACCTGTCGATATGTGGCAGATCAAACGCTGTGCGTAGCCCAAGTGACAACGGTGGCGACAACGCTGCCATCAAGCGAATGCGGCTGATCCCTTATAACGACCCAAGCCCGCATACACAAAAATGCCGGGACGGATCCCGGCATCTTTCAGTCGGCAATGACAAGCCAATAGCACCTATTGCACCGGCTTGATGAAGGTGCCGTTTTGCAATTCGGTCACCGCCTGGATCAGCTCGGCGCGGGTGTTCATGACGATCGGGCCGTGCCAGGCCACCGGCTCCTTGATCGGCTTGCCCGAGACCAGCAGGAAGCGGATGCCTTCGTCTCCGGCCTGAACGGTGATCTCGTCGCCGGTATCAAACACCACCAAAGTGCGGTCGCCCGACATGTCGCGGATCTGGATTTCCTCGCCTTCGACTTCCTTTTCAACGAGGATGCCAAAGGGTTTGGAAGCATCGCGGAACGTGCCGGAGCCGGCGAAGATATAGGCAAACGCCGAGCGGTAGGCATCGACCTTGAAGGTCTTCTTCTTGCCCGGCGGCACCGAGATGTCGACATAGGACGGCTCGGCGGCGATGCCATCGACCGGACCGCGCTTGCCCCAGAACTCGCCGCAGATGATGCGGGCGGCGGTGCCGTCGTCATCGACCTCGACCGGAATGTCGGCAGAGGTGACGTCCTGGTAGCGCGGCTCGGTCATCTTCATCGAGGCCGGAAGGTTGGCCCAGAGCTGAAAGCCGTGCATGCGGCCATTCTCGTCACCCTTGGGCATTTCCTGGTGCATGATGCCGCGACCGGCGGTCATCCATTGCACGTCACCGGCACCGAGCGAGCCGGTGTTGCCAAGGCTGTCACCATGATCGACGGTGCCGGCCAGCACATAGGTGATGGTTTCGATGCCGCGATGCGGGTGCCAGGGAAAGCCCTTCACATAGTTTTCGGGGCGTTCATTGCGGAAATCGTCAAACAGCAGGAACGGATCGGTGAGCGACGGATCGTCGAAGCCGAAAGCGCGCTGGAGATGCACGCCGGCACCTTCAAGATGCGGCACAGCGGTGGATAGATGGCGGACTGGTCTGATGGACATGGCAGTCTCCTCGATAGCGGGCTCGGCAATGCCGGCCGGCAGTGTTGAAGTTACCCCATAGATAGCTGTTTGTGGCGTTCACAATAAGTAGGCCAAACAGAACGCACTGTTCACTGGCGGGAGACGAAACCGGTCGCCGATGGCGCGGAACCCGGAAGCGCCGGCCCGCGTTGGCCTCTCAACAGCAAAGGGAGAAAGCAATGACCAGCCAAACCGATCCGACCATCAAGACACCCGAAGACGTGTATGCACATCAAACCCTGACGCAGAAAGAAAAACTTTCCCGGCTCAGCGACATGAAGTTCGAACTCGAACGCCAGACCGGCCGCGGCACCGCGGATCTCGAACAGGTCGAGGCGCGGATGGCGTCGATCAATCTTGCGGTTGACCGGGTGAAAAACAAATAGCGCGCTGTACCGGCGCGCTGCGCCCCAATCCGGAGAGCGGGATCGCGGTTGTCTCCTTGATCTCTTCCATGACGAAGGAGGCGGAGACATCGGCGAGCGGGACCCGGGCGATCAGCCGCTGGTAGAGCCGGTCATAGGCCTTGACGTCGGCAACCCGGGCGCGGAGCACGTAATCGAGATCGCCCGAGGTGCGGTAGACGCCGACGATTTCCGGGAACGCGCCGACCGCCTCGCGGAACTGCTTGAGCCAGTCCGGATCGTGGCTGGCAGCGCGGACAAAAACGAACACCGACAAGCCGCAACCGGCGGCTTCCGCGTCGAGAATGGCGACCCGATCCTTGATCAGGCCACGCTCCTCCATGAGTTTTACCCGGCGCCAGCAGGCATTGCGCGACAGGTTGACCCGCTCCGACAGCGAATCGACCGACAGCGTGCCGTCGCGCTGCAACTGGCTGAGAATTCGGACATCCATATCGTCAATCTGGTGCATTCCGGATATATATCCCAATTTGTAGTTTGAGATAAGGACATTCGGGACATTTTCACTCCTTGAGCGGGTTATTCTCTCTCCAACGGACACCAAGGAGGGACAACACCATGGCCACACCCATCATCCGGCTGTTTACCGAGCACCCGCAATCGGTCGACGAGACCTATTTCGAACATTTGCTGTTTGCCGGAAAATTTGCCGGCACCTTGTTTGCCGCCGGCTTCTGCGCGCTGGTGCACGCGATCCTGCCGTTCACCTTTGAGAAAACTGCAAGTCGTATGATCAACGACATGCATCACCGGATGCACAACCGGAGCAAGTAGCAGATCATGTGTCGTTGGGCCGCCTATCGTGGAACACCAATCCCGCTGGAACAGATCGTCTCCGCGCCGGGGCATTCGCTGATCGAACAATCCCACCAGGCGACAGAAGCCAAGACCGCCACCAATGGCGACGGCTTCGGCATCGCTTGGTATGGCGAGCATACCGAGCCGGGGCTCTATCGCGACGTGCTGCCTGCCTGGTCGGACTGCAATCTGAAATCCCTGGCGCGGCAGATCCGCTCACGGCTGTTTCTGGCGCATGTGCGGGCTTCGACCGGCGGCGCCACCAGCCGCGACAATTGCCACCCGTTCGTGCATGGCGCCTGGTCGTTCATGCACAATGGCCAGATTGCCGGTTTCGAGCAGATCCGCCGACCGATGGAAGCCGCGCTTTCGGACCGGCTCTACCGGGCCCGCCACGGGGCCACCGATTCGGAACTCTTGTTCCTGCTGGCACTCGAATTCGGGCTCGAGACCGACCCGGCCGGGGCTTTCGGCGCGGCGATCCGGTTTGCGTTGGCAGAGGCTGCGCGGGCCGGGGTGCGCGAGCTGGTGCGCTTCACCGCGGCGTTCTCCGATGGCGAGACGCTCTATGCGATCCGTTATGCCACCGATGCCCATGCCCCGTCGCTTTACTCCGCCCCGACATGCAGCAATGCGGGCCACTGCCTGGTCTCCGAACCCTTCACCGACGCCAGCACCAAGTGGCACGAGATCCCGGCCGGCAGCATCGTTACCCTCAGCGCCGGCGGCATTTCCTCAGCGCGGTTTTCACCGCTGCGGGTGGATGCGGTGAAGGTTGCGGAGGTGGCGTGAGAGGCAGGGCAGGCTGCATGGATGCGTAGTGGTCAATGGCGGCTTCAAGCCCTGCTCCGACTTCCATACTGTATTTGTCGGGGCCACTTACCGCCCATTGCTGCCGGTCGTGTCATCCGCACCGAGTGGCAGGTCCAACATTCTTCAGTTCAAGGAACATCATCGGTTGATAGCTGTTGCCGCACAAAATGCCGATGGCGCAGTGAAAGACACCTACGACTTCAAGTTGGTTCATTTCGACACTGGATATCGGGATGATCGGCAAAAGGCGAATAAGCAGGAGGAAATCCGGGAAAAACCGGCTGGAAAACCACCTCAAAAGGGTCAAAAATACAGCGAGGAAATGTGATCGTGAAAACTGCCAAAACCAGCAATGGTATCGGGGCTTTCTTGCAAGAAATGAGATAGAGTTCGAATGCCGGATCCGCTGTTTTATGGCGATGAAATAGCGGCTTTACCCGCGTTTCGCACGCTTGCCTACCTGGATGGCCCGCCGGATGATCCGCGGGTTGCGGCGGCAGTTGGCGCGATGTTTGAGGCGTTTGTCGCGCGGTTTGGCGACGATTTGGGGCTGATATCCAGGCGTCTTGTGGGCCGTTCCGGCAAGCCTTCGAAGGTTACACCAAAGGCGCTTAAAGACCTCCGTAACTGGATCGGTGCGCCGGACCGGTTGGATTCTGGCGCAGGCGTGCGCCTTGGTTCGATCAATACCGAAGAGCTTCCCCCCGCAATACCGTGGTTTCGCCTTGAGCAGCGCTACGATGATCAAACGATGGTGGAAATTTCCGTCTCCCCAGATGCGCCCAGTTTACTTGGCTTTGCAGATGAAATCGCGGACGATTTGGCCACGGCTCCGATGATCTGTGCGGCTCAGGGTTTTGGCTTTTTCCTGCCCCCGGCCCATGACAGTCTCAATTGGCTGCTGCCGCGCCTTTCCACGCGCTATAAAACGGCTCTTTTGCACACGCTTGATATGCCATCCTGCGGTTTGCGGCGCGCCCATTCGGCAATGCCCTATACCGGCGATATGCAGCCCGGCATTGCCGACATCGGTTGGCGCACTTTCATTGGGCCAGAGTATCTTGATCGCCTGCCAAAAACCTTTGATCTGCCTGCCGACGTCACCATTGCGGCAAGCGATGCGATGTTGATCCTAACGGCGGGCAAAGCGCCGATTTGGGGGGATGCAATTCTTGGAGAAGATATTGAAATCTACCGCGCCATCGCGGCAGCCCTGTCCCCCGTGCGCTATCCCTATGCCATTGCGGTACACCAGAACTTCGGTGGCGATACGGCCGCTGCAGGTCAGGCTGATCTTATAGAAGCTCAATACCATAGACTGGATTAGTAGATGAGTAGATGCAGCGGCTTTCACACTTTTGTATGCTTTGAACAGAGCATCATGGAGTCCATGCGCTATCTTGCAAAGCCGGTACAGTTGGCCCGGCTTGAAGCGACCCGCTGCGAAGCAGCCTTTGCAAATCCGAATTGCGACGCTGGCCCGATTGCGCGCGTGTTATCTGCGTCTTGGCAACAGAAAAGCTCACATTCGCGAATCTTGTACGGAGCGTATGACTGGCTGCATTCGGGAGCTGGTTCTCAGGTCAGGTGCAGCAAAATTGCATTGACAAGAGGTTGAAAGAATGGGCTTCGGTTGAGCTCGTCTGGACTTGGAAGCAGCTATTCGTTGCCAACACAGCGAACTTCCGCTTCCCGCCCATTCGATACATTTGTGCAGTTCAAAGCCACTGTCGCTTTGTTCGCCACGCAGACTGTCGTAGTTCCTTTAGTTAAAGACCTTATCTACTGCTTGCGGGCCATACTCTCGGCGATTCTCTTTGCCAGCCGCTCAGCAACCTCACCCTTGCTCAGGTCCGGCCAGTCCTCGACGCCATCGCTTGAGACGATGCGGACGCGGTTGCGGTCGCCGCCCATGATGCCGGTGGCGGGGGAGACGTCGTTGGCGACGATGAAATCAGCGCCCTTGCGGGCGAGCTTGGCCTGCGCGTTCGAGACCACGTCGGCGGTTTCGGCGGCGAAGCCGACGACGAGGTGCGGGCGGTCGGCATGGTGGCCGATGGTCTTGAGAATATCGGGGTTTTCCATGAGCTGCAGCGGCGCCGGCCCCTCGCCTTCCTTCTTCTTGATCTTGTTTGCGGCGGAAGTTGCCACCCGCCAATCGGCAACGGCGGCGACAAAGACGGCAATGTCGGCAGGCAAGGCCGCGGTGACAGCTTCGAGCATGTTGGCCGCACTTTCGACCCGGATGACCGTGACGCCGGCGGGATCGGCAATGGTGACCGGGCCTGAGACCAGCGTCACCTCGGCACCTAGCCGGGCGAGTGCGCCAGCGATGGCGTGGCCCTGCTTGCCCGAAGACCGGTTGGCGATGTAACGCACCGGGTCGATCGGCTCGTGGGTCGGCCCGGAGGTGACGATGGCGCGCCTGCCGGCGAGCGGCTTGGGGCTGTTGTCCAACAGCGCCTCTATGCCGGCGACGATCTGCAGCGGCTCGGCCATGCGGCCCTTGCCGGCCTCGCCTGATTCGGCCATTTCGCCGGCCATCGGGCCGATGAAGTGGATGCCGTCCCGCCCGAGCGTCTCGACATTGCGGCGGGTGGCCTTGTGCGCCCACATCGCCGGGTTCATGGCAGGTGCGACCAGCACCGGCTGGGTGGTGGCAAGCAGCACGGTGGAAGCGAGATCATTTGCCATGCCGCCCGCCATCTTTGCCATCAGATCGGCGGTGGCGGGTGCGACGCAGATCAGGTCGCAATCGCGCGCCAGGCGGATATGGCCGACATCCTGCTCGTCCTCGCGGGAAAACAGATCGGTATAGACGTGATCGGCGGCGAGCGCGCCGACGGCCAGCAGTGTGACGAACTCCTGTGCGGCGACCGTCATCAACGGCCGGACCTGCGCGCCGCGCTCACGCAGGCGGCGGATCAGATCGAGCGATTTGTAGGCGGCAATGCCGCCGGAGATGATCAGCAGGATGCGTTTGCCGGCAAGCGTCTGGCGTTCGGCAGCGCTTGGCGCGAGCGGTACTGGCGCGGCTCTGGTTCCAGAAGCCAGCGTATCGGGACCAGCCTCCAACCCGGCCAGGATAGAGCGCATCTCCTCTTCCATTGAGCGACCGTTTCTGGCGGCTCGCTCGCGCAGCATCTGCTTGGCAGATTCGTCCAGATTGCGAATTGTTAGACTGGCCATGGGCTCTCTCGCAGGTACATCATGATTTCATTGCAATCAAGATAGAGCAATAGTTGCAATCATTGCAATCAAAAAATGACGAGCGGGAATGCCTGCGGTCAGCCATCCGCACAAAAGGCAGAGGCTTACCGTGTTGCGGCTGCCCCCTTGTCAAAACGAATACCGAGCAGCCGCAGGGCGTTGAGGGTGACGATCACGGTGGCACCGGTATCTGCCAGAATGGCAGGCCAGAGGCCGGTGTAGCCAAGGATGGTTGTCACTAGGAACACGCCCTTGAGCCCCAGCGCGATGGTGATGTTCTGCCGGATATTGGCCATGACCTGGTGCGACAGGCTGATCATGTTGGCGATGTCGGCGACGCGCCCATGCAGGATCGCCGCATCGGCGGTTTCCAGCGCCACATCGGTGCCGCCGCCCATGGCAATGCCTATATCGGCGGCAGCCAAGGCCGGCGCGTCATTGATACCGTCGCCGATCTTGGCAACTTTTCTGCCCTCGGCCTGCAATTCGCGGACAATGCGCTGCTTGTCTTCGGGCAGCAATTCGGCCTGCACGTCAATATCGAGGCTCTTGCCGATGGCAGCCGCGGTGCGGCGGTTGTCGCCGGTCAGCATAACCAGGCCGATGCCCGCTGCCCGGAGCGCTTCAAGGCCCACGATGGCGTCAGTGCGCGGTTCGTCACGAATGGCCAACAAGCCCACCACGGCATCGTCAACAAGCAGCACTGAGACGGTTTTGCCGTCATCGTTGAAAGCATCGATGCAGGATTTTTGTGCGTCGGTCAGGACTGCCTTTTCCGCGGCGGCCCGCGCCGAAGCGAGATAAACCGCCTCCCCGCCAACCGCGCCCGACACGCCCTTGCCGGGTACAGCCTTTGCGTTGGCAGCCGGGGGCACAGGCGCCTTGTCGGCCTTGGCCCGGGCAAGAATGGCGAGGGCCAGAGGATGGCTCGATCCGGTCTCGAGTGCTGCGGCCAGTGACAACAGCTTCTGTTCGCTACGGCCATAGGCGACGATATCGGTTACCACCGGTTTGCCTTCGGTGAGCGTGCCGGTCTTGTCGAGCGCCACCATGTCGATATCGCGCAGCGCTTCGAGCACGGCGCCGCCCTTAAGCAGCAGACCACGCCGGGCACCGGCCGAGAGGCCTGCGGCGATGGCCGCGGGTGTCGAGATCACCAGTGCACAGGGACACCCGATTAGCAGGATCGCCAGACCCTTGTAGATCCATTCGGACCAGGCCGCCCCCAAAAACAGCGGCGGGAGGATGGCGACCAGCGCGCCGACAACCAGAACGCCGGGCGTGTAGACGCGCGAAAACCGGTCAATGAACCGTTCGGTCGGGGCCTTGCTCTCCTGGGCCCGCTCGACCAGCTTGACGATGCGGGCAATGGTGTTGTCGCTGGCTGCTGCCGTGACCCTGATGCGCAGCACGGCATCGGTGTTGATGGTGCCGGCAAAGACGGGCTCGCCGGGGCCTTTGCGTCTGGGCACGCTCTCACCAGTCACCGGCGCCTCGTCGATCGAGCTTTGCCCGTCGATAATCTCGCCATCGGCCGGGATCCGGTCACCCGGACGGACCAGAATGGTGGCGCCGACAACAAGGGTTGCCGCCTGCACTTCGGTGGTTACGCCATTAACTTCGACCAGCGCGGTTTTGGGCACCAGCGCCGTTAGTCCCTGGATACTCGCCCGGGCCCGGCTTGCGGCCACGCCCTCAAGCAATTCGCCAACCAGGAACAGCAAAACGACAATTGCCGCCTCTTCGGTGGCGCCGATGAAGATCGCGCCAATGGCGGCAATGCTCATCAGCGTTTCAATCGAGAACGGCGTTCCGGTGAGTGCGGCGGCAATGGCGCGCCAGGCAATGGGCACGAGGCCGACGGCCATGGCTGCGATAAAGGCCCAATGGCCGATGGCGGGCATCACCTGCCCGGCGAGATAGGCAGCCGCCAGCGCCGCGCCACAGGCCCATGTCAGGACCGCCTTGCGGCTCGACCACCACGCGCCTTCGCCCAGTTCGAAATGCGAATCCGCAGCCCCCTTGGGGTCACCATCGGAGGCATCTCCCGGCGTATCGGCGGGTGCGATCGAATAACCAAGCCATTTGACCGAGCGGGTGATGGCGGCTGACGGCGCCGGACCATCGTGGGACACGCTCATGGTGCCGTTGCTGACCGAAACATCAACGGCGGTGACTCCGTCGAGCCTGGCAACGGCATTTTGAACCTTGGCGCCACAGGAGGCGCAATCCATTCCGCCGATGCGATAGCGGGTCTTACTGGCAATATTAGCTGTCATTTGAGGCCCTTTCGTCTATGTCAGGCCATGCTACAATCTCTAGTCACTATAGGTTCAAGAGAAAAAAGATGAATATTTCAATCGGCGAACTGGCCAAGCGGTCGAGGGTCAAGATCCCGACGATCCGTTATTACGAGCAGATCGGCCTGCTGGCAGCGGCCGCGCGGACCGAAGGCAACCAGAGACGCTACGAACGCGCCGACCTGGACCGGCTCAATTTCATCCGCCATGCTCGCGAACTGGGCTTCGAGATCGACGACATTCGCGAACTGCTGGCGATGACGGCGGAACCACAGGCATCTTGCCACCAGGTAGACAGCATTGCCCGCAATCACCTGGCGGAAATTGATCAACGCATCAAGCGGCTTCAGGCACTGCGCAGCGAATTGAAGCGGATGGTGTCGGAATGCGGCCATGGCCGTATCTGCAATTGCCGGATCATCGAGGTTCTGGCCGACCATGGCCAATGCGAGACCGAGCACTGACGCTGCGGGAGGCCTTGACGCTCACCGCAACGGTTTTGAATGCGTCGCCTCAGGCTCGTCCACCTGCACAAAACCGAGACGCTCATAAAATTTCCGAGATTGGGGCGTGGCACGCAGGCGAATGCGGGGAAACCAGGCCTCGGCGCCATCGAGCGTCCGGGCTTCCAGCGCCCGGGCGATGCCTCGGTGACGATGGCTAAGACTGACATAGAGGTGGCGGATGCGTCCGGCATTTTCGCTCAGATAGGGATCGCGGTTGAGGCCGCAGAAACCAATCAGTTTGTCATCATCGAAAGCGCCGATCAGCCGCTCACCGGGTCCGTCAAAGCGGTTGGCGCCGGACTTCCAGTCATGCAGCATTCTTTCCACGAACGGATAGCCGTCGCCCCAGGCTTCATCGGAGAGCGGTTGGGCGTCGTGGTCATCAAGCGAAATCGGGCGATAGGTGATCATCCAGCTACCATAGCGGATGAATCGCCAAAGCCCCCCATACTGATGCAGCGGCGATGATCCACAATGCCAACCGGCCGGAGCGGGTGTGGCGCGCTTCGGCCTTGCCGATGGCTTCCGAGGTGGCGGCATCAAAGCGCAGTCCGTGCGCGGCCATGTCGCTGACATCACCGGCAAGACGGTCGGCGCGGGCGGCGAGATCGGGCAGTTGCTCGGCCAGCCTCAACGCTGCGATGGCGCCGGCCTTGATGTCGACGGCGAACCGCTTGGGGCCGAGATTGTCGCGAATCCAGTCGCCAACCACCGGTTCGGCCGCCTTCCACATGTTGAATTTGGGATTGAGTGTGCGGGCCACTCCCTCGACCACCACCATGGTCTTTTGCAGCATCACCAGTTCGGGTCGGGTCTGCATATCGAACAATTCGGTGACCTCGAACAAAAGCGTGAGCAATCGCGCCATCGAGATGGTTTCGGCGGGCTGGCCATGGATCGGCTCGCCAATAGCGCGGATCGCCTGGGCGAAACTCGCGGCGTTGTGCTCGGCCGGCACGTAACCGGCCTCGAAATGCACATCTGCGACGCGCTGATAATCGCGAGTGATGAAACCGTAGAGGATTTCGGCAAGGAAGCGGCGCTCCTTTTTGCCGAGCCTGCCGACGATGCCCATGTCGACGGCAACAACCATGCCGGCGGGATCGACGAACAGGTTGCCCTGGTGCATGTCGGCATGGAAAAAACCGTCCCGCAGTGTATGGCGCAGAAACGACTGGATCAGCGTGTCGGCAATCGCATCAAGATCATGTCCGGCGGCGCGCAAGCCCGCGACGTTGCTCATCTTGATGCCGTCGATCCATTCCATGGTGACCACGTCGCGGCCGGTGCGCTCCCAGTCGACTGCGGGCACGCGGAAGCCTGGATCGTCCCGGGTGTTGTCGGCCATCTCCGAAAGTGCTGCAGCCTCGAGCCTGAGGTCCATCTCGATGCGGGTGGTCTGTTCCAGCGTCTTGGTGATTTCCACCGGGCGCAGCCTGCGCGAAGCGGGGATAAAGCGTTCCTGCAATTCGGAGACCAGGTAGAAGGCCTCGAGATCGTGCTTGAAGCGCTGGCGTACGCCGGGCCGGATCACCTTGACGGCGACCTGACGGGTACCGTTCTGGTCGCTGACCTCGGCGGGATGCACCTGGGCAATGGAGGCGGCGGCGATCGGCGGGTCGAAACGGGAAAATAGATCGTCGATGGTGCGTCCGAGCGAAGCCTTGATGGCCTGGCGCGCCAGCGCTTCGGGAAAGGTCGCCATCCGGTCCTGCAGGCCAGCCAGATCATCGGCGATGTCGGCGCCGACCACATCGGGGCGGGTGGCGAGAAACTGACCGAGCTTGACCCAGGAGGGGCCGAGCCGTTCGACCGCGCGGGCCAGCCTGTCAGTGCGCTCGGCGCTTTTGGCGCGACGCTTGGCGAGCAGCCCTGCAAGCTTGTGGCCGAAACGCAGCGAGGCCGGCATTTCATCCACCGGCAACGAGGAGACTACGCCTTCGCGCACAAGGATCAGGCCCGCCCGCATCAGGCGCAAATAGGTGCCAAGGCTTGCCATGTCGATCAGATCTTCCAGCCCGAGTGCAGCGCTGCGACGCCGCCGGTGTAATTGGTGTAGCCAACGCGGGCAAAACCGGCACGCTCGATCATTGCTGCGAAATCGCGCTGGCGCGGAAACTTGCGGATCGATTCGACCAGATATTGATAGGGCTCGGAGTCACCGGCAATCGCCTTGCCCATGGCCGGGATACCGTTGAACGACCAGGCGTCATAGACGCGGTCGAGCACCGGCATTTCAACCTCGGAAAATTCCAGGCAGAGGAAGCGGCCGCCACGGCGGAGAACCCGGTACGCTTCGCGCAGCGCCTTGTCGATATCGGGCACGTTGCGAATACCGAAGGCGATGGTATAGGCGTCGAAACTGTTATCCTCGAAAGGCAGCTCCTCGGCGTTGGCTTCAACAAAATCAAGATTGTCGGCATAGCCATTCTTGATGGCGCGGTCAGCCCCGACGGCGAGCATCGAGCCGTTGATGTCGAGAACCGTGCCGGTGGCCTGGCGGTCGGAGGCCTCGACAATACGGAAGGCAATGTCGCCGGTGCCGCCGGCCACGTCGAGAAACCGAAAGCCCGGGCGCCGTGGCGGATTGAGGCTGGCGATCATGGCGTTCTTCCAGACCCGGTGCATGCCCGCCGACATCACATCGTTCATGATGTCGTAGCGCTTGGCCACCTTGTGGAAGACATCATTGACAAGGGTCTGCTTTTCACCGTCGGCGACGGTGCGGAACCCGTAACTGGTCTGCATTCCGCCTTGTGCGAAGACGCGTTGATCGGACATCGTTCATTCCTGTATCTGGCCACCACCACACCGTGCCGGGCCAACCGGCCGCCCGTTGCAGCTTTGAAGATGGCGACCATAGCGGATAGGTCGGCTCCGCGCTATCTGAAGCATCGTTCGAATAATCGGCTCTGGACTGTTGCCCAGCGCGCCGCTTTATAGGGGAGAGACCGCGACAACGCCACCGGCAGATTGCCGCGCTGCGCCCGATCCACCACCCGCTTGCGAGCCAGGAGACCAGTTTGCCCGAGTTGCCCGAAGTCGAAACTGTCCGCCGTGGCCTGCAGCCGGTGATGGAGGATGCCCGGTTCACCCGCATCGAGCAGCGGCGGGCCGATTTGCGCTTTGCCTTTCCCGAAGATTTTGCCAGACGGCTGGAAGGCCGGCGGGTGGTCTCGCTCGGGCGCCGGGCGAAATACCTGATCGCCGAACTTGATGACGGCATGGCGCTGGTGAGCCATCTCGGCATGTCGGGCTCGTTCCGGATCGAACCCGACGGCGCGCAGGAACTCAAGCCGGGTGTGTTTCACCATCCCCGCTCCAAGGACGGCCGGCATGACCATGTGGTGTTTCACATGGACGGGCCGGCGGGACGGGCGCGGGTGATCTACAACGACCCGCGACGGTTCGGCTATATGGACCTGATCGCGCGGGCTACACTGGCCGAACATCCCTGGTTCCGCAGTCTCGGCGTCGAGCCGACCGGCAACAGCCTTGACGCACAAACGCTGGCTGACCGGCTTTCAGGCAAGGCGGCGCCACTCAAGGCGGCACTGCTTGACCAGCGGGTGATCGCCGGGCTCGGCAACATCTATGTATGCGAGGCGCTGTGGCGTGCCGGGCTGTCGCCGCTCAAGCCGGCCGGGCGGCTGGTGGGCAAGAGCGGCCGGCCGCGCAAGGATCTCGAACGGTTGACAACTGACATCCGCACGGTGATCAGCGAGGCGATCGCGGCGGGTGGCTCGTCGCTGCGCGACCACATCCAGACGGACGGAACGATGGGCTACTTCCAGCACGGATTTTCAGTCTACGACCGTGAGGGAAAGGCTTGCCCCCGGCCCGGCTGTGGCGATACGGTCCGCCGGATCGTGCAAGGTGGCCGCTCGACATTCCTGTGTCCGCGCTGCCAGAAACACTGATCCCGCAATCGGGTGGAAAAGGAGAGACGCGATGGCGCTCAAGACACTGAAGACAGAAACACGTGGCCGGGTGGCCATCGTCACCCTCAACCGGCCTGACGCACTCAACGCACTCAATTCGGAGCTGCTGGGCGAACTGCGCGAGACGCTGGCCCATTTCAGCGCCGACGACAAAATCGGCGCGATCGTGTTGACCGGCTCGGAAAAGGCTTTTGCCGCTGGCGCCGACATCAAGGAAATGCAGCCCGAGGATTATGTCAGCGCCTATCTCGAAGACTTGTTCGAGGGCTGGAGTGCGGTGGCCAACACCCGCAAGCCGTTGATTGCGGCGGTGGCCGGTTATGCGCTGGGGGGCGGCTGCGAGCTCGCCATGATGTGTGATTTCATCATCGCCGCCGACACCGCCAAGTTCGGCCAGCCGGAAATTACCCTGGGCGTGATCCCCGGCATGGGCGGCACCCAGCGGCTGGCCCGCGCGGTCGGCAAGGCCAAGGCCATGGATCTGTGCCTGACCGGGCGGATGATGGATGCCGAGGAAGCCGAGCGTTCCGGCCTGGTCGCCCGGGTGGTGCCGGCTGACGAATTGCTTGCCACCGCGCTGAAGGCTGCCGAAAAGATCGCCGGCTTCTCGCTGCCGGTGGCGATGATGGTCAAGGAATCGGTCAACCGGGCCGACGAGATGACGCTTGCCGAAGGCCTGCGGTTCGAGCGGCGACTGTTTCATTCGCTGTTTGCCACCGAAGACCAGAAGGAAGGCATGGGCGCCTTCATCGAGAAGCGCAAGGCGCAGTTCAAGCATCGCTGAGCCATCGGCGCCGGGAATGCTGTCGCTTTTCCGGCGCAACACAGGCAGGCCGGCACCATTTTCGCGTTGACGAAGACCGCGATTACCGGTATAGGCCCGCCATCGAATGGCAGCTTTCGGGGTTGCCGTGGTTTTTTCGCATTCCGGACTGCAAAGCGACGAGTCCCGCAAGGGGCGCTTTTCGGGCGGACTGACGCTAGTGACAACTGAGAGGCATTCATGGCCAATACAACTTCGGCGAAAAAGGCGACCCGCAAGATTGCCCGCCGCACTGACACCAACAAGGCGCGCCGTTCACGGGTTCGCGGCTTTCTCCGCACCGTTGAGGAAGCCATCAGCGCCGGCGACAAGACCGCCGCCGCAGCAGCCCTGAAGGCAGCACAGCCCGAGCTGATGCGCGCCGCAGGCAAGGGCGTGTTTCACGCCAATACGGCATCTCGCAAGGTTTCGCGACTGGCCGGTCGGGTGAAGGCAATTTCTGCCTAATCCAGCCAAAAAATTCGTTAGTCGACTAAAAGCCCGGCCTGTCCGGGCTTTTTTTTGTTTTTGTCGACAAGGACTTGCGCGCTGGTCCACAACGCGCCAATCCGACATCGTCACGGTTCCGTCACGTTCGCATGAATTATGCATATATTTCAGAATGTTACGGAAGGTACGCGAATCTCGACTCCGCGCGGCCAAACGAATCGGCGAGAGTCCTGTCAAGTCCCAGATTTAGCTGCTCACCGATTCCTGACCGACTCCAAAAAGCGCGAAGCCACGAAAAGGCAATGAATCCAATTGCCTGTTCACGAAGGCCTCTAACGACCTTTTTTGCACCTTTCCGAGTCAAGCCCCAATGTGTGAATTATTCGTAAATAAGCCGCTTGATCTGCCCGTCTCATCCTGCCTAAATGCAATCGACAAGGGGCGAGGGACCGGGCGGTTCCAAGGATGCGAGGCTGCATCATTAGCAGCTGACTTTCCACCCTGTTCCTTGGTGCCCGGTACTCCTACCGAGCCAATTCAAAATAAACCTCCGGTTGAATCGGCTAGCTGCCGAGCGCGGAGCCTTGACTGACGAAACTCCGGTTTCGGCAGAACGGGGAAGGCATGTCCTGATGGCGTTACGAGGCCGCCACGGGACTATAACGAAGGAGATCGTCAAGCGGGGGCATCCGCAGCGAATGAGACGGAAGGAAGTGGGCAAGGCCCGCTTCAAAAACAGGGGGCCGGAATGATTCCGGTCTTGATGCGGCAACAGGGGTTACGGCGGCGATGCAAGCACAAATGATGACGACGCAAAAAGCGGCACAATGGGGCGACAACAAGAACAGCACCCAACCGCTTGGCGGCGAAGTTTGCCCGACGGCCAAACAAGGGGCGGACATGACCAAGAGCAACGAGACATTCGACCGGGTTACAGCACGGTTGAAGGCGCAGGTCGGACCTGAGGTTTTCACCAGCTGGTTTGGTCGACTGAAGCTCCAGTCAGCATCCAAGAGCGTGGTGAGGCTGTCAGTGCCGACAGCATTCCTGAAATCCTGGATCAACAACAAATATCTCGACCAGATCAGCGCATTGTTCCGCGAAGAGGATCCGGGCATTCTCAAGGTGGAGATCGTGGTGCGGTCGGCAACCCGTGCCAACCGTGTCGGCGAAGCGCCGGCGGTAACCACCCGGATTCAGGCCGAGTCGACGCCGACAGTGCCCCGCAAGGAGCAGGCAGTTTCGTTCAAGAGCGTGAACGCACATTTTTCGGCACAATCAAAGGGTCAGCATGCGGCCAATGCGGTGATCGGCTCGCCGCTCGACCCGCGCTGCACCTTTGACAGCTATGTCGAGGGCTCATCCAACCGGGTGGCGCTGGCTGCGGCCAAGACGATCGCCGAAGCCGGCACCGGTTCAGTGCGGTTCAACCCGCTGTTCATCCATTCCAATGTCGGCCTGGGCAAGACCCACCTTTTGCAGGCGGTCGCCGCGGCGGCAAGCAGCCATGCCCGCAATCCACGAGTTGTCTATCTGACGGCTGAATATTTCATGTGGCGTTTCGCCACCGCGATCCGCGACAATGACGCGCTGTCGTTCAAGGAATCGCTGCGCAATATCGACCTTCTGGTGATCGACGACATGCAGTTCCTGCAGGGCAAGTCGATCCAGCATGAATTCTGCCATCTGCTCAACATGCTGCTCGATTCAGCCCGCCAGGTGGTGGTGGCTGCGGACCGGGCGCCATGGGAGCTGGAATCGCTCGATCCGCGGGTGCGCTCGCGGCTACAGGGCGGCGTGGCGATCGAGATCGAGGCGCCTGCCTACGAGATGCGACTGGAAATGCTGCGCCAACGGCTTGCCGCGGCGCAGGCCGAGGATGCCACACTCGACATCAGCGAGGAAATCCTCGCCCATGTCGCCCAGAACATCACCTCAAGCGGGCGGGAGCTTGAGGGGGCGTTCAACCAGCTCCTGTTCCGGCTCAGCTTCGAGCCAAACCTGTCGATCGAGCGGGTGGACCAGTTGCTTGGCCATCTGGTCAATGCAGGCGAGCCGAAGCGGGTGCGGATCGAGGACATCCAGCGGGTGGTGTCGCGTCATTACAATGTCACGCGCCAGGAACTGGTGTCAGACCGGCGCACCCGGGTCATCGTCAAGCCGCGGCAGATTGCCATGTATCTGGCCAAGACCATGACACCGCGCTCGTTTCCGGAAATCGGCCGGCGCTTCGGCGGCCGCGACCACACCACCGTGCTGCATGCGGTGCGCAAGATCGAAGAACTGATCAATGGCGACACCAAGCTGGGCCACGAGATCGAGCTGCTGAAGCGGCTGATCATCGAATAGACCGGGGCGCAAGCTCCTTATCCCCAGAATCCCGGCCCGGGTGGCATGCCCCGGGCCGGTTTTTGTTGCAAGACAGGGGCATAATCTGCCATTTTGCCGGCCCAGGCCGGACGCGCGTCGCGTCGATTCTCTGTGCCTGGCTATAGGCATAAGCCTGACAAGACAGAATTGACCGGCCCGCGCCGCCAGCGCTGGCCCCCAGCCAAGCGGTAACCAGATCATGCGTGTCACACTCGATCGTTCCAACCTTCTGAAATCGCTGAACCACGTTCACCGCGTGGTCGAGCGTCGCAACACCATTCCGATCCTGTCGAATGTGCTGCTCAAGGCCGAGGGCGCGACACTGGACATGAAGGCCACCGATCTGGATCTGGAAATCACCGAGGCGACGGCGGCGATGGTCGAGCAGGCAGGCTCGACAACGGTGCCGGCGCACCTGCTCTATGACATCGTGCGCAAGCTGTCGGACGGTTCGGAAGTGCTGTTGGCAACCAACCCCGACGACGCGTCGATGACGGTGGCCTCGGGTCGCTCGAAATTCTCGCTGCAATGTCTGCCGGAATCGGATTTCCCGGACCTTACCGCGGGTGCCTTCAGCCACACCTTCCGGCTGCCGGCAACGCAATTGAAAATGTTGATCGACCGCACCCAGTTCGCGATTTCGACCGAAGAGACGCGTTACTATCTCAACGGTATCTATATTCACACGATCGAAAATGACGGCGCGCTGAAGCTGCGTGCGGTTGCCACCGACGGACACCGGCTGGCGCGCGCCGATGTTGATGCGCCCGCGGGCTCTGAAGGCATGCCGGGTATCATCATTCCACGGAAGACGGTTGGCGAATTGCAGAAGCTGGTCGACAATCCGGACGTGACGGTGACGATCGAGGTTTCCGACGCCAAGATCCGCTTTACCATCGGCTCGGTGGTGCTGACCTCGAAACTGATCGACGGCACCTTCCCCGATTACCAGCGGGTGATCCCGACCGGCAACGACAAGGAATTGACGGTCGATTGCCAGAGTTTTGCGCAGGCTGTCGACCGGGTGTCGACGATCTCCTCGGAGCGTGGCCGCGCGGTCAAGCTGGCAATTGCCGACGGACAATTGACGCTGACGGTCAACAACCCCGATTCGGGCAGCGCAACGGAAGAACTGGCGGTCGGTTATGATCGCGATCCGCTGGAAATCGGCTTCAATGCCAAATACCTGCTCGACATCACCAATCAGCTGTCGGGCACCGACGCGGTGTTCATGCTTGCCGACCCGGGCTCGCCGACACTGGTGCGCGACACGGCCGGCGACGACGCATTGTATGTGCTGATGCCGATGCGCGTGTAGGCCCTTGCCTCTCAATTCGGCAACCGGCCCGCTGCCGCGGCGCGACTGAGCGGAGACAGGCATGGTCGCGAAAGTGCACATAGAGCGATTGAAGCTCAGCGGCTTTCGCAATTATTCGAGCCTGTCGCTGACGCTTGACGCCCGCCACGTGGTGCTTGTGGGCGACAATGGCGCGGGCAAGACCAACCTGATGGAAGCCGTGTCGCTGCTGACCCCGGGCCGGGGCCTGCGGCGCGCCGCCTATGGCGACATGATCATGGCCGGGTCGGCGCCGGGTGCCGGGTTCAGCGTGTTTGCCGGCCTCGAGGGCATGGCCGGACCAGTCGACATCGGCACCGGGGTGGAGGGCGGCGAGGATTCCGGCTCCCGCAAGGTGCGGCTCAACGGCGCACCGGCACGCGCGACCGACGAATTACTCGAACATTTGCGGCTTTTGTGGCTGACACCGGCGTTGGATGGCCTGTTCACCGGCGCTGCAGGCGACCGGCGACGATTTCTGGACCGGTTGGTTCTGTCGGTGGACCCGACCCATGGCAGCCGGGCGCTGAATTACGAACGCGCCATGCGCGGGCGCAACAAGCTGTTGTCTGAAGGCCGGATCGATCCGACTTGGCTCGACGGGGTGGAGACGCAGATGGCCGAGCTCGGGGTGGCCATGGCGATGGCACGGCGCGAGGTGGTAAGCCTGTTGTCGAACCTGATCGAAAGCAACGCCGCACACAGCGCATTTCCCGCCGCCGCAGTCCGGCTGGAAGGGTTTCTGGAAGCAGCAGACCTGCGGTCGGCCAGCGACATGGAGGCGATGTTCCTTGAGCAGCTGAAAACCGGGCGCAGCCGCGACGCGGCCGCCGGGCGAACATTATCGGGCCCGCACCGGATGGATTTGATGGTCGAGCACCGGGCCAAGGCGATGCCGGCGGCCCTGTCATCAACGGGCGAGCAGAAGGCGTTGCTGATCGGCATCATTCTGGGCCACGCCCAACTGGTGGCCAGCATGACCGGACATGCCCCGGTGCTGCTGCTTGACGAGATCGCCGCGCATCTTGACGAAGGCCGCCGCGCGGCGTTGTTTGATCTGGTCGAGGCGCTCGACTGCCAGGCCTTCATGACCGGCACCGACGCGGCGATGTTTGCGGCGCTGGGCGAGCGCGGTCAGGTGTTTTCAGTGGCCGACAACCAGGTGACGCCGCACAAGAGCTGAGGCCCCGTAAGGAGCTGAACCCAGCGGGTATGGAGAGCGACATGAACGAGACCCATCTGAGCCCCGAAGAAGTTGCGCGCTACGCCCGTCACATCGTGCTCAAGGAGATCGGCGGCAGCGGCCAGCAGCAACTGAAGGCGGCGCGGGTGCTGGTGCTGGGCGCCGGCGGGCTCGGATCGCCGGTGCTGAACTATCTGGCCGCGGCCGGTGTCGGACTTTTGGGGGTGGTCGACGACGACAAAGTGTCGCTGTCCAACCTGCAACGACAGATCCTGCATGACAGCGCCAACATCGGAATGGCCAAGACCGATAGCGCGGCACATGCGATTGCCCGGCTCAACCCGCATACGCGGGTAGTCACTCACACCCTCAGGCTCACCGCCGACAACGCCGTCGACATCCTGACCGCCTATGACATGGTGGTCGATGGCTCGGATAATTTCGAGGTCCGTTACCTGCTGGCCGACACCTGTGAATCGCTGAATATTCCGCTGGTGACGGCGGCGGTGGGGCGGTTCGATGGCTCGGTGACGGTACTCGCGCCCTATCAGCAGGACGACAAGGGACGGCCCTGCCCGCGCTTCCGCGACCTGTTTCCCGAGCCGCCGCCGCCGGGGCTGGTGCCAAGTTGCTCCGAGGCCGGCGTGGTCGGCGCGCTGACCGGGGTAATCGGCACCCTGGAAGCGATGGAGGTGATCAAGCTGATTACTGGCGCCGGCGAACCACTGATCGGCCGGCTGCTGCTCTATGACGGATTGGCCGCGAGCTTTCAGACCATCCGCTACAGCCGCAAGCAGTGATTTTTTTGCGCTGAGCGGGGCCGTGTACTTTTGCGGCTCGACTCAAGTCCGCAGATGCAAAAGTAGACTGCCGCCCCCTTCTCGAATTCTCAGTTCCTGAACGGTAGCACCCGATCAGGCGGGCGGTGACCATCGAAAAAGGTGCGGATGTTGATGATCACCTTGTCACCCATATCGATGCGGCCCTCGATGGTGGCCGAGCCCATGTGCGGCAACAAGAGCACCTTGCCTTCAGCGGCCAGTTTTACCAGTTGCTTGTTGACCGCCGTTTCATGCTCGAACACATCGAGCCCCGCGCCCGAGAGCCGGCCATCGCGCAACGCCTTGATCAGCGCGTCCTCGTCGATGATGCCACCGCGGGCGGTGTTGACGATATAAGCGCCAGGCTTCATCAGGTCGAGCCGCCGTGCCGACAACAGATGGAAGGTCGCCGGGGTCGACGGGCAATGGACCGAGACAATGTCGACCCGCGCCAACATCTGATCAAGGCTGTCCCAATAGGTGGCCTCGAGCTGCTCTTCGGTGGTGGGATCGACGTGGCGGCGGTTGTGATAGTGGATCGACAGGCCGAAGGCCTTGGCGCGGCGGGCGACGGCGGTGCCGATACGGCCCATGCCGATGATGCCGAGCCGCTTGCCGCCGATGCGGTTGCCCAGCATCCAGGTCGGCGACCAGCCCTTCCATCTGCCACCATTGCCGACAAGCAGCGAGGCCCCTTCGATCAACCGCCGCGGCACCGCCAGCATCAGCGCCATGGTCATGTCGGCGGTGTCCTCAGACAGCACGTTGGGGGTGTTGGTGACGGTGATGCCGCGCTTCTGCGCCGCCTCGACGTCGATGTTGTCGACGCCATTGCCGAAATTGGCAATCAGCTTCAACTGCGGACCTGCCTGCTCGATCAGCGCGGCATCGATTTTGTCGGTGACGGTGGGAACCAGAACGTCGGCCGAGCGGATGGCGGCAACCAGTTCGGGTTGTGTACGTCGCTCGTCGGTGATGTTGAGTTCGGCATCGAACAACTCGCGCATACGGGTCTCCACCTGGTCGGGCAAGCGACGGGTGATATAGACCTTCGGTTTTTTTCGGTTTTGCATCTAGTTCAGGCCTGACGTTGAGAGCTCTTTAACCAAACTCGGCGACAGTGGGATTTGCGTTATGCTTTTTCTAACAGACCCTCCGGCGATGACAATCCGAACACCCCGGGGATTGCTGTTTAAATTGCGCAGGCAAACCGCGCGCCGCCAAGGCCGCCGCCTGCAATTGACGCGCCCGGTCGCACAAACGCCCGTTTCGGGGCGTGGTCCGCAACCGGGTACCAGAAGTTTCGCGGCGTCGCCGGTATGGCGCCCAATGAAAAAGGTGTGAGTCATGCGTCGCCTTTCCCTGATTTCCGCAGCCTGCCTCGCCATTGCCGCGTTGGCGGCAAGCCCTATGGTCGATGGCGGATCGACAGCCTTGGCGCAAAGCGCCGCCAACGCCAAGAGCGGTACCGGGCTGCCGTTGCCGCGATTTGTCAGCCTGAAAGCCAAGCGGGTGAATTTGCGGATCGGACCGGGCCGCGCCTATGCGGTGGCCTGGCTCTACACCAAGCCCGGTGTGCCGATGGAAGTGATCCAGGAATATGATAACTGGCGGCGGGTGCGCGACGCTGAAGGCACCGAGGGCTGGGTCTACCAGTCTCTGCTTTCAGGGCGCCGTACCGGCATCGCCGCGCCGTGGAAAACCGCTGACGGGCAGGAAAGCTTTATCAACATGCACCGCGAAGGCCGTCCCAACGCCGATATCGTGGCCCGACTTGAACCCGGCGTCGTGGTGGAAGTCGATGCGTGCGACGGCAGCTGGTGCGAAGCCAGCGCCGATGGTGTCAGCGGCTATATAGCGCAGAGTGAAATCTGGGGCGCCTATCCCGGCGAGGCATTCAACTAATTATCGGGGTGAGGATGGTCGCCTGCTGGCGCCAGCACCAAGGACCACATCTCCCCCGTCAACCGGGTCGCGCGCTGCAAACCATTCTTGATTTGTTGGCACACGGATAGGCACAGGCTGCCAGCGGGCGGCACACGCGCCCGCTGATCAATCTTTCCACTCTCACTAGAGCTGGCCCGTCAAAGCCGATACATCAAAGAATGCGCACGGCGCCCTTCGAGGCACTGCTGGTCATCGAGGCATAGGCTTTCAGTGCGGTCGAGACCTTCCGCTTGCGCGGCTTTTCGGGCTTCCAGCCTTCGGCTTCGCGCTTGACGCGGCGCTCCGCCAGTGTCGCCTCGTCAACGGCAAGATGAATGCTGCGGCCCGGGATGTCGATTTCGATGAGGTCGCCGTTTTCGACTAGGCCAATGGTGCCGCCCTCTGCCGCTTCGGGCGAGACATGGCCGATCGACAGGCCCGAAGATCCGCCCGAGAACCTACCATCGGTGACCAGCGCACAGGCTTTGCCCAGGCCCTTCGATTTCAGATAGCTGGTCGGATAGAGCATTTCCTGCATTCCGGGGCCGCCCCGCGGGCCTTCATAGCGGATCAGCACAACCTCGCCCGGCTTTACCTTGCCGGTCAGGATGTCGGAAACGGCGTCATCCTGGCTTTCAAAGATCTTGGCCGGTCCGGAGAATTTGAGGATCGACTCATCGACGCCGGCGGTTTTGACGATGCAACCGTCCTCGGCCAGATTGCCGAACAGAACCGCCAGGCCACCATCCTGGGAAAAGGCGTGCTCGGCATCGCGGATAACACCTTCGGCGCGATCGAGATCAACGCTTTCGTAGCGGCGCGATTGCGAAAATGCTGTCTGAGTGGGTACGCCGCCGGGCGCGGCACGGTAAAGTTCATGCACAGCTTCGTCGGTCGACTGCGCCACATCCCATTTCTTGAGCGCATCCTTGAGTGTCTTCTCGTGGATCGTGCCCATGGATGTGTCGAGCAGGCCTGCGCGGTCGAGTTCGCCTAAGATCGCCATGATGCCGCCGGCACGATGGACGTCTTCCATGTGAACATCGCTTTTGGCGGGCGCCACCTTGCACAAAACCGGAACCTTGCGTGACAACCGATCGATGTCGGTCATGGTGAAGTCAACCTCGCCCTCATGGGCGATGGCCAGCAAATGTAGCACCGTGTTGGTCGATCCGCCCATGGCGATATCGAGTGTCATGGCATTTTCAAACGCCGGGAAAGCCGCAATCGAGCGCGGCAGCACGCTGGCGTCATCGCCATCGTAATATTGTTTGGCGAGGCCGACGATCCGGCGTCCGGCTTCGCGGAAAAGGCGTTCACGGTCCGAATGGGTGGCCAGCGTCGAGCCGTTGCCCGGCAGCGCCAGGCCCATGGCCTCAGCCAAACAGTTCATCGAGTTGGCGGTGAACATGCCCGAACAGGAGCCGCAGGTCGGACAGGCCGAGCGTTCGATTGAAGTGACGTCTGCATCGCTGATGTTGTCATCGGCAGCGGCGACCATGGCGTCGACCAGATCAAGCGCCTTTTCGGTGCCGTCTTCAAGGATCACCTTGCCGGCTTCCATCGGACCGCCGGAGACGAAGATCACCGGAATATTGAGCCGCATCGCCGCCATCAGCATGCCCGGCGTGATCTTGTCGCAGTTGGAGATGCACACCATCGCATCGGCGCAGTGCGCATTGACCATGTATTCGACCGAATCCGCGATCAGTTCGCGCGAGGGCAGCGAGTAGAGCATGCCGTCATGGCCCATGGCGATGCCATCATCGACGGCGATCGTGTTGAATTCCTTGGCGATGCCGCCGGCCTTGTCGATTTCGCCAGCAACCAGTTGGCCCAGGTCCTTGAGGTGGACATGGCCCGGCACGAACTGGGTGAAGGAATTGACAACCGCAATGATCGGCTTGCCGAAATCGCCGTCTTTCACCCCTGTGGCGCGCCAGAGGCCGCGGGCGCCTGCCATGTTGCGGCCATGGGTGGATGTTCTCGAACGATAATGCGGCATAGGGCTTTCCTCTTTCGGCCCAACAGCCGGAGACGATAACGCGCGCCTGCTGGGTGGCAAAACAATGTGTTAAAGCTAGTAGTGCGAAATCAACGCCATTTCCAGAGCGATCAGCTCAGGATCGGCAACGAGGTGCCGTCGCGGGCTTTTTGCCTGCGTCAACGATGCTCTGCGGGCTGTAGCCGGTTTGCGGAAACTCAGGCCTTGGGGCGGACCCGGATGACCACGTCGACATGGGTGATTTCCATGCCTTCGGGCGCCTCCGGCAAATCGGTGACCGAGATGTTGCCGACCGGGATATCGAGCACTTCACTGGAACCCTCGACCACGAAATGGTGGTGGTCGGAGACATTGGTGTCGAAATAGGTTTTGGCGGTTTCCAGCGACAACACCCGCAGCAGGCCGGCTTCGGTGAACTGGTGCAGCGTGTTGTAGACGGTGGCAAGCGAGCAGGAGCAACCAATGCCTGAAGCTTCCTCGTGCAACTCCTCTGCCGTCAGATGACGGTCGCCCTTGGCAAACAGCAGGTCGGCCAGGGCCACCCGCTGGCGCGTCGGGCGCAGCCCAGCCTTGCGCAGGCGCAATGTCGCCTCGCGATCGGCTGATGGAGATAATTTCACAATTGGCATGGGCAAGCGTGTCCGGACCTTTGAAACTCGTCCCCACCATATATCTTTTGTCGTCAATGCTTTCAATAGAGCGTCTATCAAGCACTTGCCCCCAGTTTCCGCACTCTCGCCTCTTTCGTTTGCGAGCCTCATCCGCTATTCGAGGGTGCTTCGCGGGACCGGTTTCACCAGTGCGTGACGGTGTGCTAGCGTGCGCGCCATACCGGGCTTACGTGCACAACAACGACGGAAGCCGCGCGGAAAGACGGCGAACTGGGAGACGCATTTTTCATGGTCGACAGGCAATCAAGCTACACCTACGAGGAAATCCTGCGCTGCGGCGAGGGTGAGTTGTTCGGACCCGGCAACGCGCAGCTGCCGCTGCCGCCGATGCTGATGGTGCACCGGATCACCGATATTTCCGAAACCGGCGGCGAATTCGACAAGGGATATCTGCGCGCCGAGTTCGACATTACCCCGGACCAATGGTTTTTCCCCTGTCATTTCAAGGGCAACCCGGTGATGCCGGGCTGTCTCGGGCTCGACGGCATGTGGCAGTTGACCGGCTTTTATCTCGGCTGGCTCGGCGAACCGGGCCGCGGCATGGCGCTGTCGACCGGCGAAGTGAAGTTCAAGGGCATGGTCACGCCGGACGTCAAGCTGGTTGAATACGGGATCGATTTCAAGCGCGTCATGCGCGGTCGGCTGGTGCTGGGCATCGCCAATGGCTGGCTCAAGGCTGACGGCGAAACCATCTATACAGCCTCCGATTTGAAGGTCGGCCTTGCAAAAGACAAATCCGACTGACACATCCCGCCACGGGCGCCGGCTGGCGAAAGCCGGCCAGCTTTGGGACCCTGCACTGGAAAGGGCAAGATCATGAGACGAGTCGTCGTAACGGGCATGGGGATCGTATCCTCGATCGGCAACAATGCGGATGAGGTGACCGAATCACTGCGCAACGCCAGATCCGGCATCAGCTTCAGCCAGGATTTTGCCGATCACGGCTTCCGCAGCCAGGTCTGGGGCTCCCCGACGCTGGATCCGACCGACATGGTCGACCGCCGCGCCATGCGCTTCCTGTCGCGCGGTGGCGCCTGGAACCATGTGGCGATGAAACAGGCAATTGCCGATGCCGGGCTTGAAGAGTCCGAGATCAGCCATGAGCGCACCGGCATCATCATGGGCTCGGGCGGGCCTTCGACCCGTACCCTGATCGATGCTGCCGAAACCACGCTGAAGAACGGCAGCCCGAAACGGATCGGCCCGTTTGCGGTGCCCAAGGCGATGTCGTCGACGGCATCGGCGACGCTTGCCACCTGGTTCAAGATCCACGGCGTCAACTACTCGATCTCGTCGGCCTGCTCGACCTCGGCGCATTGCATCGGCAACGCCGCTGAACTGATCCAGTGGGGCAAGCAGGATATGGTATTTGCCGGCGGCCACGAGGACCTCGACTGGACCATGTCGAACCTGTTTGACGCGATGGGCGCGATGTCATCCAAATACAACGACCAGGCAGCCACCGCCTCGCGCGCCTACGACATCTCCCGCGACGGCTTCGTGATTGCCGGCGGCGCAGGGGTTCTGGTGATGGAAGAGCTCGAGCACGCCAAGGCGCGCGGCGCCAAGATCTATGGCGAACTGACGGGCTACGGCGCCACCTCCGATGGCTACGACATGGTCGCCCCCTCGGGCGAAGGCGCTGTGCGCTGCATGCGCCAGGCGCTGGCCAATGTGGAAGGCCGGGTCGACTACATCAACACCCACGGCACCTCGACGCCGGTGGGCGACAGCAAGGAAATCGGCGCCATCCGCGAGGTGTTCGGCGACGACATGCCGCATGTGCAGTCGACCAAATCGTTGACCGGCCACTCGCTCGGCGCCACCGGGGTGCAGGAAGCGATCTATTCGCTGTTGATGATGAAGGAAAATTTCATCGGCGAAAGCGCCCATATCACCGAACTCGACCCGGAATTCGAAGGCGTGCCGATTGTCCGCAAGCGCATCGACAACGCCACGATCGATACGGCGCTGTCGAATTCGTTCGGCTTTGGCGGCACCAACGCGACGCTGGTCTTCCAGCGCCACGACCGGTGAGCGGCATGGAAGGCATCATGAAGGGCAAGCGCGGGCTGATCATGGGGGTCGCCAACGACCACTCGATCGCCTGGGGCATTGCCAAGCACCTGGCCGAGGCCGGCGCGGAGTTGGCATTCACCTACCAGGGCGAAGGCTTTGGCCGCCGGGTCAAGCCGCTGGCCGAAAGCGTCGGCTCGAAACTGGTGCTGCCGTGCGATGTCGAGGACATTGCCACGGTGGACGCGGTGTTTGAAACGCTGAAAGCCGAATGGGGGACGATCGATTTCGTTGTCCACGCGATTGGCTTTTCCGACCGCAACGAACTCAAGGGCCGCTACGCCGATGTCACCACGCGGGCCAATTTCTCCCGCACCATGGTGATCTCTGCCTATTCGTTCACGGAAGTGGCGCAGCGCGCGGCACCGCTGATGAGCGACGGCGGAGCGCTGTTGACGCTGACCTATGGTGGCTCGATGCGGGTGATGCCAAACTACAATGTGATGGGCATCGCCAAGGCGGCGCTTGAAGCCAGCGTGCGCTATCTGGCGGCCGATTACGGCCGCGACAAGATCCGCGTCAATGCGATTTCGGCAGGCCCGGTGCGTACGCTCGCGGGTGCAGGCATCGGCGATGCGCGGGCGATGTTTTCCTACCAGCGCAAGAACGCGCCGCTCAGGCGCACCGTCGATATCGACGATGTCGGCAAATCGGCGCTCTACCTGCTCTCGGATCTTTCCTCGGGCGTGACCGGCGAAATCCACTATGTCGATTCAGGCTTCAACATCACCTCGATGCCAACCACCGAGGAACTGACGAAGGCCGACGAAGGCTAGCGCGGATACGCTGAATTTGACGACAATCAGGAAGCCCTGATCCGGAAGGTTCGGGGCTTTTTTTGTGGATTCGAATTCAATTCGGCCCGCTCGCAGGCACCATAGGGAAATCTCTTACCTCCCGACATCTGCACCCTACAGCGCCGCGCATCCATTCGGATGCCGGACGGCTCAGGCTCAGAACAACATCGAGAATCTGGCAACCAGTCCGTGGCTTTGTGTCCTGGCGCCCAGATCGCCGTGATAATCGAGGTTGAAGGTTGCACCGCTGTCGAAGTACAGCTTGAGCCCGGCCTCGATCAGCGCGGTGTCGCGATCAAGCGGCGCGCCGGTAATCCCGAAAGCATCGCCGGAGGCAAAGCGCATTGTCGAGGCGGCATCCAGATCGCCAACGACATGAGACCAGCCGAGAGAACCGGTGAGCGAGGCAGTATAGTTGTCGCCCACAGCTACCTGCCGCGCGCCGCGCAAGCCCAGGGTGGTGACGCCAAGCGTCTGCGAGGCGGAGGCAACAGAGAGGGCAGCCGCGCCGCCGGTCTCGGTGAAGGCAGCATTGTGCTGATGGATCAGGGCGAAACCTGCGTAGGGCTCGAAGCGGGTGCCCCTGGTGTCAAAGGAATAGCCTGCCTCGCCGAAGAACTGGGCCGTGGAGGCCCTGTAATCCGCGCTCAAGGCGTTGCGCAGCGTGCCTGTGGTGACAGTGCGGCTGACGGACACATCATGCAGGCCATAGCTGGCGCCAAACTGCACACCGAGCGGGCCAATCTGGCCGCCAGCATAAGCGCCAAACGTATAGCTGTCGGCATTTCCCGAGGAGGTGCGGGCAGCGGCATCAAAGCCGGCATTGCCATAGCCTGCCATCAACCCGCCGCGCCAACCGCCAGCGATGTCCGTGTCGGCGCCGAGGAAGAAGCCGCCGGCATTGTGGTCCATGGCGGCCGCATTGCCGTTACCGCCGGTCTTGTCCCAGCTGCCATAGGCGTGGCTCCAGAAGGCCGCGCCGCCGGTTCCGGGCGTTGCGCCGAAAGCGGTCACCGGCGTGGCAGTTGCGTCCAGCCCTTCGAAGGCCGAGCGAATGCGGTTGCTGACGGCGTTGCGGGCAAAGCGGCTGTCATGGATGAACATGCCGTTGGCGGAAGCATAAATTTCGCCGGACAGGCTGTCGAAGGCGGAACGGGCATTTTCCGTACTCAGCACGCTCACCGCGTCATAGAGCGTGTTGCCAGACGCAAGCGTGTCCAGCGCACCGGCTGTCGCGCGCTGGTTCGCCGTTGTGGCCGATGAGGCGAAGGAGAAATTGTTGCGCAACAGCTTCAGATAGACGGAATTGGCGTCATAGCTGAGCGAAGCATCGAGGAAAGCAAAATTCTCGCTGACCGAGCCGAAGGTGCCGGTGACGGCGGTTCCAGCCGAAACAATCTTATAAGTGGTCGCCACCGCATAGCTCAAACCGTTATCCGTACCGTTTTCCGCCGTAACGCTGACCGTTGCGCCGTTGTCGATGGTCACCGTGCCGGTAGCGGAAAGCTTGTCGGCATTGCCGTTCTTGTCGACCTCGACCGCATAGGTGGAGCCGGCGGCAAAGCTTGCATTGCCGGCAACGTTGAGCGTGCCGATGGAATTGCCTGGCGCGATGGTGCTGCCGGAATTGGCGGCAACGGAGCCGATAGTACCCGAGCCGCCCAGCGTGCCGCCATTCAAGGTGATGGCGCCGGTGCTGCCGTTGACCACAAGCTTGCCGCCGGAAACCGTGGTGCCGCCAGTGTGGGTGTTGGCGCCAGAGAGCGTCAGCGTGCCTGCGCCAGCCTTGGTCAGCGACCCGGCGCCGGAAATGTCCCCGGTGTAGCTTAGTGCATCGGAGCGGTTGAAGACTAGGGCGCTGTTGTTGGTGATATTGCCGCTCAGGCTGCCAACGGTGCCGCCATTGCCGATTTGTAGCGTGCCGCCGGATATGGTCGTACCGCCGGTGTGACTGTTCGCCCCCGTCAGGGTCAGCGTACCGGTGCCGGATTTGGTCAGCGACCCGGTGCCGGAAATGTCACCGGTGTAGCTTAGTGCATCGGAGCGCTTGAAGATCAGGGCGCTGTTGTTGACAATGTTGCCAGTCAGGCTGCCGCTTGTGCCGCCATCGCCGATTTGCAGTGTGCCTGCGGAAATTGTCGTGCCGCCGGTATGGCTGTTCGCCCCGGTCAGGGTCAGCGTGCCTGCGCCGGCCTTGGTCAGCGACCCGGCGCCGGAAATGTCACCGGTGTAGCTTAGTGCATCAGAGCGGTTGAAGATCAGGGCGCTGTTGTTGGTCACATTGCCGGTCAGGCTGCCACTGGTGCCGCCATTGCCGACCTGCAGCGTACCGCCGGATATGGTCGTGCCGCCGGTGTGGCTGTTCGCCCCGGTCAGGGTCAGTGTTCCCGCGCCGGCCTTGGTCAGCGAACCAGTGCCGGAGATGTCACCGGTGTAGCTTAGTGCATCAGAGCGGTTGAAGATCAGGGCGCTGTTGTTGGTCACATTGCCGGTCAGGCTGCCACTGGTGCCGCCATTGCCGACCTGCAGCGTACCGCCGGATATGGTCGTGCCGCCGGAATAGGTGTTGTTGCCGGTCAGGACCGTAGTGCCGGAATGCTGTTCGAGAACGCCGGCGCCGGCAATATTGGAATCGAGCACATAATTCACGTCAGTATGATTAAGAACGAGCTTGCCCGTGCCCGCACCGAACTTGATTTGAGCCGCATCGATCGTCCCCGATGCAGCGGCCGCGTCGCCTGCGGCAGCGCCAATATTCAGCGTACCCGAGGAGCCGCCGAACTGAGCAATATCAAGGGTGCCCGCTCCGCCCTTGACCACCACGGAGGCACCGTCCGAAACGGTCAGTGTGCCGGCACCGAAGTTACCAACAACTAACGGTCCGTTTATATCCATGCTGCTACCGGCACCCGTGACCGTGACTGTGCCTTTGCCACCGGTTCCAGCACCCAGAGACGCGAAGGAGCCGTGCACTTGGAGGAGCCCGCCATTGGATATGATCAGCGTGCCGGTCGCGCCCGTACCGAGGGAACCGAGATAAAGGCTGTTGCCTGCGGTTATCTCCCATGTACTGTTGGCGCCGGTGATCGTGACTGTGCCGTTCGCACCTGCGATCCGCCCCACAGAACCCTTCCGACTGCTGACCTTGCCGCCATCGGAGATGGTGAGTGTGCCGGTGCCTCCCGACCCCACGTATAAATCGTCGGCAATATTCCACGGGCTGCCCTTTGTGCCGCCGCCCGAGCCGATCACGGTCTCGTCGGAATTGACAATCTCGTCAGCCCTAACAGACACCGTCAGAACCGGCATCAGCACAAAACTGCCCGTCAGCGCCGTTGCCAGCATCAGGCGGGTGCGGCAACTTTTGGACACGGGGGGCTGAGGTGTGCCTGTTCCGGCACTTGTTTGTTGCGATGAATTCCGGGCCGTCAGCATGGTATCCTGAAAAGCGCCTGAGAACTGGCGCTACATCTGTGACAAAAAATTGGCGTGCGCTTCCGGCAATCATGCAAGGCAATGCGCTTCGAGAGGTTCTTTTCGGATCATCCACGATGGATCGCTATCCGATTTCGGCAATACGGCGAAAAAATCAGACGTATTCCGCAATCAAGCAACCAGAGAGCGCGCGGAAATCGACGACAAAGTGTCAATCGATCAATCGAAAGCTGTCAGGCCCCCAGTGTCTCCGACGGGGCTTCACCGAACATGGACTTGTAATCACCGGCAAAGCGACCGAGGTGCAAAAAGCCGTAACGCATCGCCACTTGCGTGATCGTGACTTGCTGCGGGTCAGACCTGGCAAGCACGGCGCGGACGTGGTTCAACCGGCGGGTCCGCAGATAGGCGACCGGAGACATGCCGACATATTCGTGGAAGGCATAGCGTAACGTCCGCTCGGACACGCCGAGTGCCGCGCAGATATCGACGACCGTTGGCAGCACGTCGGCATCAAGGTGATCCTCGACGTAGCTTCGGGCCTTTTTACCGATCTGCATGGCCCGCAAGCGCTCATTGAATGTCGGTGCAATGTTCTCTTCCGTGACAACGGCTATATGCAGGACAGCCTGCAAAACCTGATCGCGGATGACATCAGGATCCAGCGGCTCGCCGCGCGCGGCCGCCTCCGGTGCCGCTTCGAGCCAAAGATCAATAGCGCCCTTCAAGACGCTTCGCCGGTGCGTGCTCAATGGCACAACGCCTTTCGGCGGATTCTCCCAGAATGCCGGGTTGAGGATCCGGGCCCCGCGCAGGAATTGCTGCTGGCTGAAGCCGACATAGGCGGTCTCGGTTCCGGCCGGCACAAAGATGTCGTACTCGACGTTTCCGGGCATGAAGAAGACCGTGTCAGCCGCTTCGCCGCGGTGCTCGGAAAACCGGACCGTTTCTGCTTGCGTGCAGATGGAGACGCTGCAGAAGTCTGCCGGCACGGTGCCAAGTTTCTGCACCGATGCCTCCTGACGCTCTCGCACGACCCGCAGTGTCCCGAACTCAAGACTGTCGAATTGCGCCACCTTGCGGCCATTGCTGAGCTGGTGACACTCCATCTCGACCCAGGGCTGAAGCAGGGCCTGAGCGGCTGGATCCTCGATTTGTGCCGAGAGCACGCCGCCGCTATCGTCGGCCGGCGGACGAATGTCAGCGCCACCTTCCCGACCGGCCATGTCATCAGGGGGGCGTTTCAGCATGATCTTGTCTCGCCGGATCTGACCGCGTTCAAGTCCTGTTTGCCCCTGAAGTATCGATATCCATGCGAATTTGTCTATAGCGCGACGAACACAACTGCAAGTAGCTACCCCATCATTTCAGGTTGCAGGCGCGAGCCAAGCCTCCGGCAACCTCACTTCATTCGTCCATGCGTCGATTTGGAAACTGGATAAAGCGCAAAGGCCGACCGCTCCCCGTCCAACATTCCATCAGGTGAGGCCCCAAACACAAAATGCCCCCGGATCTCGCGATCCGGGGGCATTTTCAATTCGTCAGTCTCAGGCGGTTATCAGCCCAAGCCTGGAGTCTCGGGGCTTATTCGCCGCCTTCGACTTCCTTGCCGGTTTCCTGGTCGACGACCTTCATCGACAGGCGAACCTTGCCGCGTTCGTCAAAGCCCAACAGCTTGACCCAGACCTTCTGGCCTTCCTTGACCACATCGCCGGTCTTGGCGACGCGTTCGGCAGCCAGCTGCGAGATGTGGACGAGACCGTCCTTGGGACCGAAGAAGTTCACGAAGGCGCCGAAATCGGCAACCTTGACGACCGTGCCTTCATAGATCACGCCCACTTCAGGCTCGGCAACGATCGAGTGGATCCACTTCTTGGCGGCCTCGATTTCCTTGCCCGAGGACGAGGCGATCTTGATGGTGCCGTCGTCGTCGATGTTGATCTTGGCGCCGGTCTTTTCAACGATTTCACGGATGATCTTGCCACCGGTGCCGATCACGTCACGGATCTTGTCGACCGGGATGTTCATGACTTCGATGCGCGGGGCGAATTCACCCAGCTGGCCACGGCTTTCAGTCAGCGCGTTGCTCATTTCACCAAGGATATGCAGACGGCCGTCCTTGGCCTGGCCGAGAGCGACCTTCATGATCTCTTCGGTGATGCCATCGATCTTGATGTCCATCTGCAGCGCAGTGATGCCGTCGGCGGTGCCGGCGACCTTGAAGTCCATGTCGCCCAGGTGATCTTCATCACCGAGGATGTCGGAGAGAACCGCGTAACGGTCGTCTTCCTTGATCAGGCCCATGGCGATACCGGCAACCGGCTTTGCCAGCGGCACGCCGGCATCCATCAGCGCCAGCGATGTGCCGCAAACGGTGGCCATCGACGAGGAGCCGTTGGATTCGGTGATCTCGGAGACCACGCGCAGGGTGTAGGGGAACTGGTCGGCAGACGGCATCATCGGGTGGATGGCGCGCCATGCGAGCTTGCCATGGCCGATTTCGCGGCGGCCGGGCGAACCGGTGCGGCCGGTTTCACCAACCGAGTAGGGCGGGAAATTGTAGTGCAGCATGAAGGTGGCCTTGTAGGTCCCCGTCAGGCTGTCGACATACTGCTCGTCCTCGCCGGTGCCGAGTGTGGCAACAACAATGGCCTGGGTCTCGCCGCGGGTAAACAGCGCCGAACCATGGGTGCGCGGCAACAGGCCGACTTCGGAGACGATCGAACGCACGGTCGACAGATCGCGGCCATCGATGCGGCTCTTGGTGTCGAGGATGTTCCAGCGGACGATCTTGGCCTGCAGCGACTTGAACACGGTGCCGATATCATCGGACGAGAAGCGGGGCTCCTCGCCTTCTGCGGGGGCAAAATGTTCCTTGACCTTGGCCTTGACGGCGTCAACGGCATTGTAGCGTTCGGCCTTGTCGATGATCTTATAGGCATCGCGCAGACCGGCTTCGGCAACGCCGAGCATTTCGGCTTCGAGCGCCGAATGATCGGGAGCAGTAAAGTCGCGCGGCTCCTTGGCTGCGGCTTCGGCGAGCTGGATGATTGCATTGATCACCGGCTGGAAGCCTTCGTGACCGAACATGACAGCGCCGAGCATGACTTCTTCGCCGAGTTCCTTGGCTTCGGATTCAACCATCAGCACGGCTTCCGAGGTGCCGGCAACGATCAGGTCCAGTGCCGATTCGGGCATTTCGTCGACATGCGGGTTGAGCACGTACTGGCCGTTGATGTAGCCGACGCGCGCGCCGGCGATCGGGCCCATGAAAGGCACGCCGGAAATGGTCAACGCAGCCGAGGTGGCGACCATGGCGAGAATGTCGGGATTGTTTTCCAGATCGTGCTGCAGCACGGTGATGATGATCTGGGTGTCGTTCTTGTAGCCGTCGGGAAACAGCGGACGGATCGGCCGGTCGATCAGGCGCGAGGTCAGCGTTTCGTTTTCGCTCGGACGGCCTTCACGCTTGAAGTAGCCACCCGGGATCTTGCCGGCGGCGTAGGTCTTTTCCTGGTAGTTGACGGTCAGCGGAAAGAAATCGCGGCCCGGGGTCGGGGTCTTCTGCGAGACGACTGTGGCCAGCACCACGGTTTCGCCGTAGGTGGCGATGACGGCGCCATCAGCCTGACGGGCAACCTTGCCGGTTTCCAGTGTGAGCGGACGGCCGCCCCATTCAATCTCGACCTTGTGGGTATCGAACATGTGTAGTCCTTCGTGTGCGGGCATGTGGGCCCGGCCGCTTTATCGGCCGCGCGCTTCACTGTCCCGATTGTTGTGGGCGCATCACGGGCAAGACAGCGGGAGGCTTTGTGACTGGTGGCCACCGGTAAAGGGTGGCGAAAGCATCCTGCAATCCTGCCCCATGACAGGCCATGTCGTATGTCCGTGACCGGGATTGCCGGTGCGACGGACGGTTAAGGCGCTTGGAGTCCGACCATCGGCCGGATTGGCGTGCACCTGAACGCCGCGGCCCCGCAAGGAGCCTTGGAATTGCAATGGCGGGCGAGGCAGTTGCCACGCCCGCCAGAAGCGATGTTAGCGACGGATGCCCAGACGGGCGATCAGCGCGGTGTAGCGCGCTTCGTCTTTACGCTTGACGTAATCCAGCAGGGACCGACGTGTGGACACCATGGTCAACAGCCCGCGGCGTGAATGGTTGTCCTTCTTGTTTTCCTTGAAGTGACCGGTCAGATTGTTGATCCGTTCGGTCAGAATGGCAACCTGGACTTCCGGAGACCCGGTGTCGCCTGGCTTGGTTGCATATTCTTCGATCAGCGCAGCCTTGCGCTCAGCAGTAATCGACATCTCAAATCCTTTCAGTCTGGATGGGAATGGCGCCCGCTGCCGGGATGTCGTCCAGCAAGGGCCTCGAAGTGTCACGCCAAAACTGCCCGTGAGGACAAACCGGGCGCAACGGCTGGGCTATAGGGCAATTTCTGCCCAAATGAAAGGGAAATGTAGCAAAACCGCCGACTCCGGCTATTGCGCGCCGTGACAAGCGGGGCTTCAACAGCCGCGTTTGATGTAGGCATCCGGCACCGCCTCGATCCAGGCCACCGACCCGGCATCGTCTTGCGAGACATAAGGGCCATCGGCAACGCAGTAAAACCCGTCGCGGAAACCGTCGAGATCGGATGTGTTGAGCACTCGTGTGCCGGCGCCGCCGCCGACCATTGGCCCGCCCAGATCGGCAAGCTGGCCCTTGGCCGACATGCGGCTCTGGGTGCAGCCGAGAATGATGTACCAGCCACAACTCTCGGCATCCCAGCCCGGCTGCAAGGCGCGCGCTGGCGCAATCGCCGCGCTTGTCGCAAGAAGGACCACGGCAGCGGCCAGACAGGTATGTTTCATCGACAATCCCCTTTTGCAGCCGAAAGTGCCCCAGCACAGCGGATGAATCAAGATGCGGCGCGGCGAGCCGGCTTTACCGGAAGCGTGCAACGCCCCGTGGGCAGGAGATCTACCGGCGCAAATAGAGGCTGCGCTTGACAGGCAGGCAGCGCCCGGTCGATTTTCGGGCGTACGACGATGAGCGGAAGGACCCCACGGATCATGCCAGCAAGCAAACGGATGCGGCTCACCCGGCGTCATGTCGACCACGTGCACCGGCTGATCGACGATCCCGGTCCAAAGCTGTTGCCGGGGTTCCGCTCGGCCACCGAAGATGACTACAGCGAAGCGGTCGCGGGCATGCTGGAGACTCGTCCGACCGGTGATTTTTGGTTGTTTGGCTATGGTTCGCTGATCTGGCGACCGGAAACCGCATTTGAGGAAAAGCGCAAGGGTACCGCCGCCGGCTGGCACCGGCGGTTTTGCCTGGGGCCCGATTACCGCTATCGCGGCAGTCCGGAGCTTCCCGGATTGATGATGGCACTTGATCGCGGCGGCCAATGCACCGGCATGCTCTACCGGCTTCCCGAAGCCGGACTGGAGCAGGAGTTGCACCGGCTGATCCGCAGAGAGCTGAGCCAGTTGCCCTCGGCGTTTCCGTGGCGATGGATCAAGGTGCGCACCGACGAAGGCCCGGTTCCGGCGCTGACCTTTGCCATGGACCGCAACAATGCGCGTTATGTGGCGGGGCTGTCCGACACCGAGGTCGCCGCGGTTCTCGCCAGCGCCTGCGGCTTTCTTGGCTCGATGGCGGAATATCTGTTTTCGACCGTCACCATGCTCGAAAGCCTGGGCATTCATGATCGCAAATTATGGCGGCTGCAAAGCCTGGTGGCCGATCTGATCGAGGCAAGGCTGAGCGCCTCGCGTTGAACTCGGTGGGTTTATGGCGCCCGCGCAAACTCGCGCGCCAGCACAAGATCAGCTCTTGAACACCCGGCGGGGGTGAAACTCGCCGCCGGCGACTTCGCCAATGGCAACCAGCGTACCGCGCGCAAAAGCGCAGGCATCGTCGGTGGCCACAGGCGCATCGCGGCCGCGCAAGATGATCGAGTTGCCCATTTTGAGCCGGTGCGCCTGATCATCGCTGATATCGATGCGCGGCAGGCTGACAAGCACCTCGCCTGCAGGCACCAGAAAGGCATCAAGCCGGGCCAGGCGCTCGGCCTCGTCTTCGATTTCTTCGAGCGCGACAAGTTCAGACAGCGGCACCATGGCCGATTCGGCGAAAGGCGCCACCATGGAGCGGCGCAGCGCCGATATATGGCCATAGCAGCCAAGGTCGCGGCCGAAGTCGCGCGCCAGCGCCCGCACATAGGTGCCCTTGCCACATTCGACCTCGAACACGGCGTGATCGGCATCCGGGCACCCCAGAAGGGTTATGCGATGGATCTCGACCTCGCGGGCGGGGATCTCCACCACTTCGCCGCCGCGGGCCATGTCGTAGGCGCGTTCACCGGCGATCTTGACGGCGGAAAAAGCCGGCGGCACCTGTTCGATTACACCGGTATAGTCCGGCAGCAGCGCCTCAATGGCGGCACGCTCGGGACGGGTATCGCTTTCAGCCGTGACCTCGCCCTCGAGATCGTCGGTGTTGCGCTGTTGTCCCCAGGCGACAGTGAATTCATAGATCTTGCGGCCATCCATGACATAGGGGACGGTCTTGGTTGCCTCGCCGAGTGCGATCGGCAGCATCCCCGAAGCAAGCGGATCGAGCGTGCCGGCATGGCCGGCCTTGTCAGCCTTGAACAGCCATTTTACTTTCGACACCGCCTCGGTGGAGCCAAAGTCCCACGGCTTATCCAGCACCAACCAGCCGGAAACGGGCCGGCCTTTCTTCTTGCCGCGGCGTCCCATCTCAGGCGTAACCCGGCTTCTTGCGGTAGGTCGCAGCGGTCCTGGCAACGCTGCCTTCAGGCATCGGCTTTGTGGGCCCCTTCTCGCAATCGAGCGCGTAGAACCGCTTGGCAACCAGATAACCTGCGGCAACGGTCGCGCCATTCTCGTTGCTATACTTGTCACCCAGTTTCTTGACGATCAGCCGTTCGATTCTGCCAAGCGGCGGCTCACCCTGTTCCATCGCTTCGAGCAGAGCCTGCTCATTGGCCCGCGCATTGACGATAAGTTCAATAGCGCGCATCTCCGGGTCGGCGTGCGAAATTTCCTTCTTGCCGGCATAAGGCAATCCGCTTTCGACGATCATCTCGACGATGGAAACGGCATCCTCGCTGTCGGCTGCCCGCATGCAGTTTGCATAGAGCGTTGTCCGGGCCTCGGTGGACATGGCAGCTATCTTTTCCGATGTTATAAGCGTTGCCATTTTATTTTTCACCGTCAGTGTCAGTGTTAACGTCGGGGTCGAGATCGCGGGCGACCTCGGGTGAGCGCAACAGCGCGTCGATCTTCGAGTAATTGTCAAAGCTGGTGTCTTCGCGGAACCTGAGTTCCGGCATGTGCTTGAGCTGGCTGATCTGCGGGGTGATGCGGCCGCGCAAGTAACGCGCATGGCGGTTGAGCGCCTCGATGATGGCAGCATGATCCTGCTGGCCCAACGGCATGACATAGGCGGTGGCGATTCTCAGGTCCGGTGACATGCGCACTTCGGAGACCGAGACCACAGTGGTTTCCAGCAGTGGATCGCGCACGTCGCCGCGCTGCAACACCTGGGTAATGGCTGCGCGAACCTGCTCACCAACGCGCAACATGCGCTGCGAAGGGGCCGAGGAACTTGGCTTTGGCATAGGATTCCAACCGATTTTGCGGGCGCGATGGACCCGGGCTGCCGTTGACAGATAGGTGCCCGGCGCAGGAAGCGCCGGACATTAATCCAATCAGAGCGTGCGGGTGACGTGCTCGACGCGGAAGCACTCGATGACGTCGCCTGCGCGAATGTCTTCGTAGTTCTCGAAGGCCATACCGCATTCCTGGCCGCCGTTAACCTCGGCAACTTCGTCCTTGAAGCGCTTGAGCGTCTTGAGCTTGCCTTCGTGAATGACAACGTTGTCACGGATCAGGCGGACGCCCGACCCACGTTCAACCTTGCCCTCGGTGACGCGACAACCGGCAACCTTGCCGACCTTGGTGATGTTGAACACCTCAAGGATCTCGGCATTGCCGAGGAAGGTTTCGCGCCGTTCCGGCGAGAGCATGCCCGACATCGCAGCCTTCACGTCATCCACCAGATCGTAGATGATGTTGTAGTAGCGGATCTCGACACCATCACGTTCAGCCGCGTCGCGCGCCTGCTTGTTGGCACGGACGTTGAAGCCGATGATGGCAGCGCCCGAAGCTTCGGCCAGCGAGATATCGGACTCGGTGATTGCACCGGCACCCGAATGGATGATCCGAGCGCGGACTTCGTCGGTCCCGAGCTTTTCGATCGCGCCTGCAATGGCTTCGATGGAACCCTGCACGTCGCCCTTGACCAGCAGCGGGAATTCCTGGCTGCCGGTATCCTGCAACTGGGTCATCATCTGCTCGAGCGAACCGCGTGAACCGCTCTGACGTGCTGCCGCCTTGTCGCGGGCAAGCCGCTGACGGTATTCGGCGATCTCGCGGGCACGGCCTTCATTTTCGACCACTGCAAAGCGGTCACCGGCCTGCGGTGTGCCCTGAAGGCCCAAAATTTCGACCGGGAACGCCGGTCCGGCTTCCTTGACCTGTTCGCCGCGGTCATTGACCAGAGCGCGCACGCGGCCCCACTGATCGCCAGCCACGAGAATTTCACCGGGCCGGAGCGTACCGGTCTGCACCAGAACGGTGGCAACCGAACCGCGACCGCGATCAAGCTTGGCCTCGATCACAACGCCTTCGGCGGTACGAGCCGGGTTGGCCTTGAGATCAAGTAATTCAGCCTGCAGAAGGATGGCATCGAGCAGCTTGTCGAGATTGAGCTGCTTTGTCGCCGACACCTCGACGTCAAGAACCTCGCCGCCCATGCTTTCAACAAACACTTCGTGCTGCAGCAGGTCGGTACGGACCTTCTGGGCATCGGCTGATGGCTTGTCGATCTTGTTGATCGCTACGATGATCGGAACACCGGCTGCCTTGGCATGATTGATCGATTCAATCGTCTGCGGCATCACGGCGTCGTCAGCCGCCACCACCAGAATGGCGATGTCGGTTGCCTGGGCGCCGCGGGCACGCATCGCGGTGAAAGCCGCGTGGCCCGGGGTATCGATGAAGGTGATCAGCTGACCGTTTTTCTCAACCTGGTAAGCACCGATGTGCTGGGTGATGCCACCGGCTTCACCCGAAACCACATTGGCGTCGCGGATCGCGTCGAGCAGCGAGGTCTTGCCGTGGTCGACGTGACCCATGATGGTGACAACCGGAGGCCGCGATACCATTTCGCCGTCTTCGTCCTCGACATTGAAAATGCCAAGTTCGACGTCGGATTCCGATACGCGACGAACGGTGTGGCCGAATTCGCCGGCGATGATTTCAGCCAGGTCGGCATCAATGATGTCGCCGGGCTTCATCATCTGGCCTTCCTTCATCAGGTACTTGATCACATCGACCGACCGTTCGGACATCCGCTGCGAGAGTTCCTGGATGGTGATGGTTTCAGGCAGCTGCACTTCGCGCATGACCTTTTCACGTGGCTCCTGCGCCATCGAGCGGCGCATCTTTTCCTGACGGCGACGCATCGCCGAAAGCGAACGGCCCCGCGAATTGCCGTCATCATTGAGCGCGGATGTCAGCGTCAACTTGCCGCGACGACGATCCTCTTCAGCCTTCGGGCGAGTGGGCTTGGGCGTTTCCGGGCGCGTAACCTTGGCCCCCGGACGTGCCGGAGCTCCGGTGCGCGCAGGCGTTTCGGCCTCGTTCTCGCGACGCCGACCGCGGCCGGCGTCTTCGGCCGGGGCAGCAGCGGTAGCATCGGCCGGCGCGTTGGCGGCGGCTTCGCGTGCTGCAAGCTCCTGCTGTTCAGCTTCCTTGGCAAGGCGTGCGTCTTCGATGACCTGAGCCTTGGCGTTCTCGGCTTCCTCGACAGCACGAAGGGCATCTTCCTCCGCACGACGAATGGCGTCGGCCTCGGCGCGCTTGCGCTCTTCGATGTCGCGGACGCGGCTATCCTGCAATGCGCGACGACGGGCCTCCATCTCGCTCGAGGACAACTGGTTGAGCACGGCGCCACGCGGGGCCGGAGCCGGCGCCCTTACCGGCGCGGCTGGCGGTGGTGGTGGCGGTGGCGCTGCGGCCACCGGCTTCTCAGCCACCGGCGCAGGGCGCGGCTTGAGTGTCACCGGCGGCACCGTGTTCTCGTCCTCGGGGCGGGTAATGCGACGCTTGCGCGTCTCCACCACCACCGCCTTGGTACGGCCACGGCCCATCTCCTGACGCACCATCCCCTGTTCCACAGAGGGGCGCTTCAGCGAGAAGGTTTTCTTGCCGGTAACACTGATTGTCTTGTCGTCTTTGCTGTCGCTCATTCCGTATCCGTTTCCGCGGAAGTCCTACCGCGCCCGTGCGCAATGGCTTCTTGATCGATAGCCCCCAGGCGTTGAAGCCCGTAGCCCGTTTTCAGTCCGTCCCCGCCTGGGGGTCGTTTCTGTAACGCGCAAGTGCCTTTGCGCGCTTCACTACACCTTCTCCGGCCTGCCCTGCAAGCGCAGCGGCATGGATAAACGCGCCGTCGCCGATGGCGCGCGTCAATTCGTCGGCGGAAAATAACCGAAACACCGGTATTTCCTCTTCCTTTTCACCCATCGCCTGCGCCGTATTGGCTTGCCGCAACTTGCGCACGCCATCATCGGCTGCGTCAGTCGCATGCATCAAGGCCAGCGCAGATCCGGACCTTACCGCGGCCTCGACCTTGCCTGATCCGGTGATGAACTGACCCGACTTGCGCGCCATGTTCATCATGCCCAGCAGACTGTCGACGAGCCGCCGCTCGACCATCTCCCCCAGATTGGGATCGACGGTCACATCGGTCTTCAAGGCCCGGCCGAAAAGCTTGCGCTTGACGGCCAGGTCAATCTTCTCGCGTTCCGCAGTTACCCAGCAGCCGCGTCCGGGAAGGACAAGGCGCAGGTCGGGAACAATGCTGCCGTCGGGGCCCGCGACGAAGCGGATCAAGCCTTCAGGCTGGTCACGCTCGCGGGTGACGATGCACATTCGGTCGTTCACGGGTTCGATCCTGACCTTTTTCACACCAAACCCCTTGACGGCGCCAGGCCTCAGGCCTCCTCGCCGTCGGTAGCGGCTGCTTCGGGCTGATCGGTTTCAGCAGCTTCGGCGACAACTGCGGCCGCCGCCACTGCTGCGACTTCGCCCTCTGCAGCATCCTCTTCAGTCGCTTCGGTCTCTTCGACTTCTTCGACCAAAAGTTCATCCTCGGTAATCCAGCCTACCGCAAGGCGGGCCGCCAGGATCATCGATTCTGCTTCGGGGCGAGTCACGTCCAGATTGGAGAACAGCCCCTCGAAGCGCTTGGTCTCGCCATCCTTGCGTTCGGACCAGCCGGTGAGATCGTCAACCGCGCAGCCGGCGAAATCCTCGACAGTCTTGATCCCGTCACCGCCAAGCGCGACCAACATCGCGGTGGTCATGCCGGGAACCGAGCGTAACTCGTCCTCAACGCCCAATTCCTTGCGCTTGGCGTCAAGTTCAGCCTCGATCTTGTCGAGATATTCGCGGGCGCGGGTCTGAAGTTCGCTGGCAGTTTCCTCGTCGAAGCCTTCGATGCCTGTGATTTCGCCGATCTCGACGTAAGCAACCTCTTCGACCTGGCTGAAGCCTTCGGAGGCGAGCACCTGGCCGACCATCTCGTCAACATCAAGCGCTTCCATGAACAGTGCAGTGCGCTCGTTGAATTCCTTCTGGCGACGCTGGCTTTCTTCTTCCTCGGTGAGAATGTCGATGTCCCAGCCGGTCAGCTGCGAAGCCAGCCGGACATTCTGGCCGCGTCGACCGATGGCCAGCGACAACTGTTCGTCTGGCACCACGACCTCGATACGCTCGGCATCCTCGTCGAGCACCACCTTGGAGACCTCGGCGGGCTGCAGGGCGTTGACGATGAAGGTGGCCGGCGATGGTGACCAGGGAATGATATCGATCTTCTCACCCTGCAATTCGCCAACCACGGCCTGCACACGGCTGCCGCGCATACCGACGCAGGCGCCGACAGGGTCGATGGAGGAATCATTGGAGATGACGGCGATCTTGGCGCGGCTGCCGGGGTCGCGGGCAACCGAACGGATCTCGATGATGCCATCGTAGATTTCCGGCACTTCCATGGTGAACAGCTTGACCATGAACTGCGGATGGGTGCGCGACAGAAAGATCTGCGGACCACGCTGCTCACGGCGCACGTCGTAGACATAGGCGCGAACCCGGTCGCCATAGCGGAAGGCTTCGCGCGGAATGGTTTCGTCGCGGCGGATAATGCCTTCGCCACGGCCGAGGTCGACGATGACGTTGCCGTATTCGACGCGCTTGACAGTGCCGTTGACGATTTCGCCGATACGGTCCTTGAATTCGTCAAACTGCCGGTCACGCTCGGCTTCACGCACCTTCTGAACGATGACCTGCTTGGCTGACTGGGCGGCGATGCGGCCAAAATCCATCGGCGGCAGCGGGTCAGCGATGAAATCGCCAAGCTGGGCGTCGGGGTTGCGGTCACGCGCCAGCATCAACGGAATCTGCAGCGAATAATCTTCGGCATGCTCGACGACTTCAAGCAGACGCTGAAGCCGGATCTCGCCGGTTTTGGCATTGATGTCGGCGCGGATGTTGGATTCCGATCCGTAGCGCGAACGTGCAGCTTTCTGAATCGCGTCCGCCATGGCGGAGATAACGATTTCGCGGTCAATGGACTTCTCACGCGCGACCGCGTCAGCGATCTGAAGAAGCTCAAGCCTGTTTGCACTGACTGCCATGTGTATCTCCATGTGTCGGCTCGCCACTTCCGAGCCTGGTCTGGGTTGGGCCCGCGCGGCGGACCAGATCTAAGGCGCCCTGCCGGACGCCGCTAATTCTGTTTCAAGTCTGATCGTCCGATGCCGACTCCGCGGCTTCTTCGGACGGGTTTTCCTCGTTGGCGGCTGCCTTTGCAGCCTTGTCGGCACGCAGGGACTCGCGAATCAACTCGTCGGTAAGCACCAGCTTGGCTTCAGCCAGCGCGGCAAACGGGATCACCGCCAGATTGTCTTCGCCGTAAGCAGGCTGTTCACGCTCAACCGAAAACCCGGTGTCGGTGACATCGCGGATGAAACCACGAAAGCGCTTGCGACCATTGATCAGAACCGACGCGTCGCACCGGGCGAGATGACCTTCCCAGCGCTTGAAATCGGATTTGCGCACCAGAGGCCGATCGATGCCGGGCGACGACACCTCGAGATGATAAGCCTTTTCCACCGGATCTTCCACATCCAGCACCGGCGAAATTGCGCGCGAGGCCGCCTCGCAATCCTCGACCACCATCGAGCCGTCATTGCGCTCGGCCATGATCTGCAGTGTCAGACCGTTCTGACCCGACAGCCGCACCCGCACCAGACGCATGTCCATGGCCTCGAGCACCGGCTCGATGATCTCGGCAATACGGGCGTCGACACCAGTCTCGATGACCAGTCTCGGTTCATTGGGCGTTGTGGCTTCGTCGGTCATCGGACAGGGTTCCGGCTTCTGGCTTGACTGGTCGACCGGCAACAAAAAAGAGCGGGTCCTCGCGGGCCCACCCTTGCTCGTAACGATCAAGAATTTGAATGTCTTCTAACCTGTTTTGCCCTGTCAGGCAAGGGAAATCGGGCTCTGGCAAGGCCGCTGCACCGGACAACGACAGAGTGGCGGCTCAGACGAGCCGCTCGAATTCCAGATAACAGGGGGCGCGCCCCTCGCGAATGGCCTTGGCCTCATAGCGGGTGCCGGGCCAGCCCGACCATGGCGTGCGCCAGTCAGCGGCTTTTTCTGCACGCCAGGCAAATTGCGTATGCGCGGCGAGATGCGTCAACGTCCAGTTAACATAGGTATCGATGTCGGAGGCAAAGCAGAACACGCCGCCAGGCTTGAGCACACGAGCGAAGCGATCGAGATTGACGGCCGAGACAAACCGGCGCTTCCAGTGCTTCTTCTTGGGCCAGGGATCGGGATAAAGCAGATCGATGTGATCGAGGCAGGCGTCGGGCAGCCAGTCGAGAACCTGGGTGGCGTCATCGTCGTGCAGTCGGATGTTGGACGGCCCCTCGGCGTCGATCGCCGTCAACAGCTTGGCCATCGAATTGATGAACGGCTCGACCCCGATGAAGCCGGTATCGGGCGCTTCCTGCGCCCGGTGCAGCAGATGTTCGCCTCCGCCGAAGCCGATCTCGAGCCGCACCCGGGTGACGGGCACCGGCCAGAGGCTGGCAAGCGAGGCAGGCGCCGGTTCGCCGAGATCAAGTCTGAGCGCAGGCAACACCGCCGCAAGCGCTTCGGCTTGCGGCGTTTTCAGGGTCTTGCCCTTGCGGCGACCGTAGAAGGCCTCGGTGGCGCGACTGCGTCGTGGTGAATTGGTCATGACGATGGCAGCCTGCAAACCGCGGTTACTTCAGCCCTTGAGAGCTTCCTTGAGCGGCTTGACCAGGTCGAGCTTCTCCCAGGAGAAAGATCCGTCACGGCCAGGCTTGCGGCCGAAATGGCCATAGGCAGCAGTACGCGCATAGATCGGCTTGTTGAGGTCGAGATGGGTGCGAATGCCGCGCGGGGTGAGATCCATCACCTTGGGCAGCGCATCTTCGAGTGCCGCTTCGGACACCTTGCCGGTGTCGTGGAAATTGACATTGATCGACAGCGGTTGCGCCACGCCAATGGCATAGGCAAGCTGAATGGTGCAGCGATCGGCGAAGCCTGCGGCGACCGCATTCTTGGCCAGATAGCGCGCAGCGTAGGCTGCGGAACGGTCGACCTTGGTGGTGTCCTTGCCCGAGAACGCACCGCCACCATGGGGCGCTGCGCCGCCATAGGTGTCGACGATGATCTTGCGACCGGTCAGCCCGGCGTCGCCATCGGGACCGCCGATTTCGAACTTGCCGGTCGGGTTGATGTACCATTTGCAATCAGCTGCGATGGCCAGACCCTCGAGCGCTTCGCGAATATAGGGCTCGACGACTTCGCGCACCCTGGCTGAATCCCAGCTGCCGTCGAGGTGCTGGGTGGAAAGCACGATCGACGCGACTTCCGAGGGCTTGCCATCAACATAGCGCACCGTCACCTGGCTTTTTGCGTCGGGGCCGAGCTTGCCGACGTCACCCTCGCCCTTGTGGCGGGCAGCAGCGAGCAATTCGAGGATCTTGTGGCTGTAATAGATTGGCGCCGGCATCAGGTCAGGTGTCTCGTTGCAGGCGTAACCGAACATGATGCCCTGGTCACCCGCGCCTTCAGAACCCTGATGATCGGAGGCGTTGTCGACGCCCTGGGCGATATGGGCGGACTGAAAATGCAGCAGCACGTCGACCTTTGCGGTTTTCCAGTGAAAACCGTCTTGCTCGTAGCCGATCGACTTGATGGCCTTGCGCGCAGCAGATTTGAACTTGGCCGGGTTGATGACGTCCTCGCCCGCCTTGTTCTTCTTGATCAGCGACGGCGGTACCCGGACCTCGCCGGCAATGATAACCCGGTTGGTGGTCGCCAGTGTTTCGCAAGCAACGCGCACGCTCCACGGATCAACACCGCCCTTTTTGGCCTCGCGGTAGACCAGGTCGACGATTTCGTCGGAAATACGGTCGCACACCTTGTCAGGATGGCCTTCGGACACTGATTCACTGGTGAAAAGGAAAGTCGAGCGTTCCATTACGGGCTCCATCATGTTGACGCGGTCGAGCCTGTGTAGTGGTAACGCGCAATCCTGACAAGGTCAGAACGACATAACCATATCTTGATATGTCTTTGTGATGTGATTTGCCGCCGGGCCTGGGAGGCCGCCCGGCGGCAAATCGAATTGTATTGCCCAGTTGGGTCAGTCTGCCTCGGCTTCCGAAGCAAGCGCCTTGACGAGATCGACCAGCTTGCGGCGAACCTTCGGATCAGCAATCTTGATGAAAGCCCGGTTGAGTTGAAGCCCTTCGGAGGAAGAAAGGAAATCAACCACATAATTGGAACTATTGGCCTCGGCCATTCCCGGCTGGCTTGTTGCCGGGTCGCTCGGTGCATCTTCGAAAAAGAAACTTACCGGTACATTCAAAATCGTGGAAATGTTCTGCAGCCGGCTTGCACCAACACGGTTCGTTCCCTTCTCGTATTTTTGAATTTGCTGGAAGGTTATTCCCAAAGCTTCGCCAAGCTTTTCCTGACTCATGCCAAGCATCGTGCGGCGAAGCCGGATCCGACTGCCGACGTGAATGTCGATTGGATTCGGCTTTTTCTTGTTTTCGATCATATATTTATCCTGACAAGAGCCTGTAACTCTTTGGTTGATATGTCCCGTTGTGATAGCAGCCATGACGCCCGGGATGCACAGGAATGATAGATGCCGAACCGACTACGGGAAGTGGGTTGACGGGGACAACTATGCAATTTTAGGGGTTTTCCGTCAATCAGAGCTGTATATTTTACTTCTGCGCGCAACCAAGGCTAACAGTATCATTGCGGCGATAATCAATCCAAAACTAATTTTCCGGCTTTTTACAGACAAGAATTGACCGTCGCGGGCCGGCAATGCCACGTCGAGGACACCGGTTTCACCCAGCGGCAGGCTTGCAACGATGTTGCCAACAGCGTCGGTCACGGCGGAAATGCCGCTGTTTGCCGCCCTGACAAGCGGCAGACCGGTTTCAACCGAGCGCAGTTGAGCCTGACGGAGATGCTGGTAAGGCCCGGGTGTGAGGCCATACCAGGCATCGTTGGTTACATTGAGCAGCAGGTCACCGCGGCCGTCCGGCAGTTCGGAGAGATCAGGGAAAATCGCCTCGTAACAGATCAGCGGCACCGCCCCCAGACCGCCCGGCAAACCGAGCAGGCCGCGGCGCTCGGCCGCCGAAAATCCGCCGAAGGAATCGGCCACGGGCGAAAGCCCGAACCGCCGTAACACTGCTTCGAACGGGAGAAACTCGCCGAAGGGGACGAGATGGGTCTTGTCGGCCGAACCGATGATCTGACCATCGTCATCAATGGCGTATATGGTGTTATAATAACGTTCCGGCGAGCCGCCGACGCCGTCTTCGCGGCGGACTCCGCCGGTCACCAGGGTCTGACCAATCTGCAACATATCAGCAATCCGCGATAGGGCGCCAGGATTCTCGGTCAGCAGGAACGGCAATGCCGTTTCAGGCCAGATAATGTGGGTCGGGCGCAACTGGCCTTCGCGTGGCGCCAAGGCACTCAGGCTCAATAACCGCGTAAAAATCCGCTCGCGCTCGGATGCATCCCATTTGGCCGACTGATCGATGGCTGGCTGGACGATACGGATAATCGCCGCCTGAGGCGCCTCCTCGTCTTCGCCGAAGCGCTGCAACGACCACCAGCCATAGCCGACATGGACTGAGAACAGCAGTAGAGCCAATAGAAGACCCGGAACAGCCGCGCGCTTTGTGCCGATCAGCGCCGGGGCCGAGAAGACAAAGACAGCGAGCGCCGAAATGCCATAAAGACCGACAATTTCGGCGGACTGCATCAGCATCGGTGTCGGCATCGCCGCGTAGCCGATGGCGTTCCAAGGGAACCCGGTCAAGGCAAAACTGCGCACCCACTCGATCAGGCCGAAAGCGGCAGACAGGGCGGCAATGCGGCCGAGCCCGTCCGACCACATCAGCCGTGCCAGCGCGGTAGCGACGCCATAAAAGATCGCCAACAGCGCAGGCAACCCCAGCACCGCCAGCGGCAAGGCCCAGGCGAAGCTGTCAGCCTCGACCAGAAGCGCGTTACCGAGCCACCAGAGGCCGGCCACGAAATAGCCCGTACCGAACCACCAGCCGGTGGCAAAAGCCGGACGCAAACGACCAAGCACGCCGGCGTCGGCAGGACCGCTGGCGCCATCAAGCAGCCAGACCAGAATCGGGAAGGATACAAACAGTACGGCAAAGAAATTGAACGGTGGCAGCGCCAGAACCGAGAGAGCGCCCGCAAACAGCGCCAGCCCGATACGCCTTGCGCCCCAGCTCAACATGATTGATTCAGCGACCCGTTCCACGTCCACGCATCTCCCCGCCGTTATCCGCCGGTATGGCCGTAGCCCTGCTAGCCGCGCGAATCAGCCGCCGCATCCTTTCAAAAAACTGCTTCCTTGTCCGGCGCTGTTCCCGGCTTTTTTACAGAATCGGGATCCTCGCGGCCATCTGGCGATTGCCGTGGCGGAAAAGCGCCCTGCCCGCTACTTCCCTGTCAGTGTGACGTATCGGGAAGTTGCGAGCCGGCCCTGCTAATGCCCGATGTGAAACGGGATGCGCAGACCGAGGGACGGGCCGGGGTCACGCGACGCTGGCGTCATCGGAATCAGTGGTCTTCTTGGCCGGGTAGGCTTCGCCGCGGCCAGGCCGCCGGCGTTCTGGTGTGCGGCGTTTTCGGATGATGCGGACACGCTTGACCCGGCGCGGGTCGGCGTCGGTGACGTGGAATTCGAACCCGGGCAGGCCCTGAACCACTTCACCGCGGACCGGCACACGACCGAGCTCGGAGAAGATCAGGCCGCCAATGGTGTCGACTTCCTCGCTCTGCTCGCGGATGTCGAAATCAGGTCCGATTTCCTTGGCGAGATCATCGAGTTCGGCCTTGGCGTCAACAACCCAGACATCCTCGCCGGTCTTGCTGATCAGTGTTTCTTCCTCGTCGTCATGCTCATCAGCGATGTCGCCGACCACCATTTCGACAATATCCTCAAGCGAAACGAGGCCGTCGGTGCCGCCATATTCATCGATCACCAGCGCCATCTGGATGCGGTTCGCCTGCATCCGCTGCATCAGATCCGAGGCCAGCATCGAGGCGGGCACGAACAAGACCTTGCGGGTGATGCCCGATTCCTGAAGCGTCTTGGTCAAATCGACCCGCGAGAGGTCAAGCCCGTTGAGGGAGGTGCGCTTTTGCACCACTGCGGGGTTCTTGGCGGTGGACTTGCGCTTGGTGCGGCCCTGCTTGGTGATCCAGGCGAGCAGATCTCGAATGTGGATCATGCCGCGCGGATCATCGAGGTTTTCGGCGTAAACAGGCATCCGCGACCGGCCTGATTCATCAAAAATCTCGAGCAACCGGCCCAGTGTGGTTGTCTGATCCACCGCCTCGACATCGGCGCGTGGAACCATCACGTCTTCGACACGAACCTCGCGCAGACGCAAGATATTCTGCAGCATGGCGCGCTCGTCTGGCGAGAACGCCGAATGCAGGTTTCCGCCCGGCAACAACGCTTCGGTCAGGTCCTCGCGGATGGACTCGCGATCGGAAGGGGGAAAAAGGGCGCGCACAAGTCGATGCCAAAGGCCCATGCCGTTGCTCTCATCGGGCACTTGCGGCACGGGCACGGGTAGGTAACTGTCAGCATCTTCGGTCGATGAGGCGCTCTGGGCGCCTTGGGCGTCGTCTCCGGTCGTCGCCGGGGCATTGCTGTCTGTCATCGTCTCAATATGGTTAAACCGGCTCAGTGTCGCCGTAGGGATCAGATAGGTTAAGCGAAGTCAAAATGCGAGTCTCGATTGCTTCCATTTCGTCCGCATCGTCATTTTCAATGTGATCATAGCCGAAAAGATGAAGAAAACCGTGCACAACGAGATGGGTAATGTGCTCGTCGAGCGGTTTGTCGAGTTCTCCGGCTTCGCGCTCGATGGTCTGGCGCGCCAGGATTATGTCGCCGAGCATCGGTCCAGGCAGCCCTCCGGGGACCAGCGGAAAGGCCGGAAACGACAGGACATTGGTGGGCTTTGGCTGGGCCCGCCACTGGGCGTTGATCTCGGCCATCATCGCGTCGTCGGCAAGAACAAGCGAGACTTCCGGCGGCTCGGCCGGAAACGGCTGGCCTTCGCGCTCTGAAAGATCCCTGGCGGCTGCTTCAAGTGCCGTGAGCGCCAAGGCCTCGATACGATCCGGATCGCCCCAGGCGCCTGCCTCGACCGCAAGCGCCAGGCTGATGGCGGGCGCGTTTGCCAAGCTGACGCTCACCGGTCGCTGTCGGGCTTGGGGTGGTCGCGCCGACCATAGGCCTCGACAATCCGCTGCACCAGCGGATGGCGCACCACATCGATTTCGCGAAAACGGCAGGTGACGACCCCGTCAACGCCTTCAAGGTAGTCCAGCGCCTCGACCAGACCCGAAGTGACACCACGCGGCAGGTCGACCTGGCTTGGGTCGCCGGTAACGATCATCCGCGAGTTCTCGCCCAGACGGGTGAGAAACATCTTCATCTGCATTTGCGTGGTATTTTGGGCCTCATCAAGGATGACGGCGGCATTGGCGAGGGTACGGCCACGCATGAATGCCAACGGCGCGATCTCGATGACGCCGGCGGTCATGGCGCGCTCGACCTTGTCGCCGGGCATCATGTCATAAAGCGCGTCATAGAGCGGTCGCAGATAGGGGTCGACCTTTTCTTTCATGTCGCCAGGCAGGAAGCCGAGACGCTCGCCCGCCTCCACCGCCGGACGTGAAAGGATAATGCGCTCGACCGAGCCGCGTTCCAGCAGCTGTGCGGCATAGGCGACCGCGAGATAGGTCTTGCCGGTGCCGGCCGGCCCGACGCCGAACACCAGCTCTGCGCGCTCCATCGCCCGCATGTAGGCGTCCTGGGTCGGCGTGCGCGCCATCACGGTCTTCTTGCGGGTGGAAATCTGCGCCAACGCCAACTTGCCCTTGCGCTCGAGCGTCGGCAGCACCAGCTGGTCGTCGGCGGCCAGCGCCATGCGAATGGCGCCCTCGACGTCGGAGCTGTCGAGGCTGGCGCCCTTGAGCAAGCGGTCATAGAGGTGATCAAGCGCACGGCGGGCCTGATTGGTCGCCATTTCTTCGCCACGCAGCGTCACGGTGTTGCCGCGCGAACGGGCGTCGATCTTCAGCTTTTGCTCGATCAGCGCCAGATTCTGGTCGAACTGGCCGAACAACTCGCTGGCGAGCCGGTTGTTTTCAAAGGTGAGCGCAAGATGGGTCGTATCGGACGCGCCTGACGCGGGCGCCTCGGCTTGTGCCGGGGACAGATACTCAGCTGCCAAACGCTCTTGCTCCCTTATTGCTCGAATTCAGCATCACGCGGGTTCCGCGAAAAGGCTGCTCGAGTCGGTTTCTGTGATTCGAACTGAAACAATGTCACCGATTTTGCCAACCTTTGCATCAACTATTACCGGCTGGAGCCACGGCGAGCGGCCGATAAGCTGGTCAGTGTTGCGTCCGGGCTTCTCCAGCAGCAGATCCACGGTCTTGCCCATGCATTGGCGGCCGAAGGCTCGGGTCTGCTCGCTGAGCAGTGCCTGCAGCCGCGCCAGCCGTTCGGTCTTGACCGATTCGGCTACCTGATCTTCCATCCCGGCGCCGGGCGTGCCGGGGCGGATTGAATATTTGAACGAGAATGCGGCGGCGTAATTGACCTCGCGGATCAAATCCATGGTGGCCTCGAAATCCGCATCGGTTTCGCCGGGAAACCCGACGATGAAATCGCCAGAAAGGGCAATATCAGGGCGCGCGGCACGGATCCGCTCGACCAGTCGGACGTACTCCTCGGCGGTGTGACGGCGGTTCATCGACTTGAGGATGGCGTCCGACCCTGACTGCACAGGCAGATGCAGATAGGGCATCAGTTCGGGCAGATCGCGGTGGGCGGCGATCAGCGAATCGTCCATGTCGCGCGGGTGGCTGGTGGTGTAGCGGATACGCACCAGACCGTCGATTTCGGCGAGACGCCGAATCAGTTCGCCCAGACCCCATTCACGACCGTCGATGCCCTTGCCGTGCCAGGCATTGACGTTCTGACCGAGCAGGGTGATTTCGCGGACCCCGGCATCGACCAGCCGTTGGGCCTCCTGGACGATCCGGTCGACCGGCCGGGAAACTTCGGCGCCGCGGGTATAGGGCACCACACAGAAGGTGCAGAACTTGTCGCAGCCTTCCTGAACGGTAAGGAAGGCGGCAACGCCACGGGCGCGGATGGCCCGAGGCGAGGTGTTGGGCAGGCCGTCGAACTTGTCTTCGGCGGGAAAATCGGTTTCCACCACGCGCTCGCCCTGTCGAGCCCGCGCCAGCGCCTGCGGCAGCCGGTGATAGGTCTGTGGGCCGATGACAACATCGACCACCGGCGCGCGCCGGATGATCTCCTGGCCCTCGGCCTGGGCGACGCAGCCGGCAACGGCGACCATCAGGTCACCTCCCTCGGCATTGCGCTGCTTTTTCAGCTTGGCCAGACGGCCGAGTTGGGAATAAACTTTCTCAGCTGCCTTTTCGCGGATATGGCAGGTGTTGATCAGGATCAGGTCGGCGGCTTCGACAGTATCGACCGCCTGATAGCCGTCGCTTGTCAGCGCGTCGCCCATGCGCTCGCTGTCATAGACGTTCATCTGGCAACCATAGGTCTTGATGAAGACCTTGCGGGTGTTCGTCCTGGTCGCTGCGTCAGCCAGGACTGCGGATTCTGTGGTGGGGGTCGCTTCTGTCATGGGGGGCTTTTAGCCCTAATGCCTGCCGCGCTCAAATGGTTTCATGAGGGCGATAATGGGCATGCATCAGATCGAGGCCAGAAAGTGACATTTGCGCATTCGACTGAACCCGCAATGCTTGAATGGCGGGGCTTGAATGGCACGACCTAAAGATCGCTATTCAGTTCCTGATCCTTCCGCGCAGAGCAGCGGCGAGGCCGGCGCGCACGCGGGCCTCCATCAGGCGGGCGGTGGTTTTGCGGTCAGAGCCGGCGTCAAAGGCGACCGGATCGCCAAACACGACATCGACTTCCATCGCGCCCTGCCTGAGCACACCGAGTAGATGCGGACCAAGCGCAACATCACCGGGCCAGGCGGCGAGCGGACGGTGGTAACGCCCCATCGCCATACCATGAATCCCGACATAGGCGATCGATACCGGCTGAATGTGCACTACGCCTCCCGGCACATGGGCAAGGGCTGCGCTGGCGGCGCCAAACAGCGAGGATTTGAACGGCAGCACCCGGTTGCCGTCCGAGGTGGTGCCTTCGGCAAACAGCACCACGACCTCGCCAGCCAGAAGCCGTCTGGAGACATCGGAAATCTGCACGCCGGTCTTGCGCCGCTCCGTGCGCTCGATGAATACAGAGCGTTGCAATCGTGCCAGCCAGCCGAATATTGGCCAGGTCCGGACCTCGGATTTGGCGATGAAGACCACATCGGCGACCGAGCCCAGCACAAGAATGTCTTTCCAGGACGCATGATTGGAAACCAGCAGCAGCGGCCTTTCGGTAGCCAGCGCGCCATGGGTGGTCACCTTGATGCCCATCACCCGGCACATCACCCGGTGCCACCAGCGTGGCAGCCGGCGCATCAGCGAAAAGCCCAGGCCAATCGCCATCAGTTGCACTGGCAGCAGGGACAGCGTCAGCACCACGAAGGCGAGCAGGACGAAGCCTATGCGCAACGTCGCGATCATGGCCGGGACAGAAACAGGGGATAGCGGCCGGCACTCAGCATGGCGATGGCTTCACCGCTTGTCGCCCTTGAGGGGGACGCCGTAGAGTTCAAGCCGGTGGTCAACCAGGCGAAAGCCGTGTTCGCGGGCGATCCGCTCCTGCAGAGCTTCGATTTCCGGTGAATGAAATTCGATCACCTGGCCGGTGCGCAGATCGATAAGGTGGTCGTGATGCTCTTCGGGCACGGTCTCGTAACGCGAGCGGCCGTCGCGGAAATCGTGCCGCTCGATGATGCCGATATCTTCAAACAGCTTGACCGTGCGGTAAACGGTGGACATCGAGATGCGCTGATCGACCAGCACGGCCCGCCGATGCAATTCCTCGACGTCGGGATGGTCATCGGCGCCATCGAGCACGCGAGCAATGATGCGTCGCTGCTCGGTCATGCGCATGCCACGCTCGGCGCATCGGTCTTCAAGGGATCGTTGTTCGTCCATAAGCTGCCCCGCCGGTCACAAAGGTGACGAGTGCCGCCGTCAATCAAACCGACGGTCTGGTTGGGGACTAACGAAGATCGTGGCGCATGACAAGCGCCGTCGTACGCTGAGCCCCCTCCTGCGCGTAATAGGCGCGGCGCTCCCCGACCTTGGCAAAATCCAGCTTGCGATACAATTCAAGCGCGGCAAGGTTGGTTTCGTCGACCTCGAGGAAGATTTCCTCGGCATCGCGGCGCGCCGCCTCCTGCATGGCGCTGCGCATCAATCGCCATCCCAACCCCGACCGTCTGTGTTTGGGCGAAATTCCGATCGACAAGATTTCAGCCTCGCCTGCGGCCTCGCGGCCAAGCACAAATCCGGCGGCTGCATGGCGGGCGCGGCCTTCCGGACAAGCGAGAAACCCGAAAACAGCCGGTTGCGAAATCAGGCTTTCAAACTCGCCGTCACCCCAGCCATGGGCAAAAGCCTCGCCGTGAATTCGCGACATGGTGTGCGCATCCTTCCTTTCGGCGGCCAGAATTAGACATTCAGGGGACCGGGAGAACAGACTCAACACCATCGGCTAGACCACCTCGTGCGGCAGCGCGAAGCCGGTCTGCGGCTTGGCGTCGGCGTCGCGCAGATAGCGTGGCTCGGGCGGATTGGCCCCGGGATCAAGATGGGAGGCGAGCCGCGCCACATCGGCAATCGCCGGCGCGGCAACATCGCCGATTACCCGCTCGGCCAGCGATTCGTCTTCAGCGGCAAGCAGTGCGGCGCCACTGCCAATCAGCCAAGCACCGGTGCGCCGGGCTTCGGCTGCGGCCTCGACCGGCGTCCATTCGGCACCTGGGGTGATGATTTCGCCGTCGGCGCCCGCAATCAGTGCCCAAACCCGATCGCGGCGGGCATCGAGCGCGGCCATTACCGGCGCGGCTTTGGCCAGCGTCGCGGGAACCGCAATGGCTTCGAGTGAACCGACGCCGACCGCTGGAATGCTATTGGCGAGCGCCAGCCCACGGGCGAAGGCAACGCCGACACGGATGCCGGCAAACGAACCGGGGCCGGTGGTAACGCCAACCCGCGCGACTTCGGAGAGCGTAACGCCGGCGGCGTCGAGGACCGTCTGCAAGACAGATGGAAGCTGCTCGGCATGGCCGCGGCCGATATCCGGGCTGGCTTCGGCAATAATACGATCACCCTCGCCCTTATGGAGGGCGACGGAACAAAATCTTGCCGAACAGTCGATTGCGAGCGTGAGCACCTGACATCCATTGCATCGCGCCGCGCGAAAACCGCGCGGCGTCACAGTGTCAATGCTTCTAGAAGCAGTGGCGGCTGGGGTAAAGAGCCTGCTGCGTCAGACGACTGCTTCGACTTCGCGCACTTCCGGCACGAAATGCTTGAGCAGGTTCTGAATGCCATGCTTGAGCGTGGCCGTCGAAGACGGGCAGCCGGCGCAGGCGCCTTTCATGTGCAAAAACACCTTGCCATCGCGGAAGCCGCGGAAGGTGATGTCGCCGCCATCCTGGGCGACAGCCGGACGGACGCGGGTTTCCAGGAGTTCCTTGATGGTAGCGACAATGGTCTCATCGCCAGCCTCGAAGAATTCCTCGCCGGTATCTTCGGCGGCATCATTGCCACTCGACAGCACCGGTGCGCCGGACATGAAATGTTCCATGATGGTGCCCAGAACGGCCGGCTTGATATGCTGCCAGTCAGGCCCATCCTTGGTGATGGTGATAAAATCATAGCCGTAGAAAACACCGGTTACGCCGGGAATTTCGAACAACTTGGCGGCCAGCGGCGAAACCTTGCCGGCCTCATCAGCATCGCGGAAGTCGGCGGTGCCGCTATCCAGAACTACCTTGCCGGGCAGAAATTTCAGGGTCGCCGGGTTGGGCGTGGATTCGGTCTGAATGAACATTCTCGGGTCTCCCGCCCGACGTCGCGCCGAGCCAGTTTAGAATACTTCAAAACAAGATAGGCCTCACCGGGCCGCGGATCAAGGGCAGATCTTGCCTGCCATGCTCCCTGAACGGAGGATTTTTCTAACTCAGGGCGTCAATCTCGTCATCGGAGAGCGCGTCGGGTATCACTGTCACAGGAATCGGGAACGCGGCACCTCGCCCGGCGATCGACGCCACCAGCGGCCCTGGGCCGTCCTTGGCCGACCCGGCAGCGAGCACCAGAATGGCAATGTCCTGGTCTTCCTCGATGACGGCGTGGATCTCTTCTGTGGTCTTGCCCTGCCGAATCACGGTTTCGGGATCGATGCCGATAATCTGGCGCAATTTCTCGCTGGCCTTGGCCAGCGTCGCCTCGGCCAGTTCCATCGCCTCGGCGCGCATGATTTCTTCAACCCCGAGCCAATGCTGGAAATCGCCGGGCTGGATCACATAGACCAGCACCAGACCGCCGTTGGAATTGTAAGCTCGCATCCCGGCGTAGCGCATCGCGCGTTCGCACTCGGGCGTGTCGTCGATCACGGCCAGGAATTTACGCCGGTGGCCGGCTTCGCGTGAGCGTCTACGTGATACCATTGCGGGACCATGCCATTTCCGACGGGCTGACGGCAAGACTGTTTTTGAGGCTGTCAGACAAAACCAATAATCTCGCGAACATCGGCCATGGTCTTCTCGGCAATCGCGTTGGCGCGCTGCGAGCCATCCTTGAGGATTGCGTCGATATGGCTCGGGTCCGCCATCAACCGTTGCATCTCGGTGGTGATCGGCTCCAGCACACTGACGGCGAGATCGGCCAGCGCCGGCTTGAACGCTGCGAATTGCTGGCCGCCATATTCGTCAATGACGTCCTGGCGGCTGCGATCGCTCAGCGCCGCGTAGATGCCGACCAGGTTTTCGGCTTCCGGCCGGCCCTTGAGTTCATCGAGCGTTTCCGGCAGCGGCGCGGGGTCGGTCTTGGCCTTGCGGATTTTCTTGGCGATGGTATCGGCGTCGTCGGTGAGGTTGATGCGCGACAAATCGGACGGCTCCGATTTCGACATTTTCTTTGTGCCGTCGCGCAGGCTCATCACCCGCGGTGCCGGTCCCTCGATCAGCGGTTCGGTCATCGGAAAGAAGCCCGACACCTTTTCCTCGCCGACCATCATCTCGACGCCGAGCCCAGCTGCGTCAATGCGCTTGGAAAAATCATTGTTGAATTTCTGGGCAATGTCGCGGGTCAGCTCGAGATGCTGCTTCTGGTCGTCGCCGACAGGCACATGGGTAGCGCGGTAAAGCAGGATGTCGGCAGCCATCAGGCTCGGATAGGCCAAGAGTCCGAGCGAGGCGTTTTCGCGATCCTTGCCTGCCTTGTCCTTGAACTGGGTCATCCGGTTCATCCAGCCGATGCGGGCGACACAATTGAAGATCCAGGCGAGTTCGGCGTGCCCGGATACCGCAGACTGGTTGAAGACGATGTGCTTGACCGGATCGACACCTGAGGCAATGAAGGCGGCGGCGATCGAGCGGGTCTGCCCCTTGAGATCGTCATGAACCAACTGTGCCGTGATCGAGTGCATGTCGACCACGCAGAAGATGCAGTCATGCTCGTCCTGGAGCGTCACAAACTTGCGGATGGCGCCGAGATAATTGCCCAGATGCAGATTGCCGGTGGGCTGTACGCCGGAAAACACCTGCGGTTTGAAAGTGGCGGTCATGACATGCTCCTGACGGGCTTGTGGAGGGCCCGGATACCTCGTTGAAATCGGGCGGGGTTATGCGGGCGGGAAGCGCCTGCGTCAAGAGCGGCGCCAGCAACCAGATCTGCGGCCAACAGCGGATCTGGTAGTCCTCAGGAGCGCTTGCGGCGTCTGAACAGCCGCGCGAACTCGGCCCGGTCGAGTGCGCCGGTGAGGAAGGAAAAGCTGAAATAGACCGCGGCACCCGCCACCACCGTCAGCAGCACCGAGCCGAGCCGAACCAGCAGCGTCGCATCGAGCAACAGATGCGGGAAGTTTTCGCCGATCCACCATAAAACCGCGCCCATCAGTGCCGAACCGACCAGAATCAGCGCCACCCGGCGGATGGTCAGCGGGGATGGCCGGAACAGGTCGCGCGCAAGTAGCCGCTGCCCAAGATAGAGCGCCTGCAGCCAGCCGGCGAGACTGGTGGCGATGGCAATTCCGGTGACGCCAAGACGGGGAAACAGGATCAGGCTTCCGGCGATGTTGATGAAAACCGAGACCATCGAGGCCAGAAGCGGTGTGCGCATGTCCTCGCGGGCATAGAAGGCCGGCGTGAAGATCTTGCTCAGCACGAATGACGGAAGCCCAATGGCAAACGCAGCAAGCACGCTCGCCGTGAGCACGGTGGTCTCGCGGGTAAAAGCGCCACGCTCGAACACCAGGGCGATGAAGGGTTGCGGCAGCAATGCCAAACCGACTGCAGCGGGGACGGTGATCGCCAGACCGAATTCAAGGCTGCGGTTTTGCAGATGCTGGGCTTCGCGGGTATCGCCGGCACCGAGCGCACGCGACAATTCGGGCAGCAGCACGACGCCGATGGCAATGCCGATGACGCCAAGCGGCAGTTGATTGAGACGGTCGGCATAGTTGATGACGGCGATAGCGCCGTCCTGTGCCGAGGCGATGATCTGGCCCACCAGCAGGTTGATCTGGGTGATGCCGCCGGTTACCGCCGCCGGCAGCGCCAGCCATAACAGCCGCTTGACGGCGGGGGTCAGGCGCGGCCGCACCGGGGCAAGGGTGAAGCCTTCGCGGCGCAGCGCCCAGACCAGCAGGCCGAGCTGAAGCGCACCCGAAATGGTTACCGACCAGCCCAGAACCTCACCGATATTGGCCTGCGACAGTGCCAGGTAGCCCGACATGATCAGCCCCGAGACGAGCACGATGTTGAGCAGCACCGGGGCAAGCGCTGCGAGAAAATAGCGACGCAGCGAATTGAGGATACCGGCCATCATGGCGACCAGACTCATGGCCGCCAGATAGGGGAACATGATCCGCGCCAACAGCACGGTGAGATCGAATTTGGCCGGATCATCGGCAAATCTCGGCGCGATCACGGTGGCAACGAGAAACGGCATGAAGATCATCGCCAGCGCACTGAGCACCACAAGCGACAGCACCAGCACGGCCAGTACCTGTTCGGCGAATTTCTTTGCCGCCAGCGGCCCGCCAGCTTCGATCTCCCGGGCGAACAGTGGCACGAAGGCCGCATTGAAGGCGCCCTCGGCAAACAGCCGGCGAAACAGGTTGGGAAACCGGAAGGCTGCATAAAACGCGTCAGCCACCGGCCCCGCGCCGAGAAACGAGGCGATCATTGCCTCGCGCACGAAGCCGAGCACGCGGCTTGCCATGGTGGCACCGCCAACGCTTGCAAATTTCTTGATCAGGCTCATGCGAACGACAGCTTTCTCATGCGGGGGCGCGGCCGCGCCGGGTGCCGTGCGGCGCGATCATGCCGGGAGGCATGCGGTCGCGCACTTCGTCTTCTTCCTTGGCCAGCACTGCCTTGAGGCGTGCGGCAATGTTGTTCTGCCGGTTCTCGTTGGTGATCTTCTGGCCGACGAGGTCGCGCACATAGAAAGTATCGACCACCTTTTCGCCGAAGGTGGTGATATGCGCCGAGGCGATGTCGAGCGACAGATCAGACAGCACAGAGGCCACTTCCGAAAGCAGGCCCGAGCGGTCGAGACATTCGATCTCGATCACCGTGAACTTGTTCGACAGCGCGTTGGAGAGGTTGACCTGCGGCTTGACGGTAAAGTGCCGGTTCTTGCGCTTGCCGCGGGTCTTGCGGGCGATCACTTCGGGGATATGCGCCTTGCCCGCCAGCACATCTTCGATCATCCGTCCGATCGAAGCGGCGCGGCGCAACTCATCTTCGTCGTCAGGAAGTTCGCGGTTGATCAGGATGGTGTCGAGCGCGCGGCCGTCGGAGGTGGTGAACACCTGCGCGTCGGCAATGTTGGCGCCAGCGGCGGCGCAAGCGCCGGTGACAACCGACAACAGCCGCGGATGGTCCGGCGACAGTAGCGTTATCTCGGTGATGGCGTGAAACGCATTGGTGCGCACCATGGTCGCCAGTCTCTTGCCGTCCTTGTCGGCGTCGCGGATGAAATGGGCATGGCGCAGCTGTTCCTCAATCGGCACGGCGAGCAGGTAGGGCTCATAATGTAATTTCAGATAGGCAGTGCGGTCGACCTCGTCCCAGTCCGCCAGCCCCTCCGACAGGGCTTCCAGCGACTGGGCTGCGCGCTGCTTGCGCGAGACTTCGGAAAAGCCGCCCGACAGCATCAGTTCGGTTTCGTAATACAGCGTGCGCAAAAGCTGGCCCTTCCAGCCGTTCCAGACCCCGGGCCCGACGGCGCGGATATCGCAGACCGACAGCACCAACAGCATTTTCAGCCGCTCGAGCGAGCGCACCTTCTCGGCGAAATCGGTGATTGTCTTGCGGTCGTTGAGATCGCGCGACTGGGCGACCATCGACATGGTCAGATGTTCCTCGATCAGCCAGGCCACCAGCTCGGTCTGGTTGGCCGACAGGCCAAGCCGCGGGCAGACCTTGCGCGCCACCTTGGCGCCGGCAATGGAATGGTCTTCCGGCCGTCCCTTGGCGATGTCGTGCAGGAAGGCCGCGACATAGAGCACCTCGCGTTCCTCGATGCCGGGAAACAGCTTGGAGGCGAGCGGATGCTCGCGGCTGTCTTCGCCCTTGTCGATGCCCGACAGCACCGAGACGGTGCGGATCAGATGCTCATCTACGGTATAGTGATGATACATGTTGAACTGCATCATCGCGACGATCTTGCCGAATTCGGGCATGAACTTGCCAAGCACGCCGGCCTCGTTCATGCGTCTGAGGATGATCGCCGGGGTGCGCCTTGAGGTCAGGATCGACATGAACAGCCGGTTGGCTTCTTCGTCGTTGCGCAGATCGGCATTGATCAGCCGAAGCGAGCGGGTGACCCGCTTGAGCGCATCGGGGTGGAACTCCAGCCCGCGGATATCGGCGAGATGAAACAGCCTGATGATGTTGACCGGATCGCGCTTGAAGACATCGGCATCAGCCAGGTTGATACGACCCTTGTCCTCGAGAAAATCGAGCGTTCCGGGAATTTTCCGCGGCCGGTTGGCAAACCGGCTAATGGCGCCGGTCAGGCCCGGCGCCTGCTTGGCCTGCTGATCCTCGAGACCGGCACAGAAGATGCGGGTGAGGTCGCCGACATCCTTGGCGACCAGAAAATAATGCTTCATGAAGCGCTCGACAGCGGACAGACCGGGGTGGTCCTGGTAGCCAAGACCGGCGGCGATGTCGCGCTGGATATCAAACGAAAGTCGTTCCTCGGACTTACCGGTGAGGAAATGCATGTGGCAGCGCACTGCCCATAAAAAATCCTCGGCCTTTTCAAACAGGTTGAACTCACGCCGCGACAGCACGCCGAGGCCGACAAGCTCCTTGGTATCTCGGATATGGTAGAAATACTTGGCGATCCAGAACAGCGTGTTGAGGTCGCGCAGTCCCCCCTTGCCTTCCTTGACGTTGGGTTCGACCAGATAGCGGGTGTCGCCGGCCTTGCGGTGGCGCTCGTCGCGTTCGTGCAGTTTGGCGGCGATGAATTCGGGACCGGTGCCCTCGACCACTTCCTTTTCAAATCGTTCGCTCAGATCATCAAACAGCGCCTGGGCGCCGCACAGGAAACGGGCTTCGAGAATGGCGGTGCGGATGGTCATGTCGGAACGCGACAGCCGGATGCATTCATCAACATTGCGGGTGGCGTGACCGACCTTCAGCCCCATGTCCCAGAGGATGTAGAGAATCCACTCGACCACCTGCTCGGTCCAGGGCGTTTTCTTGTAGGGCAGCACGAACAACAGATCGATGTCAGAGCCCGGCGCCAGGGTTCCGCGACCATAGCCTCCGACCGCCGTGACGGTCATGTGTTCCGAAACCAACGGGTTCTCGACCCGGTAGACGTGAATGCTGGCATAATCATACAGCGCATCGGTGATGACATCCTGGAGATGGCAGATACGCTGGGCGCAGAGCGTGCCGCCGCCATCTTCGGAGAGCATGGCGCGGGCGCGGGCGCGCCCCTCGATGTTGACGCGTTTGGCCTCGGCGAGCAGTTCCTGGCGAGCTTCGCTGCTGGCGCCGCCATGCTTTTCGGCGATGGCATTGAAACTGGCGCGCAGCACCGCGGGATCGACGATCTCGTCAAGGCGGAGGCGGTCATCAACGTGTTTTTGCATTCATGCGTTCCTGGCAAACGGTCTTGACGGATAACCCCGGAGACCCGTCCCGACGGATGGTCCCGGGCACCCGCAGATGGTTCGGGCCTGGCGGGCTGCTATAACCTGTTTCGCCGTTTTGCGACACCCTCGGCGTCAAGACACCCCGGTTCAGATGGCGATCCGTTCGATGAACCAGTTGGTCAGCCGGATCCAGACCTCATCCTTTTCCGCCGCATCCTCGACACCATGCTCCATGTTGGGGTTGTCGTTGACCTCTATGACAAACACACCATCATCGGTCTCCTTGAGATCAACGCCATAGAGCCCATCGCCGATCGAGCGCGCGGCGCGCAGGCCGGTATCGAGCACCAATGGCGGCACCTGCGCCAGCGAGAAGGATTTGAACCCACCCTCCAGCGGTTTGCCGCCGGTGTCATGCTTGACGATCTGCCAGTGTTTCTTGGCCATCAGGTATTGCACTGCAAACAGCGGCTTGCCGCCGAGCACGCCAATACGCCAGTCAAACGTGGTCGGCATGTAAGCCTGAGCGATCAACACCTCGGAATCGGCCAGCCAGGCACCGGCCAAGGCCTTCAGTTCCGCCATCGAGCCAACCTTCTTGACCCCGCGCGAGAACGAGGAATCGGGCACCTTAAGCACCATCGGAAAGCCCAATTGGTCGGCGGCGCGGCTAAAATCCTCCGCGCCGATCAGCATCACCGTCGCCGGCACCGGAATGCCGTTGGCGGCCATCAATTCGTCGAGATAGACCTTGTTGGTGCAGCGGATCATCGATACCGGGTCGTCGATCACTGGCATGCCTTCCTGCTGGGCACGGCGGGCGAAGCGGTAGGTGTGGTTGGAGATCGAGGTGGTTTCACGGATGAACAGCGCATCGAACGTGGCAAGCCGCGGCAGGTCCTTGCGGCCGATCGGTTCGACCGCCACACCCATCCGTGCGGCGATCCGCGACCAGTGCTTGAGACTGTCGATGGAGGACGGCGGCAGCGCCTCGTTGGCATCAACCAGCGTGGCGAAGGAATAGCGCGCCGGGGCCCGGGCCTTGGCGTCCTTCCAGTGCCGCGCGGTGTAACGCGCCATGGCCTCGAAAAACCGTTCGCGGTCGGGCGCATCGAGCTTGGTTGTCGACTGCAACGCAATCCGCGGGATCGAAAGCCATGTGGCGCCGTGCTTGATGGTGACTTCGAGCACCGGGGCGCGGAACCAGTCAAACAACAGCCGGCAGAAGCGCTCGAAGCGGGCATCGCCGCTGGTCCCGAAAAACACCCTGAGCCGCACCGGTGCCGGATCGTCATCGGTGGCCGAGACGCATTTGTTGAGCACGTCCTCGAGCTCGGGAATGGCATTTTCATAGAGCTTGCGGGCGGACAGATCGATGATGGTCTCGACCGAGGGAATCACCCGCTGTCCACGCGCAGCGGCCAGCAGCGAGGCATAATAGCCGCGGCTCTGGTAGCTGTAGGAACGCGACAGGTTGATGATGTTGGGCCGTGCACCGCGGAACATCTCCGGCTGGGCCAGATAATCGCGGGTGCCGAGCACCTTGTGGGTGGTGGCGGCGTGATCGAAGCCGGCAAGCGCGGAGGCGATGATAACCCAGTCAGACATCGGGCAGATTTCCCTTGATGAGAACAGCGGCGCGCAGGCCGGAGCGGCCGAAACGGGCGATACGATCGAAAACGGCGTAGGGGACGGGGATATTGGCGGCGTCGGCGGCGGTTTCCCCGACTTCGTCTTCTACCCAGGGGTCATGGACAAAGATGTGGCGGCCATCATCACCATGGGCCAGCACCCAGTGGGGAACCTTCTTGCCCATCATCAGATAACCGCTGACGAGAATCAGCGCGACATCGCCGCTGTCGAGCCGGTCGCGCAGCCAGTCGAGCGTGAAGGCTTCGATGTGGACCGGGGTTCTGTCTTCGGCGACTCGGTGGCGGAAATCGGTCTGGGCCAGTTCCATGACCCGGCGCTTTTCCGGATCACGCACGGTTTCAAGAAACAGCATGTCCTCGGTCGAACACCAGACTTCAGGCTCAAGCCCGTGGGCGCGGGCGACGGTGGCAAGGCCAAAAGGTTCGCAGCCGCCGGGGCCGGAGAGCATGAACACGGTGGTGGCCTCGCGCCAGAGCCTTATTTCCCACACCGGATCGAGAAACGCGGGCGACTTGAACCGGGCCAGTGCCATCAACAGGCAGGCCGAACCGCAGGTAAAATCCGCGGTCTGTTCGTAAAACGGAGTATCGACCTCGGGCGTCTGGGGCCCGCGCAGCAGCTTTTCAAACCGCAGTGCTGCACTCGCGTCCTCGTAGTAATCATCGTGGCGGCCGATGTAGCGATATCCGGCGGCCTTGTAGAGCGCAATCGCGGCCTGATTATCCTCGCGCACCTCGAGCCTGAGCAGGATGCGGGCATGTTCCATGGCGGCGGCTTCGGCGGCGGAGAGCAGCGCCTTGCCGTAGCCCTTGCCAGCCTGATCCGGCGCCACGGCGAGCGAATAGAGCCGCGCCAGCGCAGCGCCGGCACGAAACAGGATCATGGCGTAACCGCAGACCTGCCCCCCTGTCTCGATGACAAGCGTTTCGGCGGTCGGCCTGTCGATCAGCGTACGGAACGAGCGTCGGGAAATCCGGTCGGTCGGAAACACCGCGTTCTCGATTGTTTCGAGCGCGTCAATATCAGCCGGGACGGCAGGGCGAATCCGCGGTGCGGACATGGGAAATCCGGACAAATTTGGAGGGTTGCGGCCATCCGCAACGCGCCTCTCAAGCGCCCGAATCATGGCTGATTTGTGTCGCTCTGTCACCGGCTATTATGCGGCCTCCGTCAGCATCCGAAAAGCGTGAATGGTTGACCTCTAGGCCGGCCGTCCCCACATGCTTTAGGGCCGCCCGGCGCCGCCGAAACCCAGGTTCCGGACGGCGTTTTTTGACCGCCGCAGCGTTGATGGAGAAAGCCGGTAATGATCATCGAAGCCGCCCGGATGGGCGCATCCAACCTGTTGTCGCCGGCTTCGCGGTCGGTGCTGTTCAAATCACTTGGCCTGACGGTGCTGCTGCTGGCCGGGCTGTGGTTCGGACTTGGCGAGCTGTTTTCGCTGGTCGCTATGCCCTGGCTCGACGCGTTCCTCCCGGGATTGCCCGACTGGGCCGGTTGGGCCGGCACGATCGCCGCCATCATCGCCGGGGTCGGGCTGGCGCTGGTGCTGGCGCTGTTTGTGGCGCCGGTGACGGCAGTGATGGCGGGACTGTTTCTCGACGAGATCGCCGAGGTGATCGAGACCCGCGACTATCCCGAGGATGCACCCGGGCGGGCGATGCCGCTGGGTGAATCAATCCGCCAGTCATTGGGATTCTTGCTGGTGGTCGCGTTCGGCAACCTGCTGGCGCTGCTGCTGCTGCTCGTACCGGGCATCAATCTGGCGGCGTTTTTCCTCGTCAACGGCTATCTGCTGGGGCGGGAATTTTTCGAATTCGCGGCAATGCGATCAATGTCACCGGCGGATGCGAAACGACTGAGATCACGCCACAGCACAACGGTTTTCTTCGCCGGGCTGATCATCGCCGCCTTCCTGTCGGTGCCGCTCTTGAACCTGCTGACCCCGATGTTCGCCGCCGGCATGATGGTGCATCTCAACAAGATGATCGCGGCGAAGACGGCTGGGGGAGTGTCGGAATTGGGTCCGATTAGATGAAGATGCCGTTTGACCGCAAAGGGTGGGAAGCGGAAGTTCACTGTATGCTGCCCGCCAGATCATGCTGAGAAAAAGTGCCGTCCTAGGTTTACCAATTTATAGAAGTCGCCAATGACTGTTTTGGGAGTTTCGCTTGAGCGTGGCGATCTGTTGCTCGATGCATGACTTCAGGACCGTTGATCCTTGATGCAAATCGCCCTGGGAGGCTTTCCCCCCAAGGCACAATTCTGACATTGTAGCTGTAATGCCTATTCACAAATCTGAAGCGGCCCGAGCTGGATACAGGAACCCCGACGTCCAAAGGACCTTCCGGTCACCTGCTTGCAAAGCCTCCGGTTATCGCGCCGGAACCGCCTGGAGCGCTGGCACTGCCGCTCAAGGTCCCTGCGGCTGGCCCGGCGGCCTCCGCGGTCATCGCGTCTGCGTCTTCCTCGGTCATCACGCCGACGACGGTCTCTGCGGTCGTCACGCCGGCGGCGGTCTCTCCGGTCTTCGTCCCTGCGGCGAGACTGCGCCAATTCGACCAAATCGCTGTCCTCATCCATCGACGGAGCTGCGGGCATTGACGTCGCCGATGCATCGGCAACGCCAACACTTGATGAAATACAAGCCGTTCCGATCACAGCGCAGGCGCCGACCAGAAATTTACGGCGCGATATTGTCTCACGCGCATCTTGGTCGACTTCGGCGGGCGCCGACAATTTTCTCATAAGATATTTCAGCATTGCCTGTTTGTCCCCTTTGCAAACGAATGACCAGAAATTGCCCCTGATTTTTCAGGATGCTACCCCAACATGACCACGCGCTGAAAGGGAGCAGACGAATTTGGCCGTAAATGTGCTAAACTTGGCGTCAGATGTTCCCTCCTCGAGTACACAAACGTTGTCTTGAATGAATTGCCGATCGCCGGAATGCTGGACCGATTGATTTTGAAGGAACCATTGCATGAATGTTGAGCGTATCAGCAACACGCCGCGCCGGGTCGTCATGCTGATTTATCCGCAGGTCGCATCGTCTGACGTCTGTGGTCCGCTCGAACCTTTTGGACTTGCAAACTTCCTCACGGGCCGACGGCTTTACGATCCGATCACTGTCTCTACTGACGGAGCTCCGGTCTCGATTGCCGGTGGTTTTCTCAAGCTGGAGCCGAGCTGCAGCTGCGCCGATCTGCCGAGCCGAATAGACCTGTTTCTGATCGCTGGCGGGCCAGGCAGTTTCGCTGCAGCTCAGGATGAGACCCTTCTGGCGTGGATAAGAAAGCTGGAGCCGCGTTGCGTGAACATGGGATCTGTGTGCACAGGCTCAACGGTGCTGCTCGCGTCCGGAGTTGCGGAAGGACACCGCATTGCAACACACTGGCTCGAGGCATTGCGGCTTGAGGCGGATCCGGATGTCACCACAGAGGTCGACCCGGATGCGATTTTTGTACAGTCGGGAAAATTCTGGACCTCGGCAGGGATGTTGACCGGCATCGATCTGGCGCTTGCACTGATCGAGAAGGATCACGGTCGCCAGCTTGCACTGGATATTGCGCGCTTCATGGTGATGGTTCTGCGGCGTCAGAGCGGGCAATCCCAGTTCAGCTCGCAATTGATGGCAGAGGCGACGGAAGACCCTCGCATCCGCAAGGTCCAATTGCACATCTGGGAAAACCCGACTGCAGATCTCTCGCTTGAGGCGCTTGCCGGACAAGCGGCCATGAGCAAGCGGACGCTGGGTCGGCGCTTTGCCGAGGTCACCAACAACACGATTTCGCGTTACATCGAGGATGTCCGCCTGAATATGGCACGCAGACTGCTGGAAGGGTCAGGCCAGTCCATCCAGACCATTGCCACCAATGCCGGGTTCGGTACGACAACAACAATGCGTCGGGTTTTTGCCCGCAGGCTGGGTGTCTCGCCGGGCAATTATCGTGCAAGCTTTGGGGCTAACCAGAGCTTAGTGAAGGGCGCCAGCGCAATTGAAGATGGGTTGCGGATGGATTTGGAGAACGTCGTCAACGGCAAGTCTGTGTGGTAGGCGAAGGCAAAAGCCAGATATGTTCACCTGCAGCCGGGTTTGAGTCCACTGTTCGTTGTTGGCCCGCCTATTGTCGGCTCTGACCCGAGAATGGCAAAACCGGGCAATGTACCCATCCAACCCGGCTGATCCTGCCCCTACCCAATCTGCGCCGGCAGTTCGACCAGCGGGGCGGGAATATCGACGGTCTTTTCCGGCGATTTGCAGATGTCGGCGATGACGCAGCGTTCGCATTCTGGCTTGCGCGCCTTGCAGACATAGCGGCCATGCAGGATCAGCCAGTGGTGGGCGTGGAACAGGTATTCCTTTGGAATGATCCGCAGGAACGCGGCTTCGACCTCGTCGGGGGTCTTGCCCGGCGCGATCCGCAAGCGGTTGCCGATGCGGAAGACATGGGTGTCGACCGCCAGTGTCGGTTCGCCAAAGGCCATCGACATGACCACATTGGCGGTCTTGCGGCCGACGCCGGGGAGCGTCACCAGTTCCTCGCGGGTGCGCGGCACCTCGCCACCAAATTCGTCGACCAGCCTCTGGCTCAGCGCGATCACGTTCTTGGCCTTGTTGCGGTATAGCCCGATCGTCTTGATGTAGTCGCGAACCTTGTCTTCGCCGAGCGCCAGCATTTTTTCAGGCGTGTCGGCAGCAGCAAACAGCGCCCGCGTCGCCTTGTTGACGCCGATGTCGGTAGCCTGCGCCGACAGCGCCACCGCCACCACCAGGGTGAACGGATTGACGTGCTCGAGTTCGCCCTTGGGCTCGGGGCGCTGGACCGAAAAGCGCCGGAATATTTCGTGGATCTCGGCCTTGGTGTAGGGAATTCTCGGCCGCCGTCCGGGTGCAGCCTTGCCTGTCGGCTGTTTTGTCGCGGCTTTCGGCCCGACACTGGCCGGCGTGGATGGCTTTTTGATCACTGACGGGCTCTTGGGCTTTTGCATTTCTTCCCTATAATCAATCGGGCGGGGCTCTGGCAAACTAAGGCAACGAAGATGACGAACAACCCCAACGAAGAAACGATGTTTGAAGCGGTGCTGAGCCCCTACCGGTCGCTCGGCCGGACCGGGTTCAGAGTGCTGATGACGTTGGTCACCTTGGTGACGGCTGTGCATATGGTGGTGTTCGCCATGGCCGGCGCCTGGCCGATATTCGGGTTTTTCGGGCTCGACCTCGTGTTGCTGTTCGGCGCTTTCTGGCTGAGCTACCGTTCCGGGCGATCCCGCGAATTCGTGCGCCTCTCACGCATCAACCTGGATGTGCGCAAAGTCGCGCCCTCCGGCCGCTCGGAAGAGCACCGGTTCAACCCGTTCTGGGCCCGGTTCAACATTGCCCGGCATGAGGAGATCGGCATCACCGAGATGCAGATTGTCGGCGAAGGCCGGCAAACAGAGATCGGCGGCTTCCTCAATCCGGACGACAAGGAAAGCTTTGCTGCGGCATTCCAGCGGGCGCTGGCAACAGTGAAAATGCGGTAAGACCCAAAGATTTAACCGGCCATTCGAATATGCTGCACTTGCGAAACAACGCTGAACCCCTTACCCGGTTGCCGTAAGGTAATCGTGTGGGATCCAAATGAGTGAGCCTGCCCAGCAAGAAGCCTAAGCGCTGCCCATCCCGCCGCCGATGCGGACGAGGCTATCCGGATCCATGCCGGGGACGTTCACGCACGGACTTTCCCCCGCCCCAATCATGTATTCGCCGACGAAGGAAACCCTGCATGAAGATCATCCGCCGCAAATCCGACCTGCGTGCCATGACTTCCGCCTGGCGTCGATCCGGCGAAACGATCGGCGTCGTGCTGACCATGGGCGCGCTCCATTCGGGCCACCTCAGCCTGGTTGGCACAGCTCGCGATCGGGCAGATCGAGTGATCGTCACAATTTTCGTCAATCCCCGGCAGTTCGACAATCCGGCGGATCTCGTGAACTATCCCCGCACAGAGGAAAGCGACGCGGAAAAACTCACGCCATACGACGTCGACATCCTCTATGTGCCAAACCCCGAAGAGATTTACCCTGACGGATTCGCCACAGCGATTACGGTTTCAGGTGTCAGTGGTGGCCTGTGCGGCTGCACGAGACCGGGACATTTTGACGGAGTGGCAACGGTGGTGACCAAGCTCTTGCTTCAGACCGACGCCGATTTTACCTTCTTCGGAGAAAAGGACTACCAACAGCTTCAGGTCGTCCGCCGCCTTGCCACCGATCTCGACCTCAAAACCGAAATCGTCGCCTGCCCGACTGTCCGCGAGGAGGATGGTCTGGCGATGTCGTCGCGAAACCTGCGTCTCAACCCTGAAGCCCGCACTGTCGCCCCGTTGATTAGGCGGCTCCTCACCTCGACAGCTTCCGCTATCGAAAATGGAACGCCGGTCCCCGAGGCGCTGGCCACCGCCCGCCAGGAACTGACAAGCGCAGGCATCGACGAAGTCGACTATCTGGAACTGCGCAGCGAACCTGACCTTATTCCACTTGAGATCGCTGACCGCCCGGCACGGTTGTTCATTGCGGTCTGGCTGGACGGCGTCCGCCTGATTGATAATCTGCCGATCACGGCGGCGGGTTTCGGGTGGCGCGCGGCAGGGCTGCATGGTTGAGTGCGGCCAAGGAGATTTGCCATGACCATGCAGGCCACGCTTGACCGCGACATCACACCCGCCGGGGAAGATTACGTCCTGGTGCGCAAGACCATCGAACGGATATCGCTGGACTATCGGGCACAACCATCTCTCGAGGAGATCGCCGCGGATCTGCAGGTAAGCCCGGGCCGGTTGCAGAAAACCTTCAGCCGCTGGGCCGGACTGACGCCGAAAGCATTTTTGCAGGCGGTCACCCTCGATCATGCCCGGCGGTTGCTGGGCCACGAGCGGTTGCCGCTTCTGGATGCGAGCTACGAGCTGGGCCTGTCGGGCCCGGGGCGGCTGCATGATCTGTTCGTCACCCACGAAGCGATGAGTCCTGGCGATTTCAAGACCGGCGGCGATGGTCTTGAAATCCAGTATGGCTTTCACCCCTGCCCGTTCGGCACCGCGGTGCTGCTGGCGACCTCGCGCGGGTTGTGCGGTCTGGCCTTTGCCGATCCGGGTGGGGAGGCCGCGGCGCTCGAAGACATGGCCCGGCGCTGGCCCGGGGCGCGGCTGGTTCAGGACCAGCAGGCAACCGCGGGCTATGCCGAGCGGATCTTTTCACCCCAGCAATGGCGCGCCGACCAGCCACTCAGAATCGTCATGATCGGCACCGATTTCCAGGTCCGGGTGTGGGAGGCGCTGCTGAAAATTCCGCTCGGCCAGGCCTCTACCTACCAGGATGTGGCCCGTGCCATCGGCAAGCCGACAGCTGCGCGCGCGGTGGGCGCGGCGGTGGGCCGCAATCCAATTTCGTTCGTGGTGCCATGCCACCGTGCGCTGGGCAAATCGGGCGCGCTGACCGGCTATCACTGGGGGATCACCCGCAAGCGGGCGATGCTCGGCTGGGAAACCGGCTGCGCGCAGTCAGGTGCTGCCTGAAGCGTATATACGGCATGGAAAAGATCCGCCGGGCCATGCCTGGCGGATTTTCGGTGTCACAACGTTGCAAAAGACGGGATCAGTGCGCCTTGGACATGTCGCCCAGAACTTCCTTGGAAGCGACGGTGGAATCGGCGTTGAGCTTGTAGACGATCGGCACGCCGGTGGCGAGATTGACCTTGAGGATCTGGTCCCGGGTCAGTCGGTCGAGGATCATCACCAGCGAGCGCAGCGAATTTCCATGGGCGGCAACCAGCACGGTCTCGCCGCGCAGCACGCGGGGCAGGATTTCGGTCATGTAATAGGGCCAGACCCGGGCGCCGGTGTCTTTCAGGCTTTCACCACCGGGCGGCGGCACGTCGTAGGATCGGCGCCAGATGTGGACCTGCTCCTCGCCCCATTTCTTGCGCGCATCATCCTTGTTGAGGCCGGCAAGATCGCCATAGTCGCGCTCGTTGAGCGCTTCGTCGCGGATCACTTCAAGATCGGTCTGGCCGATGCCCTCCATGATCAGATCAAGCGTGTGCTGGGCGCGGATCAGCACCGAGGTAAAGGCAATGTCGAATTTCAGCCCTGCCTGTTTGATGGCCTGGGCGCCGGTCTTGGCTTCCTCGACGCCGAGTTCGGTCAGGTCCGGGTCTTTCCACCCGGTGAACAGGTTCTTCAAATTCCATTCGCTTTGGCCGTGGCGGACGAGGACGAGCGTTCCGGACATGATGATTTCCTTTGTCTGTGACAGATAGAGTTCAATCGCGGCCGGCAAGGCCGAGCACGTCGAGCATCGAATAGTAACCCGGTTTCTGCGGCCAGGCCCAGAGCGCTGCCCGCACCGCGCCGCGGGCAAAGATCGAACGGTCGGTCGCCTTGTGGCTGAGTTCTATGGTTTCGCCCTCGCTCGCCAGCAGCACCGTGTGTTCGCCAACAACCGAGCCGCCCCGCAAGGTGGCAAATCCGATCGAGCCTTCTTCGCGGGCGCCGGTGTGGCCATCGCGAACCCGGACCGAATGGGAGGCCAGATCAATACCGCGACCTTCGGCTGCAGCCTCGCCCAAAAGCAGCGCGGTGCCCGATGGGGCGTCGACCTTGTGGCGGTGATGCATTTCCAGCACCTCGATGTCCCAATCGGCAGGAGCCAGCGCCCGCGCGGCATCGCGCACCAGCACTGACAGCAGATTGACGCCGAGGCTCATATTGCCGGACTTAACGATGCGGGCATGGCGCGAGGCAGCCTTCAGCCGGGGCTCGTCGCTTTCGCTCATGCCGGTGGTGCCGATAACGTGGACGATCCGCGCCTGGGCGGCAAGATCGGCAAATACGAGACTGGCCGCTGGCGCGGTGAAATCGAGAACCCCATCGGCCTGGGCGAAAACCGGCAGTGCGTCGTCGGTCACCGTGACCCCGATCGGGCCAAGGCCTGCCAGTTCGCCGGCGTCGCGGCCTAGCGCTTCCGATCCGCTGCGCTCAATCGCACCGGCCAGATGCACGCCGTCGATTTCATCGATGGTGCGGATCAGCGACTGCCCCATGCGCCCCGCCGCGCCGACGACGATGAGACCCATGCTGCTCGGTGCCTGGCTCATTGCTCTTCTCCCTGCGCATCGGTTGCCGTGTCATCGCGGATTTCGCCACCGCCGCTGTAGGCCTGAAGCCTTGAATAGAGTCCGTCACGGGTGCCGCTGAGATCGGCGTGGCTACCGCTCTCGACCACCTCGCCTGCCTGCATGACGATAATCTTGTCAGCCTTGGCGATGGTCGACAGCCGGTGGGCAATGACCAGCACGGTACGGTCCTGCATGGCACTGTCGAGTGCCTTCTGAACGGCGGCTTCCGATTCATTGTCGAGCGCGGAGGTGGCTTCATCGAGCAGCAGGATCGGCGCATTGCGCACCAGCGCCCGGGCAATCGAAATACGCTGACGCTGACCGCCGGACAGATTGGCGCCGTTTTCACCCAGGGGTGTGTCATAGCCCTGCGGCTGGGTCAGAATGAAGTCATGGGCGTTGGCGAGCCGCGCCGCCTGCTCGATCTCGGCATCGGTGGCCTCGGGCCGGGCATAGCGCAGGTTGTCGCGAATGGTGCCTTCGAATAGCCATGGCTGTTGCGAGACATACGCGATCTGCCTGCGCAGCGACCCCTTGGTGACGGTGGCAATGTCAACGCCGTCGATCAGCACCTGCCCCGCGGTCGGGTCGTAAAAGCGCGGAACCAGACTTATCAGGGTCGACTTGCCGGCTCCGGACGGACCGACGATGGCCGTGGTCTTGCCGGCTTCGGCGGTGAAACTGACATTGTCGAGCACCTTTTCGCCCGGTCCGTAGGCAAAGCCGACATTGCGGAATTCGATCTCGCCGCCGCGTTCGATCTTGATGTCGGTGGCGCCAGGCTGGTCACCCTGGGTCGGCTCCGAGTCCAGGATTTCGTAGATCATCCGGGCATTGACGATAGCGCGCTCCAGGTTGATCTGCAGCCGCGCCAATTTCCGCGCCGGATCGTAGGCGAGCAGCAGCGCCGTGATGAAGGAGAAAAACGCACCCGGCAACACATCGTCATAAATCGAGCGGTAGGCGGCATAGGCGATGACGCCGGAAATCGCCAGGCCGGCAACGGTCTCGGTCAGCGGAGAGGTGCGCTCGGTGAGCCTTGCAATGCGGTTGGAGCGCCCCTCGGCGGCCTTGATCAGTTCGGCCGTGCGTGCGCTCACTTGGCTTTCCATCGTGAAGGCCTTGACGATGGTGATGCCCTGCACCGTTTCCTGCATGGCAGAGAGCACCCGGCTGTTGAAGTCGATCGCCTCGCGGGTCGCGCTGCGCAACCGCTTGGAGATATAACGCAGGGCGATCAGTACCGGCGGTGCGACAACGAACACGATCAGGCTGAGCACCGGATCCTTTGCCACCATCACCACCAGCAGCGCGATCAGGGTCAGGAGATCGCGGGCAAAAGAGGTGATCGTCAGGTTCATGACGTCACGGATGCCGGTGACGTTCTGGCTGATCTGGGCAGCAATCTGGGCCGAGCGGGTTTCGCTGAAATAGCTTACCCCCAGCGACATGAGATGATCGATCAGCCGCTGCTGATAACGGGCGACGAGATTGTTGCCAACTTTTGCCAGTGCCACGGCCTGACCATAGGAGGCAGCGCCGCGGATGACGAAGGACGCCAGAACCCCGCCGCAGATTAACCAGATCACATCGGTGTTCTTGTTGGCGAAGGCTTCGTTGATGACGGCTTCCATGATCCAGGCCATGAAGGCCGTGGAAGCGGCGATCAGAACCAGACAGACAGCCGCAAAAATGTAGGTCTTGACATAATCTCGACCGTTCTCGCGGATGATCCGGCGGATCACCATCGTCAGGGTTTCGACATCTTCCTTGATGTGTTTGCCGCGCGCCAAATTATCTCAATCCTGTCCGGTGGTCCGGCAAGCCGGCCGCCTCGCCGCATTCGGGCCGACCATGCCGGCCCCATTTACAGCGGCTCTATAACCGGTTGGAGCCGGTTTGCCTATGCTTTCCAGCGTCGACCTTCGGTAGCGACACCAAACCGCACCGGCGTGCGGGCATAGGCGGCAAGGCCGGATAAAGCGGCCAGCGGATGGGTGATGACGAAGGTCGGGACCGTCTTCATGATGGCACTATGCGGCGCCTTGTCCTCAAACGCTTCGCGAAAACGCGGGTGCTTGAGCGCCGGGATGATCTTCTGAGCAATCCCGCCGGCCAGGTAGACGCCGCCGCGGGCCATGAAAATCAGCGCCAGATCGCCGGCAATCCGGCCAAGATAAGTGACGAACAGTTCGATCGCCTCGACCGCGGCCGGGTCGGAGCCATCGGCCCATGCGGCGGTGACTTCGGCCGGGTTGGCGGCCTTTGCCGGTCCGCCGCCAACCTTGCTGACGGCGCGGTAGATGTTCATCAACCCACGACCGCACAGCAGTTGTTCGGCCGAAATGCGGCCTTCGATCGATTGATAATGCGGGAACAGTTCGAGATCGCGCGGGCTGCGCGGGCCGATGTCGATATGGCCGCCCTCGCCGGGCACCGGGTACCAAGTGTGGCGCGCATGGACCAGGCCGGCAACGCCGAGCCCGGTTCCGGGGCCGACCACGACCCGCGAGGAGGCCGGGCGGATCTCGCCGTCACCGATTTTTTCGAGATGCTCGGGACCGAGCGAGGCCGCGGCCAGTGCTTGCGCCTCGAAATCATTGACCACCACGATGTCCTCGAAACCCAGTTCCTCGATCAGCGCTTTGGGCCTGACCACCCAGTCATTGTTGGTCAGGTCGATCTCGTCGCCCTTGATAGGTCCCGCCACCGCCAGAATCGCCGACCGCGGCTGCAGCGAGGTCTTGTCGAACACTTCGGTCTGGATCGCCTCGTCGAGAGTGGCAAAATCAGCGGTCATCAGGACCGGAAATTCCTTCGGCTCGGCATAGGCGTCGACCAGAATGGCGAAGCGCGCATTGGTGCCGCCAATATCGCCAATGAGGATCGGAAACGCGATGGTGTGGTCGTTATCACCGGGAGTGGCCATGATTATCTTCCCTGTCAAACTTGATCTTGTTGCGGCGCGGCCGGTGCCGCGTCATCGGAATTCCGCCGTTCAGGCAAGCGCCTTCAGCAGGGTTTCGGCTGTGGCGCGGTTAAGCGCCATGGGAACATCATAGACGATGGCGAGCCGCATCAGCGCCTTGACGTCGACATCGTGCGGCATGGCCGTCAGCGGATCGACGAAAAAAATCACCAGACCGACATCGCCGGTGGCGATCAAAGCGCCAATCTGCTGATCGCCGCCGAGCGGGCCGCTCTTGAGCCGGGTCACGTCCAGATCCGGACAGGCTTCGATGATGCGGGCGCCGGTGGTGCCGGTGGCGACAATCGGAAATGCCTTCATCGCCTTTTCGTGCGATTTGGCAAATGCGGCCAGATCGTCTTTTTTCTGATCATGGGCGATCAATGCGATGGCTTTGTGGACCGTCATGGGTGCTTATGTTCCCGGAAAATCCGCCGATATGACGGATTTGTTGCTTTCAATCGATTTGAAAGGTCAGTCTATAACCTGTCTCCGACAGCGGCGAAAGCCGCCTGACGCATGAAATTTGGATGACAGCCGGTGACCCCGTCTAATTAATCGGGCGCGGCGTCGGCAATGGAACATTCAGCGGCAAGGGGGCAAACTCCGAAGCGGCAACCGTGCCGGCATTGGCCCTGGCGATGCTGGCAATCGGATCGGCGCCGAACGTGACCTGGGCTTCCGAGCCGGGCGCAGACGCCGATGCCACGGCGGTGCAGGCCTTCGGCAGATCGGCAAGTGTCAGCTGACGCCGCTTCGGCTTGGGCTTGTCGTCCTTGCTGGGCTTGGCCGGCGCCCAGGGTTCGTCGGTGAACCACCAGGCCAGCGACTTGTCGCATCCGGAACTCGTTGGCGGCGGGTTCTGGCTGCGGCATCCGCTGACGCCGGGCGGGCATTTGATGCGAATGTGGAAATGATAGTGGTGGCCGTAATAGGGACGGAGCTTGCCCATCGCCGAGCGGTCGCCGCGCCAGGTGTCGCACAACTTCTTCTTGATGCCGGGATGGATGAAAATGCGTTCGACCTCGGGATAGCTTGCAGCCCGCATCAGCAAATGAGCGTGCGCATCCGTCCAGACAGCGTCATCGACATAAAGCGTGTTCTTTTTCAGCATAGAGGTTGCGGAAATATCCTCCCGCTCGCGCACCGACAGGGTGCGAGCGGGCATTGGCGTCAGCCAGATATCGGCATCGAGCCCGACCTGATGCGAGGCGTGGCCCGACAGCATCGGCCCACCGCGCGGCTGGGCAATATCGCCGACCAGAAGGCCGGGCCAGCCATCTCGAGCCGCCGCTTCCCGTGACAGCTTTTCGACCAGCGCGATCAGGTCCGGGTGGCCCCAGCGCCGGTTGCGCGACAGCCGCATGGCCTGCCAGGTCGGACCATCGGTGGGGATGGCAATACCGCCGGCCAGGCAGCCTTTGGAATAAAATCCGACCGCGCGGGCAGGCAACAGCGCCGGCAGACTGGCGGCGCCAAAAATCTCCTTGGCCGGCTTGCCGGAATCAGCGGCGTGAGCATCGGGAACAAAGGGCGATCCCATCAAAACGAGGAGCGCTGCCATGGCGGCAGCGACATGGCTCAGAAATGTGCGTGCAGGCATGCCGGTCATTGTCAGGCTCCGTCTTCCGCTCGGCGCGGTGTGCGCAAATCACGGATAGCCACGATAGCGCGACGGCGCGTCCGTGCAAACAGCCACGAGGATGGTGTTACGGTGCGACTCGATAAAGCTGCAGCGGTTTGCTCAGCGTTCCCGGCACAGGTTCGAGCCAGGCCGGCACCTGCCCCTTGGCCAGTTGCGCGTAAAGCCCGTCGGGTGCAGCCTTGATGACATTGGCGATCTGCGGATCGCTTGGGCAATAGGCAATCACGGTGACGCCGGCGCCGCGCAGGAACTTGACCGCATCCACCGGCGGCGCCATCGCCGCATGCAATTCGGTGAGCATGCCGCCCTGGTTACGGTGATAGGGCGCCGAGAGCACCCGGTGGCGGGTAAAGCGCAGGATATGCGCGCCAAGATTTGACGGACCCGCCACCACGCCCGTCGGTTCGCGGGCAAGATCAGCCAGAGCTTCACCGGACGTGCAGGAGATTTCCTCTTCTTCCGCAGCATTGGCGGTACCGGTAATTTTGTCGACACCCATCGACAGCACTGCGCCCGCCAAGGCCCAGACGACCGGCACCGATGCGAAGGCCATGCCAGCAAAGGCCAACCCCTTGCGCAGGTCTTTCGGGTCGGCATTGGAACGGGTGCGGAGTTCGGCAACCAATGCTGCCAGCGGAATGGCGGAGATCAGATTGGCAAAGACAGCGCCGCGCACCTGAACCAGGGCGATTGCCCAGGAGACAAGCAGCAACGCCAGCAACACGCCATGAGCATGGATCTCGCGCCCCTGCATGAGCCTGCGCACGCACAAACCCATCGCCAGTACCGGGACCGCGTAGAAGCCGGCGACCGCCCAGGGCTGGACCCTGATTTCACCGAGGATCGATTGAGCTTCGGTGACATTGTTGAGCCACATGGTGACCAGCAGCGGATCGAGAGTGGCGAGAGGATTGCCCAGGCATTGCGGCGCGACTGTCACCGCCAGACCAAGGGTGCCAATGCCGACGAGGCCGAGAGCGGCGAAGCGGACGGCAAAGCTCTGGCGCGACGTCGACGCCACGGCAAGGAAGAAGGCTCCGGCGCCGACGACGCCGAGCGAATAAAAACCAGTCGACAGCGCATCGCAGGCAACCAGGCCATATTGCGCAGGTGGCACCGTGATAAAGAACGCCGCCGTCAGGGTTGCGGCCATGGCCAGCGCGAAAGCCTGTGCCGCCGCCTTTACCGGTTCGCCAAGCCAGAGCCATTGACCGGCAACGATCAGCGCGACAATTGCCACATGTGGTGTCGTTTCAGCGCCGATGGCGATTGCCAATGATGCGGCAATGCCGGCAATCGCATGGGCCAGCGGCGGACGTTGCGGCAGTATCAGGCAGGCCGTCATGATCGCCATCAGTGCGAGCTGGACGTTGTGATGATCGATCGAGCCCGGCTGGAAGCGGTTGAAGCCGAGCACGAACAGGAAGGCCATGGCAAGGCCGATCAACCGACCGGACAGGCCCGCAAGGATGCCGCCGCTGAGCGCCAGCGCGTAGAAGATCGGCAGCACGGTGAGCAATGGCCAGACAAACAGCGCCGAGGCTTCCGCCAGGGTCGGGCTCATGACGAGCGAAAACAGCATGATCAGGTTGGCGATCGGCAGGTCGATAAGGCGCGACCAGTGCATCAGCGTGCCGCCCTCAAGGCCGAGCCGTGTCTGGGTGAGATCGAACCAGCCCTGACCGGAAAGCAGATCACGCACCTGAACCAGACGCAGAACGTCGTCATTGTCGGCGCCGACATAATCGACATAGGAGGTAAAATGCATCACCGTGGTCAGCAGCACAAACAGCGCGAAAACCAGCCAGACCGGCTTGTGCAGCGGGGCCAACAGATTTGAAGGCCGGGCGCTTGTAAAAGACTTGGCACTTCCGGAAAGCGCGGCAGATTGTATTCCGGCCTCGGCGATCGCCAGGTTACTCTTGGACACGAGAAAACTCCAACCCACTTTCTAGAACTTGTTCAACCTAGCCTTAACCTTCTCAAGAAATAGTAAAGCCACAGGCGTACGCGCCGACACTTTACGGGGATCCCCATGACTGACGCTGTGTTTGAAAGCCTCGAAATTGCGGTATTGTTGCCCTGCTACAACGAAGCCGAAACGATCGGCGATGTCGTCGCCGGCTTCCGCGCGGCGCTGCCGACGGCGCGGATCTATGTCTATGACAACAATTCCAAGGACCAGACCGCCCTGCGCGCAGCACTCGCCGGAGCCACGGTGGTGCGCGAGCGGCGCCAGGGCAAGGGGCATGTGGTGCGGCGGATGTTTTCCGACATCGAGGCCGATATCTACCTGATGGCCGATGGCGATGGAACCTATGCGCCCGCCGATGGACCGGACCTGATCCGCACCCTGCTGACCGAAGGCTGCGACATGGTGGTGGGCACACGGCGCGGGGTTACCGATGACGCCGGCCGCCGGGGTCATGCCTTTGGCAACTCGATTTTCAACACATTGTACAAGTCGATTTTCGGAAATGATTTTTCCGACATCTTCTCAGGCTACCGGGCATTTTCGCGCCGTTTCGCCAAGAGCTTTCCGGCGGTTTCCGGCGGTTTCGAGATTGAAACCGAGATGAGCGTACATGCCTCGGTGCTGAAGCTGCCGGTGGCCGAACTTCAGCTCGATTACGGCCGCCGACCGGAAGGCTCGGAATCCAAACTGTCGACCTTCAAGGATGGTGCGAAAATCCTCTGGATGTTCGCCATGCTGATGAAGGAAACCAGGCCGTTCACGTTTTTCAGCTATCTCAGCCTGGCCACGCTTGGCATGTCGATGGTGTTGATGGTGCCCGTGCTCAATGAGTATTTCCTCACCGGTCTGGTGACGCGGATGCCGACATGGATGCTCGCCGTGGGGCTGCTGATGATGTCGCTGATGATCTTCTCTGGTGGCGTCATTCTCGATTCGGTGGCGCGAGGCCGGGTGGAACAAAAGCGTTTTCAGTATATGTTGCTGTCGACACCCCGTGATGATGGCCGCAATGCAGACGCGTCGAGCCGGCGCCGGACTACCGGGACCGACACGGGTTCAACCGATGATACGAGCCGAAAACTGGCTTCATGAGAAAAGTCACCTTCTTTCTTTTCGCTGGCGCGCTGGGTTTTGCGGTTGATGTCGGCGTGCTCTGGCTGTTTCTGCATTTTTCGCTGCTGGATCCGTTCAGCGCCCGGGTGCTGGCAATCACTGCGGCGATGCTGTGCACCTACATGATCAACCGAACCTTCACCTTTGGTGCCTCGCACCGACGCGTGAGCGTTGAGGGCGCGCGCTATGGCAGCGTCGGCCTCGTCTCGGCGCTGCTCAATTACGCGGTCTATTCGGCCTGCCTGCTGTTGCTGCCGGATGTATCGCCCTATCTGGCCCTAATCCTCGGATCAGGCTCGGCGACGGTGTTTTCCTATCTGGGCTATTCGCGCTTCGTGTTCGGGCCGCACCCCTGAGCCGGACCGGCCAAACTCGTGCGCCAGGAAGCGCGCTACACCTTCTCCCAACCGTCATGGTCGGCCGCACGATAGGCGGCATCGATGAGCTTCTGGTTGAGCACGGATTGCTCGAGGGTGAAGACCTCGTCATCGCTGCCACCGACCTTGCGGACAAAGGCCTCGGCCTGCAGCCGGTACTGGCGCACACCGGGAAATCGGAAGACTTCGGCGCGATCATGATTACGACTGTAGAGCGCCACCTCGGGATTGCCGAAATCGCCGGCGTTGAACGGGGCGGTCACTTCCAGATAGCCCTCGTCACCATGGAAAACCATCAGTTGCCGCGCCGCCATCTGGGTTGATACGTAGAATGTCAGGTCGAAATCGCCGAAATCGGCTTTCACGCTGGCATAGATATCGGTGCCGAAATCGGCATCGCGCTCCACCGTCGCCTGCAGTCTGACCGGCTCGGCTCCGGTCGAGAACCGGGTCGACACCGCCACATAGACCCCGATATCGGGCAATCCGCCACCGCCCAGTTCGGGCTGGTTGCGCATGTTCTGCGGGTCCTTGTTGAAATAGCTGAAAGCGCCCTGGACATGGCGCAAGCGTCCCACCGCGCCGGCGGCCAGAAGCTCGCGCACCTTTTTCCATTGTGGGTGATAGGTGACCATGAAGGCTTCGCAGACGAGCACATTGTTGGCGTCGCGGGCCTTGATCAGCGGTGCGATTTCATCCGCGTGAAGCGAGATCGGTTTTTCGCACAGCACATGCTTGCCGGCTTCGGCTGCCTTGATCGCCCACTCGATATGCTGCGATGTCGGCAACGGGATGTAGACGCCATCGATTTCCGGAGAGGCGAGAAGCTCCTCGTAGGACGCAAACGCATGCGGAACACCAAAGCGATCGGCAAGTGCCCTTGCGCGGCCATGGTCGCGGCTGGCAATAGCGCTGACGACGCCGTTTTCGGAATCCAGCAATTGCGGAATAACCTGTTCGCGACCGATCTTGGCAGTCGACATAATTCCCCATCGAAACATCTCGGCGTCTCCCTTCGAGTTCGTTCAGTCTGACATACCGGCCTGCCGGTCAGCCTGCCACTGCGGCGCGGGCGCGGATTTCAGCAAAGGTCCAGTCGACCAGCAATTCGCCATCGCGCCAAACCGGCTGCAGCAGGTTTTCACGCTCGCCGATGTCCTTGAGCGCTACTCCAAGCGGGCGGCCGGCCTCCATCACCACCGCCTGGCGGTAGCGCTTGGAAGCCTTGCCGGGATCGGTTTTGGGGTTCTTGTTGATGCCGTGCCAGACACCATCGTCATCCTGCCGCGCATTGGCTTTCATGGCAAAGCGCAGCGTGTCGCGGTTGACCTTCTGCAACAGCCCGGCCCCCATGCCGAAGGCGATGTTTTCAGCCGACCAGCCCTTGTCCTCGAGCCGGCCGAGAATGAGGCGGATGGTTTCCGGCGTAACCCCGTCGCCCTGAATGACGCGGACTGCGGGGTTAAGCACCTTGTAACCCTTGGTGTTGAGCGTGAAGCCGAAAATCTCGCCCAGCATCTGCACGGTATCGACCGGTACCCGTGTGGCGTCGCCGGAATCAGGCCGCACCACCAAGGTGCCACCGGAGGCCTCGACCTCGGCCTTGAGTTCCTCGCCCCAGATGTTTTTCACCGCGCGATACAGATCATAGGAATCGGACACGACAGCCACCATCTTGCCCGGTCCGGCGAACTGGGTGAGCATGTTGCGGTAGGCCTCGGTCTCGCGGTCCTCGCCCCAACTGGTCATGGTTGAATGCTCGGCGGCAGGAATCGAAAAGCCCGCCATCTGCTCGTGATAGAAGCGCCGGGCATAGACCAGTGCGCTTACGGTGTCGGTGCCGAGAAAATTGACCAGATGGGCGACGCCGCCGATGCCAGCCTGTTCCAGCGATGTGGTGCCACGGGCGCCAAAATCATGCAGGCGGAACGGCAGCACCTCATCGGGTATGTCGCAGGTGCGCTCAAGCGATGCCGAAATGATGGCCCGCGCGCCGTGCGAGACCGTGGCGACGGTGGAAGGATACCAGACGGCACGCAGCAATGCGGTTTCGATGAAAGTCGGCAGCCAGAAGAAATCCGGATCGGTGTTTCTGACCTGCACCAGCGGTGTGCCGGTGGGGGCAACCATGCCTTCGGGCAGCGCCTCGATCAGCAGCGGGAAATGGCCGTTGTGGCGGGTGACGATCTTTTCGAAACCCTCGCGGTGAAACGGCAAGCCGTGGGTGGTGATCATCTCCTCGGCCTCGTCGACACCGGCCATGGTGATCTTGCGGGAGAGATAGTCCTTGAGAAACATCTGCAGGCCGAAGAACAGCACATGGTCGTGCTTGCCGCCGGGACGCGCCTCGATGTAAGCCGAAATCGCCGCCGTTTCCGGCGGATACTGGGCGAAATGCGAGTATTTGTAGCTGTCGGAATTGAGAATGGGGTTCATGATACGCATTACGCTCCGGCGCTTGATCTTGTCGACGCGCAGCATGCAATCTCACAGACCACTTCGGCAAGTGCGCCAGCCTATTTGATCGATCAGGACCCCGTTTTTATTGGAGCTTCGAGGTGATCGACCGCAACCGATCGGAGCGGCCGGCTCCAGGCCGCCCCGTTGGCAAGTTACCCTCTGAGCACACCGCCCGAAGATTTCTCCACATTGGCGATGACCGCCTTGGCCAGTCTGTCGAGATCCTCCTCGGTCAGCGTACGGTCCTTCGGTTGGATTGTGATCTCGATGGCGAGCGATTTCTTGCCTTCGCCAAGCGACGGGCCTTCAAACAGGTCAAATACGTTGACGCCGAAAATCAGCGCCTTGTCGGCACCCTGGGCGGCACGTACCAGCGTGGTCGCAGGAACATCACTGTCGACCACAAAGGCAAAATCGCGGCGCACGGCCTGGAATGCCGAGAGCGACAGCACCGGCTTGGTGCGGGTGGCCTTGCGCTTGGGTTCAGGAATGGCATCAACGAACACCTCGAAACCGCACAGCGGGCCGGAGACATCCAGTTCATCAAGCGTATTGGGGTGAAATTCGCCGAAATGGCCGAGCACGGTTTTCGGACCGAGCTTGATCAGACCGGAGCGGCCCGGATGATACCAGTCCGGCGCACCGCGCTCGAAGGACAGCCGGTCGACCGGCGCGCCGCACGCTTCAAGCGCTGCAATCGCATCGGCCTTGGCGTCAAACACCCCAACCGGCTTGGCAGCGCCATCCCAGTGACGGCCGGAACCGGTCATGGCAGCGGTGCCGCGACGGATGCCGCCGGCTACACGGCGCTGGCCTTCGGGCGTGTCGTTTTCATAGGTGCCGGAGACCTCGAACAGCGCCACATCACCATAGCCACGGTCAGCATTGCGCCGGGCAGCCAGCAGCAGACCCGGCAGCAGCGAGGGCCGCATGTCGGACATGTCGGCAGCGATCGGGTTGACCAGCTTCAGCGCACGGCTGCCGCCGCCAAACAGCTTGGCCTGATCCGCCGAGATGAACGACCAGGTCACCGCTTCCATCATGCCGCGCGCCGCAAGAGCGCGCTTGGCGGAGCGGGTGCGGATCTGGATCGTGGTCAGGATCTTGCCATTGACCGAGCCTGTCGGCACCATCGGTTCGGGCGTGATCTTGTCGACGCCGAAGATGCGCATGACTTCTTCGACCAGATCGGCCTTGCCATCGATATCCGGACGCCAGGACGGGACGGCGACCTTGACCTTCTCGCCGGTGCCGGAGACTTCAAAGCCGAGGCCTGAGAGAATCGCGCGCGACTCGTCGTTGGACACGGTGAGACCTGTCAGGCGTTTGACTTCGGAGAACGGGAAATCGACGATCTTCTTGTCATGCCCCTTGTAGCCGGTCACCCGGGCTTCGGTCGCGGTGCCGCCGCACATGTCGAGCACCAGTTCTGTGGTGCGCTCGAGACCAGGCACCATGTATTCCGGGTCGACGCCACGCTCGAAACGGTAGCGGGCATCGGTGATGATGCCCTGGTTGCGGCCGGTCTTGGCGATGTTGATCGGGTCCCAGAGAGCGGATTCGATCAACACATTGGTGGTGTTCTCGTCGCAGCCTGAATGCTCGCCGCCCATGATGCCACCGATGGATTCGGGGCCATTGTCATCGGCAATCACGACATTGGCGGGATTGAGCTTGTAGGTACGGGCGTCGAGCGCGAGGATCTCCTCGCCTTCCTGGGCGCGACGCACCACCAGCTCGCCCTTGACCTTGTCAGCATCGAAGACATGCATCGGTCGGCCCTGATCGAAGGTCATGTAGTTGGTGACATCAACCAGCGCCGAGATCGGGCGAAGACCGATTGCCAGCAGACGTTTCTGCATCCATTTCGGGCTCGGGCCGTTCTTCACACCGCGCACCAGACGCCAGGCAAAACCGGGGCAAAGGCTCTCGTCGTCGAGAATGATTTTCACATTCTGCGTCGTCTCGCCTTCCACCTTGAATTCAGGGGCTTTCGGCTGCTTGAGGGTGCCGAGACCGGAGGCGGCCAGATCACGGGCAATGCCGAAGATCGAGGTGCAATCGGGACGGTTCGGCGTCAGGTTGATCTCGATGACCGGATCATCAAGGCCAGCGTAGGATGCGAACGGCGTGCCGACCGGCGCATCTTCGGGCAGATCGATGATGCCGTCATGGCTGTCGGACATGTCGAGTTCTTTTTCCGAGCACATCATGCCGTGGCTTTCGACGCCGCGGATATTGCCGACGGAAAGCGTCACGTCGATGCCGGGGACATAGGTGCCGGGCTCGGCCAGCGCGCCGATCAGGCCGGCGCGAGCATTGGGGGCGCCGCAGACGATCTGCACCGGCTTGCCGTCGCCCTTGTCGACCATCAGCACGCGCAGCTTGTCGGCGTTGGGGTGCTGCTCGGCGGAAATGACCTTGGCGATGGTGAAGGGCTGGTATGCTGCCTTGTCATCAACATCCTCGACCTCGAGCCCGATCGCCGTCAGGCGCTCGCAGATCTGGTCGAGGGTGGCGTCGGTTTCAAGGTAATCCTTGAGCCAGGAGAGTGTGAATTTCATTCTATTTTCCTCGGACCGTTATTCTTCGACCGCATCGGTGGCAGCATCAGGAACATCAGGCTGCTTTGCCGCCCATTCGAAACAATCGCTCTGGCATTGTTTCAAGAACTCAACCGGATCAGCAACGGAAACCCCAAGCCGCCGGATACCGGCAACAAACCCTTCAATGGTGTCCTCGTCCATGTCACCGGTGTCGAGATGATTTTTTCCAACCACTATGGCAGTGAGAAGAGGCATTTCGTGGGAATGGCAATAGGCGAGAAGATCGTCCAGGTGACCGTGGCTGCCGTTCATCAATGGCCGCGCCTTGGTCCAGGTCAGCCCATTGGAGGCAGCCAGATTACCATAGCTGATATACCGGTTTTCCCTGGCGGATTTGGTCATCGCCGCTATTGACGTTGTTATGTCCAGGCCCCGTCCATGGCGCCGGTTTCGCTCAACTATCAACTCTTGAAACAAGGGCGCACGGGTCTTGCCGGCACGCTCATGGTTCGTGATCCACTGGTCGATGTCGGCATCAGATTTGGTTTCCAGGGTTGCCATTTGGCTTGCCGATCTTTTGGTTGGTGGATTACGCGCTCAAGCCGCCGAACAATGTCGGCATGTCCAGCGGGCGGAAGCCGTAGTGGCTGGTCCAGCGGACATCGGCGTTGAAGAAATCCCGCAAGTCGGGCATGCCGTATTTGAGCATTGCGATGCGATCGAGGCCCATGCCCCAGGCAAAGCCCTGATACTCGTCCGGATCAAGCCCGCCGGCGCGCAGCACGTTGGGATGCATCATGCCGCAGCCGAGGATTTCCATCCAGTCGGTTCCCTCGCCAAACTTTACGATCGGACCCGAGGTGCGGTCGCACTGGATATCGACCTCGAACGAAGGCTCGGTGAACGGGAAGAAGGACGGCCGGAAACGCATCACCACGTTGTCGACTTCGAAGAAACTCTTGCAGAATTCTTCCAAAACCCAGCGCAGATGGCCGACATTGGCGGTCTTGTCGATCACCAGCCCCTCGACCTGATGAAACATCGGCGAATGGGTGGCGTCGGAATCCTGCCGGTAGGTCTTGCCCGGAATGACGATGCGGATCGGCGGCTTCTGCGATTCCATGGTCCGGATCTGAACCGGCGAGGTGTGGGTGCGCAGAACCTTGCGTTCGCCGTTATCGTCGGGTTCTAGGAAAAAGGTGTCGTGCATTTCCCGGGCCGGATGGCCGTCCGGGAAATTCAGCGCCGTGAAATTGTAGTGATCGGTCTCGATATCGGGACCTTCGGCAATGGCAAAGCCCATATCGGCAAAGATGGCGGTGATCTCGTCGACCACCTGGCTGATCGGATGAATGCGGCCACGCTCGGCAGGTGACGTACGCACCGGCAGGCTGACATCGACAGTTTCGCGTGCAAGCCGCTCGATGATGGCGGCGTCCCGAAGCTCGGCCTTGCGGGCTGCAATGGCGCCGGCAATGCGCGCCTTGAGCCCGTTGATAGCCGGACCCGCTTCCTGGCGCTCCTCGGCTGACATCTTGCCCAAGCCCTTGAGCAATTCGGACACCGAGCCCTTCTTGCCGAGAGCCGACACGCGCACGGCCTCGATAGACGCCTCATCGGCGCTGGCTGTGATCTCGGTCATGATGGCGGTTTCAAGTGTCTGGTACTGGCTCATGAAGTCATCCGTTTAATCCGGCGCCTTGCTCTCGCTTGGCAATGACGCTGTCCATATCCGATATCGAAGCCACGAGAAACCGTGACCCGGCAATAAATCGCCTCAAATCGCTGCCTTGCAGCGAAGCGGGCACCACCCTCAGTATCCAGATCACCGGCCCGCAAAAGCGCAGCATCCGGATCAATGACCTGATGGCAGCGACAGGCGCTCCCTTCATCCATGCCTGCAAACAGTCGCGCTGTGTCTCGATATCCGGTTCCAGGGCAGTAACGGGCAACATCAGCAGAACCAGATCACGGGCCTGGGCTTCCGCAGATGGCATCACCGCTTCCGGTTCTTCCTCGAAATCAAAGAAGCAAACCTCATCGCCACCAAGCGACATATCCCGCAAATGCGGACGGCCGTGTACGAGACCTGCCCGATGCACCTCGCCAAGCGCTTCGAACGCTTTGAAAAGCATGTGCCGTTGCGACGGTGCATCCAAGTCAGCCACGCGCTCCCAAAGGGTCGGGGCCACATCGGACTGGATCATCAGCGAACCGTTTTGGTACAGAATTGCCGGCGTACGCAATCCGGCGGCGCGGAATCTTGCAATTTTCGCGCTTTCCCGCGCAACTCCTGCGGGGCCGATAGCGGGCGCACTGTTACGTAAAAAGGTCGGCAACAGCAGCGGCGAGACAAATCCGTGAAGGCGTTTTGCCAAGGCCAGAGGCTCGGTGTCGTAACGCTTGATCCAGACCCGCTGCCCGGCGACCTCCACCGCCCTGACCCTGAAATCGGGCGATTGTGCGACAGCATGCAGGATGGCTACAAGCTCATCCTCGGGAATAGTCCCGTCTGTATGTGCGCCATCACCCATGACTACTCCAAAACACGAAAAATCCCGCGCCAGCCATGCCAGCGCGGGATCCCAAAATTCAAATTCTGCTTTCGGGAAAACGCTGGCTTAGGCGACAGCGCTTTCAAATTCGTTCGGCGTCGATTCCTTGAGATACTCAAGCGCCTTCTTGGAAGCTTCGATGAGCACACCGAATGCTTCCGCGTCATGGATCGCCATGTCGGAAAGCACCTTGCGGTCAACCTCGATGCCAGCCTTGGTCAAGCCGTCGATGAAGCGACCATAGGTCAGGCCCTGCTCGCGAACAGCGGCGTTGATGCGCTGGATCCAGAGAGCGCGGAAATTCCGCTTGCGGACCTTGCGGTCGCGGTAGGCATACTGCATCGACTTGTCGACTGCGGCCTTCGCGGCGCGGATGGTATTCTTGCGGCGTCCGTAAAAGCCCTTGGCTTTCTTCAGAACCTTCTTGTGTTTTGCGTGGGACGTAACGCCCCGTTTTACGCGTGCCATATCATGATCTCCTTAAATTCGGTGGTCCCGGCTCTGCTTACAGGCCGTTGGGAAGAAACTTCTTGACGATCTTGGCGTCAGGATCCGAGAGGACCATGGTGCCGCGAGCGTCGCGAATGAACTTGTTGGACCGTTTGATCATGCCATGACGTTTGCCGGCGGCGGCGGCCATAACCTTGCCGGTTGCCGTAATCTTGAACCGCTTCTTGGCAGACGATTTCGTCTTCATCTTGGGCATTTCGCTACTCCTTGCCAGGCCTTCGGGCATCGTCGTGACGCCGCTGGGCCATCTTCTTGTTGGGTGAGACGCAAAGGACGAAGACCCCGTTTGCGTCGAGCGATGGAAACCGCCTCGGCATGCCCTGCCGGTCGGTTTGAACGCGCGCCTTATAGCCCCCGTCAGGAAAAAGAGCAACGGGGTCTGACCGATTCGGTCGTAGAAAAGCAGAAACCGGTCCCGGCACACGCCGGTCCGGTCTTTATCTGCGCGCGAGCCGACGTTATTTCGGCGCCAGCACCATCATCATCTGCCGGCCTTCGAGCTTGGGCTCAGCTTCGACCTTGGCGATTTCGATCGTGTCGTCCTTGACCTTCTGGAGCAATTTCATGCCCAGTTCCATATGCGCCATTTCTCGGCCGCGGAAACGCAAAGTGACCTTGACCTTGTCACCCTCGTCAAAGAAACGGTTCATGGCACGCATCTTCACCTCATAATCATGGGTGTCGATGTTGGGGCGCATCTTGATTTCCTTGACCTCAACGGTCTTCTGCTTCTTGCGCGCTTCGGAGGCTTTTTTCTGCGAAGCGTATTTCAGCTTACCCAAGTCAACGATCTTGCACACCGGCACATCACCAGCGGAGTTGATCTCGACAAGATCGAGGCCATCCTCTTCGGCCATGGCCAATGCCTGTTCGGTCGGCACGACGCCATGGTTCTGGCCTTCGGCATCAATGAGCTGGACCGTCGGGGTCCGGATATTCTGGTTAGCGCGGGGGCCATCATTGGTTGTGGGCGGCGCTCTAAAAGGTCTGCGAATGGCTTTGGTCTCCTGATTAACTCGTCGGGTTCCGCTGATCGCGGGCGCAAGCAGTTTGTTCTCGCGCGCAATGTCGTGATCAGCAAGCCGGTGTCAATAGCACGGCTTTGCGAAAAAATCACCACAGGGAAGTTCGCGTAACGGCGAATCTTGTAAAAGGGTACCAGATCCAGACATGGGAGCAGGGCGGATATGGCCGAAACCAATAGGAAAGAACTGATTGTGGGCACGGGCGACGACGCCCGAACGATCGCTGCGCTGACGCGCGAGGCCACCACTGCTGGCGCCGGATTGCCCGGCTTTGTCTGGCTTGGCGGCTACCGTTCGGACATGACTGGCTCGAAGGCGGAGGCTCTGTGCGTTAATGCCGGCCAGCAGGGGCGCGCGTGCTTGCGGTTTGACTATTCCGGCCACGGCGCCTCCGGCGGCAGTTTTCGCGAAGGCACGATATCGCGCTGGCTGGAGGAAAGCCTGGCCGTGTTCGACCAACTCAGTTCAGGTCCGCAGATCCTGATCGGTTCATCGATGGGGGGCTGGATTGCGTTGAGAATGGTCCAGGAACTGGCACGACGCGGCGTCCATAATCGGGTCGCGGGACTGGTGTTGATCGCGCCGGCGCCGGATTTCACGCTGGAACTTATGGAACCGGAACTGACCGAGGCGCAACGCCAGGCGCTCGAGCGGGACGGCTATTATGAAGAGCCTACGCCCTATGGCCCTGACCCCAACATCTTTACCCGGGAGCTGTTCGAGGACGGTCGCAAGAACCGGGTGCTCGACGGCCTGATCGAGACTGGCGCGCCGGTGCACATCATCCAGGGTATGGCCGATCCGGACGTTCCGTGGCGGCACGCGCTCAAGCTGATTGAGCATCTACCGTCAGACAATGTAACGCTGACATTGATCCGCGACGGCGATCACCGGTTGTCGCGCGACGAAGACATCGCCCGAATCCTGGCCGCCGCAGACGGGATCGCGCCCCGGGTCTGACCGGCCTGCCTGCCCGGTTCCGGCCGACGGTGTCGACGGCATTGTCGGGGCAGCGCGCCTGGGCCTTCCCACCGGTAACCATATAGCGAGATGACGTCAGCCTCGGAATTGACTCCTTGCTCCAACCGTTCTTAACTCTTTGTTAACGAAGTTGGACAGTGTGGAGTAAACCGGCAATGTTTTGCGGACCGGGAATAATCAGGGCGATATTGATTGCCTCAGGGGTGTTGCTGGCCTTGCCGGCCGGAACCTTCGCGTCCAATCTGTCGATGCAGACCGGCCGGGTGACGTCGCAGCCGATCGGTCATTACGAGTTTTGCAAGCTGCATGCCTCCGAGTGCAAACCGGTCAAGGGATCAGGCGCGGCGCCGAAGGTCACAGATTATGGCTGGGAGGTGGTTGAGGAGATCAACCGCGCCGTCAACTTCTCGGTAATGCCGAAGACCGATCTGGAATTGTTCGGCAAGGAAGAGGTCTGGGCCTATCCCGACATTGCCGGGGATTGCGAGGACTATGTGCTGCTCAAGCGCTACATGTTGATGGAGCGTGGATTCTCGGCGGCCGACCTGCTGATCACGGTGGTTCGCAAGCCCGATGGCGAAGGCCATGCGGTGCTGACGCTGAGAACCTCCGAAGGCGATTTTGTGCTCGACAATCTCGAGGACCGGATCAAGAACTGGCACGATACCCCCTACCGCTACCTCAAGCGCCAGGCCTCCAACAATTCCGGCCGCTGGGTGACCATCGAGAACGGTTCTGAGGTTCTGGTTGGCGCGCTGCGCTGAAGCAGCCCGACATCCGGTCAAGATCCGCTATCCCACCCCACAGACATGGCAGCGCGATCAGGAAGCTTCAAGCCAGATTGCGCATCAGGCGGCCGTCGGGACGACGGAATGGCCCGCTGCCGCCTTCGATTCGATCCGGAGTAAGCCCCAGGACGCAACGACCGTCATCACAGCAACCAGTGAAAGCAGCCCCAATGTGGCCGCGACGCCTGTATGGGCAATGGCCAGCGCTGTGCACACCGGCGCCCCTGCCATTGCGAAAAGCCGGACGGTAGCGAGCTTGCCGGTAATCGCGCCGTAGCCGTCGGTGCCAAAAAGCCGCGCCGGCAGGATCGCGCGGGCAATGAAGCTGAGCCCCTGGCCGACACCGAAACTGGCGGCAAAGACGATCACAATGATGGGACCATCTATCCACAGCGCCGAGATCAGAAGACCGAGACCCAGCAACATCATGGTGCTGGAAAACACTCCGACAACGGATGAAGCCACCCGCTCACCGGTCAGCATCTCGATCAGCCGGGCCATTACCTGCATCGGCCCGATGATCGCCCCGGCGAGGGCTGCCAGCGCAGCCTCACGGCCAAGCTGGTCGAGGATGACGAAAAACGATGTGTGGACTGCCGACATCAGAAAACTCCCGCCAGCAAAGGCAATCGACATCAGCACAAAGGAGGTGCGGCGATTGCCCGGCAGCAGCAGACCGGGTTCGCGCGGTGCCGGCTGAGGCACGGGCTGATCGGTTGCCCGTCGCGGACCGCGCGGCACCATCAGGTGAATCGGCAATGCCACCAGGAGATTGACCGCGGACAGCACCAAGCAGACGCCGCGCCAATCCATGAAACCGAGCAGCCAGTGGATCAATGGCCAGAACACGGTGGAAGCAAAGCCTGCCACCAGGGTGACGTGGGCGATGGGGCGGCGGGACTGACGGCCATGGATGGCGACGAGGGCTGCAAAACCGGTTTCATATTGGGTCATCCGGGCGGCGACCTCGATCAGCGGCATGGCAATAGCCATGCCCACCACCGACTGCACCAGCGACAGGTTGACCAGGGTCGCACCAGCCAGAATCGATCCAAGCACCATGACCGGTCGTGCGCCGAACCGGTCCATCGCCCGGCCGATGAAGGAGGCAGTGATCGCACTGCTCAACAGAGCGGCGGAGAACAAGCCGAACACGAAGCTGTTGCTCCAGCCCATATCGCGCGCGATCTCGCGGCCGAGAATGGCAAAGGGATAATACAGCGTGCCGTAGCCAATGGTCATCGAGACGCCAATCAGCAGCGTCATCGGCTCCACACGGCGGGAAGAATCGCTCACCATGCCGCCCGCGCACTGGCTCCGACCAGCCTTGTACAGCCGTACCATGAGAGGACTTTCACCAGATCCCGTCCCCGATCAGCCATGTTCTCATACTACATCACCGCGCAATTTTGTGCTCCCGGAACAGGGAAAGCGCCGATGACTGTCTTCGGAACGACACCCCACCACATCTATCTGACTTCCATTGCCCTAAAGGTCCAGGTCGGGATACTTATTCGCTTTTAACGCCCATTCCGGCGACGCGATGCAGGAACGACATCAGGCCGGCATGGTCCTCAGCAGAGGTCAGTTGCTTGAGTTCCTGGTACATCTGCTCGATATCAAGGCCTTCAGGCGCGGATTCCGCGGCGACCGAAATCTTCTGGTGTGATGTCGACAACGCCGTCTCAACCGAAAAAAACAGCTCTTCATGCAGTTTTTCGCCGGGGCGCAAGCCAACCTCTTGGATGACGATATCACCATTGGGGTTGATTTCATCGCACACCGTCAGGTTTGACAGCTGCACCATCTTGACCGCCAGATCCTTGATCCGGACCGGCTGCCCCATATCGAGAAGGAAGATCCGGCCGGGGAAATCGCCAGATTCGTCATTGCGGCGTGCTAGGCTGCCTGCCTGAATGACCAGTTGCGCAGCCTCTTCGATGGACATGAAATAGCGTGTTGTTTCAGCATGGGTCAAGGTGATCGGCCCGCCCTTACGGATCTGTTCCTTGAACAGCGGAATGACCGAACCGCTGGACCCGATTACATTCCCGAAGCGGACAGCGCAGAAGACCTTGTCGCTGTTTTTCTGTCGTGCCTTTTCGGCGAAATCCTGAACAATCAGCTCAGCCAGACGTTTCGACGCCCCCATGACGCTCGACGGCCGGACTGCCTTGTCTGTCGAGATCAGGACAAACACCTCGACCTCGCTTTCGAATGCTGCCGAAGCCACTGCATAGGTGCCGAAAGCATTGTTCTTGACGCCTACAAACGGGTTAGCCTCCACCAGCGGCACATGTTTGTAAGCGGCGGCATGAAACACCGTATGGACCTTGTTTTCGTGCATCACCCGGCGCATCAGTGCAGCGTCCGCGACGGAGCCCAGAACCGGGACTTTTTCGAAACCGGTCTGCCGCGCGAGCTCACGGTCAATCTGGTAGAGCGCAAACTCGCTCGAATCCATCATGATCAGCCTAGAAACACCTACAGCGCTGAGCTGGCGACAAAGTTCCGAGCCGATCGAGCCGCCAGCGCCGGTCACCAGAACGCATTTGCCGCGAGTATTCATCGCCATCAAGCCGGGTTCGGGCGGCACCGCATCTCGGCCGAGAAGATCACCAATCTCGACATCGCGGATCAGGTCGACGGTGTGTTTGCCATCAGCAATATCGACAAAGGCAGGAAGGATGCGAACCCTGAGGCCAAGCCCACTCAATAGCTCGACCACCTCAGCCCGGCGGGCTGTGTTGGCGCTTCGCATGGTCACGATCGCTTCATTGATGTCGTGCCGGTTGACCAGAGTCTCGAGCTCAGCAGGATTTCTGATCTTGATGCCGCCGATGGTGGCGCCCCACAAAGTGGCATCGTCATCTACCTGAAAAATGGTAATTCGGTAGCTGCTTTGCTTCAGCGTTGCAGCGATCTGGCGTCCAGCATCACCAGCGCCGTAGACAAGGATATTGCGTTGTGGAGTCGGTTCGCGGGTGAACTCAAGGATCAACCAGCGGGACGTGTAGCGAAATCCGGCCACCAGCAACAGCGACAGCAACCAGAACAGCACAAGCACCGTTTTCGGCACGGCCGTCGAGCCTTCAAGCCGAACCAGGAAGGCCACGGCCGTCCACACCACTGCTGTTACACCCACCGCCTTGAAAATCGTCCACAGTGCATGTTCGCCGACATACCGGGTGACCGAGGTATAAAGGCCGAAGGCAGACATGATAGGAATGCCGATAGCAGGCGCCGCAAGGATGAGAAGAACCTGCGTAATATCCGGACTGTACAAACCGTTGAAGCGAATGGAATACCCAAACCACACTGCACAGGCAAACAGGATGAAATCGCACCCGACGAGGATGGATTGCTTGGTGCGCCGATCTCTCGCGGCAAGCCAGTGGATCAACTTACCGATCATGCTTATTGTCTCTTCCCGCTTGTCGTTTTACTGCCAATAGCAGATTCTTGGCGCCCCGCTCAATGGCACACAGCCCCGTACTTGGCAACTCAATCGGTTGCGCTTACGCGGCGCAAAATGTCGGATTTCGGGATTTGTGTCGTGGTCACACTGAATCCTAATTCAAACCAGCATACCACCCCCAAAAGCAGCCGGATTTGCCGGCAGTCCCGATGTTCCGCTTCGCAGCCCCTGCACTTCAGCGGTTTTCTTTAGTTGACGCAGCTTACGCATTGCCGATCAGCAGGCCGGCGGCAAACACCAGTGCTCCGCCGAGCACCACCTGGAAGATCGCCCGGCTCCAGGGCGTATCCATCCAGTGGTTCTGAATCCAGGCGATGACCCAGAGCTCGACGAACACGACCGCGATGGCCACAGTCGTGGCAACGGTAAAGTCGGGGATCAGATAGGGAAGCGCGTGGCCCAGGCCGCCGATTGCCGTCATGATGCCCGAGGCCAGACCACGCTTGAGCGGCGAGCCGCGACCGGAGATGACGCCATCATCATGGGCGGCTTCGGTAAAGCCCATGGAAATGCCAGCACCGATCGAAGCCGAAAGGCCGACCAGAAACGTGGTCCAGGTATCGCCGGTGGCGAAGGCCGTGGCAAAGATCGGCGCCAGGGTCGACACCGATCCATCCATCAACCCAGCCAGGCCGGGCTGGACATAAGTGAGGATAAACTTGCGGCGCGACGTGGCCTCTTCTTCCGCCTTGACGTCCTCGGGTGTGTGCTCGAGGCCCAGCCGGCGGGCCAGCGATTGGTGGCTCTTTTCCGCCAGCGCCAGATCGCCGAGCAATTTGCGGGTGTCGGCATCGGCCGTGCGGCTGGCGGCTGCGAGATAGAAATTATGGGCTTGGGCTTCCATGTCTTCGGCCGTCTGACGGACCTTGTCGATGGATTGGTTCTCGACCAGCCAATCAGGCTTGCGTTCATAATAGCCACGCACATGTTCGCGGCGGATCAGCGGAATGCGCTCGCCGAATCGCGCCTTGTGCTGCTCGATCAGGCGGGCCCGGTGCTCGCCCTCCTCCGCCGCCATCTCCTCAAACACCTTTGCCGATTGCGGGTAATCGTCGCGCAAATGATCCGCATAGGCGAGATAGATCCGCGCATCGTCCTCCTCCGAGGAAATCGCCAGGGCCAGGATCTCCTGCTCGCTCAACGAGCTGAAGGGGCGACGGTTGAATCCGGTGATACGGGACAGCATGAGGAATCCTTTTATTAGAACCGTTCTAAACTACTGATAGAGAAGCCGCTTTTCAAGCCGGGATAAACGGAAAGTTGACTATTGCCGGGTTGATCCCGACAGACGCCCGGGTCAAGTGTTGCAGCATGACTGAAGCACGGCAAATAACTGAAACGGTCGCTGACCGGCTGGGACGGTTCCTGGCGCGGCGATTGCAATCAACCAATGAAGGTTACGAGCCCTACACGCCGTCCGATCCTGCGACCCTGTCGCGGACGCTTGAACCGGGCGACGTGCTGCTGGTGGAAGGCAACCAGAAGATCTCTGCGGCGATCAAGTACCTGACCCAGTCGACCTGGTCGCATGCGGCGCTCTATGTTGGCGACGTGCTCGCGTCCAGCAATGGTGAAGGCGAGGTCCCGCAGCTCATCGAGGTCAATCTCGGCGAGGGCTGCGTCGCCGTGCCGCTGTCGAAATACACCCGTTTCAACACCCGGATCTGCCGGCCTGTGGGTTTGACGCCGGACGACCGCGCGGCAATCGTTTCCCACATGGTCGAGCGACTTGGCGTGCGCTACGACATGAAACATATCTTCGACCTGCTGCGCTATTTCCTTCCGACCCCGCCGGTGCCGGTGCGTTGGCGCAGGCGCATGCTGGCCTTCGGCTCCGGAGACCCGACACGGGCAATCTGTTCGTCGATGATCGCCCAGGCCTTTCAGGAAATCCAATACCCGATCCTGCCCGAGGTCACGCTGGCGCCGGGGCGGCCGCATGCGGAATCGGAATTCTCCCGTCGGGAAATCCTCCACATCCGCCACCATTCGCTGTATGCGCCACGAGATTTCGATCTTTCGCCCTATTTCCGGGTGGTCAAGCCGACGCTGGAATACGGTTTCGACTACAAGCGCATCACCTGGGGCTCGACCAAGCCGGCAACCGCGGCCGAAACGCGCATCAGCACCAAGGCGCAAGAAATTCCTCCGCAGGGGAATTGACAAGTATGTAGTCAAAGTTTGAAAGTGGCGCTCCTGCAAGAGGGTCCCCCATGACACAGAACACCAACGTTCCACCCGAGGACGATGGACGCAACCATATTTTCAGCCCCAAGCTGCTGACCACGCTCCGTGGCTACAACATGCCGACCTTCATGGCCGACCTGGGGGCGGGCCTTACCGTGGCAATGGTGGCGCTGCCGCTGGCGATGGCGATAGCCATTGCTTCGGGCGCCAATCCCGGCGCCGGCATTATCACGGCGATCATCGGCGGGTTGGTGATTTCACTGCTCGGGGGCAGCCGGGTGCAGATCGGCGGTCCGACCGGCGCCTTTATCGTTGTCGTCTATTCGGTGATTGCCGAGCACGGCTATGACGGTCTGGTACTGGCGACCTTCATGGCCGGCTTGATCCTTATCATCGCCGGCGTGCTCCGTGCCGGCCGGCTGATCCGGCATGTACCCGAACCCGTCATCAATGGTTTTACCATCGGTATTGCGGTGATCATCGCCACCAGCCAGATCGCCGACTTCCTCGGCTTAAGCGCGGACAAGAAGATGCCCGCCGATTTTCTGCCCAAACTCGAGGTATTGTGGCAGATTAGGGATACGTTTTCACTCCAGAGCGCGCTGGTCGGGCTTGTGACACTGGTGCTGATCGTGGCGTTCAGGCGGGCGGCGCCGAAATTGCCGGGTCTAGTCGTCGCGGTGGCGCTGACATCGGGTGCGGTGGCAATATTCGGGCTCGACGTCGAGACGATTGCCGGTCGTTTTGGCGCGATCCAGTCGCATTTTCCCATGCCGGGTCTGCCCACGGTCAGTCTCGACCGGATTGTCGAACTGTTACCCTCGGCGCTGATCATCGCCTTCCTGGCCGGTATCGAATCGCTGCTTTCGGCGCTGGTCGCCGACCGGATGGCGGGAACCGCGCATCGCTCCAACACCGAGATCGTGGCGCAGGGCGCGGCCAATTGCGTGTCGGCGCTGTTTGCGGGGTTGCCTGCCACCGGTGCCATCGCCCGTACCGCTACCAGTATCCGCGCCGGTGCCAAGACGCCTGTTGCCGGTATCGCGCACGCACTTTTCCTGCTGGCGTTCATGGTGCTGGCGGCACCGCTCGCCGGGCTGCTGGCCTTGCCGGCGCTGGCCGCAGTGCTGGTGCTGACAGCCTGGAACATGGCCGAACCACAACATTTCGCCGAGCGGCTCAAGGGCCGCCGGTCAGATATGTTGCTGCTGCTGATGACACTGGCGCTCACCGTGCTCGCCGACCTGACTGTCGCGATTGGCGCAGGTGTTACGGTCGGGCTGTTGTTGCGCCTGCGCCGCCGCGGCATGCCGGAACCGGACTGGCATACACCGGATCGGTGATACGAAGGCGATCCGTTCCAATGTCGCCAGGATGGGTTCGCGAAACGACAGAAGTACTATTGCTCTTTACTATGAGCGATTGCCTTTTTCGCCGGTCCTGCTACATCGCGCCTATGACAAACACGCCACTTTCCCACATTCGCAATTTTTCGATCGTTGCGCACATCGATCACGGTAAATCAACGCTCGCCGACCGGCTGATCCAGACCTGCGGCGGTCTCGCCGACCGGGAGATGAGCAAACAGGTTCTCGATTCCATGGATATCGAGAAAGAGCGCGGCATCACCATCAAGGCCCAAACGGTCCGGCTGCACTATACTGCCAAGGACGGCGAGATGTATGTGCTGAACCTGATCGACACGCCGGGCCATGTCGACTTTGCCTATGAAGTGTCGCGATCGCTGAGAGCCTGCGAAGGTTCGCTGCTGGTGGTTGACGCCAGCCAAGGGGTCGAGGCGCAGACGCTCGCCAATGTTTATGCGGCGCTTGATGCCGACCACGAAATCGTGCCGGTGCTCAACAAGATCGACCTGCCGGCGGCCGAGCCCGACCGGATCAAGGAGCAGATCGAAGAGGTCATCGGGCTGGACGCCTCCGACGCGGTGATGATTTCGGCCAAGACCGGCATCGGCATACCCGATGTACTCGAAGCCATCGTTACGCGCCTGCCCGCGCCCAAGGGCGGGACCGTCAAGGATCCGCTCAAGGCAATGCTGGTCGACAGCTGGTATGACACCTATCTCGGCGTCATCGTGCTGGTGCGGATCATCGACGGTGAAATGAAAAAGGGCCAGCAGATCCGGCTGATGGGCACCGACGCCCGCTACACGGTCGAGCGGATCGGCGTCATCACCCCCAAGCTGGTGGCCACAGACTCGCTCGGACCGGGCGAGATCGGTTTCATTACCGCCTCGATCAAGGAAGTGGCCGACACCCGCGTCGGCGATACCATCACCGAAGACAAGCGGCCAACGGCGAAAGCCCTGCCCGGCTTCAAACCGGCGCAGCCGGTGGTGTTCTGTGGCCTGTTCCCTGTCGATGCCGCAGATTTTGAAGAACTTCGCGCGGCCATGGGCAAGCTCAGGCTCAACGATGCCTCGTTCTCGTTCGAAATGGAAACATCCGCAGCGCTCGGTTTTGGTTTCCGCTGCGGCTTTCTCGGGCTCTTGCACCTGGAAATCATCCAGGAGCGGCTCGAGCGCGAGTTCAATCTCGACCTGATCGCCACAGCGCCGTCGGTGATCTACCGGCTCAACATGACCAATGGCGATGTTGTGGAACTGCACAACCCGGCCGACATGCCGGACGTGGTCAAGATCAAGAGCATCGAGGAGCCGTGGATCAAGGCAACCATCCTGACCCCGGACGAGCATCTTGGCACGATCCTGAAGCTTTGCCAGGATCGCCGCGGCATCCAGACCGACCTGTCCTATGTCGGCAAGCGGGCGATGGTGACATATCAACTGCCGCTCAACGAAGTGGTGTTCGATTTTTACGACCGGCTGAAATCGATCTCCAAGGGCTATGCCAGCTTCGACTACCAGATCACCGGCCACCAGGAAGGCGATCTGGTCAGGATGTCGATCCTGGTCAATGACGAGCCTGTGGATGCGCTGTCGATGCTGGTGCACAGATCAGCTGCTGAAAAACGCGGCCGGGTGATGTGCGAAAAGCTCAAGGAACTGATCCCGCGGCACATGTTCAAGATCCCGATCCAGGCCGCCATCGGAGGCAAGGTAGTGGCGCGCGAGACCATCTCGGCCATGCGCAAGGACGTGACTGCGAAGTGCTATGGCGGCGATGCCACCCGCAAGCGCAAGCTCCTGGACAAGCAAAAGGCCGGCAAGAAGCGGATGCGGCAGTTCGGCAAGGTCGACATTCCGCAGGAAGCCTTCATCGAAGCGCTGAAAATCAGCGACTGAAAAACGAGCGCCGGCGTAAAGCCGGCGTCATTCTGTTGGATGGCTGCCCACTCAGTTGGGCAACGGCAGCGCGGTGCGGCGGCTACGGTGCCACTGCCAAAGAATATGGCCCACCAGTGCCAGAAACACCACGACGCCGCCAACAAGGGTGCGTGGTGCCGGCACTTCACCATGGATGAGCCAGACCCAGACCGGTCCGAAGGCCGGCTCCATGGTGGAAATCAGCGCCGCCAGCGCCGAGGGGATCAGCCGCGCACCGGTGACGAACATGGCCATGCCAAGCCCCAGGGTGAGCGCCCCGAACAGCACCAGCAGCCCCAGGTCGGCTAGGCCGACACGCATCCCCGACGACAACAGGAAGGCTACAAAACCACCGACCATGATGCCGAGGCAGGCGGCCGGCGTCATCCGCACCCCCGAATAGCGCCGGGTGATGACGGTGGCGGCAGCAAAAACGACCGCAATTGTCAGCGCCAAACCATCGCCGATGAAGGAAATGTTGGTGCCAAAGGAATCCGAGACCATGACGGAAATCCCGGCAATAACCATCAGGATCGCCGCCCAGGTGACAGCGTCCACCGCCTCGCGCAAGAACACCACGCCAAGCAGAGCGGCGATCAGTGGCACACCGGCCTGCATCAACAGGATGTTGGCGACCGTGGTGTAGCCGAGCGCCACCACAAAGGAGGTGGTGGCTATGGCCACGCAGAAGGCCACGCCGAGCCCCGGCAGGCCCATGGAACGGAACAGCCGCATCGTGCCCGCGGGGCCGTCGCGCCAGAGCATGAACCCCATCAGCAACAACGTGGCGAAGAAATCGCGCCAGGCGATGATCGCCCATGGATCGGTGATTTCGAGTCCACGGGCAATGGCGCCACCAAAACTCCAGGCCATGGCCGCGCCGAACACCAGCAACCCGCCCCGACGGGCCTCCGAAACCGGCGGCGCGGCGGGACCGGGCACAGGCATCAATGCAGCGGGCGCATGGTTCATTTTACTTCCATAACGCGCACCGCCCGGTGCAGGGAAGTAGCAAGTGCGACACGCCAGGGCGCGAACAGACTGCAGCTTTGCAAGTCGATTTAGCCAGGCAGCAGCGTCCGCCTCAGCACGGGCGCTATGGCCGCTCCGACGCGAAAATCAGCGGTGGGCGCGCGCTTGGTGAAGAATTTTCACTGCTCTGCGGATTAATTGTCACTTCAGGCACATACGGTCATTGACAGGGCTTCGCACACCCCCTAAATCGGCCTGCAAGCCCAGATGGCGGAATTGGTAGACGCGCTACGTTCAGGTCGTAGTTCTCGCAAGGGAGTGGAGGTTCGAGTCCTCTTCTGGGCACCAATTCATTGTTCCGGAACGTCCCGGAAAATCCAAAGAACCCCGCGAAAGCGGGGTTTTTTGTTGGGTTTTGTGGACTTCGCGTCTTTTACCGTCCATCGACCAGCACCAACACCCGGAGAGTCTGATGGCATTCTGGTGCCATGCCACCACCCCCCGCGAGTCGGATGCCGGTACATGCTGCTGAATGATGCCCGATTCAGAGTCCGGAAACCGGGCGACCGGGATGATCAGTACATCAGGTTTGGCAGCCACATGCTGATTATCGGCACATAGGACAGAATGATCAGGGCTACCACCATCAGCAGGATGGTCGGGATGGCTGCGCGGAAAATCTCGAACAGCGTCATCTTGGCGACCCCCATCGCCACGAACAGGTTCAACCCCACTGGTGGCGTCAGCATTCCGACCGAGAGGTTGACCAGCATGATGATGCCGAAATGGATCGGATCAACACCGACCTGTGCAGCGATCGGCTGCATCAACGGACCCAGGATGATGATCGCCGAGGCACTGTCGAGGAAGCAGCCCGCAATCAGCAGGATCAGGTTGAACAGCGCCACCACAATCACCGGGTTCTCGGTCCCCGACAGGATGTAGGTCGCCAGTTGCGAGGGTGCACCGGTGCTGGCAAGAAGCCAGGAAAACGCCGATGCCCCGGCAGTGATCAGCAAAAGCGGCCCTGAAATCAGCCCGGTGTTGCGCAGCACGATCAGCATGCCCTTGAACGAGATCGTGCGGTAGACCACCACACCGACAAACCAGCCATAAAGGCATGCGGTTGCAGCGGATTCTGTCGGCGTAAAGACGCCGGTGTAAATGCCTCCGAGCAGAATGACCGGCAAGCCCAGGCCCCAGGCGGCACGCTTGAAGGCAATCAGCACGTTCTTGACGGTCGGGAAGGCATCCCGCGGGTAGCCTTTGTGGATCGAATAGGCGGAGGCGTAAACGATCAGGATTCCGCCGATCAGCATGGCAGGCAACAGGCCGGCGGCAAACAGTTTGCCCACCGACGATCCGGTGACCGACCCATAGATGATCAGGGCAATCGAAGGCGGCACGATCGGGCCCAACGTGCCCGCCGTGGTGATCAGCCCGATCGAGAAGTATTTGTCGTACCCCGCCGAAACCATCGCCGGATACATGATCGCACCAATGGCAATCACCGTTGCGGGGCTCGACCCGGAAATCGATCCGAACATCAGGCAAGCGACGACAGCTGCAGCGGCCAAGCCGCCGGGCAGCCAGCCGATCATCGCACGTGCCAGACCGATGAGGCGGTCCGACAGACCGCCGATGCGCATCAACTCGGCGGCAAGAATGAAAAACGGGATCGACATGAGCGAAAAGTTGTTCATGCCGGAGAACATCCGCATCGGCACGACAACGGGGTCGATTCCACCCCAGAAGTAGAACACCAGTCCTACGGAAAGCGCGAGCGCTGCAAAGATCGGCAATCCGAAAAGCAGCAGGCCAAAGAAGGCCGGAACAAGTGCTGATAACATGGTGGCGTCCTCAGCTCGTTTTCACGTCGACCTGCGGCGCGATGTATTCACGCCCGGTCAGAAGAAATTTAATGACCAACAGGTACCGCAGCATCATGAAGCTGCCTGAAAGTGGAATCACCAAGTAGATATAGCCAACGGGTATGCGCATGGCGGGCGACAGCTGCCCCATGCGCGAGGTGTTGATCGACAATTTGGTGCCATAATAAATCAGCGCGCCGGCAAAGATCAGACCGAGGCTGGACGCCACGATCTGAAGTACGCGGGTCATGCGGGGACTGGCAATCGCATAGACTGCCTCGACGCTGATATGGGAGGCATAACGAACCCCCATACCCATGGTCAAAAAACTCATGGTGATCAGCGAATAAAGGATCAGTTCCTCCGACCAGAACAGCGAGTTGTTGAAGACATAGCGCGCGATAACCTGCACGATGGCAACAACCGTTGCGGTCAGAATGAGCAAGGTGACAGAGACATTTTCAATCCAGTCAACAATGCGGTTCAATCCTTCGATCATAGACCAGCCCCCTGCACTAGGATTAACCCTTGGAGGCGGCGAGCGCCTTGTCCATCAGTTCAGGCGTGACCTTCGGACGGAATTCCTCATAGATCGGCTTGGACGCCTCTACGAAAGCAGCGCGACCTTCGGGAGACAGTTCCTGAATTTCGATCTGGTCCTTGATGGCGTCGAGAATGCGCGCTTCGTCTTCAATAGTGTATTCACGCGCAGCGTCACGGCCCACGATCATGGCGTCCTCAACCACTTTCTGCAGGTCTTCCGGCAGGCTCTCCCAGGCCTGCAGGTTCATGACTGCGGCATAGGTGTGATAGGCATGGCCGGTCAGCGTCATGTATTTCTGGACTTCATAAAAGCGCATCGAGTCGATGTTGGCCAAAGGATTTTCCTGCCCTTCGACAACACCCTGCTGCAGACCGTTGTAGACTTCGACATAGGCCATGGCGGTCGGGTTGGCGCCATAGGCACGATAGGTCGACAGGATGGTCGGCGCCTGCAGCGTGCGCATCTTGATGCCCTTGAGGTCGTCCGGGCCGTTGATCGGGCGCACATTGTTGGTCATGTGACGGAAGCCTGCGCCCCACATGGCGATGCCGTGCAAATTGTTGCCACCGAGCGTGCCGAGCAGTTCAGTGCCGACTTCGCCGTCCAGAACGCGTTTCATCGCCTCATTGTCGCTCAATAGGAACGGCAGGTCGAACAGGTACATTTTCTCATTGAAGTTGGCTAGGTTGCCGGTCGGCGGGATCGAGATGTGAACCAGACCCATCTGCGTCTGTTCAATAATCTCCACATCGCCGCCCAGCTGTGCGGCAGGACGAATGTTGATTTCAATGCGACCGTCTGATTTGGCCTCGACTTCTTCCTTGAAACGCACGGCAGCCCGCGCATTCGGAGTGTCTTCGGTCAGCACGTGGGCAAATGTGAAGTTGAATTCAGCGGCGTAAGCTGCGCCGCTGAAGCTGAGTGTCAGCGCTGTCGCCAAAGTCAAACCAAGTTTCTTGATAGACATGGTGTCTCCTGTTGGTGGTGTTTGAGTTAGGTTGCGGATGATAGGAGCGTCGGGCGACCGAGCAGGTCAGGCGCGCGACCAATAGCGGATTCGACGCTGATGGCCATCGCCAAAAGACGTTTTTCCTGCATTGGCGGTGCAATCAGTTGCAAGCCGGATGGAATGCCGTTGCCGTCAAGACCCGAAGGCAGCGTCAAGGCGCACAAACCGAGCAGGTTGACGATAGCCGTGTTGCGCAGGGCCAGCATGTTGGCGGTGCGATAGGCGGCGCCATCCGCCAGTTCGGACAGCAGCGGTGCGCTGATCGGAATGGTGGGCGAGACCAGCACATCGAACTGGTCAAAGAGCGGTAATGCTGCCCGTCCGGAATTTGCCAGTACATCGCGGCGGCGCAGATATTCGGTCGCGGAAATCTGATCCGCATCCTCGACCCGGGCCCGCACCATCGGATCAAGCCGGGCAATACGATCAGGACAATTGGCGTCCATGAAGTTGCGCAGTTCGGGCGCCGCCAGCCCACCGCGGCGGAAGATCTCCAAAACCGCATCAATGCCCGGCAAAGTCACCCTGGAGACAACCGCACCCTTGCGCTCGAGGGTGGTCAGCGCGGCTTCGGTGTTGACGGCGATGGCTGGATCAATCTCGTCCCAGACAACATTCTCGATGACCCCGATGCGCATACCAGCCAGGTCCTGCGGCGCAATGGCGCCCCTTTCCCCGCCGTCGATTGCGACAAAGGCATAGGCCAGATCTTCAACGGTGCCGCACAGCAAACCGGGGGTATCAAGCGAAGGCGACAGCGGCACGATGCCCTTCGACGACCAGCGCCCGTGGGTCGTTTTCAGGGCGCACTGGCCGGTAAAAGCCGCCGGTATGCGAACAGAGCCCGCTGTATCGGTCCCCAGCGCGACCAGGGCGGATCCCTGGGCCAGTGACACTCCCGCGCCCGAACTGGAACCACCCGCTGCACGCGGTGCGTCCTTGGCTGACCATGGATTGACCGGCGCGCCCCAATGGGGATTGGTGCCGATGCCGCCAAAGGCAAATTCAACCGTGTGGGTCTTGCCGGTAACGATGCCGAGCTGTGCAATCACCGACTGCACCACCGGGCCGGCCGTTTGCCAACTTTCCGGAAAAGCAGTGTCAGTGCCTGCAAACACCGGCATGTTGGGCACGCCGTAGAGATCCTTGACCGATACAGGCATGCCCATCAGCGGTCCGAGATCATGCCCAGCACTGAGAAAGACATCGACGGCCTCCGCCTGCCTTGCAGCTTGCGGGCCGGCCCAGTGCTTATAGGCATGAACAACGGTTTCAGATGATTCGAAGCGGTCGATGGCCTGCGCGAGGAGCGCAGAGGCCGAAACCTTTTTAAGCCGCAGACTGTGGGCGATATGGGCAAGAGACTGATGTTTCAAGACGTCACTTTCTCATTCTGTGGTGGGCAAATCTTATGAGCAGCTTCAGAAAACACCAGCGCCGAAATGCAGATGCCTAGCGACCGGGTTTTGGTGCCAATTCCGAGTTCCTCCGGCATCAGCTTGTTTTTGTTTACTTTAATCGAATTCCTGTCGAAACAAACAGATACGGCGTTACCGATTCGGCAAAGCCGTGTTGCACGTTTGATGCTCCCCCCTCGAATTCTTCCGGGTAACTTTGACCCAGTTGAAACGAGGATTGCACCACATGTCGCACCAGACCGAAGGCCGCCTGAAAGAAATGGGCATCATCCTGCCGCGCGTACCAAAGCCGATCGGCAATTATTTGCCCGGCGTTGTCGTTGGCAACATTCTCTACACCTCCGGAACTCTGGGGACGCAACCGGACGAACACGACAATGATGTGCTGCCCTATGTCGGAAAGGTCGGCTCTGACCTGACCATCGAGGAAGGTTACGCATCTGCGCGCCTGATGGCGATCAACCATCTGGCGATGATGAAGAAGGTCCTGGGAGATCTGGACCGCGTCAAGCGGATCATCAAGATGATCGGCTATGTGACCTGTGCCCCCGGCTTCACCCAACCGCATCTGGTGCTCAACGGCGCGTCCGATCTTTTCGTTGAGCTATGGGGCGAAGAAAACGGCAAACACGCCCGCGCTGCCTTGACCCAACACGAACTGGGCATGAACGCCCCGGTGGAAGCTGACATCACCATCGAGCTTCACGCCTGACGATGGCGTAGCTTGGCCAGCAGCTCCGCATCGGATTTCTCGCCCGCCTGGAATTCCGCCAGAATGAAGCGCAGAAACGCGGATGCTGCTGGTGCCAGCTGCTGGTCATGGCGAACCACCGCATAGATATAGCGATGATCAAAGTCGCTGCAGTCAAGGTTTAAAGGCACGATCTGGCCTGCCTTGACCTCTGTCATGGCTGCCTGGAGCGGCAGGTAGATGATTGCATTGATCCGGACCGCATGGGCGATGAGAAAATGGAATTGATCCGCCACCATTTTTGCGTTCGGTGTAGCGCCGAGCTTGGCAAAGGCGCGGTTGACCAGATGATGAATACCGAAGCTGTCGTCTGGCAGCACACAAGCCATCGGCAAAAGGTCGTTTAACTTCAGCGCGCGCCCATCGGCAAAAGGGTGGTCAGGTCGGGCCAATGCGAGCAAAGGCTGGCGCCACTTGCCGACAGTCTCAAGAGAGGGGTGGGAGAAATGATCGTAGATGAAGCCGATCTGACACAGATGTTTTTCCAGCGCGTCCAATACCCTTTCACGGCCACGGATTCGCACACGAAAATCGATTGACGGAAAATTCTGCCTGAAGTTGGCGATGTTGTCAGACAGGAATGGTCTGGTCACCCCTTCGACCGTCGCAATCGACACCTGCCCGCTCTTGAGCCCCTTGAGATCGGAAATCTCACCCCTTGCAACGTCGACCCTGTCGAAAACCACGGCCAGATGCTTGGCCAGCAATTCTCCCGCTTCGGTCAATCGGACGCCGTTTGAATGACGCTCGAGCAATTGCACATCGAATTCATGCTCAAGCTTGGTCAATTGACGGCTGATCGCTGACGGGGCGACATGCAGACGATCCGCCGCTGAGCGGATGGAATGCAGGCGCGCCACCTCCAGAAAATACCTAGCTGCTGACAAATTCAACATCACCGACCCTCGCTAGGTGAGGTCTTATCATACAGGATCGTCAATGAGTTCAGCGTGGCAAAGAATTTCTGTGAAGTCTGTAATCGCCGCCCGAACTCCGCAACCTGCCCTACCAACAGTGCCAAGTTGTTCAGCCATAAATCCACGAAAATGCTGCAGCGATAATTCGGCCGGAACTTCAGCTTTGCGGAGTTCGATGCTCCATGCATCTGGAAAACATTCTTCGCCAGATCATATGATTGATGATCGCCTTCCTGCCTGGCCTCGCTGATTTTCCATGGCAGATGTTGCCTTACTTCAACCATCGCGCGACCTATCGCACGTCTCCATCCATTAAACGGCGCCGGATATGGCTTAGCAATTGTTTATGCTTGAAATTTAGATAGCCGCCCCTTACTTGCTCGTTATGTGGAATGAGTCATGTGGTGCGCCAAATTTGCTCCACCCGGATAGACAACCTGCTCAATTTAAAAATGGAATCTGATTATGACTGAAGTAGCTAAAGGCTACGGCGCTGATCTCCTCATCGAGTTGACGGCCGAAATTGTCGCGGCTTTTGTGAGCAACAATTCTGTTGCTGCAAATGATCTGCCAAATTTGATCAGCCAGGTGCACGCGGCACTCGGCGGCACAACGGTGCCCGTAGAAGAGGTTTTGGAGAAGCAAAAACCTGCCGTCACGGTGCGTCGTTCGATCCAGAATGATCATCTGATCTGTCTGGAAGACGGTCAGAAATTCAAGTCGCTCAAGCGCCACCTGATGAGCCATCATGGGCTGACTCCCGATCAATACCGTGAAAAATGGGATCTGCCTGCCGACTATCCGATGGTTGCGCCGGCCTATGCCGAGGCGCGCTCGCGTCTTGCCAAGGAAATGGGCCTGGGCCAGAAGCGCGGCAAGTAGGCCTGGTTCAAATCCTGGTTTACCGACCACGGTATGGGGATCGGTTCCGAACCGAATAAGCACGTACAAGCCAGCGAGAGCAGACCTTTGAGGTCCCAATCGCCCCCATCGGCCAACGGTATGAAACAGCTTGGAGCGCGGTATGAGCGTATGCCGCTCCCCAACTCAGCGTTTGGAGAGGGTATAGCTCCCTCTTCGATCTACCAGTTGACAATCTCGATCGCGTGCCTGCTATATGTAGTCATCGAGGTTCTTCCGGGTCTGGTTAGATCTGGAAGCTAAGAGGGAAGCCGGTGAGCATTTCGCGATGCCGGCGCTGCCCCCGCAACTGTAAGCAGCGAGCTGCTGTCGAACTCTAGCCACTGGCGCGGATGTCGCCGGGAAGGCCCGACAGAAGTTACGACCTGCAAGCCAGGAGACCTGCCCCGATAGATTTGTACGTCCACGGGCGGGGTGTCCTTGGTGTGCGCTTGCATTCGGCGGGCTCACGCCATTCGAATTCCGGCATGCGCTCGCTGAAGACCCCCGTCCCCAACCATCGGGGAATATGATGCCTGCAACCGCCGAATTCGACATAAAACCAAGTAATTCTCCAACACCGTTATCAAGTAGGACGCCCACCGGCAGTGAAACCGGCTGTCATGTCACCTGCCGCAACGCCTCACCCCGCTCCTTCGATGCGACCGAGATCATGGGGACGTCGACCCAAGCGTCCCGGAGCGAAATGGGCGACCTGATCCGCGTGCCCACCGAGGTCAAAAAGCCGTTTCCCCCGATGTCGAACGCGATGAACCCCAAAGAGGAAAAACGCTTCTTCCAAGCCCACGTCATCGAATTCCACAACGGCGGAACACTGACATGGGACTAAGATGGACCGAAAATCGTCAGGCCATTGTTCAGCGGGATTTACCGGAACCTGAAGAGGTGTTTATTTGCTGGCTGATGGAGCAACCGCCGCAAGGTTCGCTGCTTGCGGCGGCGTCACGGGAAGCTGCCCGTCTTGCGCGCTACAACGGCTCCCATGAAGGTCCGCGGAAGCTGGCGCGCATGTTCGCTGAACTGATCGAGCAGTTGGAAAAGCCGAGACAATACACCGTTGGAAACAGATCCCTTTCGGATAGATCTCCCTCTGGACAAGAGCAGCTACCGTAGTCAGCGGCGGCGTTCTGGAAGTATCTCGGCTTGATGATCCCCCATCTCGCTCGGCCCATCGCCGATCGTACTTGCAAGCGATCTTTTGGCCCGCGTGCTGCTTGCGCCGCAGGAATTGCCGATCGGCATCGTCACCAGTTCTGTCGCGGCGCTGTTCGTTGTGCGGATGCTTTTGCACAACAGGAGATAGCGGGTAGGACGGGTTCGATTCCGCCGACCTGACAGGCCGGCGGAATCTGTTTGTTACATCGCGGCCCTGAGTTGCCTGGCGGCTTCAACCATATTGACCAAAGCGGGGCGGACTTCTTCCCATTTACGTGTCTTCAAGCCGCAATCCGGATTGATCCATATCTGCGCGTCGACAAGACGTTCGCGCGCCAATTGGAGCAGTTCCGTCATCTCGGCGACCTTAGGTACACGCGGCGAATGGATGTCATAGACGCCGGGACCGATCTCGTTTGGGTATTTGTAGGTCTTGAAGGCATCGAGCAACTCCATCTTCGAGCGCGAGGTCTCGATGGAGATGACATCAGCATCCATCGCCGCAATCGCGTCGATGATATCGTTGAACTCCGAATAGCACATATGGGTATGGATCTGGGTTGCATCGTTGACGCCTGTCGATGCCAGCCGGAAGCACTCCACTGCCCAGTCAAGATAGGTTTTCCATTCCGATTGGCGCAGCGGCAGCCCTTCGCGCAAGGCGGCTTCGTCGATCTGGATCATCGCTGCACCGGCCGCTTCCAGGTCCACCACTTCGTCGCGGATTGCCAGCGCGATCTGGCGGCAGACCTGCGACCGCGCAAGGTCGTCGCGTACGAACGACCAGTTGAGAATGGTCACCGGCCCCGTGAGCATGCCCTTCACCCGCTTGTCGGTCAGCGACTGGGCATATTGCCACCAGGCCACCGTCATCGGGTGTGGACGCGCCACGTCGCCGAAGATGATCGGGGGGCGAACGTAGCGCGAGCCGTAACTTTGCACCCAGGCGTGCTTGGTGAAGGCAAAGCCGGACAGCTGTTCGCCAAAGTACTGCACCATATCGTTGCGCTCGAACTCGCCATGCACCAGCACGTCGAGACCGATTTCCTCCTGCCAGCGGATTGCCGTCTCGGTCTCCTTCTTCAAAAAGGTTTCATAGTCGACATAGCTCAATTCGCCCCTGGCATGTGACGCACGGGCCTTGCGAACTTCCGGCGTCTGCGGAAACGAGCCGATGGTGGTGGTCGGGAACCTTGGCAGCCCAAGTTTTGCGGCCTGCTGTGATTGCCGTTCCGCAAAGGCTACCTGCCGATGCATCATGGATTCATCGATAGCAGACACGCGCCCTTCGACCAGTGGAGAGTGGACCTTGGATGATGAAGCGCGCGAGGCTACCGCCTCGGCGGAAGCGTGCAGTTCCTCCGCGACGGCGCTTCTGCCTTCCGAAAGCGCGCGGCCGAGCACCACCAGTTCGTCCATCTTCTGCGCGGCAAAGGCGAGCCAGGGTTTCAAGTCAGGGTCGAGCGCCGTCTCGAGTTCCAGATCAATGGGTACATGCAGAAACGAGCATGAGGAGGCGATCTCGATGCGGTTGAGCGGCCAGCCCGCTATGCTTGGCTTGATGCGGTCGAGGACCGCCGGTAGATCAGCGCGCCAGACATTTCGCCCGTCGATCAGGCCGAGTGACAACACCTGATCGTGGCGGGCCAGGCGAGCGACAGGCTCAAGTTGGTGCGGTGCCCGCACCAGGTCGATATGCAGGCCCGCGACCGGCAAGCCCAAGGCAAGGTCGAGATTGTCACCAAGCGCACCGAAATAGGTGGCCAGCATGATCTTGAGATCCGGGATGTCCGTCGCAAAGTGCTGATAAGCCAGTTCCACCGCGTTGCGCTCAGTCCGATCGAGGTCAAGCACGAGACAGGGTTCATCGATCTGGACCCAATCGGCACCAGCCTGCTTGAGCTTGCGCAGCAGCGCCCCGTAGACAGGCAGCAGCTTCGGCAGCAGCGCCATGCGGTCGAAGGTTGTTCCGTTGCACTTTGCGAGCTTGAGAAACGTGACTGGGCCGAGGATCACGGGGCGGGTATGAATGTCCAGCGCCTTGGCTTCGAGGAATTCATCCAGCGGTTTGGTCGAGGTCAATGTGAAGGCCTGGTTGGCTGATAACTCGGGCACCATGTAGTGATAATTGGTGTCGAACCACTTGGTCATCTCCAGCGCCGGTACGCCATGGCCGTGGTTTGCATGGGAACACCCCTGATGATCGGCTGTCCCATGACTGCCGCGCGCCATCGCGAAATAGGTATCGAGCGCAACATCGCCACCAGACCAGCCATAGGTCTCGGGGATAGCCCCGACCATCACCGCGATGTCGAGGACGTGATCGTAGAGCGAGAAATCGTTCGACGGGATTTTGGTGACACCCCGGTCCCGCTGTTCGGTCCAACTTGCGGCTCTGAGTTTTTTCGCCGCATCAAGAAGATCAGCAACTGGCAATTTGCCCGACCAGTAGCTTTCGAGCGCGAACTTCAATTCACGTCGGCGGCCGATACGCGGCACGCCGAGTGTGGCGACGGGAATTTTGGAAATGGACATTGGCATACCCCAATTGGTTGGGGGCATGGGTAAAGGGGGCACGTGCAAGGGAAGACGGCCAAGCCGTCTTTTTGCACGCAACCACCGGGACACCCCGCCCGTGGACGTTTCAGTTCATCGAGGCAGGTTTCCTGGCTTACGGGTCGTCGCTCCTGTCCGTCTTCCCAAGGCAGATACCTCAGTGACATGTTGGACAGCGGCTCACCGTTCACAGTTGCGGGGACAGCTCCGGCATCGCCCTGGCGCTTGCCCAGGCTCACCGAATTCCCTCTTAGCTCCAGCATCCCTCCGAGGGACGACCAGAGAACCACGATGACTACAGATTCCCGCAAACCAGTGGTGATGTCAATAGTGATATAAAGAAATGTTTATGTCTTTAAATGGATCCCTATATGCAGAAAGTGACAAGTGAGTGGGCCGGCCCATTTCAAGTCAATGAACATCGGATTGGCCCCGAGGAAACCCTCCGTTTTGGCGCAACTTCGGCCGACAGATTGCCATATGTGAAGTCCGTATTTGGGCTCCGACAAAGGCGGACTAAGCGACCGAAATGGGCGCGTGAGCACGCCGGTGCAAATCCCCCGCGTAGACGCCTTGTTCTTCGAAAACTGGAAAAAACAATACAACACAAAACGCCGCCACAGCGCTCTGGGCTACCGCCCACCCGCGCCAGAAGCCATTATCCCGATGGTACAAAGGCCGTTCATGCACCAACTTTCAAGCTGGACTACTCAAGTGGGGCTGCTCACAATTTCGTCTCTTTCCATCGAGAAGTTTATGCCCGTCCTTCGATCCGAATTGTTCGCAGTCCAAATTGCCTCTGGTTGCAAATGGGGGATGTCTGTGAGCGGGCAATGGCCCGCTCACAGGAACTGAATTGCTAGTTCAGGCATATGCCGTTGAGCATGATGCGGCAGCGTTTTGTATCTTCAGCTGTACCAGCAGGTTCATCCCGATCGGGCTTGTTAGGGCGTCCGATCGAGACCGAGACACACCCCGCGCCTGGCACGCGTACAGATCCACGCGGGCAGGATTCTTGTTTCGGAGCTGGTCTGGAAGGTTTGGGCTTTGCAACGTCAAGCTTCACGCAACCCTTTCCGCCCTTCAACTCGTAACCCCTTACACAGCCGCATTGGGTTGCGCTCAATTTGGCAGAATGGCTGAACTTGCATTGGCAACTCTCGCCTTTCCTGACCGTTGTGCGGGCATCGCATTTCAAGGGCAGCGCAGGCATTTTAGGCAATTGCACACTGGCACAGGCCGCCGCAGCCTCTCCGTTCAAGCCAAGCGCTTCGAACACGTCACCCAGCGTCTCAGACGGCGGCAGGTTCAACTGCTCCCGCAACTGCACAAGACCCTTGCGCGTTTTGGGACCAATCGCGCCGTCAACCATGCCGACATCGATGCCGCGCTGGTTCATGATGGCCTGAACAAGAGCAAGCTGCTGACGCTCGTTATCGCCCTGTCCAAGAATTGCACAATTATCGAATGTGCCGCCCTTACGCAGGCCACGCACGATCACGGTGGAAACGATCGTGGACGATTGTCCCGGGGCAAGACGCAGATTGCCGCTCAGCCCGATGATGCCATCCCGCGTAGAGGTCAGATCCCAGTCCTCGCCCAGCAATTTGCCGGCGCGAAGGCCACCCTTGCCAAACTCATCGGTCATCACCACCGGTCCGGCAAACGGCTGCTCACCCTGATTGGTGATTTCAATGTCAAACGGGCATTCATAGGTCTGATTGCCGCGATCGACACGGCACTGGCCCGATGGTGATTTTTCGAGGAAAAGTTCTGGCATTGGCGATGGTTCAGGTGGGGTGTCAACCACTAGGCTCTTGTTGCTGGTAACCTCGAACGTCGTACAATCGCCCCAGGTTCCGTATATTCCACGCGCCGTTGTCGTGGGGCTTACTGCTGACCCGAAACCTGTTGGGGTGGGCGAATTTCCATCGGAAACAAAACAGTTTTTGTATGAGGTCCCGGGAGGCGGTGCGGTCATGGAGACCGTAAACGTCGCGGTTGCATTTGATGCCAGAACCAGATTGTCGGTGCAAGTGCGACCCTCAGCTGTCGTCGCCCACTGGGATGGGTAGGCACACACCACCGGCGATACATCATTGGTGATGGATGTAATGGTCGGTGCAATCACATCGCCGCCGGCAGTTGTCAGTTGATCACCAAAGAACACAGGGCCATCGTAACCCAGTGCTGGGCAGCTCTGTCTGACTTTGATCTCAAACTCGCAATCGGAGCCTTGTACACACGCCTCCCCAAAGGTCGGATATTTATCCACCAGCAATGAATTGGTGGTGCAGGTACCTTGAGTATAATCCTGCGTGTAAGCACAGTATTTCGCGCTGGACTCATCTCCCTCTACAACCGGACCCGCCGTCGGGTCCATGCTATTGGGGGTTGATTGAAGACTTCCGTCTACTGCAGTGACCTGAGCGTAATTGGTGCCATATCGCTCGGCGGTACATTGCCCTTCCGTTGGTTTCGCAATATCAACCTGGAAAGTCGCCGTTTCGGTTGCTCCCGCCGCAAGCGATGGGATCGTCCAACTGAAATTCTGCCCGGTAAAGGTGGCTGTGCCCGCACTCACCACATCATTGCCGGGATTGGTTAGATCCGCGGGAATTCGATCTCCCACAACAACTGACGTCATTGGGCTGGAGGTCGGGTTCTGAACCGTCAACGTGACAGGAATGCGCTTGGTCGCCGGATCGCCGCTGCTAAACCTGACGGTCCTGCTCTTGGTGCCTGCCATATACTTGTCCAAGAAAATATTCGGGCACATATCCCCAACGCTCTGCGCCAGATCTGTCTGAAGATTGGAGAAACTTGAACCTTGGGTATTTCCGCCAAGCAATGCATCCAAATACGTAGATACGAACATGCCGTTGGAATCCGAAGCTCCGACGCCAATTATTTTTACGCCCTTCGCATATATACTGTTTACCACCGGAATTGCTTCATTGGTTGCGCTGAGCCACGAGGCAGCGTTGTCCGGCAGGTTCACCGTGTTGCCACTGCCGTCCACATAAGCCGTTGGACGACCATCCGTAATGAAATACATGATCGTATCACGGCCGCCATTGGGCAGGATTGAATCCGCAGCAATCAGCGCTGCCTCCCAATTTGTGCCGCCACCGGCTGACATCCAATAGGAACTGGCAATTGCGTCAAGGCTGGCGGAGCTCATCGTAGTGGGAACTGTGGCACCAGAATCAAACTCGATCAAAGAGGCTTGCGATCCATTTCCGACCGCAATTTTGGCCATGTTTCTGACCGCCATCGACACTTTGCTAGCGCGTTGTGTGCTGTAATTGCCGCTGGCGTCCTCATTGAGTGATCCTGATTTATCAACGACAAAGATGAAGTCTGTCTCACAGGTTCCTGCCACTTCCGGCGGGGAATTGGGTTGATCAAAATCACCGCCAAGCAAGACGCAATCTGACTGCTGCGCCATGGTTGAGTGGGAGCCCGAGGCACAATTCATCAAGCCTTCCTGGTCTGAAGCTGGCATATCAACTGTGAACGTTGCCGTATTTGGCGGGCTATAGCTGGAAATCGTATTGTGAGTAATTGTGCAAGACATGCTGGCATCGTCGCATGCCGTGCCATCTGGCCCAACGATGCTCATACCGCTCGTGTCGTCCACATTGAGGGTGTCGTTGATGGTCAAAGCTCCGTCAAACGGAACACCATTTGTTGTGACGACGATCGTGCATTGCAGGCCAGCGTCGCTGTCGTCACAGGTTTTTTCGATCGTATAGGCTGGGATGTCCGTCACAACTTCGTCAGTCGGATCATCGGTTTCCGGCTTGTCAACTGTCACGCAGCTTTGATTGTTGAACGCATGCGCATCATGCAGATTTGCGGATTCTTCGGTACCGACAATCGCGCAGTTTTCGAAAGCGCCGAAAGGTCCTTCTCCGGTTGCCGTCACGGCAATGCTGATCGGCGACAGAACTTGCCCTGCACCAACCGGTCCGGCTCCCGTGTAAGTGCAAACGACTGAATCACCGGCGTTGGCGGGCAGACTATCGCAGGTCCAATCCGTACCAGTGGCAGTATCAAAGACCATGCCGTCGGGCACAATATCTGTGACCTGGATTGAACCGGCATCTCCAATCTCGTCCCCGAGGTTGGAGACCGTGATTTCAAAGGAATAGTAAGGTGCCTCCGGCGCCGGACTTGTGGCGCCGGTTTTCGCAACGGCAAGGTCATAGCCATTGTGGCCGCATTCGATGTCTTCGGGAATGGTGATTTCGATTTCGCCATTGCAGCAGATGCTCATGCCGGTTTCAGACGACAGATCTAAAGTGGAACCGGAAACCATAAGCTTGATTGTATCGCCAGGATTTGCACCGACGAGCGTGAACTGCGCCTGGCCGTTTCTAACCGGGACAACATGTGTCGACGATGAAAGTGTGATGCCAGTCGTAAGCGAATCCACTTCGACATAGGCAGGCAATTCGCCGCCTGCCCCGAGCGGATCAATCGTCACAACAAAAGTGCCGGGTTCGCTGCCGCAGGCAATGGTCGGATCGCCCGACAAGCAGGATGCTTGTGTTGGCGGCGGTGGAGGCGCTTCGCAGCTTTCTCCTTGCGCTTCGCCAAGATTGACCATCTTGCTGACGCTGGTTTCACCGGCGCCGGAAGCTGACGCGCTGCCCATGACAGCCGTATTGGTCACCGGACCACAGGTGGTCACTTCGGCCTGGTAGCAAATTTCTGGATTTTTATCTGCAGCATACCCAACCTGGATATCAATTGCCGCAGGTGACCCCGCACCAGGGATAAAGGCGATTGCAAGTGGCTCCGACCCGGTGCCGATAGCGACAGGCATCGGGTAGTCTGTAGAGCTGCTGTTAATGTCAAGCGTTACAGGAGATCCGTTCCCCTTTGTAATTGTCAGCGTTCCTGCTGCGCCGCCTGTCAGTATGTTTATTCTGTCCCAGACAAATTTATCGGGATCAGGGGCGCCATTGCAAAAAAGTGTATCAATTGGCGGCGTGTTAGAGACCTCGCTGTCAACAACGATCGGCGTAGTGCCATCGCCGGGAGCCGGTGCAGCCAAACCGGACACGGTTAAGCTGACATAATTTCGCGGCCCTATCTGCGGGTTGATATATGTTTCCATATTGCCGGAAGAATAGGGCGTTGCTCCAAAGGTCCAGCCGGGGGCCGCAGTGGTTGGTGCCACATAAGTCTGGCTGGGCGACAGCGTGTCGACAATTTTCACGGGCCCGGAAAAATCGACGTCGTTGCCAGTGTAGCTCAACACATACTTGACGGTATCGCCAACACTGACGGGCCCGGTCCATGGCGTGCCGTTCGGTTTGTAGGCGTTTTTTTCGAAGCTCCAAGGATTTGCGGATTCAGTATCCTGCGCACTTAGACCTGTCGGCGCCAAACCCGCCAACGCACACATGGCGCCAAGAGTGAAAATTTTTGCAGACCGGAAGAACGACGCTCTTTCAAAGAAATTTCTCATGATCATTCTCCTGCCTTTTCGCATGCTTCAGCGGGAACGCTGGCAGCAATTGTTGCCTTGCAGCAGGTGAATGGGCCGCCCTTTTGGGATTCGGCCTCGTCAAAAATACAAACATCAGTGCTGATCAGCTGACCCGAAGCTCCGCCCGACAAAGTCAGACGGATACCGGGGACGGAATAGCTCATCAATGGCCCGCCCACGACACTCACACCGGGGGAGCTGGCAACAATTTTCACCTTGTCAGCAATCTGGTTCGGCTCGGCGCGCAATATGCCGTCATAGATCCAAGTGCCGGTCTTCACGTCGCAGAAGAATTGCCCGGTCATCGCAGCGCATTGCGGAGCGGTTGGCAGTGGTGACGGCGGTGGCAGAGTGTCGTCACCTGTACCATCGTCGGTGTACGGTAAATCACTCACATAAAACGGGCCTTCGGGCCAGCCACCTGCAACAGCGTCGCCATCACACCCGGTGCGGAGAATTTCAACGTCGCCGACCCACCCGGTGGTGTTTGTATCGCTGTAGGGTGTCGGTCTGCCGTCTTCATCAACCAGATCAGTGTTGAACTGATCATTGTCGAACATGTAACTCGCCCATGGAGGGGAATTGTTGAATTTCTCATATTGCTTGACTGGCCGGATCGGCATGCCCTGAAGGCCATCGATCACCAGTGAGCCACCCAGAAGCAGCGTTTCCTGCAGCAGCTTGTTGTCACGCAGGTTTTCACCCGTCGTCCATAGCGAGGCTTCGCAAGACGTTGTGTCGAGATAGCCCTGGCTGTCGTAACCATAGCTCAGCGCCACGCCACCATTGGTCGAGCGCTCCTGCCCGTTGAAGCCAACAGCATATTCTTCCGGTTCGGCGATCCACCTGCTTGGCGTATCGGGATCATCCTGAGGCGTTTCTAGCCAGAAACGCAGCAGGCGCGACTTTCCGTGATCGGCGAAATTGGCATAGTCATAGGTTGATTTGACGTCGCCGCGCTGCGCCAGAACCATCGCGCCAGACTGCGTAAACAGCATATCTGTCACAGGTAGTTTCTTCGGCCTTTCGGGAACATCGAGCTCCCACCGTGCGCTGTCCAGAAACGCGCCGGTTTTTTCCTCAAAACCAACAGACCAGATCTGGCTTTCGCCAACGACAGAATAATAAAGCCGGCCGTTGCGGAACGCCAATGCGTAAACGCGGCGATCCTCGTCGGCAAAGCCCCAGGTCTCGGAATCTTCTGGATCAAAATCCGCGCTGTCGAAATCCGGCGCATTTGACGCGTCAAACGGCAAGGGTGATTTTTCAAGTGATGCGCGGCCTGTGACGCCGTGATCGAAGGTCTCGATTTCCACGCCGTCCATATCGAGGCGGTGGATCAGTCCGGTCGACAGATCCGATACGAACAATTGCTTGAATTCAGGCACATAGGTGATGTTGCCAAGTCCGGCGCCAGAATTGTCTTCACCATTGTGCTTGATGTTGGCGAAAAGCGTTATCTTGCCGGATTTTCCATCAACCTTCCAGATCGAACCGGGACCACCCTGACTCGGTTTCGTATCAGTCTCGTCAGCCGTCCCCCACATGCCGTCCATCCAGTCGGCGCCAGGCTCACCAACCTTTATGCGCTCGGGCCGTCCATCGTCGTCGGCATCAGGCATGACGCGGTACAGGCCATAAGCCGACGACGCCGCCAGATAGACATTCGGGAACCGGTCATCGTCGATCGCAACTCCGAAAACCTGGCCGACATCGCGCGCCTTTATGTCGAAATAGGCATCGGCATACCAGGTCCGTCCATCCCAGATGTAGCCCGGCGCAGCCAGACTGTTGATCCGGGCGGATATGCCCTCAAGGTCAATGAATGTTTCGTCGAGAACCTGGGACGCTGCGAGTGGCGGCTCTTCCTTCTCCGGCTCCACAACTCCGGAAAACCCGGTCACGACTGCATCACCAGCTATCAACAGACCTGTTTCCTGCGCCTGAGCCCCCGGCAACGACGCGGCAAGAATAAGGATCAATGTCCCGGTAGCGGCAAGAATGCGGTTCAACATGGTGTGCGCCCAATCCAAATCTATCAACAACTGCGGCACAACCGAGTGCGCTGCTGGCTCCGCATCAAGGGTTGAGAGTGCGGATCACGTATTGGGGTATTGCAGGAGAAAGCCTAACTGAATTGCCATATGGTAGTCAGCCGGTTCTATTTTTTTGAATTTTCATTGGCCATTTCCGGCGGCGCTTTTGCTCCAAGAGCAAAAAGCAGGCGAAATCCATCGCTGAGGCGAGATCTGACAAGCGGCTGACAAGGCGAATTGTCACAGATTTATCTGTTCATGTTGCATTCAAAATCAAATAGTTACTCATGCCGGGTGCCACCATGAGATATCTGGTATATCTCATGAATTCCAATCCAACCAATTGCTCGGGACGCCTATGGAAACCGCTTGGAACCGCCTGGACGATGCGCTCAATCTGGCAACAGAAGACGCCCAGCATTGGGAAGATGTTTGCAATGAAGTCGTTGATATTTTCGGCGCTGAAGGTGCGATTCTCGTTCCCACGGACCCATCCTTTCGCGGCGTGTGGATGTCATGCTCCAGCAAGCTGAAAATGACCCTTGGGGAATATATTGAAGGCGGTTGGCACCTGCGCGACCCGCGCGAAAAAGTGACCCCGTTGATGCTCAAGAAAGGCTATTCGACCGATGATGACATCTTCCCTGATCGGGCAGCCAAGGCTGAGATGCCCTTCTACAAAGACTTTCTTTGCAAGCACAATTTTGGCGTTCTGACTGCCGTTCGCATTCTGACACCCAATGGCTACTGGGGGTTGATGCTGCATTTTGCCAATGACCATCCGCCGATCTCACAAACAGAAATGGCGCTGATCGAGAAAATACGCCCGATTCTGGAAAGGGCGGTCGCCAAGGCTGATGAAATTGCCCACAGGCGGATATCCGCATTTGCCCAGTTCTTCAAAGGCACGAAATCCAAGGTCTATGTCCTCGACGTTGATGGCGAACAATGTTTCAACATGGACAATGACGGGAACCTGGGCAATCAGGTCCGTGTTTCGGAATTGCTGCCAAAGCAAATGAGCCGCGATTTGAACGATGAAATCAGGGACGTTTGCGCAAGCGATCCGGAAATCTCACTCAGCAAGTCGTTTCAATTCAGGGAGAATGATCAAAACACCAGTGTTTTGATCATCCAGATCCCACCCAGCCTGAGGCACTATTTCATGGTCTTCAAAGTCTGCGTCATTACCACTGAATGCAGCAACATGAATGCCTTGAAGCAGAAGCACCTGCGTGACAACTATCAGCTTTCAGAGTCCGAAATCACCACCGTGGATTTGCTGTCAGCCGGCAAAACACCGAACATGATTGCGGATCTGATGAGCCTGAAAGCGACCAGTATCCGGCAGCGGTTGAAAGTCATCTATCAGAAGACAAACGTGAACAGCCAGGTCGAGCTGGTCGCCTTTTACGGAAAGTTGTAGTTAGACGCGCCGCAGGAACTATTCCATTCGTTGAAACTCCTACGCCGTAAGAATCAATCCTGTCGTACTCAGGAATACATTCGTCCTGCCACAACACTACATCGTCCTCACCGGCGATCTCTTCTCGAACGGGAATATGGGGTCGAGATGAGCCTTGTGCTCCGTCAGACGACGCGGATCTCAAGATCGCCAACACCGTCGATATGTCCTTTGAGGACATCGCCTCGGTTGACTGGGCCAACACCGGAAGGCGTTCCCGACAAAATAATATCGCCAGGCATCAACGTGAACAGGCCCGAAAGGTAGGAGATCATTTCCGGTACTTTCCATATCATCTGATTTAGATCTCCGGTCTGCTTGCGTTCGCCGTTAACGTCCAGCCAGATGGCGCCCTGGGAAGGATGACCGGATGCCGTAGCGGGAACGATTGGCGTGCATGGTGCAGCCCCCTCAAACGCCTTGCCGACTTCCCAGGGGCGACCCATCTTCTTGGCCTCCCCCTGAAGGTCACGCCGGGTCATATCCAGGGCGACCCCATATCCATAAATGCAATCGAGTGCCTTCTCGAGGGCTATATCCTTGCCCCCGCTTTTAAGGGCCACCAGCATTTCGATCTCGTAGTGAACGTCATTCGTCGCAGGAGGATAGGAAAACCTTTCGCCGCTATTCAGATTGTCAGGGTTCTTCTGAAAGAAAAACGGCGGTTCCTTATCGGGATCATGACCCATTTCAACTGCGTGCGCGGCATAGTTCCGCCCCACGCAATAAACCCGGTGAACGGGGTACATGTTATCGGTGCCAGCCACTGGAATAGCCGGAATTTCTGTCGGTTCGATAACGTAGTTCTCGGCTACACTACACATTTTCATTGTCTTTCTCCTGCATAGAATTCGACTTTGGATTCGACCTTTTCGATCAACTCGGCCACCAGCAAGGCGAATGCGAAAAGGATGATGGTAAGGGCCCAGAATTCGGCCATGCGGAAATTCCGCGAGAAGGTTTCAACGGTTCGGGCACCGACGTTGTTACCTTCTGCAAAGTGATAATACGCATTCAGGCTCCCCTGCCCTCTGTTTGCCCAGAGTGCAGGCGCTGGAAAACACATTGGATTGACCATAGCCGCGATATCCACCACGATATTCCACGATCTCAACAAAGCCCCTGCCCGTAGCTCGGTGAATAGAGCTCGAAATACTCCCCACGGTCACCCTTCGATCTGCCGGAACGATTCTGCACCTTGGCCACCTGGCTTTCAATTGTACCCTACGGAATGATTGCGTTCAGCTTCTCAAGGCACCGTTGACCCGCGCTCAACTGCTCGTAACGCTCATCGAAATTAGAAACCCTAGCTGTCCTCGCCTCATCCGCTCGAACTACCAAAAGCCGGGAGGTGTTTCGAGGCCTCCAATCCGCTCACGGCGCCAATTTCTTTGGTGACACGTAAATCAACCCGGCGGTGGCAAGAACTCCAGCAACGAGTGCCAGGGTAAATGATAAAGTTGGCCCTAACGATTCCAGCAGAACCGCAAGCACTAACGTGAAAGCACCAGGGCTGGTTACCCCAAACCCGCAAAGTCAGAATTGCCATATCCGGGCCCACCCGAGACACAGTTCACCAGCGTATGATATTGCCATTTTCAAAAACAACTCCCGCATCGAGTAATGCAACAATCGCCTTTAGCCGTCACAAAGCTGGGTAAGCTCCACAAGAAGTTCACTCGATATCAAGAGACCATCTGATTGCGAGCGCTTGCTGGCCGTTCGTCTGCGTTGAGATGGCAAGCGGGCACCCTGTCCGACAATTTCCTGAAAAAGCCCCTCGGCCGCATCGACCGACACACCGAAGCGGTCTGGATCAATGGCTATAATCAGCTCGCCGTGTACAAGACCCTTGTTCTCGGTATTGTTCACCTGCCCCGTCTGATGGCTTAGAAGATCGCCAATCATGGGACCGGCCAGAAGCTCCACCATGATCGAAATGGCCGACCCTTTATGTTTGCCGAACGGCAGCAGAGCGCCCGACATGGCCCTTTCGGCGTCAGTCGTTGGGTTGCCCTCATTGTCGATCGCCCATTCTGGCGGGAGTGTCTCACCTCTGCGGCGGCGAATCTCTACCTCGCCGCGCGCCGCGGCGCTGGTGGCAAAATCGAAGGTGTAGGGCTCACCACCCGGACGCGGCCACGAGAACGCCATTGGGTTGGTGCCCAACAGCGGCTTGATTCCGCCATAAGGCGCAACAAATGGCATCGTAGGTGACATGGCGAGTGCCACGAGCCCCAATTCCGAGATCAGTTCGACCTCCCACCAAAGTGCTGAATAATGAAATGAGTTGTTTATGGCGAGCGCAGCAATCCCGTTTGCCTTGGCTTTTTCCGAAAGCAACCCCAGGCCTTTCTTGAAGGCCAGCAATGAATTCCCGCCACCGGCGTCAACCTTAACGACGCTTGCGGCATGGTCTGTAACAACAGGGACGGCAGTTAGATTGACCAACCCTGCATTGGCCACTTTGGTGCAGTCAATCAGGCGATACAGACCATGGGAGTGGCACTCCTGAGCCTGCGCTTCGACCATGTTCTCGATCATGATTGAAGCATGATCATCCGAATATCCCGCTCTTGCCAGAATTTTGGTGGCCAACTCTACTCCGCGCTCACGCGAAATGCGCTGGAAGGAGCTCATTTCATTCATTTAACAGTCCTCGAATTTTGTCATGAAACGACGGTCCCGGTGTCCAGGCCAGACATCCGAAACCTATCTTTGTGTTCCCTGCAAACCTGCAATGGTCTGGCGGATTAGTGCGTCTGTCCCATCAGTTGAAAGACTGGGGCATCAGCCACTTTTACAATTAGACATGAACATCTTGGCAATGCCCTGCAGTCCCCTGTCTGATGTGGCTCCGCCAACAGGTCGATATTCGGGCAATTTCTGTTTTTGACTATTTTTTAATCTTTCGAGTTGGTCGACAGCCGTAACCAGTCGCGCTTGCGGCGGTCGCCGCTATGGTCACATCGAGCGGATTCGGTCAACAATTACATATACCTACGCAGCGCGATACCAGCCGAAAGGGAATCTGGCACACACATTGCGTTGCTTTCGTCGGTGCAACTGCAACTGACGGAGACTTTCATGACGAAATTTACTCGCCGGGCCATGCTGCTCGCTTCGGCCGCAACTTTGGCAACTGCAATCAGCCTGCCCGCCGCATTCGCGGCCGATGAGACGATCAAGGTCGGCATCCTGCATTCGCTGTCGGGCACGATGGCGATTTCGGAATCGACCCTCAAGGACGCCATGCTGATGCTGATCGAGGAGCAGAACGCCAAGGGCGGCCTGCTCGGCAAGCAACTGGAAGCCGTCGTCGTCGACCCGGCCTCCGACTGGCCGCTGTTTGCGGAAAAGGCCCGCGAGCTGATCTCGGCTGACAAGGTATCGGCCGTGTTCGGCTGCTGGACCTCGGTGTCGCGCAAATCGGTGCTGCCGGTATTCAAGGAACTCAACAACGTTCTGTTCTACCCGGTTCAGTATGAGGGCGAGGAGAGCGAGCGCAACGTGTTCTACACCGGCGCCGCGCCGAACCAGCAGGCCATTCCCGCCGTCGATTACCTGATGGAAGAAGAAGAAGTCGAACGCTGGGTGCTGGCGGGAACCGACTATGTGTATCCGCGCACGACCAACAAGATCCTCGAAGCCTACCTCAAATCCAAGGGCGTGGCTGAAGAGGACATCATGATCAACTATACGCCGTTCGGCCATTCCGACTGGCAGACGATCGTCTCCGACATCAAGAGCTTCGGCTCGGCCGGCAAGAAGACCGCCGTTGTCTCCACCGTCAATGGCGACGCCAATGTGCCGTTTTACAAGGAACTCGGCAATCAGGGCGTGAAGGCCTCCGACATTCCGGTCGTGGCATTCTCGGTCGGCGAGGAAGAACTGGCCGGCTTCGATACCGCGCCGCTGGTCGGCCACCTGGCTGCCTGGAACTATTTCCAGTCGGTCGATGCGCCGGAAAATGCGGCGTTCATCGAAAAGTGGAAAGCCTTCACCAGCGCCGAGCGCGTTACCAACGATCCGATGGAAGCCCATTACATCGGCTTCAACATGTGGATCAAGGCGGTCGAGAAGGCCGGCTCCACCGATCCTGATGCGGTCATTGACGCCATCGTCGGCGTCGAGGTCCCGAACCTGACCGGCGGCATGTCGGAAATGCTGGCCAACCACCACATCACCAAGCCGGTGCTGATCGGTGAAATCCAGGCCGACGGCCAGTTCGAGGTGGTTTCGCGGACCGACGATCTGGTGCCCGGTGATGCATGGTCCGACTACCTGCCGGAATCGGCGGTGCTGAAGGCAGACTGGGTCGACCTGAAATGCGGCAACTACAACACCGAAACCGAGACCTGCGTCGGCACGGTCAGCAACTAAGAACGACTGCGGCCGCCTGCCCCCCCCGCGGGCGGCCGTACCCCTTGGACGCGGCAACGGACATCACCGGCCCAACCCTGTCGCCACCCCATTCCCGGAAAATCATCACACCATGCTGCGCACCCTTTTTCTGATCACCACCATGTTGCTGACGCTTGTGGCCAAGGCCGGCGCGCAAGCCCCCTCGCTTGAGGACATCATCGCCGCCTTCGCCGAAGCCAAGAAATTCAGCCAGGTCGAAGCCGTCATCGAGCGCCTTGCTGCGACCGGCGATCCGCGCGCCGCTCTGGCATTGCGCAGCCTTTCAGATGGCACGTTGATGGCCCGCACCACCGACGGCCGGGTGCTGGTGGTCGAGGGTGAGGCTCCGAACCTTGTGCTGCGCGACGCCGTAAGCGGCGAAGCGCTCACGGACGGCCCCGTCGAGGCGTCCGGTTTGAAGAAAATCAAGATCAAGAATTCGCTCCGGCGCAAGATTGCTGCGGCACTTTCGGGGCTGACACTGAAGGCCAAATCCGCCGATGTGCGCCGGACTGCCGCCCGGACGATCTTCGAGCAATCGGATGCCTCCGCGCTTGAAGCGCTCGATGAAGCGCTGCAAACCGAAACCGATGCCAATGTGCGCTCAACCTTCATTGAAGCACGCGCCTCGGCGGTGCTTGCCACCGATGCTCCGCTTGCTGAAAAATCCCAAGCCATCGACATCATTGCAGCCCGGGGCGACCGCGCGGCACTGGCGCTGCTGTCGGCCTATGCCAATGCTGCCGATGGCGAATTGAAGACAAAACTCGACGCCGGCATTGCCAAGGTCGAGGAAAGCCTCGCCGCCTGGTCGGCAGCGCAGAACATCTGGTACGGGATTTCGCTCGGATCGGTGCTGCTCCTGGCCGCCATCGGCCTTGCCATCACCTTCGGCGTCATGGGGGTGATCAACATGGCCCATGGCGAGATGGTGATGCTGGGCGCCTACACCACCTTCGCCGTGCAGGAAGTGTTCCGCACCACCGCGCCGGGACTGTTTGACTATTCGCTGCTGGTTGCCGTTCCGCTGGCCTTTCTTGTCAGCGGCACCATCGGCGTGATCATGGAGCGCGGGCTGATCCGGTTTCTCTACGGCCGGCCACTGGAGACATTGCTCGCCACCTGGGGCGTGTCGTTGATCCTGCAGCAGAGCGTGCGCACCCTGTTCGGGCCCACCAACCACGAAGTTGGCAATCCCTCGTGGATGTCCGGCGCCTTCGAGATCGGGCAGATGTCGATCACCTGGAACCGGTTGTGGATCGTGGTGTTCGCCGCGGTAGTGTTTGCTGCGCTCTATCTGATCATCAACCGCTCGGCACTGGGGCTGGAAATGCGGGCCGTGACCCAGAACCGGCGAATGGCTGGCGCGATGGGGATCAAGACCTCGTGGGTCGACGCCATGACCTTCGGGCTCGGCTCCGGCATTGCCGGCATTGCCGGCGTGGCGCTGTCGCAGATCGACAATGTCTCGCCCAACCTGGGCCAGAGCTACATCATCGATTCCTTCCTGGTCGTGGTCTTTGGCGGCGTCGGCAATCTGTGGGGAACCCTGGTCGGCGCCATGACGCTCGGCATCGCCAACAAGTTTCTCGAGCCCTATACCGGCGCCGTGCTCGGCAAGATCCTGGTTCTCGTCCTCATCATCCTGTTCATCCAGAAACGACCGCGCGGGCTGTTCGCGCTCAAGGGAAGGGCGGTGGAGACATGAGCACGCAGGTGCACCCCGCCCTGATTGGCCGTGGCACGTGGATCGCGGTGACCCTGATCGGCCTCGCCGCCGTGCTGATCGTGCTTGCCAACCTTGCGACCGCGCCGGGCTCGCCGTTGCACGTGCCAAACCATATTGTCGCGCTCATGGGCAAATTCCTGTGTTACGCGATGCTTGCGGTTTCACTCAATCTGGTCTGGGGTTATTGCGGCATTCTCTCGCTCGGTCATGGCGCGTTTTTCGCACTCGGCGGCTACGCCATGGGCATGTATCTGATGCGCCAGATCGGCACCCGTGGCGTCTATGGTCACCCGGTGCTGCCCGATTTCATGGTGTTTCTGGACTACCAGCAACTGCCGTGGTTCTGGACCGGCTTTGACCAGTTCTGGTTTGCCGCGCTGATGGTGATGGCTGTGCCCGGCCTGCTCGCCTTCATCTTCGGCTGGTTTGCCTTCCGGTCGCGGGTCTCCGGCGTCTATCTGTCGATCATCACCCAGGCCATGACCTATGCGCTGCTGCTGGCGTTTTTCCGCAACGACATGGGGTTTGGTGGCAATAATGGGCTGACCGACTTCAAGGACATTCTCGGCTTCGACATCCAGGCGCGCGAGACCCGTGCTGCTCTGTTTGGCCTCAGCGCGCTGTTCCTGAGCCTGTTCCTGATGCTGGTGGCAGCGATTTCGGCGTCGCGTTTCGGCAAGGTGCTGGTAGCGATCCGCGACGCGGAAAGCCGGACCCGGTTCCTGGGGTTCAGACCGGAAAACATCAAGCTGTTCATCTGGACCCTGTCGGCAATGATGGCCGGAATCGCCGGTGCGCTTTACGTGCCGCAGGTCGGCATCATCAACCCGGGCGAGTTCGCCCCGGCCAACTCGATCGAGATTGTCATCTGGACCGCAGTCGGCGGGCGCGGCACCATCGTCGGCCCGGCCATCGGCGCGTTCCTGGTCAATGGCGGCAAGAGCTGGTTTACCGGCTTGCTGCCGGAATACTGGCTGTTCGTGCTCGGCGCGCTGTTCGTGCTGACCACCTTGTTCCTGCCCAAGGGGCTGGTCGGTACGCTGTCTCAATGGGCGCGGCAGCGGCGGCAGAGCAGACCAAGCCAGGGCGCTGCGCCCTTGCCCGCCCCCCAACCCCAAGCAGCGGAGTAGGCCATGACCGCGCGGCTGACGTCCTCGATGCTTTATCTCGACAATGTCTCGGTCAGTTTTGACGGATTCCGGGCGATCAATGAATTGTCGCTGGCCGTCGGCCCCGGCGAGATGCGGGCCATCATCGGTCCCAATGGCGCAGGCAAGACCACGATGATGGACATCATCACCGGCAAGACCCGTCCCGATGAAGGCACCGTGTTTTTCGACGGCAAGATCGATCTGACCAAGCATGATGAATCGTCGATCGCCACCATGGGCATCGGCCGCAAGTTCCAGAAACCGACGGTGTTCGAAAACCACTCGGTGGAAACCAACCTGCTTTTGGCCATGTCCGGCGGGCTCAGGATCAAGGGACTGCTGTTTGGTTCCCGCAATACCGACGAAAGCGAGCGCATTGACAGCATTCTCACGACCATCCGGCTCGAAGCCCGCCGGCACGAACTGGCCGAGAACCTGTCACACGGGCAGAAGCAATGGCTGGAAATCGGCATGCTGCTGGCCCAGGACCCGAAACTGCTGCTGGTCGACGAGCCGGTTGCTGGCATGACCGATGCGGAAACCGCCGAAACCGCGCGGCTGTTGCGCGAAATCGCCCAGACCCACACGGTGATCGTCGTCGAGCACGACATGGACTTCATTCGCGACCTCGGCGTCAAGGTCACCTGCCTGCACGAGGGCTCGGTGCTGGCCGAAGGGTCGCTCGATCACGTCAGCGCCGACCAGCGCGTTGTCGATGTCTATCTGGGGAGGTGAACGACAGATGTTGCAGATCGAAAATGCCGGACTTCATTATGGCGCCGCCGAAGCGCTGAGGGGTGTCAGCCTGGAGATTGCCAGCGACAGGATCACCTGCATTCTGGGACGCAACGGCGTCGGCAAGACCAGCCTGCTGCGATCGCTGATCGGGCACCATCCGCTGAGCTTCGGTGACATACGGTTTGATGGAGAGACCTTCACCACCAGGAAAGTCTACGACCGCGCCCGCGCCGGGATCGGATTCGTGCCGCAGGGCCGCGAGATCTTTCCACTCTTGACGGTCAAGGAAAACCTGCAGACCGGGTTTTCAGCGCTACCGCGCGGCAAGAAAACCATACCCGACGAGGTTTTCGAGTTGTTTCCGGTGCTCAAGGAAATGCTCGGGCGGCGTGGCGGTGACCTTTCCGGCGGTCAGCAGCAGCAACTGGCAATCGGCCGGGCGCTGGTGATCCGTCCCAAGCTTTTGGTGCTTGACGAACCCACCGAGGGCATTCAGCCCTCGGTGATCAAGGATATCGGCCGGGCGCTGACGGTGCTGCGCAACAAGGGCATCGCCATTTTGCTGGTCGAGCAATATCTCGATTTCTGCCGCGAGATCGGTGACCACATCTACATCATGGATCGGGGCAAGGTGGTCCATTCAGGGGCACCAGAGACCCTCGACGACCCGGAAATCCGCAAGCATCTGACCGTATGAGCGCTCTTGGCGCGTCAGCCGCCGGTGCTGTTGCGAACCTGCTCCCTTACCTGTGCGATCAGCGCCCGCGCTCTGGTTTCACTCGTCGCCTCGCTGTAGATCCGCATTTCCGGTGCGTTGCCGGAGGGGCGGAGGTGGACGATATCGCCGTTTTGGAGCGTGATCCTGAGACCATCTGTGCGGTCGGTATGCGCTATAGGCCCGAGCGCTGAGAAAAAGCTCGCGCAGACCTGTTCATCGCCTGATAGTCGCGCGACCAGCGCCTGGCTGACATCGGTGGGAAAATTCTCGATCCGGTCGCTGATGGCAACCGGCAGTTCGAGCCCAGCCACGTGGGCCGAGACGCTTTGGCCGACGGCACGCGCGGCAGCCAGGGCGCAGAGGAGCGGCAAGACGCTGTCGCGGGTCGGCAGCGGCGCCAGATCAGCGGCCCCCGCGCGGGTGCGGTTGCCGGTGAGCACGCCGCCATTGGCTTCAAAGCCGATCACCCGGGCCTTGCTGCCGCGCAGAGCTTCAGCCATTGCGGCGATGACATAGGGCGAGCCCACTTTTGTGCGGTGAACCTCGGCCCGGCAGCGCTGCTCGATGCCGGAATTGGAGGTGACCGGCGTGATAACGGCGTCGGCATCGAGATAACGGGCAACAATCAGCCCCAGCGCGTCGCCGCGCAGCACTGTGCCGGTCTCGTCAACCAGCAAGGGCCGGTCGCCATCGCCATCGGCAGACACCAGCGCATCGAGCCTTTCGGACTTGACCCAGCTCGCTGCCAGCCTGTGGGTTTCTTCCGACACCGCCTCGGTATCGACCGGGATGAACGCCTCGGACCGGCCAAGCCTGATCACCGTGGCGCCCGCCTGTTCGAGCACCGTCGCAAGGACCTCGCGGGCGGCAGAACTTTGTTCATACACCCCGACACGCAGCCCCTCGAAGATCCCCTCCGGCACGAAACCGCGATAGCGCGCGATAAAGCCTTGCGTGGCGGCTCCGGAATCCGTATCGAGCAGGCCTGCTTCTGGCAGCGGCCCGACCAGCTCGGGCGCAAGCCGCGAGATCGCCGCCTCGTCATCCTTATCGATCTCGCCATCGGGCCGATAGAACTTGACGCCATTGCGATCGTCGGGAATGTGCGAGCCGGTGACCATCAGCGCGGCAGCGCCCTGGCTCATCGCGTAAAGCGCCAGCGCAGGCGTCGGGATGACGCCGCAATCAACCGGGTGGAGATCTTCGGCAATCAGGGCTGCGGCGCATTGCGCGGCAATTTCCGGGCTTGATGCGCGCATGTCCTGACCGAGGTAAATTGGTGCGCCTGAGGCCGCCATCCCGGTCTGCCGCAAGTGCCGGGCAAAGGCCCGCGCATGGGCCGCGGCGGTTCCGTCGGTGAGGTCGCCGACAAGGCCGCGCAGACCGCTGGTGCCAAATTTCGCCGCCATTTGCTACTCCCTGGATGTCGCGTTGATGCCGGCCGTCCTGCCGACGGCTCAGCCCAGCATTTCTTCGTGCCGGAGATACTCCACCAGCGCACAGAACACATGGTAGAATGTGCTGGTCGGCATATCCTTGGATATCACCCGCCCGTTGGGGTCGATCTGATCGTACCAGCCACCGGCCACAGGTGTGATCAGGTAGCGGTTGAAGATCACGTCGAGCATCCGGATGAACAACGTCTCATCGCCGGGCAAGCCTTCGGCGCGGCTTAAAAGCCCGGCCTTCAGCGCTTCGGTCTGGCACCACAGCCGCGCGGTGCCTACCATCGCGGAGCCGTCCGGCGCCATCGAATCGCACACCGCGTCAGTCCCTCGGGCATGGCCGAAGGCGTGGCTGGTGGCATAAAGCTTGCGGCAATATTCCTTGAGTTGCGGCTGATCGGCAAACCGCGCCTGGCGCAGCAGCAGCCACACCCATTCGTAATGATGTCCGGGCTCGATGCGGGACGGCTTGTCGGCGCGCACCGACCAGTCGCGCTCGAAATGTTCGGTGACGCTCCAGCTCTCAGGATTGAAGAACACTGTGGTGAACAGGTCCACCGCAGTCTGGGCGCGATCGAGAAATGCAGTTTCGCCAGTGACTTCATACCAGGCCTGCATTGCCTCAAGATAATGCATGTGCGGGTTGGCACGGCGGTAATCGAGCCGCAGGCTCGATTCATAAAACCCGCCATGGGCGTGATCGACAAGGTGATCGTCCATATAGGTAATCGTGCGTTCCGCCCATTCCCGCGCTTCGGGCCATTTGGTGGCCTTCCACAGCCAGGCCAGCGCCAGTAGCACGAAACACTGGTCGTAGGTGTCGCGCTGCGGATCCTTGACGCTGCCGTCGGCGTTCCAGATATGAATCCAGCCACCATCGGGATGCCAGCCGGTCTCCACCAGCGTATTAAAGCAATGGCGCAGCACCTCGCGCGCGTCACCATCCCAGCCGAGCAGTTCTGCATTGGCGAAACAATAGATCTGCCTGGCCAGCACCCGGAGCCGCTTGTAGCCGAGTTCGGCGGGCGCACCCTCGTGGCTGAGCGCTTCATGCACGCCGCCATGCACGCGGTCGACGCCGACACCGGCCCAAAGCGGCAGCGCGGTGTCGAACAGCCATTTGCGGATCACCCGCGGCGAGGGAACCCGTCGGCCTGAATGGGCCACAGCCAGCGGCGGCCATTCGCCAGATTGCTTGACCTGGCCGGCAATGTCCTTGACCAGATGCGCCTTGTCGCGGTGAACGATCAGCAGCGCGTCGGGCTGGGAAACGACGATGATGTTGTCGAGCCCCGCTACCGCCAACAGCCGGTCTTCCGAGCGCAGGTAGCTGTTGTGAACATCGATCGCCAGCACATCACCGAACTTGGCATTGCCGGCCTCGTCGAGCGGCGAGCCGTCGTGCAACTGGTTCCAGGACCCGAGATCGTTCCAGTCAAACGACGCGGCAACCACGCTGATGCGGCTGGCGTTTTCCATCACCGCATAATCGATCGAGATCTTGGGGCTGGCGGCGAAGGCGGCGCTGTCGAGCCGGTAGCATTTGCCGGCAATTTCGGCGCGCTCGACTGCCTGTCGGGCCTGGGCCCAGACCTCGGGCTGCTGGCGGTCGAGTTCGGCGCCCATTTCGCCGGCGCGGAACATGAAGATGCCGGCATTCCAGAAGAACCGTCCGGAGCGCAGAAAGGTCTCTGCCGTTTCCAGATCCGGCTTTTCGCGAAACCGCGAGACATCATAGACCGGGCCATCGCCGTCGCCGCGCTCGATATAGCCATATTGTGTTTCGGGTCGGGTCGGCGCGATGCCGATGGTCATGATGCCGCCGCGCGCGGCCAACGCCTCGGCACCGGTGCGGACAACATCAAAAAACGCTGCCACATCGGAAATCTGGTGATCGGACGGCAGCACTAGCACCATCCGCTCCGGGTCGGTTTCGGCCAGATCGGCAATCGCGGCGGCAATCGCCGGTGCAGTATCGCGGATCAGCGGCTCGAGCACATAGCGCTCGACCTCGACGCTGCTGGTTTCACCCTGTTCGACCAGCAGCGATTCAAAGCCGACGCCACCGACAACCCGGGTCGGCAGGTAGCGCAGACCCTCGCCCCTGTGGTCGACACGCTCGAGCGTATTGGTCAGCAGGGTCTTGTCGTTGACGAGGCGATGGAACTGTTTGGGCTTGGAATCGCGCGACATCGGCCATAGCCGGGAACCGGCGCCGCCGCACAGAATGACGGGCGTGATGGTGTGACTTGTGCCCATAAAATGCTCCGCTTGGCGCGGCCTTTCGGCGGTTGGTCTACAGTGCGGCAGATCCATCTGGATGCGCAAAGCACGCTGTAATTGCTTGAATCAATGCGTGCACGTTATCATTCAAATGAATTCTTCCGAACGCGGCATGAATTGGTTGGTGTCATTTGACACGGAAAAAGTGAAAATTCCTCTCATGCCCGAGCGGAATCAACGAAATAATCCACCTCTCCCCGCTGCCGGCGGCAACGGCAGGCCGTGCTTCAACCAAGCTCCCTATTGCTTTCAGCCTTGATCGGGCGCGCCATCAGTGCGGTGCGCGCCTCGGCTGCCGACATCTTGCCCGACAACACCAGCCCCGCGGTCTGCATGACCGGGCAGGCAATGCCGTGATCCTCGGCGATCCGATTGGCAATCGAGACGGTGTGCACCCCCTCGGCAAGCTTCAGGTCGGAGACATCCCGGCCGCTGCCGACGGCAATGCCATAGGCAAAATTGCGCGACAGTTCCGACGAGCAGGTGAGCACCAGATCGCCCAGTCCCGAGAGCCCCATCAGCGTGTCTGCACGCGCGCCCATGGCCACGCCAAGCCGCACCAGTTCGGCATAGCCGCGTGTGATCAGCGCTGCTTCTGCGCTGGCGCCCATGCCGCCGCCGCGGCAGATGCCGACGGCGATCGCCATCACGTTCTTGAGCGATCCGCCAATCTGCACACCGGTAACATCGTCGGAGGCGTAGATCCGCACCGCGCCCCCTGACAGCGACCGCGCCAGTTGCTGCGCGGCTTCAAGATCGGGCATGGCGAGGGTTACCGCCGTGGGCAGGCCACGCACCACATCGGCAGCAAAACTCGGACCGGAAAGAACGCCAACCGGGTGATGCGGCAGTTGCGCGGCAATCAATTCGCTCTGCATCTGGCCGGTGCGATTGTCGATGCCCTTGGCGCAAGCAATCAGCACCGCTTTGTCGGGAACCAGTGCCGAAATTCGGGCGGCCAGATCCCCGGTAGACTGGGCGGGGGCAACCACAAGCACGATTTCGGCGTCGGCCAGCACCGCACCCAGGTCCGTACTGGCCTTGAGGGCCGCAGGCAGGCGTGCCTCGCCGAGATAGGCGCGGTTGGTGTGGTGGCTGGATATTTCCTCGCAGACCGCTCTGTTGCGGCCCCAAAGGCGCACCGGGTGGCCCTGGCCGACAAATGCGGCGGCCAGCGCGGTTCCCCAGGCACCGGTGCCGAGAATGGAGATGCGGGGCATGATGGGCTGACCTTTGGTTCGCTCTTGCGCCTGAGCCTGTCCGGCTTCGGGCCTTTGTCACCCTTCAGATACTGAGCGGCGGTGAGGGTTGCAAGCCTGATGGTGAGCATCCACAGCCGTGGCTCAGTGCCGGGCGGCTGTGGGCATGCCGCTGGTTGCCGTCTGATCGCGTTCCAGCGCCATCGCGGTGCGGCGCCACAGGTCCGACATCAGTGCCGGATCGCGCATGGCTTCCAGTTCCCGCCAGTTCGGAAACGAGGCGGCGAACATTTCCGACCCCATGCGCTGATCCTTGTAGGGATTGAGCGCCCCGCCCGCTTTCAGCACGATCGCATCAAGCGCATTGAGCATTTTCAGCGTGCTGTCGCCGCTGTTGGCGAAATCAAGCGTCAGCGTAAATCCCGGCCGTGGGAACGAAAGTAGCCCCGGGGATGGAACATCGCCAAAGCGCTTGAGCACCGTCAGGAACGAAGCGGCACCATGAGCCTGCGCACATTCGATGAGCGCGATGGTGGTCTCTCGGCCGGTCTCAAAGGGATAGACGCTCTGATGCTGGAACAGGCCGCGCGGCCCGTAAAGACGATTCCAGCCGGTAATCGCGTCAAGCGGATGGAAATAGGAAGCCCAGGGGACAATTGCTGTCTCCGGTGTTTTCGGGGCACGGGCGTAATAGAGCGCGTTAAAGGCTTTCAGCGTCAGCCGGTTGAGCAGATTGACCGGCGGCGAAAACGGCACCGCCAGCCGCGGCGCGGAGGGTGCGCGAGCCGGACCACCGTGCTCTGCATGATCGCCGGCCATCAGCGCGCCGCGTCCCAGACTGCCGCCGCGCGCCAGCTGATCAATCCAGGCGACGGAATATTCATGACGCGCATCAATCTCGTCGATCGCGTCGAAATAGCCGTCAATCGAGGTGAACCGAAACGCGGTCTGCCGGACATTGGCCGAGGGCACCGGCATCAGTCGGATGGTGGCGGCCTCGATGACGCCGGTCAGCCCCATCCCGCCGATGGTCGCGGCAAACAAGGACTGGTTGTCTGAAGTCGAGCAGAGCGTGCGGCTACCGTCGCTTGAAAGCAGGGTGAAGGACAGCACCGAGCGGCCAAATGTGCCGCGGCGGTGATGGTTCTTGCCATGCACATCATTGGCAATGGCGCCGCCGAGCGTCACCTGCGCGGTTCCCGGCGTGACTTCGAGAAAATAGCCCTGCGGCATGACCAGCGCGAGAATATCCGACAACAGCACGCCGGCATCAGCCGTCAGCACGCCGGTCTCGGGATCGAACGCACGAATGGCCGCACCCGGACGCATGGTGATCAACCGGCCCCGGTCATTGTGGCAACTGTCGCCATAGGAGCGACCATTGCCGAACGGCAGCAGGCCATCGGCCTGAGAACCGGCCAGATCCGTGAGATTGGCGGTGCCGCGGTGCCGCCGCGTGACCCGGCCCCAACTGTTGTGCTGCGCACTCATTTCGATCCCACCGTGCGATCAGACTTGCACGGTGGCGAGGATGACCAGCGCCGCCCCGGAAAACGTCGCCAGCTGGCTGCGCCAGTCGCGCATGATGAACACCACCGGGTCCTCGTGCATCTGCGCGCGGCGGGCGAGGATCCAGATCCTGAGCAGCATGTAGAGGATCAGCGGACACAAGGGCCACAGCAGCCAGGGCTGCGCATACATCGAGGCCACTTCCTTGCTGTCGACATAAAGCGCCAGAACCATCGCCGCCGAAAACGCCGAGGCAATGCCTGCCTGGGCAATCATGTCCTTGTCACCGCCAACATAGGAACGCCCCATCAGTTGGGTAGCATCGTCATCGGCGAGTTCGTCGAGTTCGACAAAGCGCTTGACCAGCGCCAGGCTCAGGAAAAAGAAGATCGAGAACGCCAGCAGCCAGAACGACAATTCGGTTCCAGTTGCAGCCGCGCCGGCGATAATCCGCACGGTATAGAGCGCGGCCAGGGTGAAAACATCGACCAGCAGCTTGCGCTTGAGCACGAAAGTGTAGGTGGTGGTGATTGCCGCATAGACAGCGAGAACCACCCAGAACAGCGGCGGCAGCAGGCTCGCCAGCGCGATCGAGGCCAAGAGCAACACCACGGCGCAAACGCTGATCACCGGCAGTGAGACGGCGCCGCTTGCCAGCGGCCGCAGACGCTTGCGCGGATGCTGCCTGTCATTGGCGAGATCGGAAATGTCATTGACGATATAGACCGTCGAGGCGAGGAAACTGAAGGAGAAGAAGGCGGCGAAAGCTGCCAGGATCAGGCCGGTATCGGCCAATTCGTGGTTGAGCACCACCGGCACCGCGATCAACACGTTCTTGAGCCATTGATGGACGCGGATCGACTTGAAGATGGCCAGCGGCGAGACTTTTGCCAGCGGCAGCATTTCGGACTGGTGGCGGGCGCCCCAGCGTTTGGCGGCGGCGTCGGGGGCAACGATGATGGCCCGCCGGGCGGAGTCAAACACCGCCAGATCGTCGCGGCTGTTGCCGACATAATCAAAACCGCCATCACCGCACAGCGCCAGCAAGCGGTCACGCTTGCGCAGCGCGGTCAGGTTTTCCTGATCGGTGGAATGCAGCACCCGGTCAAACAGTCCCAGATGGTCGGCGATCGCGGTGGCGGTGGTCTGGGCCGCCCCGGTTACCAGCCAGACCGGCTGGCCGGACTCGCGGGCCAGATTGATCCGCTCGATGACTTCGGGACGGTAGGGCCAGTCGCTGCCCTCATGCCCGAGGCGCGCAGCCACCTGGCGCTTAAGCACCGCTTTGCCGGCAATCGCCCAGGCAATGGCGGAAAAAATCAGCCATGGACGCCGAAGCAACACGGAAATCAGCCCTTCCCAGAGCGTATCCGTGGCGATCAGTGTCCCATCCAGATCTATGCACAGCGGCACTTGGCGGTTGTCGCTCATAGCATCCATGGTTGTATCCCTGCCTTTCCCGAAACCGAGCATTGGCAGAAAAACTCTTCAGATCCGGTAAAAGACGGCGGATTTGCCCGAAACCAGGGCGCGCCGGACAACCTTTCAGATCACTTGGTTATCAAAAAGTTGTCTGGAGGCAGCAAGGTCGCGCGTAATGAGACCCACCCGGTCGGCTTCGTCGCCGTTACCGGGGACAAGAGTTCCGTTGGTCTTGAAGCGGAATCGTTAGAGTGCCCTCATTTCGTGCGCCAGCCGTCCCATCCATCAGAGATTTGGACCGCAGCGAACCGTCAAGGTGTTGGGCTTTTTGGATTCTTGGAAAACACAGCCTTGGTAGGCGGTTTGGTGGAGCCAAGCGGGATCGAACCGCTGACCTCCTGCATGCCATGCAGGCGCTCTCCCAGCTGAGCTATGGCCCCGGGACGCGAGGGATAGACGGTTGCCCGCCGTGCCCCCCACGAACAACCAGCCGCATTCGCGTGGCTGGCAGGTGCGGCTTCTTACGTCTGCCGCCGCACAAGATCAAGACGAAAAATCACTCTTGGTGACAGTTTCCGCAATCAACCGGCTTTTAAAGCCGAAAGACGCCAGCTTACTGATCGTCCTCGTCATCGCTGACGCCAATAATGTCGGCGACATCGTCGTCGTCGTCATCATCGTCGTCGGCGAGGAAGGTGTCGTCATCGTCGTCGTCAATATCAACGTCGTCGTCGTCATCGGCGTCGATATCGGGAAGATCGCTGGATTTGCTGGACTTGCTTGTTTTTGCAGTGCCCTCATCGGCCTCTTCCAGAGACACGATTTCCACGTCAGCCGTTTCTTCTTCGACTTCCGCGACTTCTTCCTCTTTGTCGTCCTCAACCTCTTTCGCCGCGGCTACGGTTTTGGCCGTTTCCTCGAAAAACGAGATTGCATAGGTCTTGCCCGTGTAGGGCGACACGATTGGATCTCGATTGAGATCATAGAATTTGCGCCCAGTCTCGGGGCAAACGCGTTTTGTTCCAAGTTCCGGTTTTGCCACTGTCGAAGCCTCATGAACTAGCCGGAAGCGAACGCTGGTGCGCACGACTTCCCGTTTCGGCGAGTCCGGACCCCATAATGATGTTGAACGCGCCTGTCAAAGCCATTCTCACTGTTATTTTCAAGCAAGCCGGATGACGCAGCCCCTGAGGCTGTGGTAGTCAGCCTCTCGTAGTGGCCGGGCCTCCGGCTCAACCCCCAAAATCAGCATGGAAACAGACCATGGGCCACACACAAACGCCTCTCCGCCCCGCCAGCGCCCGCAGAAGCCATTCGCTCAAGGGCGATATCCGCATTCCCGGCGACAAATCGATTTCCCACAGATCATTCATGTTTGGCGGCCTGGCCAGCGGCGAAACCCGCATCACCGGGCTGCTCGAAGGCGAGGATGTGATCAATACCGGCCGGGCGATGCAGGCGATGGGTGCCTCGATTCGCAAGGACGGCGACACATGGATCATCCGCGGCGTCGGCAATGGCTGCCTGCTTGCGCCTGAAGGCCCGATTGATTTCGGCAATGCCGGCACCGGCTGCCGGCTGACCATGGGCCTGGTTGGCGTATATGATTTCGACAGCACCTTCATCGGTGATGCGTCGCTGTCGCGGCGGCCGATGGGCCGGGTGCTGGATCCGCTGCGGCTCATGGGCGTGCAGGTGCAATCGGGGCCAGGCGATACCCTGCCGGTGACGCTGCGCGGGCCACACACTCCGGCGCCGATCAGCTACCGGGTGCCGATGGCTTCAGCCCAGGTCAAATCGGCGGTACTGCTGGCCGGGCTCAACGTTCCCGGCGTGACCACGGTGATCGAACCGGTGATGACCCGCGATCACACCGAAAAGATGCTCAAGGGTTTTGGCGCAGCACTGGAAGTTGAAACCGCCGCCGATGGCGTGCGCACCATTCGGCTTGAAGGCCGCGGCACGCTTTCCGGGCAATCGATCGATGTGCCCGGTGATCCGTCGTCAACCGCGTTTCCGCTGGTGGCAGCGCTGCTGGTGCCGGATTCGGACGTGCTTATCCGCAACGTCTTGATGAACGAAACCCGCACCGGGCTGATCCTGACCCTGCAGGAAATGGGCGCCAATATCGAGATCCTCGATCCGCGCCAGGCCGGCGGCGAGGATGTGGCCGATCTGCGGGTGCGGACGTCGGAACTCAAGGGTGTGACGGTGCCGCCCGAACGCGCGCCGTCGATGATTGACGAATATCCGGTGCTGGCCGTTGCCGCCAGTTTCGCCAGCGGCGAAACCATGATGCCGGGGCTTGAGGAATTGCGAGTCAAGGAAAGCGACCGGTTGGCCGCCGTGGCGCGCGGGCTCGAGATCAACGGCGTCGACTGCACCGAAGGCGAGGACTGGCTGTCGGTGCGCGGCCGGCCCGACGGCAAGGGGCTCGGCGGGCGCACCAAGGAGGCCGTGGTCAACACCTGGCTCGATCACCGCATCGCCATGAGCTTTCTGGTGATGGGGCTCGCCAGCGAATATCCGGTCTATGTCGATGATTGCGGGATCATCGCCACCAGCTTCCCGGAATTCATGGACATGATGACCGGCCTCGGCGCCGAGATCAGCCAGTCATGAGCACCCGGCAGATCGATTTCTGCTTTGACCTGATTTCGCCCTATGCGCATGTGGCGCTGGCGCGACTGGGCGAATTGCCCGCCGATGTCACGGTCAGGCCGGTTCCGGTGCTGCTTGGCGCTGTTCTATCGCATTGGGGCCAGCGCGGTCCGGCGGAAATTTCCGCCAAGCGGCTGCATACCTACCGGCAATCGGTTTTTCTTGGGCTGCAACATGGCGTCGAGATGCGGTTTCCACCGCGCCATCCGTTCAATCCGCTCAAGGCGCTGCGGCTTTTGGTTGGCGCGGATGCCGATCTGGCGATGGTGCGCACGGCATTCTGCTTCGTTTTCGAGCAGGGCCGCGCACCCGACACCGACGATGAACTCGCTGCCTTCGCCGAACTGATCGGCGTGCCGCTGTCGCTGGCCCAGGATGATGCCGCCAAGGCGGCGCTCAGAGCCAACACCGATCAGGCGATCGAGCGCGGCGTTTTCGGCGTGCCGAGCTTCGTATGCCCGACCGGCACCGGCCACGAGGTATTCTGGGGTGTGGACGGCTTCGACATGCTGCTGGCCTGGCTTTCAGACCCGGCACTGTTTGCGCGCGCGCCCTATGACCATCTTGACGATGTAACGATCGGCATCGAGCGGAAGTAAATCTTCGGGAGGAGACGCCATGTACCAGCCGCCGCATTTTGCCGAGCCCGATGAGAACGTGATGCAGGCGCTGATTACCGCGCATCCACTGGGACTGCTGATTTCATCGTCCGCGGATGACCTTCAAGCCAATCCGCTGCCGTTTCTGGTTTCCGTCGATGACGGCATCACCCGGCTGCGCACGCATATGTCCCGCGCCAACGGGCAATGGCGCCATATTGAGGACGGGGCCAGCGTGCTGGTGGTGTTCCAAGGCGTCGACAGCTACATCACGCCGTCGTGGTACCGCGCGAAAGCCGAGCACGGCAAGGTGGTTCCGACCTGGAATTACGCCATGGTGCAGGCCCGCGGGGCGGCGCGGATCGAGGCCGGCAGCGACTGGCTGCGCCAACAGGTGGGCGAACTGACCGACCGGCACGAGGCAAACCGGGCCGAGCCCTGGAAGGTCGATGACGCACCGGAAGCTTACGTGGCGGCGCAATTGCGCGGCATTGTCGGCATCGACATCACGGTCGACACATTGACCGGCAAATGGAAGATGAGCCAGAACCGCCCGGAGGCCGACCACAAGGGCGTTCATGCCGGCCTGACCGAAGATGGAGACGCGGCAATGGCCGAACTGGTGCGGCTCTATGGCCAGATCTAGACTGACGAGGAAATGGCAGTGAACCCAGGCAGACCCAACATCATCATCGCCATTGACGGGCCGGCAGCCGCCGGCAAGGGCACGCTGTCGCGCCGCCTCGCCGCGCATTACGGCCTCCACCATCTCGATACCGGGCTGACCTACCGCGCCACGGCCAAGGCGCTGCTCGACCGCGGCCTGCCGCTCGACGACGAAGCGCTGGCGGCGGATGTGGCGCGCGGGCTTGATCTGTCCGGGCTCGACCGGTCGGTGCTTGCTGTCCATGATGTCGGCGAAGCCGCGTCAAAGGTGGCGGTGATGCCAAAGGTGCGGCGCGCGCTGGTGGAGGCGCAGCGCGCCTTTGCCGCAAACCCGCCCGGTGCCGTGCTCGACGGCCGCGACATCGGCACGGTCGTCTGCCCCGACGCGCTGATCAAGTTCTATGTCACCGCAAGCCCTCAGGTTCGCGCCCGGCGGCGCTGCGAAGAGATCATACGTGGCGGTGGAACTGCCGACATTGCCGACATCATCGCCGACCTGCAGAAACGCGACGCCAGGGATGCTGCGCGTGAAGACTCGCCATTGCGTCCTGCCGACGATGCGCACTTGCTAGATACTACCGAAATGGGTATAGAAGCCGCGTTCGAAGCTGCCCGTGTCCTCGTGGACGCTGCGCTCGAGCACTGAACTAACGCCAGCGAGCCTGTCCCGCGCCGTACTTGCCCTGCCTCTTTGATGATGGCTCAGGGCAGACAGGCATCGCCGGTCCGATCAACACGAACCAGGCGCATCCGACCGCTCAACCATCTATTCTTGCGGTCGCCAGGAGAATTCATGTCACAAACCGAAACCATGACAGAGGATTTCGCATCCCTGTTTGCTGAATCGCTTGCCACGCAGGACCTCGCCGAAGGCTATGTCGCCAAGGGCATCGTGATGGCCATCGAGAAGGACGTCGCCATCATCGACGTCGGTCTCAAGGTCGAAGGCCGCGTGCCGCTGAAGGAATTCGGCGCCAAGGCGAAAGACGGCACGCTGAATGTCGGCGATGAAGTCGAAGTCTATGTCGAGCGCATCGAAAACGCGCTGGGCGAAGCCATGCTGTCGCGCGAGAAGGCTCGCCGCGAGGAAAGCTGGGTCCGTCTGGAAGAGAAGTTCAATGCCCAGGAACGCGTCGAAGGCGTGATCTTCAACCAGGTCAAGGGCGGCTTCACCGTCGATCTGGATGGCGCCGTGGCCTTCCTGCCGCGCAGCCAGGTGGACATCCGTCCGATCCGCGACGTATCCCCGCTGATGCACATCCCGCAGCCGTTTGAAATCCTCAAGATGGACAAGCGTCGCGGCAACATCGTGGTCTCGCGCCGTACCGTGCTCGAAGAGAGCCGTGCCGAACAGCGTTCGGAAATCGTGCAGAACCTCGAAGAAGGCCAGACCGTTGAAGGCATGGTCAAGAACATCACCGATTACGGTGCGTTCGTTGATCTTGGCGGCATCGACGGCCTGCTGCACGTGACCGACATGGCATGGCGCCGCGTCAACCACCCGTCGGAAATCCTGTCGATCGGTCAGACCGTCAAGGTCCAGATCATCCGCATCAACCAGGAAACACACCGCATCTCGCTGGGCATGAAGCAACTGGAAAGCGATCCGTGGGATGGTATCGGCGTCAAGTACCCGGCCGGCAAGCGCATCACCGGTACCGTGACCAACATCACCGACTACGGCGCATTCGTCGAACTGGAGCCGGGCATCGAAGGCCTGATCCACGTTTCGGAAATGTCCTGGACCAAGAAGAACGTGCATCCCGGCAAGATCCTGTCGACAACACAGGAAGTTGACGTGGTCGTTCTCGAAGTCGACCCCAACAAGCGCCGCATTTCGCTTGGCCTCAAGCAGACGCTCGAGAATCCTTGGGAAGTGTTCGCACAGAGCCACCCTGCCGGCACCGAAGTCGAAGGCGAAGTCAAGAACAAGACCGAATTCGGCCTGTTCATCGGCCTCGAAGGCGATGTCGACGGCATGGTTCACCTCTCCGACCTCGACTGGAACCGTCCGGGCGAACAGGTCATCGAGGAGTTCAACAAGGGCGACATGGTCAAGGCCGTCGTGCTTGACGTCGATGTCGACAAGGAACGCATCTCGCTGGGCATCAAGCAGCTTGGCAAGGACTCGATCGGCGACGCCGCCGCTTCGGGCGACCTGCGCAAGAACGCTGTTGTCTCTGCCAAGGTGACCGCGGTTACCGATGGCGGTCTTGAAGTGATCCTGGTTGATCACGAAGACCTGTCCTCGTTCATCCGCCGCTCCGACCTGTCGCGTGACCGCGACGAGCAGCGCCCTGAGCGTTTCTCGGTTGGCCAGACGCTCGACGCTCGCGTCACCAACTTCTCGCGCAAGGACCGCAAGGTCACGCTGTCGATCAAGGCGCTGGAAATCGCCGAAGAGAAGCAGGCTGTTGCACAGTTCGGTTCGTCCGACTCGGGCGCCTCGCTCGGCGACATTCTGGGCGCAGCCCTGAAGAAGCAGAACAGCGAAGACTGATCCTTCCCGGATCTGACTTCTGACAAATAAAACCCGCCGGAGCGATCCGGCGGGTTTTTTGATGGGCGCGCTCCACCGCCTTAAGGCGAGGCCGGCGAGGCAAGCGCTAGCGCGGCCGATCCGGGTGGGGCTCTGTCGAAGGCAAATAGGCAGGTTAAACGGATACAGGATGCGGCGATTTTCCGGCTCACCCACCCCCACCGTCGTCATCCTATGGCTCCGACCATAGGATCCATTCCGCAATCCCTCCGAATACCGCCATGCGCTGATGGATCACGGTATGGATCCTCGGCTCGGGGGCCGAGGAAGACGAAGCATAAAAAATGCCACCCTCTCCCCACCGTCATGCCGGACTTGATCCGGGATCCAGCAGCGCCCGCTTCTGCGGGCGCGAGAAGCCTTTTGTCAAAAAACCAAGATATGGCAATGGTTTCCCGGCTCGCCGACGCTCGCCTGCTGGATCCCGAATCAAGTCCGGCATGACGATGCCGCAGGGCAGTGACGAACAAATACCCCACCATTTCATCCACACCATCCGGCCCCCTGTCATACTCGCCCTGCTTCCGCTGCCGGATGGATCGCGAACGCTTCGAGCCAGGCGGGAGGAATGCCTTTCGGGTTTGTCGGTAACGTGCCGGAAAACTCTTGAGGAGGCGGCGACCAATCGCGGCTCCGCTGGCAGCCCGGCCTCCCTTGCGGGATCAACGGGCCAAGCCAGCCACCGGCCGGCCTCGCATCGCTGTCTTGCCTTCGGGCGGGATCAGGGATGGGACACCGGTCCGGGCCTGTGGCGGATTTCTGGTTGTTTGACCGGAAAGACGTGCCGGACAGCGATTTTTGGGTCCTTGCCCTCGGCCTTCGTCCAGGCCATCTGGCAAGGGCAGGAAACCGTCTGTCGGATGCGGACATCATCCGGCTAAATTCGGGCCGCGCGCGTGTTGCGTCACCCCTTTATCACTTTCCGTAAGGCAAAACCCGCGTGCGGCCCTCCGGAATGCCATGCTCACACCCCGGCGAATTTTTCGCGCGGCGCTGCTTTCGCATGCCTCGGCGTTCCGCGTCAGCTATGGGCGAAAATGTCGGTTTCGTCCCAGCCCAACAGATCGAGCTTGGCGCGGGTCGGCAGAAATTCGAAACAGGCCTTGGCATGGGCTTCGCGCCCGTCACGCACCAGCCGTTCGGTCAGCTTCTCGGTCAGCGCATGCAGATGCAGCACATCCGACGCCGCATAATCGAGTTGTGCTTGTGTCAGCGTCTCAGCGGCCCAGTCAGAGGATTGCTGCTGTTTGGACAGGTCGATGCCGAGCAACTCCTTGGTCACGTCCTTGAGGCCGTGGCGGTCGGTATAGGTGCGTGTCAGCCGAGAGGCGATCTTGGTGCAGAACACCGGCTCGGCGGTCACCCCGAAGGTGTTGAACAATACGGCAATGTCAAACCGACCGTAATGAAACAGCTTGCGCCGTGTCCGGTCAGCCAGAAGGGCTTGCAGATTGGGCGCGCTGGTCTGGCCGCGGGCGATCTGGATCACATCGGCCGAACCGTCGCCGGGGGAAAGCTGAACCACGCAGAGCCGGTCGCGGCGTGGCACGAGCCCGAGCGTTTCGGTGTCGATGGCGATGTCGCCGGTATAGCGCGCCATTGCATCAGCGGAGAGATCGCCCTTGTGGGTGCGGATTTCGGCCATTGGTGAAGATCCCTGTTGTTTTTTACCGCGCCGGGCATCCCATGTGGACGCGCAAGGGACGCAGTAGCAGCATTCAACCAACGCATGTCCGTTATCGATCGGATAGGCCGATACGGCGCGACATGCATCTGGCGGGCTATAGCCCGGGCGGGCGCGACCGCGCAACAAAACGGCCGGGCAAAGGCCCGGCCGGATCGGTTTTCACAATCCGGCGCGGGCGCCGGGGCCTTGCCTCAGTAGGGGCAGGCGTTGTCGTCATTGTAGTTGTGGACTTCGATCTTGCCGGAGATGATGTCGGCCTTGGCGGATTCAACCGCTGCCTTCATCTCGTCGTCGACCAGCGGCGCATTGTTGTCGTCCATGGCGTAATCGACACCACCTTCGGCCAAGCCGAGGAAATTCAGCCCGGAGGTGAATTCGTCGTTCTTGACGTCATTGAAGCCGTTGTAGACCGCAACATCGACGCGCTTGAGCATCGAGGTGAGGATCTTGCCCGGCTGCAGGCCGTTCTGGTTGGAATCGACGCCAATGCCGAGCTTGCCGGCGTCGGCAGTGGCCTGCATGACACCGATACCGGTGCCGCCGGCAGCCGCGTAGATCACGTCGGAGCCCTGGTCCATCTGCGACTTGGCGATTTCGCCGCCCTTGACCGGATCGTTCCAGGCTTCGGGTGTGGTGCCGGTCATGGCTTCAAGCACCTTGGCGTCGGGATTGGTGGCCAGAACGCCGCCCTTGTAGCCGCAGGCAAAATTGCGGATCAGCGGGATGTCCATGCCGCCGACGAAGCTTACCGTGCCGGTCTCAGACGCCTTGGCAGCCATCACGCCGACCAGGTAGGAGCCTTCGTGCTCCTTGTAGAGAACCGAGCGGACATTGGGCAGATCGACCACCGAATCGATGATGATGAAGCTGGTGTCGGGATATTCCGCGGCAACCTTTTCCAGCGTTGCCGACCACGAAAAACCGGGAACGACGATCGGGTTGTTGCCGTCGCGCGCAAAACGGCGCAAGGCCTGCTCACGCTGGGCGTCGTTGGAGATTTCGAAATCCCGGTATTCGGTGCCGGTTTCTTCCTTGAACTTCTCGGCGCCATTATAGGCAGCCTCATTGAAGGATTTGTCGAACTTGCCGCCAAGGTCGTAGATGATGGCCGGCTTGATGTCGGCGGCCAAGGCGGAAGCCGACATGGCGGCCAGTGCGACGAGGCTCAAAAGCGTGCGTTTCATGATATGCAGCCCTGTAGGTTACTTGTTGATCTTTGTGGGTCCTCCCGCATGCCTCAACCTGAGACAGACCTGCGGAATTGCCGGCCACGTTGGGCCGGAAGCCCTCACCTTGCATGGCTTCGGGCAGAAATACAACGCCGATTTTTAGCATCAAAGGCCGGAACATGGCTGACTTTACGTCACTTTCGCGACGACCGTGGGATCGCTCTGTCAACCGGCCGGAAAGCGCACGCCGGTCGGCTTGAGACCGCTCTGGCCGCCGGGATTCTTGGCCAGATATTGCTGGTGATGGGCTTCGGCGTAATAGAATTCCGGCGCCGGCTTGATCTCGGTGGTGATCTTGCCCCCATGCCCTGCCGCCACAAGCGCTGCCTGGTAATTCGTGCGTGCAACTTTGGCCTCCGCCGCCTGGGCCGCGTCAGCGGTGTGGATCACCGAGCGGAAGAAGGTTCCCACATCGCTGCCCTGGCGCATGCCCTGGGTGGGATCATGGTTTTCGAAGAATACCGTGAGCAAGTCCCGGTAGCCGATGGTATCCGGATCAAAGACAATCAGCACGGTCTGGGCGTGGCCGGTCAGGCCGGTGACGATTTCCTGGTAGGTCGGGTTTGGCGTATAACCGCCGGCATAGCCGGCCGCGGTAACGGATACGCCGGGAAGCTTCCAGAACAGCCGCTCGGCACCCCAGAACTTGCCCATGCCGAACCGCGCGATCTGCAGGCCACCGGCATACGGGCCCTTAAGCGCAGCGCCGCCAACGGCATGGATGGGCGCAGTCTCGATTGCTTCGGGCCGGCCCGGAAGCGCCTGCGCGGCCTCGGGCAAAACAGTCTTGCGGTTGAACATGTCGATTAGAAACATGGCGTCACCCTTGATGAAACAGTGGGGCGGGTCCTGACCCACCGGTGCGCCGGCGCTGCGAGTTGGCCGTGGCAGATCACGCCCGGCGCCCACGCAGATACGGCAAGAACCTCACACCGCAAATCGCCCGGCGGCCTTGGGCCTGCGGTAACCGATGAGATAGAAAATCAGCGACAGGGCCAGAAACACGGCGAATGCCGGCTGCCCCAGAACCCAGAGCGCTGCCGGATCCCAGGCCCAGCCCGGAAGCCGGTCGGCAAACAGATCGCTCAACAGCGCCAGCGTATCCGGGCTGGTTGCGGTCCAGGCCTCGATCAACGGGGTAAGCACCGGGCGATTGGCGGCCACCGACTGGATCGCGTCAACCAGACCGGCGATCACCGCGACCACCAGGAGCAACAAGCTCAAAACCCGGGCGACAAACCGCATCTCTTCCTCCGCTCCCAAACAATCTCAAGCGCTGGATTCAACCAGCGCATCCCTGACATAGAGGCGCAAAAACAATCATGCAATGGCCGCGTTTGCGCCGCTCGCGGGCGGCGCGTCGACAATGTATTGCCAATCGCGCAAATAGCGGTTGCCAAGCAAGGCGTCTTGACTATAGTGCCGCCCGATCCGGACCGGATATTTGCAGTGCGTCGCAGCACTGTTTCCGGGCTGCGACGACCGCCCCAAAAGCGGCCGGCCTGGCCGGGTTTTCGTCCGATACCGGATATGCGGAGAGGTGGCCGAGTGGTCGAAGGCGCACGCCTGGAAAGTGTGTAGGCGGGTGACCGTCTCGAGGGTTCGAATCCCTCTCTCTCCGCCATTTATTTTCCTACCTAATTGATTTTAAAATACTTTTTTACGATCATAGATTTCGACCCCACACGCAGCCCCACATTTTGATTGATTTTTTGCCTCAGCCGCAATTTGCCGGGTTTAGATATCATTCGACGGCACTTGACCAATTGCGACGAGTCGTAGTTTATTGGCCCCAGTACATGACGTAGCTAGTTCTTATCCTCAAGCTGGGGGTGGCTAGATATGTCACGTCGGAATGCGTCCGAATCCAAACAAACAGATCTCTTTTCTCCCGAGGAGTTTTCTCCTTCTGGAACGTGTAACCGTACACCGGTTGAGCAAGTCTCCATTACAGACAAGAATGCGCCGCCCGTGCCAACGGCACCGGCGAGGAATCTAGCGGCTGAAACGGCCAAAGGGACCGGGCCCGTCAGATTGACTGGAAGAAGGCGAAACGCCGGAAAGCTACCGGCCAACGGCAATTCGGGGCCCTTTCTCAACGTCAGGCACGTTGCTGCTCGATATAGTGTTAGCGTCGCTACAATCTGGCGGTGGACCAAGGAAAGAGCCGATTTTCCGCAGCCAAGGAAATTGGGCAGCGGCTCAACGCGCTGGATGCTCGATGAGCTTGCCGAATTCGAAGCGAGGTTGAGTGAAGACAGATGAAGCGGTCCGCCTGGAGGCGCTGCTTCAAGGCTTCTCATGTCTACAGCGTCATGCCCGGGCAACAAGATTGATCAGAGCGAGGATGGATCGGGGGTGAAAGGCGTGGTTGTTCACCATTATGCAGGTTGTCCCAGTCGTCAAGGCTTGCGGGGTAAAGGGCTTCACGCGGGATGCCGCAGAACTGTCTCACCTCGTCAATTGCCCATTCTAGCTCTTCGGCGAGTTCGAGGTCAGAAACGGTGCCGCCGACCCGAACGTCCAGCCTGTCGAGAGCGTGATCAAGCTTGGTGATCTTCTCGTTCCGATGCACGGGGATGCGGATCGCTGTGCCTTCATCAGCACGCCATCGCGTGATGGCCTGCCGCATCCAGTAAGTGGCATAGATGAGGAAGCGATAACCACGCTCAGGATCAAATCGTCTTGTGGAACGCTGCAGACCCGTGAACGCCACCTGGAAGACGTCCTCTGGATCCTCGCCTTCCTCCACGTTCCGCGAGGCAAAGCGACGCACGTAAGGCAGGTGCTCGCGGATAAGGTGCTCGGTGGCGGATTCGAAGACCAGTATTTCGGCTTCCAGCTGACTGGCCGCGGCTTGGCACGCTGGGAACTGTTCCAGTCTGCGGACCAACTCCTTGTGGAATGCCAGAGAGAGATCCAATGCCTCGAGCGCAGCGAGTGCTTCTCTTCGTCGTTTGCCGTCCATCACCCGGCCGGTGGTGTGCCACGACTTCAGGGCGTCGGCAGCGACCATTACTTCGGATGTCTCTGCATGGCCCGGGCGCGAAGGAATGATGGTTCTCAGGGAGACCGAGCCGGGGTCTCGCGAGCCGTCGCGGATGCTGTCCATGACGTCGAGGATCGTTTCGACGGCGGTCGCTGAGGCCAAGATGCCCAGCTGGAGTTCCTGCTTGGCCCGTATCATGGGCTCCAGCAGTTGCAGCTCATCTGACTTGTCCATGACGAAGCGCTGTGTGCCGGGCAGCCGCGTCCGACGTGAAAGGGCTGCCTCCATCGCCTCAGCGAGGTCATCGGACGAAGTGTCCGATACGGCGTCCCAGAGATCGGCATCATGCTCCGTCGCCTGATCGAGATCGAAACCAGCTGCTTCGAGGTTGCGCTGGAGATTGATGCTCAGTTCTTCGAGATCACCATTTCCTTCACAATGGACGGCCAAGCGGTCGATATCATCGAGCGAGCACCGTCCCTTGACCAGAATTTCCTCTGCCCAAATCAAGCAGAGGTCTGGGTCGATCGACATCCTCGTGCCGGTCTGAACAACCGCTCGTTTGATCGATCGCCGGCCACGGTTGCGTACCTGCAGGAAGTCACTCTCTGCACCGTGATCGGCGGTCACAGCTGTGCTGGAGCCGATGCCCTCTCCGGCAATCGGTGCAGGTGATAGGTCAAGATCCCAGTCCGCCCCCTCGTCCTCCGAAACCTCGGGTGACCAACTTACCAGCGCTACAAATGTCCCTGATGCCGTGTCGCCCGTGTACTGACCGAAGAATTCTTCTGGTTCTGCCTCCGCCTCGAAATTCAGCAGGTCATCGAGATCCACAGTCGCATCTGCTGGCTCCGTCTCCTGAACCACGGCGAAACGGTGTTCTGGAATTGCATCAGGCCCGGAAAGGACAGTCTCGACCGCAAGTGAAACCTCGCGCTTGCTAGCCGTCTCCGGTGACCTCGTTACAAGCGAAGACAGAAGCTGTGCGGCGAGACCGTAACCTTCGGCAAAAGCCACATCAGCAGGTGTCTGTCGGTCGTGGTTCAGTGCGCCGGGTTCAGCACCTGAACGGATGAAGAGATCGCAAAGAGCAAGATTGCCTATGCGCGCAGCAAGGTGCAGCGGCGTATCTCCCTTTAGATCGATCGAATGAAGACGAGGGGAGGCGGCGAAGGCGGCAAGTTTCTCAATATCTCCATCCGCAATCATCCGGATTTCGTCTAAACCAAGAGACTGCATCTCGTTTTTATTCATTACACAGGTGCTAACGATGACCGATTGGTGTGATTGCCAGCAAACTTCGGCACTCTCATAAACCACTACTCCCCCCGAATCTCGCGATACGCAATGCAACCTAAGTGCGTTTTCCTTCCAAGTCCACACTAGGCTAGGCAAGCTACCTACGCCTTAAGATTCGAGGTCAATTCAATGACTTCGTAGTACTTCGTCGTAGCTCGGTTGCCCAATAGAACTGACCGAGCGAAATCTGATTGCGCCTTCTAGTCGTGCTGTCGCCAGATTAGACGAGCGGTTCTCAAAACAAAAAACAATTAGGGAGATCAATTCACATGATCGCGATTGGGGCTGTCGCGACCGCCCTGAGCATTCAGGCCATCGAGCATCACTGCCGAAAGGTTCGCTTCTTCTCGACTATTGAGAGGTGGCTCGGTTCGTCTGAACAGTTCAGGGCGTTTCGTTAAGTGGATTTCCGCCTCGATTATGCTTCGACCAGGATTGGCTTCAGCGCTTTGAAGTAAGCCTGATCCGGCGTTTGCCGGTCAAGGGATGAATGTGGGCGTCGGGTGTTATAGAAGGCCAGATATCGACCAATGCCCGCTCGGGCCTCCGGCACGCTTTTATAGGCGTGGAGATAGACCTCTGAATAGCCCCGAGTTTTCTAGACGCCCTCGGTCCTCGTTTTCTGCTGCCGTTCGAACTCGGCGGGCGACAGCAACCCGTTTCTCACATGCTTACGCTTTGGGTTGTAGAACATCTCGATGTAGTCGAACACATCCCTCCTGGCTTCTTCTCGGGTCCGATAGGTCCTACGTCTTATCCGTTCACGCTTGAGCAGGTTGAAGAAACTCTCTGCGACGGCATTGTCATGGCAGTTTCCGCGCCGGCTCATTGAGTGTTGCAGATTGTGATGCTTTAGGAACAATGCCCAGTCGATGCTGGTGAACTGAGAGCCTTGGTCTGAATGAATTAACACCTTGCTCGTCGGCTTTCGTCTCCACACAGCCATGAGCAAAGCCTGCAGCACGACGTCCGTTGTCTGACGGCTTTGCATCGACCAGCCGACGACGCGGCGGGAGTAGAGATCGATCACGACGGCCAGATAGGCGAAACCCTCATTGGTCTTGATGTAGGTGATGTCGGTGACCCAGACCTTGTCCGGCACTGCCACGTCGAACTGGCGGTCCAGCGTGTTGTCGACGACTACAGAAGGTTTGCCGCCATAGCTGCCAGGTCGACGCTTGTAGCCGATCTGCGCTTTGATACCCGCCAAATTGACCAGACGTGCAACGCGGTTCGGGCAGCACGTCTCACCCTGATCCAGCAAGTCATCGTGAAGCTTGCGATAGCCATAGACCTTACCGCTGTCCTTCCACGCCTTCCTGAGAAGTTCGGTCTGACGGGCGTCTTCCCGCTCCCGATTGCTCAGCGGGTTCTTCAGCCAGGCATAGAAGCCGCTGGGTTGGATGCGAAGGGAGCGGCACATCGCACGCACCGAGAACAGCGGGCGATGCTCTGCTACGAACACGTACTTCACTTTGCATCTCGCGCGAAGTACGCCGTTGCCTTTTTTAGGATATCCCGCTCCTCCGTCACACGCGCCAGTTCAAGCTTCAGCCGCCGAACTTCGGCAGCCTGTTCGTCGACAGAACCATCGCGGGACCCTGACTTCCCGAACCGCTTCTTCCACGCATAAAGCGAATGGGAACTGACACCCAATCGTTTCGAAACCTCCGCAACCGGATAACCCCGCTCAACGATCTGATGAACAGCATCGCGTTTGAAATCGTCACTGAATTTGGCTGTGCTCATGATGGCCTCCTTGCCTCAAATTTAGGGAAGAAGGCGTCTATGAATCTAGGGGCTATTCAGTGCGCTGCTGTTCCACCTGCTGAGCAAGCTTTACGAGCGCTCAAGTGTTGTCATCACCACCAACCTGAGCTTCAGCGAATGGGCTACGGTTTTTGGCGATGCCAAGATGACCACCGCACTGCTCGACCGACTGACGCACCGTTGCCACATCTTGGAGACCGGAAATAACAGCTTCCGCTTCAAGGCTAGCTCAGCAACAGCCAAAAAATAGAAGGAGATTAATCATGCCTTGACCTCAGCCTAAGCCGAAATCCACAATCAGAGTTGGCTCACTTCTCGATGAAAAAACCGGCTCAATTCTGAGTGGAAATCAACAGCCCAGAGCCTCTTCTACACATGTTTGCAGGGGTTCATAGTAGCTGGCAGATAGTGACCACGCAGTAGTCATCCGGAATGTGGGTTCGTTTCCTACCCCCTTGCCCATATGGTCACAGGCCAACGCCGTGCGTGCAGTACTGGCAAACGCGCCATGACAATATTATCAAGGCGCGTTTGTTAAAAACCATGAAGCATCCGACTTCAGCGGGCGCGTCAAATCCGAAAGAACAAACTGTACCCGCGGCGTTGTTTGCAGAAACCTTTTCCCTATGGCGCCACTGCCACCGAGGTTTGCTGGTCTTCGGATTCCGCGGTGCTTGTTTTCGTGCTGAGATTTGCTCCAAGTTTATTGCCCGCTACTTTCCAAAGCACCAAGTAGGCCGAAGCACCCACTACAATGCCAGGAATGCCGAAGATAAAATTCGGATAGGCCTGACTGATAAGATATCCTGCGCCCAATCCGGCTAATGTTGCAACAATAGCAGCGATGTTGACATGATCCTCCCGGAAGGTCGAGAAGCCAACTCCCCTTCTTACAACAAAATAGTCAGCGATAATCACAGCCCCGATTGGCGGTACAACAAGCCCAATAAGGAGCAAGAAATCAACCACACTACCCACGATGCCTGTTCCTGCCGCAATAGCGCCAAGCACCAATCCGAGATACGCAGCCTTACGCCAATTGAGAGCTGTGAATGCGTTCGTAAAACCCAGCGCAGCATTGTATAGGCACGCGTCCGCAGTTGACCACGTGCTTAACAGACCCAACATTGCAATTGGTATGAGGACGGATAGAGACGGAGAATCAAGAAAATACTGGACTGTTGAATCCCCTACGGCAGCGGATATGATGGCCCCCAAGATCATGAAGGGCGCATTGGAAAATACGAAAGCTACCGCAGTTACCCAAATAGCCTGTTCGCCATTGCGCGTGTATCGAACTATATCTCCGGTCATGGTGCCGCTTACGGCATAAGTTGCCCACGCCATGCTTACGCCGGTCCAAAATCCGATGGCACCCGTTCCTTCTTGCGTCCAAATCTGCGCGCCAGCAGGAATAACTTTCGTCACAATGTAATACGCTGCAAACAACACCATCGCGGGTATGGCAATCTTGCGCACCAACGACATTGATTTGATGCCGTATATTACCGGAATTCCGTATAATAACGCTGCCCCGGCGGCAATCAAACCTACGGCAAATTTGTTTTCAATACCAAATGCGACTTTAATGATATCGCCGGTTAGCCATGAATGGAACGCGAACCAGCCCGTTACAAGCAACGCCAAAATTGCGATCGGTATATATGATCCTTTGCCGCCGAACACGGCCTTGATCGTCAGAGGAAAATTCAGCCCCCATTTTCCGGCTGGATAGCCTATTGCGGCGGCGTAAACGAAGAGAATAAGATTACCGACGATTATGGCCCAAATCGCGTTGATTGTACCCAGGCCTTGTTGAATAATCCCACCGATGACGGCACATATGAATGCAACTCCAAAACCGGCCCAAACGATTGCCGGTTCTTTGAAACCCAGCCTCCCCCGCATGGGTATTGGTTTGTCGTGCCATTCCTCCGAGACCGAGACGGTATCCCACGTTGCTTTAGTGCTGTTGTTCGAATTAGTCATAATAACCTCCCATGTAGATATATTTCAGTTTGAGATGGCCGGCCATTTTTCAGCCCAGGGTGCCGCTTGCTCAAAAGCTGCACTCGCCTTCAAAACGTCCCCGTCCGCCAGATGTCGGCCCGCGATTTGTAGACCCACCGGTAATCCGCTAGCGGTCCATCCGGCTGGCAATGATGCAGCCGGTTGTCCGGTGAGATTGATCGGCAGGGTGAAAGACAGCCACTGGAAGGGATGGACGATTTTTCCATCGATCTTTTCAGGGCCTTGCATGTGGACCGGGAACGGCAGTGTCGTCAAAGTGGGCGTCACTAGGAAATCGTAATCCTGCATCAGGCGCCACATCCGGTTGTTAAACCGCTTTCTCGCCATATTGGCGTTCGTGAGATCTTCTGCTCTCCATTCCCGGGAAATAAAATCTACGAGATGCGGGAGTGTCCGGTCTTCTGTGTAACTGCGCTTTGGTCCATGCTTCCTGAGAGGAGCAAGGACGATGACTATTTCCAAGGAACTGCTTGACGAACTTCTGAAGGGCTGCGAGCGGCCTGAAGATTTGCTTGGCGATGCCGGGCTGATGAAAGAGCTCAGGATCAAGCTCATGGAGCGGATGCTGGGTGCCGAGCTGACGGCGCATCTGGGCTATGAAGAGGGCAAGGACGCGCCGCCGGACCAGTCCAACCGGCGCAACGGCACATCCAGCAAGCGCCTGAAGAGCCAAGACGGCGAAGTGCCGATTGCCGTGCCGCGGGACCGGGATGGCAGTTTCGAGCCGGAGTTGGTGAAGAAGGGCCAGACCCGGATCGACGGGATGGATGAGAAGATCATTGGTCTCTACGCGGCAGGGCTGACGGTGCGAGACATCCGCGCCCATCTCGAAGATGTCTATGGCCTGCAGGTCTCGCCCGACCTGATTAGCCGCGTGACCGACGCCGTGTTGAACGAGGTTCGGGAATGGCAATCACGGGCGCTGGAGCGGATGTATCCCATCGTCATCTTCGACGCATTGCGGGTCAAAATCCGTGACGCTGATAGCCGTATGGTCAAGAACAAAGCCGTCTACATAGCCCTGGGCGTCTCACGCGACGGTGTGCGTGAGGTGTTGGGCCTGTGGATCGCTGACAATGAAGGGGCCAAGTTTTGGCTGTCGGTGATGACCGAACTGAAAAACCGGGGTGTGCAGGACATTCTGATCGCTGTTGTGGACGGGCTCAAGGGCTTTCCTGAGGCTATTACCGCAGCCTTTCCGGAAGCTACGGTGCAGACCTGCATCGTGCATTTGGTGCGCCATTCCCTGAACTTTTGCAGTTGGAAGGACCGCAAGATCGTGGCCGTTGATCTGCGCCGGATTTACAGCGCTGCGACCGCCGACCAAGCGGCGGCCGAGTTGGACGCGTTCGAGGGGAAATGGGCCGGAAAATACGCTTCCATAGCCCCGGCCTGGCGGAGGGCCTGGGCCGAAGTGATCCCGTTCTTCGCCTTCGATCCGGCGATCCGCAAGATCATTTATACAACGAATGCCATCGAAAGCCTGAACCGCGTGATCCGAAAATCAATCAAGACGCGCGGATCATTCCCGACCGAAGAAGCCGCCACAAAACTGATCTATCTGGCCATCCGCAACTTTGAGAAAGGCGGCAGAAATGTCCGCGAATGGTTTGCTGCCCGCAATCAATTCGCTATCATGTTCGACGAGCGCTTCAATGCGTGACCATATCTGAAACCCGCATGGGCCGGGCCAGATACACAGAGTTTATGACACTCCCCGAGATGCGGCGTCATTTCGTGGCGGTGCTTATCCACCATCTCGCGCATTCCAACGAGATCGGTTTCCAAAGCGACGATACCCCAGAAATCGTCATAGGGGTTCTCCCAATCGGGGGTAACTTCTTCGACGTGGCACTTCAAATCGCGCTCGAAAACCTTCGCCGCAGAAGTCACCAACGCGCGCACTTCCGGGTCAACGGCCAAGTAACCAAAGTCCAGGCTGAGCGCGATCCTCTTTCCTCTCATCTTGTCGACAGAAAGGTCCATCCAATCTACGTCGACTGTAGGAATTGTGTGCCGATCACGAGCATCCGGTCCCGCCATCACCGATAGCATTAGAGCGCTGTCCTCAACCGTACGGCTCACTGGACCAATATGCTCCAATGATTCCCAACTCGAGATTCCCGGGTAACGCTCGTCGCGGCACCCCGGATAGAGTGGTACACGCCCCATCGAGGCCTTTATTCCGACCAAACCGCAGTGAGCGGCCGGAATGCGGATGGACCCACCCCCATCGGAGGCTACGGCTAACGGACACATGCCGGCAGCAACCGCAGCGCCCGACCCGGCACTCGATCCGCCCGGCGTTAAATCCGTATTCCAAGGGTTCCTTGTGGTTTCGAAAACAGGGTTGTGTCCGACACCGCTGTATCCGAATTCGGGCACGTTGGTTTTGCCAAGGAAAATGGCACCGGCATCGCGCAGGCGCTCAACAACAACGTCGTCTTCCTCGGGCGTGAAGTTTTCATAAGCCTTCGAACCACATACAGTCTTCAATTCCTTGGTAGCTATCAGATCTTTGATCCCAATAGGTACGCCGGCGAGCGGGCCAGGATCCCTCCCAGAAGCAATTGCGGAATCGACCTTCGCCGCCATTTTGCGCGCAAGGTCCGGAGCTTGTGTACAAAAAGCATGTACTTTATCATCAATGCTTTCCATACGGCGGATAGCAGCTTCAGTAACTTCCATTGCACTGATGGATTTGTTTCTTACTCTGCCTGCAATCTGGGATGCAGTTAATTTTCCCAATTCGACATCGCTCATGCCTTGCTCCTCATGTTGACTGGATCCAGAAATTTCTATTTTCGACTGCCAGGCGCGGTGCCTGCCGGGCGTCGCGTGCACTCTTCGGCCACAATGATCTCCCGCCCTCGTCGCGCGCGCCAAAGATGTTGCCGTCACTAAGTCGCGCGCCCCTCCTTTTGTAGTTTCACAGCCAACCATTGCCGCTGCGTGTCAACGAGTCTCGACCAAGGCTTGAATAGAGCGAGGAAAATTGTTAAAAAATGTGAACAGAAGGGGCAGCGAATTGACAGCAGATTCAACTCATAGACTGGCCGTTGTCGATGACGACCCCTCAATCCGGGAGACACTTGCGGGGTTTCTGGAAGAAGAGGGCTATGAGGTCTGCTGTGCAGGCGATGCAACTGGCCTCGACCGGATAATGCGCTCCAAACCGCTGGATTTGGTCCTCCTCGACATTCGGCTGCCGGGACGTGACGGACTGGCGCTTACCCGTGAACTGCGGGAGAAGTCCGAGATAGGCATAATCCTTATTGCCGGGCGCAACGACAAGGTAGACCGGATCATCGGCCTCGAATACGGCGCCGACGACTATATAGCAAAACCGCTGGATGAACGCGAACTGCTACCGCGTGTTCGCAACCTGCTGCGGCGGGTTGGGCACGCTCATCTGGCGAGCCGACCGTCGCAGCTGAAATTCGACCGCTTCGTCTTGGATATCGGCAAAAGAAACCTTACCGACGAAACAGGAAGGCCTGTCTCTCTAACAACCGCAGAATTCGAATTGCTGTACGCTTTGTCTCGCAATGCCGGCCAGGTCATGTCGCGGGAGCGCCTCATGGCCACCACGCCCCGTCGACACTGGGACACCACCGACCGGACAATCGACACACTGGTTCGCCGCTTGCGACGAAAGATCGAGCGCGATCCAGACAAACCCGCATTGATTACAACCGTTCATGGGGTAGGCTATCTTTTTGCGCAGTAAGATCATCGCTGCCAGCCCACGATACAAGAGCGGGGCGGGCCGCAACAATCATTCCGATGACGCGCGCGCACACATCGCCAACCGCGAGCGTGTCGCCTGTTGTAGCGGCGTCTTCCAGCTTGGTGGCTTCGTCAGACAACTCGGCAAGACCGATATTCGAAGCCGCGCCAGATAGGCGGTGAGCCGTCTCCCGCACCTCGGCGAAATCGAGCCGCGAACAGGAGGCAGCAAGATCTTCCGCTGCCTGGGAAGCCAAATCGATGAATGCGTCAAGAATGCGTCGTGTGCGAGCTACGCCGAGTTGCTGGCTAATCCTCACAATTCGTTGCGGATACGGGGTTTCCGTCCGTGGCGAGGCCGACCAACTCTCCAACAACTGATTAAGATGGTTGAGTTCGACCGGCTTGCCAACCACCTCGTCAAACCCCCGTAGCCTATAAAGCGGCTTGTCCGTGGGAAGCGGACTGGCCGTAAGGCCGACAATCATACCGGCATTTTTTGCGAGGCCGGGATCAGCGCGAACGGTTACAGTGGTCGCTACGCCGTCCATACCGGGCATGCGTATATCCATAAGTACCAGATCAAAAACCATCTCACGCAGAATCTCCAAGGCCTCCTCTCCGCTTGCAGCCACCTCAACGGTGCATCCATTGGCGCGTAGCAACCCGGAAATTACCTGTAAATTGAGAGGAACGTCGTCAACAACCAGAACTCTGGCGGTCATCACGAGCGGGGTCGTCGGCAACGCCTTCCCCTGCATCATCGGCAACATAACGCTAAACGTCGTACCGCTACCAAGCATGCTTTCAACTGTAATATGACCCTGCATCATCTCGGTAATTCGCTTGCTGATAGCAAGTCCCAGCCCGGTACCCTCGTATCTTCGCCGGCTGCCGGTATCCCCTTGGGAAAAGGGCTGAAACAATTTTGGTATGACATTGGGTGCGATCCCAATGCCAGTATCCTCAACCTCAAGCAGAAACTCGAAATTATCCGCTTTAAACCCTGTCGCGCTGGCACGCACTTCCACATGACCCGCATCGGTGAACTTAATGGCGTTGCCGACCAGGTTGATGATTATCTGTTGCAATCTTGCAGGATCACCATTGACCATCGGTGGGATGGAGTCGTCAACATCGATCCGTACGGCAATACCTTTCTGCAAGGCCTCCGCACTTGCGAGCATCACGGCGGTGGCTATCGTATCCTTGGGGTCGAAAGTCACGTAGTCGAGCCGCATGTGTCCTGCTTCAAGAACAGCGAGATCCACGATATCATTAATGATCACAGTCAAGGTTTTCGCGACCTGAATCGTCTTGTCCACGATACGTCGTGCTTTGTCTGTTAGCCGTTGCCCCGACAGCAATTGGGCGAGTCCCAGGATGCCGCTGACCGGCGTCTTCAATTCATGGCTTATCATCGCAAGAGATTCTGATTTCATACGTCCAAGCGCCTCTGCAGCATCTTTAGCCTTCATGAGAGCATGTTCGGCTTCATACCGAACAGTGATATCGGCAGCACTTCCGATGATGGCTGAGCGAGACCGAATCAAGATAAATTGTCGCGAGATCGCTAGGTGCCGTCCGCTCGGCAGACGAAACTCCCGCATCTGCGTTAGATCGCCTCCGTTTCCTGCTGTCAGCAGCCAATCGAAGACCTCCGACAGTGCATTCAGGCTAGTTCCGAACTCCTTGAGCGTCGCTGCCGTGTTGCCGTGAAACAATTCCAGCGCCGCCTTGTTGGCAAACTGGGTATCACCCTCGGAATCCAGCACAAACAGTGCCACCGGCGACGCATCCAGCAGTCTTCGGACTTCATAGTCGCTCATTCTGCTCTCACGAACCAAGAGCATTAGAAATCCGAGAAAAGCGACCCCCGCAATATCTGCAACCATCCGCGACAAGAGGCCCGTCGCAACTGTGGAAAGAGACATCACCGACATTGCAACACTATCGCCAGTCACGATCGAAGCGAAGAAGCGGCCTTGCAAAATGACGAACTTTCCACCCGTATCCAAAAACTCCTGACGCGCAAAACCCAATTGTTTAAATTCCTCCGAGGGGATCGCCGCATATGATCCGGAAATCACAATGGTATAGGGATCGGCATCTTCGGATCGAACCGCAACACCACGCGCGGCGGCCGCACCATCTTGCTGCGATACCTGGTATGCCATGGCGTCGAAGGCGAGTTTGGTTTCTTGAAGCACCAGAGCTTCCCTAACGTGCATGCGCGCCTGAAACAGCAGGAAGGCCAACGACGAAACCAGAATGATCACCACAATGCCGGTTCTCGCCTCAAGCGGGGCTTTCTTTACGTTGTCAGGGGAGATGATCACCATCGTTGTCAATCAATGGCTTCGGCGCCGTATCGTTCGACCCCGATTCCGGCTCCAAGCATTGCGGGGGCGATACTCGCCAGCAAAAGATAGGTTATGGCCGCCAATGGGGCACCAATCAGGGGACTTACAATATCGGGAAGCGCGCGCCAGGCAATAAAGGTCGTTGCAATAGCGATCGCCGTGGCCAGAAGGGCTGCATAATTGAAGTGACCGCTGCGAGCTCGTGAAAAGCCGCCATTTGCGCGGAGGACGTAATAGTCAGCAAGAATGACACCGCCAATTGGGGGTACCACGACAACCAGAAACATCACCCAGTTGAATACATCCGCAACCTGATCACTGATTGCGATCGCAATGCCGATCACGGCGGCAGCACTGCTCAACAAGGCCCAGGACAATCCGGGGAACGCCCTTTTCAGCGTAACGCTTGCATTGGCAAGACATGCATCGCAAGTCGTCCAGTGTGCTATCAGCACAAGAAGAAGAAGCACGATAGATAAAGGGTGGTAGGAGGTGAAAAAACTCGCTGGCTCCAATCCCACAGCCCCAATCAAGACTCCGCAAACCAGAAAAGGAAAATTGGAAAGGAGAAATCCGATAACGGTCGCTTGAATAGCCTCGTTTCCGGTCCGGCAGTATCGGACGATGTCTCCGGTCATCGTGCCGCTGACGACAAAAGTGCCAAAGGCAATGCAGACTCCCGTCCCGAAAGATAGCGTCCCATCAAGCGGACCATCCAAAAGAATTGGCCACTTTGGCAGGATATCGGTCAACAGGACGATGGTGACAAACACCACCATGGCTGGAAATGCGACGGCAGTCAGATTGAATCCGTGGCTGTATCCCAAGACGACAGGCAGCGCGAAAACAATCCCAACCAGCCCGATCCACAATCCTGGGGAAACATGGGACGTTGCCATCTCGGAAAGCAGGGAGGTCGTCAATACAACATGAAACGCATACCAGCCGGTGACAAGAAAAGCGAGCAGAAGACCCGGGAGGATGGCACCTGTTCGCCCAAAAACGGCTTCGAGTGTAAGTTGGGAATTCAGCCCCCAACGACCGGCGGCGAATCCGATTGCTGCTGAGTAGACGAACAACAACCAACTGCCGAGTACAACTGCAAAGAGTGCATCCGGCGTTCCGAGCCCTAGCTGAAGTCGGTGGCCAACAATGATGGAAGCGAACGCTGAGGTGAAGCCGGACCAGGCAAACGCCGGGTAAAACAATCCGCGACGTCGCGATAGCGGGATCGGATTTACGGATGCTGTTTGACTCATTTCTTGCTCATCACCCAAATTTCGCTCCTTGCAAAGGGCTTACCGTTTGCGTCACCGACTATCAACGCCATTTCCTTCTGAAACGCACGCGTGGAATAGCGAGCGTCGAATCAATCCGTTAAATCACCAGCTGAAAACATTATCGAAAAGCCGTCTGTGCAATGCTGGATTCAGATTTCAAATGCGACTTGTTAAAGCATGCAAAATCATCCAATTTTGAGGGCAATCATCAGACATACGCCGCCCGATGCGGGACAATCCCGCCGCTACCGTGGACTAATTTTGCACCGCCGCTCTCACCAAGCCGATGGAGAAACCGGCCAATGATCGAACGATGCACGTCAACGCCACGCCCGGCGAGTTCGACGCACAGTTCGTCGAGCGTCACTTCGCTATTCTCGGCGATGCGACCGCCAATCCATTCGCCATGCGCCGTCAGCTTTCCACCTGGCGGCTGACCCTGCCTTGCAGGCGTATGCGAGCAGACCTAATGGGATGAACTGCCCCTCGACCCGGACCGCTGATATTGTGCGGTGTTTTGGTTGAGGAGGAGGACGATATGAACATCTCGATTTTTGGGCATTGATTTGGGCAAAAACAGCTGCAGCCTTGCCGGGTTACATGAACGTGGAGCGGTAGTCTACCGCAAGCGGGTGCGGCGTCACCGGCTCCATGAAGTCCTTGCTTCCATACAGCCCTGTATAGTCGCAATCGAAGCATGCGGCGGCGCGCACCACGTGGGCAGATTTTGCGTTGAGGTTGGTCATCAGCCGCGGTTGATGTCGCCGCTTTATGTGCGGCCTTATGTCAAGTTATGCTCACCTCGTCATAACTTCAATAATCACGAGGTACCCATAATGCGGAGGAGCGCGGCCTGATCGGCGGATTTTGGCCGATTTTATCCATGTTCCTCCGCATTATTTCAGAGCGTGTCGAGCCAGGTGAGCACGCTGGTATCGCGCTTCCAGGATGATTGGCTGCCGGGTATGGCTGGAACGGTGACTTTTTCCAGAGCTTTCCGCTTCGTTTCCAGATTGGCCCTGGCATAGTGGTTGGTGGTATCGAGGCTGACATGACCGAGCCAACTGCGGATGACCGTAACGTCGACGCCTGCCGAGATGAGGTGCACGGCGGTGGCGTGCCGGAAGGCGTGTGGCGTTACGTGCTTGGCCCGCAGCGTTGGCGTGGTTTCGGCCGCCGTCTTTACGTAGGCGGTGAGTTTGAAGCGGACCCCCGAGGCGCTGAGTGGCTCGCCATAGCGGTTGACGAACAGCCGCTGGTCGGGTGCCCGTGGTTGCCGCTCAAGCAGTTTCTTCAGCAACATCACGGTTTCCGGCCAGAGCGGGCAGATACGTTCCTTCCGGCCCTTGCCGGTCAGGCGCACGCAGTTCGGGCTTTCGAACCGGATTGCTTCAGGGCACAGGTCGAGCGCTTCCTGTATTCGTGCGCCGCTATTGTAGAGGAACGAGAGTAGTACATGATCCCGCATGCCCTCAACGGTCGAACGGTCTGGCTGAGCGAGGATCGCCGTCACTTCCGCCGGATCCAGATAGCTCGGTTCCGACACCGGAGCGCGCTTGATCGGTATATTGAGGATTTCCACGCATTGCGCGATCGATCCGGGATCCCTGGTGGCCACGAAGTGGAAGAAGCTGCGGATCGCCGCAAGCCGGCAGTTGCGCGTGCCGATCGTACCGCCACGGTGATATTCGGTGTGACTGAGGAACGCGGCGACCTCGCTGGCGGCTAGATCTGCCAGCGTGATCATAGCCACCTTCTTCCCAGTGCGCTGAGCGACGAACCGGAGCAACAACCGCCAGGTATCGCGGTATGATCGAACCGTATGGATAGACGCGTTGCGCTGCTCGACCAGCCATTCGTAGAAGAACGCGCGCATCAGGTCCGGGAACCGGTCAACCTTGCTCATGGCCGCACCTCCTGGTCCAGGCTGAGGCACGGTGCGCCAACCACCCGGAACCGTTCATTTGCGTAATGCAGCAGCTCCTGCGTGACGGTGATGTAGACCAGGGTGGAGTTGATGTCCCGGTGGCCGAGATAGGTCGCGAGGAACGGCAGGCGATCCAGTGGATTGATGCCCGTTCGGTACCATTCGAGGATCCTGTTCACGACCATCGAGTGGCGGAGGTCATGAACGCGAGGCCCTGTTTTTCCTCGCAATGGCTTCAACCCAGCGCGGCGAATGATGTCGGCAAGCAGCCAAGTGATCATTTCCGGCGTGTAATGGCCGTCGCCTCGCTGGTGCCAGAACAGGCCGGAACGCGCATCTTGTGATCCACCGGCACGCCGCCGGGCATCGATGTAGGCCCTAAGCTCGACTACAACGCTGTCGGGTAGCGGCAGTATCCGGGTCTTGAAGAACTTGGTCTGCCGGATGGTTATCGTACCGCCCTGCAGGTCAACGTCACCAAGATCGAGACGGGCAAGCTCGCCACGCCGTAAGCCCGCGCAATAGGCCAGTAGCAGCATCGTGTATATGCTCAGCGGTCGAAGTGGCACCCTTGGAGACGGATAGGTACGGGCAACCTCGAGCATCCGCCGCACGTCGGCGAATATGCGGCTCATTTTCCAGCTGAATTTTGTAATCAGAGCCCCCTTTCAGTGCCCGCTTGGAACAAAAACAACGAACGCGTGATTTATAACTTCCTAGATGGGGTAACGGGCTGCCAAGCCGGCCGACGGAGGCAGGGTTGGTGAGAAGGTGGTCGTCCCTCACACTGATGGTGTGAACGGAGTCGGGACGGATCCCGCTCCAAGCATCGAGGAGAGACGACCATGGAGCATTATGCAGGGATTGACGTTTCATTGGAATCTTCGAGCGTGTGCGTTGTCGACGCCAGTGGCAAGATCGTTCGCGAGAGTAAGGTGGCAAGCGAACCGGCAGCGCTGATCGGCTGGTTTGCGTCGCTCGGCTTTGAGCTGGTGCGCATCGGACTGGAAGCTGGCCCCCTATCGCAATGGCTTTATGCGGCCATGCGGCAAGACGGCCTTGCAGTCGAGCTTCTGGAGACGCGGCATGTGCGTGACGCCTTCAAGGCGATGCCGGTGAAGACGGACCGGAATGATGCGCGTGGGATCGCGCAGTTGATGCGGTTGGGTTGGTTCCGGCCGGTGCATTGCAAATCTTTGGCAGCGCAGGAGGTTCGGGCAGTGCTGACGGCGCGCAAGCTGGTTCAATCGAAGTTGCGGGATATGGAGAACAGTGTGCGTGGCATTTTGCGCGGCTTCGGGCTGAAGGTCGGCCCGACCACGCCGCGCCACTTTGCCGAACGCATCCGCGATCTCGTGGTCGGCCATGAGAACCTGCAGATTGTGACGGGGGGACTGCTTTCGGTGCATGCCGTGCTCTTGCGCGAGTTTCAGGCTTTCGAAAGCAAGTTCGAGCGCTGGTGCGTCAGGATATAAGGACCAGGCAGTTAATGACCACACCGGGAGTGGGGCCGATCGTGGCGCTTACATATGCGTCTGCCATCGACGACCCGGATCGTTTCTCCTCCTCCAAGCAAGTGGGCGCGCATTTCGGGCTGACGCCAAGGCGGTATCAGTCCGGCGAGACCGACTACAGCGGCCGCATCAGCAAGATCGGTGACGCGGCGGTGCGCACGGCGCTGTTTGAAGCCGCCCACATCATGCTGACCAAACCGCTCAAGGGCTGCACGGCGCTCAAGAGTTGGGCGATGCGGATTGCCCGACGTGCCGGAATGAAGAAGGCAAAGGTTGCGCTCGCGCGCAAGCTCGCCGTGATCCTGCACCGCATGCTCGCCAACGGCACCGTCTTCAACGGTGAAGCCAAGTCGATGACGGGGGCCTAAAAAAGGAGAGCCAAGGTTCTCGGGTGGGCCACGACACCAGACCTTCCCGAAGCGAAGTCCCGTCGCCGGGACGATGGATCAGGTCAGACCGTAACAGCCTGCGTGGCATAGCGATCACGCGACTCTAGATTGGTCGACCTCATCCTCTTCAAACCCCATCAGGTGGCGGCTGCGCGCCGACCCCGTACAGAAGCAAGACCCCGGCGACTGGATGACGACAAAGGGATTGACTCACACAGGCCCGTTACAGAAGGGGCTGTTGACGTTTACCGTGTGTGAATGAGCGTTGCGGCAATTGAGATGAAGGCTTTGAAACTCTGGTCGGTTTTGCAAGAGCGCATTGCTATCCCTCTGTTTTCCTTCAGTTTGCCAAAGTAGTTTTCGATCAAATGCCGCCATTTGTAGGTTTCCTTGTCGAACTCTGCCGGGAACCTCCGGTTGGATTTTGGCGGTATGACCGGGGTTATGCCGCGATCCAGCAGGCCATTGCGCAGCCAATCCGCGTCAAAGGCCCTGTCCGCCAGCAAATATCCGGCGGACAAGCCGCTGATCAACGCATCGGTCTCGCGCAGATCATGAGCTTGCCCTGGCATCAGACAGAAATCGACGAGATTACCGAGCGCATCCGTCAGAGCCAGTATCTTTGTCGTTATGCCGCCGCGTGAGCGTCCAATGGCCTGGCAGAGAGTCCCCTTTGCGCCCTGACCCGAGCGATGAACCTTGACGATAGTACCGTCGATCATTGCGTATTCCAGATCGGCGTCTGAGGCTAATGCTTTGAACATACAATAGAAAGCATCCGCTTTGACCCATCTGCGGAACCGCTTGAATACAGAATTCCATTTGCCAAACTCACCCGGCAATTCGCGCCATTGCGCGCCCGTGCGGACGATCCAGAGGACTGCCTCCATGAAAAGTCGTGGGTCACGTCCGGTTTGTCCGGGATCGGTGGTTTTACCCAGGCAGTATGGTTCGATGATCGCCCATTGCGAATTGGATAGGACTCTTCGGGTCAAGGTTGCTCTCCTCCGTTTGCAACCTTGAATCAGAAGTCAGGTGATTTGGGAATCCCGAACGTCAACAGCCCCTTCTGTAACGGGCCTGTGTGAGTCAATCCCTTTGTCGTCATCCAGTCGCCGGGGTCTTGCTTCTGTACGGGGTCGGCGCGCAGCCGCCACCTGATGGGGTTTGAAGAGGATGAGGTCGACCAATCTAGAGTCGCGTGATCGCTATGCCACGCAGGCTGTTACGGTCTGACCTGATCCATCGTCCCGGCGACGGGACTTCGCTTCGGGAAGGTCTGGTGTCGTGGCCCACCCGAGAACCTTGGCTCTCCTTTTTTAGGCCCCCGTCATCGACTTGGCTTCACCGTTGAAGACGGTGCCGTTGGCGAGCATGCGGTGCAGGATCACGGCGAGCTTGCGCGCGAGCGCAACCTTTGCCTTCTTCATTCCGGCACGTCGGGCAATCCGCATCGCCCAACTCTTGAGCGCCGTGCAGCCCTTGAGCGGTTTGGTCAGCATGATGTGGGCGGCTTCAAACAGCGCCGTGCGCACCGCCGCGTCACCGATCTTGCTGATGCGGCCGCTGTAGTCGGTCTCGCCGGACTGATACCGCCTTGGCGTCAGCCCGAAATGCGCGCCCACTTGCTTGGAGGAGGAGAAACGATCCGGGTCGTCGATGGCAGACGCATATGTAAGCGCCACGATCGGCCCCACTCCCGGTGTGGTCATTAACTGCCTGGTCCTTATATCCTGACGCACCAGCGCTCGAACTTGCTTTTCGAAAGCCTGAAACTCGCGCAAGAGCACGGCATGCACCGAAAGCAGTCCCCCCGTCACAATCTGCAGGTTCTCATGGCCGACCACGAGATCGCGGATGCGTTCGGCAAAGTGGCGCGGCGTGGTCGGGCCGACCTTCAGCCCGAAGCCGCGCAAAATGCCACGCACACTGTTCTCCATATCCCGCAACTTCGATTGAACCAGCTTGCGCGCCGTCAGCACTGCCCGAACCTCCTGCGCTGCCAAAGATTTGCAATGCACCGGCCGGAACCAACCCAACCGCATCAACTGCGCGATCCCACGCGCATCATTCCGGTCCGTCTTCACCGGCATCGCCTTGAAGGCGTCACGCACATGCCGCGTCTCCAGAAGCTCGACTGCAAGGCCGTCTTGCCGCATGGCCGCATAAAGCCATTGCGATAGGGGGCCAGCTTCCAGTCCGATGCGCACCAGCTCAAAGCCGAGCGACGCAAACCAGCCGATCAGCGCTGCCGGTTCGCTTGCCACCTTACTCTCGCGAACGATCTTGCCACTGGCGTCGACAACGCACACGCTCGAAGATTCCAATGAAACGTCAATCCCTGCATAATGCTCCATGGTCGTCTCTCCTCGATGCTTGGAGCGGGATCCGTCCCGACTCCGTTCACACCATCAGTGTGAGGGACGACCACCTTCTCACCAACCCTGCCTCCGTCGGCCGGCTTGGCAGCCCGTTACCCCATCTAGTCTATTGCAGACGATTCAACCCAAAGACGACTGATGCGCTCTTGTCCACAGTTCGGGAAATGGAGGCATTTCTGGGCAGGAAGGACTTCAAGCGCTACACGAACGATGATGTTGATCGCTATCGCACCGAGCTTCGCAGGCGTGCGAACACCAATGAAGCCGATTCCCTCAGCATATCCACGTTAAGGCACCGAGCTTCACATATCCGTCGATTTCTCGATTGGTTGATCAAGCAGGACCACATGGAGAAACTGCCGCGGTCGTTGCCGGACTACGTAACCCTGTCGAAAGCGGATACGGCCCGCGCCAAAAAGCCGGAGCCCAGGCCATACCCAGCTGATGAAGAAGCTGTGCTGCTCGTTTCATCGATACCCGGCAATTCACTTGTCGAGCGGCGGGACCGGGCTATCGTGGCAACTTCTTTCCTGCTTGGCACACGTGCCAATGCGACGGCTTCACTTCGGATCAAGCATATCAACCTGGAACGTCACTGCGCCTTTCAGATCGCAACCGAGAGCCGGATCAAGAACAGCAAGACGCAGACAACCTGGTTCTTTCCGGGAGATCCCATCTTCGAGCAGACGCTGACCGACTGGATCCGAGAACTTGAGCGTTTTGGCGCCATGGGTGATGATGCGTTGTTTCCGCCGGATAAAGAACTGGGCCGCATCGCTTACTGGCAAATCAAGAGCAGGGAACCGATCGAACCCTGGGCGTCCTCAAGCGGCGTTGAGAAAGCTTTTCGCCGCGCCAGTGAGGCCGCAAAACTCCCCTTTTTCAATCCGCATTCGGCGCGTCACAACGTGTTCTTCCGAAAGGACAGATACTGTAGTACACGGCGGCAACGAAAAGCGTGGTCCCACAATGGTGGGCATGAAAACGAAGCCATCACCGAGCGCAATTATGCGAAGGTGACCGATCGGGAATGTAGGCAGGTTTTCTCCGAACTGGCGCAATCCAACGGCGAAACCCTCGAAGACAAGGATCTCATGATTGACCTGCAACTCGGAAAGCTGTTTCCCGGCACACCGGAGCATGCCCGGGCAACAAAGCTAATCAGAGCGCGGATGGATCGGGGTTTAGGGCTTGGTTGTTCACCATGATCTTAGTTGGCCGCAAGTAGCAGACCCGAAGTCGGGCAGCACATCAGCTCCTCATTTACTCGTCCGTCGTAGCAATCTATGCGACCTACAGTCGGTCGCGCACTCCCGAGGCGACGATCCGCGCCTGTTGGCATGGCACCCCGTTGCCTAGCTGCTGCATGGTCTCGGTCCACGAGCCGTGGAACATCATGTCGTCTGGGAACGTCTGCAGATGCGCGCTCGCGCGCACCGTGAAGTAGCGCCCCGAGCCATCCGGCCGCCGCAACATGTTCTCGCCCCCGGGAACACCGTGCGCTCCCGCTTTCAGTGTCTTGGCGGGCTCGTCGAGTGGGCTGCCCTGGTCAGCGAAATGATGGAGGCGCGAGACGAGCGCGGAGCCGCCCTGATCACCAGCAACCTACCGTTTCACGAATGGACCGAAACGCTCGGATCTGAACGTCTGACCGGCGCGCTGCTGGATCGTATCACCCACCACGTCAGCATCCTTGAGATGAATGGCGACAGCTATCGTCTCACCCAAAGCCGCGCCCGAAAGGCCGGCTGAAGCCCTCTCAGAAAATGACCGCACACGCATGAGACCCCCGCTCGGGCTACGTCCGCCCGGAGGTCTCATACGTGCACCATAAGTGGCCTGGTTTTACTCCGCCCATTGGCCGTTTTTTACTCCGCCGTTGACAATCACAATCCGTGTTGATTTCCACCGAGAAATGATGGGATGGATATCTCTCCCAACGACATCGCAATGTGCCAAAGTTATGTGTGACACCTCACAAGAAGGAGGAAGTATCCATCCAATCAGTTCTGAGTGGTAATCAGCAGTCCGACGTGTGACCGCATCTAGCAACTCGAAATTCGCCGCATCACTGAATTCTCCGAGTTGATCGCCATGCCCGCTCAACTGTTCAGCGATGCCAAAAAGCTGGCTACATTATGCGATGCGGTCGCCCTTTTTGACCTTGACGGTACGGTTGTCGACGCCCGGCAGCATCTTGGCCGGATCGCGTGTAACTACTACGTCCATGATTACCGGTCCTTTTGCCGACATTGCCTGCTCCAGTGCCTCCTCAAGTTGGTTTGGATGCTCGACGCGGATACCCCGCACGCCCATCGCCTCCGCGATTTTTGCATAGTTGGTCTCTTCGAGATCTGACGCATGATACCCCTCAGCACCGTACATGAGATGCTGAAGCGCTTTGATATAGCCGGATGCAGCGTTGTTCACCACTATGATGGTAAAATCGAGCTTGAGCCGTCGTGCGGTTTCAAGTTCGCCAAGCATCATATTGAAACCACCATCACCGGTGATGGCAAAGATCGGACGTGTGTCCGAGGCTGCGCGCGCGCCGATTGCAGCCGGCAGCCCGTAGCCAATAGATGCAAAACCGCGATCAGGCACAAACGCACGTCCGGCGCGTTTGGTGTCGAAAAGCAGCCCGCCCCAATGCGCCGCAAAACCGCCGTCCGCAATCAGGATACCGTCTTCCGGAAGCGCCTTGTTCAATTCCGTCAACAAACGGGCCATGCTGACCGGAATTTCGTCTGAATTCAAGCGAGCGCTGACATCCCTCCGCCACGCTTCCATGCGCTTGCCGACTTCGGCTGCATAGTTCGCCTGGCGCGCGTGAATGAACTCTCCCTTCGGTGCAAGTATCTCCTGAAGTTCAGAAATGGTCGCTCCCACGTCACCCCAGAGTGCCAAGTCACAATCGGTCGTGCGCCCAAATTCCTCGGGAAGAAGATCTATATGAACGATCCGCTTGCCACGTGGGGGAACCGTGAAGCGCTTGGTGGCAATCTCGCCAAGTTTGCAGCCCACCACCAAAATCAGATCAGACTCCTCAATCAGCTTGTTAGCGATACGATCGTAACGACCGAAAAGACCTGCGCTCAGGGTGCTAGTGCATGGGATTGCGCCCTTTCCGCTCAACGTGTGTGCGACAGGCATGTTGAACGCCTGCGAGAAAGCGGTCAGCACATCGGCTGCATCACTGAGGTGCACGCCGCCGCCAGCCAGAACGATAGGCATCCGCGCTTCTGTAATCAGTTCGGCTGCTTCGGCTAATGCGGCCGCATCTGGCCGGCAACGAATCGCTGGAATAGATTCGTGGGCTGCGACCGCGTAGAAATCAGATTCTTCGAATTCGTAGACGCCATGTGAGATGTCTTCAGGCACGTCTATGACGACAGGACCGGGGCGTCCTGAAGTCGCGACGGCAAACGCGCGGCGGACCAGTTCCGGGATGCGCGAGATGATCTCTATGCGAAGGAGTTCCTTCACCGCCGGACGGAGGATCTCAATCTGCCGACTTTCCTGGGTCATGTTCTTCCAAGAATGCTCGCGGTGGGAATCGCCGACAAGTACGACCATCGGAGTGCCGGCGTTAAGCGCTTCGACGAGGCCAGTTACCAAGTTGGTTGCGCCTGGCCCGAGCGTGGCATCTGCAAGGCCAACGCGGCCGGACACCTTAGCGTAAGCGTCCGCTGCGAAGATGCCGGCGCGCTCATCATTGATCAGATAGTGCTTCAACTTCAGGCGGCGTGCGGCATCGTAAAACGGCAGCAGTTGAAAACCGCCCATGCCATAGATCGGTCCGGGTTTGTAAAGCGAGATCATTCGGGCGATTGCTTCGCCACCCGTAAGCTCTATAGCCATTGGACATATTCCTCTTCAGGTCTTTTGGTTGCACGTTCCGAGCAACAGGGATGAAATGTCTGGTCGACGGTCGTGCCACTGCGTGGCATTCTCAAATGCCCATCCAAGCCGCATCACCACATCCTCACCGAATGCGGGAGCAACGATCTGCAGTGAAATTGGCATGCCATTACCGTTCGAGCCATTCGGAAGGGCGAGCGCGCACAATCCAAGATAGTTGACGAACCGGGTCAAATCCGAAAGCGGCATCGCGCCCTCGTCGACCTCTGATAGGGGCGGCGAAGCGATCGGCGTCGTAGGAAGTAACAGTGCATCAAGCCCCTCAAGCGTCGAGCGCATGGCAACCATATCGGTGCTTCTTTCTGCGAGGCGCGTGGCATAGTCAGCGGCCGACCCGCCGCGGCCGGCATGTATGCGTTCACGAACGAAGGGGTCGAACTCACCACGATCCTCCGTCATCAGATCAGCGAGGTTGGCGTAACCTTCGGTGCGGATGATATGGGACGCCCCGACGCAGTAGTCGATCGGTTTTCTCGGAAGCTCAATGTCGACCACGTCCACGCCAAGTTCACGAAAGACCTCTACCGACTGTTCCAGCGCATCGAGGACTTCAAATTGCACATTGGGTAACTGAGCATTGCTGACAACACCGACGCGCATGCCACGAACCGTCGTTTTCAGTCCGCGAAGGACACGCGGCGGCGCACTGTCCCATGTGGCCGGGTCACGGTCATCTGACCCCGAGAGGGCATCGAATATGATTGCAGCATCTTCCACCGTCCGCGCCAGCGTACCGATCGAATCCAGCGTCCGGCTGAGTGGGAACACACCATGCGTACTAACACTGGCTAGGGTTGGCTTCAGTCCGACGATCCCGTTCATCGACGCCGGACTGCGAATAGACCCGCCTGTATCCGAGGCCAGCGAAAACGGCACCATTCCGGCAGCCACTGCAACTCCGGAGCCGCTAGAAGACCCCCCAGGTGATCGATGTACTTGCAGATCCCAGGGATTCCGCGGTGCACCGAAGTGGGTATTGGTACCCCAGCCACCGAACGCGAACTCCACCATATGGAGCTTGCCGAGAAAAACTGCTCCTGCCGCCACAGCGCGTTCGACGACGGTAGCGGTCTGGTCGGCTATGTTGTCCTTCAGGTGCAGTGAACCCGCAGTAGTCGGCAATCCAGTAACATCCAGCAGATCCTTAACGGCGAACGGAATGCCGTGAAGCTTTCCCCTGTAGTGGCCTTCTGCAATCTCCTGTTCGACTTGTCGGGCCGCATCAAGGGCACTATCAGCACACACGAGAAGAAATGCGCGCAGCGTCGAATCCGTCTGCTCGATACGCTGCAAACATACCTTCAGCAGCTCAACCGGGGAGACATCGCCAGTTTCAAGCAGTGGCGCCAATTCGTGAATGGCAAGGTCAGCAAGTTTGCGCGAGTTCATCAGCATTCGCTCTCGAAGCAATAGATAGCGGCGACATATCAGTCGATCTTGTATTCCAGCCATTCGGCAATGAGCTTGTGAAGAGCTGAATCGCCTTCAAACATCTCGCGCCCACCCTCGGCCTTATTGCGCCCGAGCTCCAACACGTACAGATAGTCCGACACGGCAGCGCACTGCCGCACGTTCTGATCCACCAGCACAACGGTGATGCCCTTCGACGGCAGTTTCTTGATGAAATCATAGATCTCGCGCGACAGGCGCGGTGCAATCATGGCGGTCGGCTCATCGAGAAGAACGACTTCCGGCTCAAGCGCTAGGGCACGTGCCAGTTCAAGAAAGCGCTGCTGCCCGCCGCTGAGGCTCGAAGCGGGGTCGCTACGTTTTTCGCCAAGGATCGGGAACTGGGCATAGGCGGAATCAAGAACCCGTTTCACCCGAACGGAATCCTTGCGGAATACCCAGCAGCCAAGTAGCAGGTTGTCCTCGACCGTCAGATCGCCGAACAGGCTGCGGTTCTGCGGCACGAATGCGATTCCTCGTTCAATGAACGTGAAAGGCGGCTTGCCATTCAGACTTTCGCCTTTGTAGCGGATGTGACCCGTCGATGGTTTGAGAAAGCCGTAGAGGGTCTTCAGCGCAGTCGACTTGCCGGCGCCGTTCGGTCCGATGATGCCCGTAACCGTCCCCTTGCGCGCAGACAGGTTGAGATGGTCTAGAATGGTAATATCACCCTGGTATGAAACCGAGACGTCTTCCAGCGCGAGGATCACCTCACCGTGTGCAACGTTTGTGTGTGAACCAGCCATGATCATCGTCCTAGGAATGCTTCGATAACGTCGGGATTGGTCTGAATCGCTTTGGCGTCACCCTCCGCGATTGTCTTGCCCTGATCCAGGACGAGGAGATGTTCCGACAGGCTATAGACAGACGTGAGATCGTGACTGACCAGAATGAAGCTTTTGCCGCCATTCTTCAGTTTAAGGATCTGGTCTAGAAATATCTTGCACAGGTTCGGATGCACGCCCGCAAACGGCTCGTCCAGCAGGATCAGTTCCGGATCAAGCATCATCACGCGCAGGAGTTCGACGAGCTTCTGCTGGCCGCCAGACAGTTCCTCCGCATAGTTGTCGCGGATGCGATGAAGATCGACGTCAGCCAAAAGAGCCTCCGCCTTGTCCATCAGTTCCTTGTTGCTGCGGCTATCGTTGAGAACTGGCAGGATCAGGTTCTCCGTCAGGGTCAGACGCCGAAACAACCTGGGAACCTGAAAGGTGCGACCGATACCGAGGCGCGCGATCTCGTACGGCTTCTTACCGATCAGTTCGTTGCCTCGAAATCTTATAGAGCCTTCGGTGGCGTGATAGATACCGTTGATACAGTTCATGATGGTCGTTTTGCCCGAACCATTGACGCCGATCAGACCAAGTATGCTGTTGTCAGGTACATTGAAGGAGATGGTGTCGACGGCAACGTTACCGCCGAATACCTTTCGCAGAGCGTTTACTTCGAGCATTGAAACACCACTTCCAATCTGGAGAAGCACCGGTTTTTTTTGGAAGCAGCTTTCATCGCAGGTAAACCTTTCCAAAGAGACCGGCGGGGCGTAGCGCAATCGTGCCGATGAGGATCAGGAAGCCGACGGCCTGGGAGAGCGACTGCGGCAAGAAGACGATGGAAACCTGCTCGGCAATGCCGAAGACGATGCCGCCAATGATCGCACCGATCGGATGGCCGAGGCCACCAAGGACGATCACGACGAAGCCGATCAGTGTAAAATCGATGCCGGAAAACGGACCGAAAGCAGGAAAAACGAGCGCTAGTAGTACGCCTGTCGTTCCGGCGAGGCCGATCGCGAGGCCGAACGCCATTGCGGACAGATGCTCGATGTTAACACCGACGATCTGGATGGCGTCGCGGTTCATAATCGCGGCACGTAGAGCTTTTCCATAGATCGTCCGATAGAGGAACCAAGTCAGTGCACCGATGATAGCGATGCCCGTAGCAAGCGCCACCATATGTGCGGTCGGAATGAATACACCGCCAACCTTGAAGACGCTTGGCTTAAACGTGTAGTTCAGCGAGCGCGTGTCAGCCTCGAAGAAATACAACAGGATAGCGCCGGCCATTAGAGAGACGCCGTAGAAAGTCAGAAAGGATGCGACCTCCGGATCGTCGGAACGGCTCAGGCGCGGAACAAAAAGAAAATAGAGGCACACTCCAATACCGAAAAAGCCAATAAAGACGAGCGGAACCGACAGAAGCGGATGGAGATGGGACGCCGCAAAAAACACAAACACTGCATAGCAGCCCGCCACCACGAACTCGCCGTGAGAAAAATTTACGATCCGCATGGAGCCATAGATAATGGTCAGGCTACAGCCTATCAGTCCGTAGAGAGCGCCCAAGATAACGCCCGAGACCAGGGCTTGGATGAATAGCGTAGTAAGCATGAGAACGGTTCCGTCTCAGAAGAGGAAGCGGCGCAGTGAACGCTTGTACCGAACAAGCGAACCCACGATGCCGCTCGGCAAAAACATCATCAGCAGAACGATCACCATGCCGAGCAGGAAGACGTTCAGGATTGGGAAGTTCTGCCAGATGAGATCGTCAACGACGAGCATGACTAACGTGCCAATAACCGGACCGATAACGGTTCCTAGGCCACCCGCGACAGCGAAGATAATCGCCTTGGTGCTAACCAGCAGATTGAAAGCCGTTTCAGTGTCAACGATGCTGGTGTACCAAGCCTCAATACCGCCGGTCAGTGATGCAATTACGGCTGACAGGACCCACGCCTTGAGGCGGGCATTGCCGATGTTGATACCAATGGTTTCTGCCGTGTCAGGATCATCGCGGATTGCGCGCAGTGCCATACCCAGCCGGGATTGAGCGAGCCATGTCACCGTCAGCAACGTGGCAAGCAACAGAGCCAAAATGGCGTAGTACGCGCCGACCGGATCTGAGAAACCGAGTGAAATGCCGTAGGATCCACCCGCGACGTCCTCCGGCATAGCTGCGATAAGTAGGCGACAGATCACCGCCAAAGCAAGTGACACGATCGAGAAATAGATGCCACGCAGCACCAGCGTGCGCGCAAAAAGCAAGCTCAGAAGTGCCCCCGCCAGCGCGGCTACAATGAACCCGCCCCAGATGGGCAGCCCGTGCATCTTCACGGCAACGGCAGTCGCGTAGGCACCGACGCCATAGAAGGCAACATAGCCGAATGGTAGATAGCCTGTGAACCCGGCCATGACATTCAGTCCTGATGCGAGCGTGATCCACAAAAGGAGATAGAACCAGAATGCGAGACTGAACCCATATACAGGCAATAGGGCAAGCGCTACTGCCGAGATGGCAAGAAACGCGAGCCATATCGATGTCCGTATCCAAATAAGCCGGCTGGAAGACACAATATTACACTCTGTATTGACTGTTGCACGAAACTACCAGCGCAGGCCGTAACTGTTGGCAAGCATGCGCTGATAACCAGAAATGAACCGGTGCGCGCATTTCAGCGACACACCGGCTGTTTTCAACGCGAGGACCATGCCGGGATCGGATAAACCGGATCCGCAGTTTTCACTTCCTCTGGAGCAACAATCTGCAGACCGTTCGGCTGCTTCTGCAAGACGATTGGCGTCATGCCTCGCTGGAATCCAGTTTCGTCGATCTTAAACTCTCCGGAAACGATGATCGTGTTAGCGCTAAAATCAAGCGCTGCTTGCTTGAGCTTTTGCGGCTCAACCGAATTTGCCGTTGCTATCGATTTCTCGAGGATCACGCCAGCGCCATAGGCCAACGCAGTCTGGAAGTCCGCCGGGTAGGCAGCATTCGGATAAAGCTTGCCATAAGCCGCGAGGAACTCCTTGGTCGCCAACCCATCAGTGACCGGCCAGTTAACATTTGCATCGAACTGAGTGTGGCTGAAGATATAGTCGGCATCCGGACCCGTTTCGAGCACGGCAGGCGATGAACCATAAAGCATATAGTTGTAGGAGAAGTCGATTTCGCGTTCGCGCATCTGACGAAGCATCGGGATCAAGTCAGCATCATAGGATGACGAGTAGAAACCATCTGCCCCGGCAGCCTGAGCCTTCTGGAGCAAGATCGAGAAGTCTCTTGTACCCTTTGCATAGTGCTCAAAAAGCACAACTTCGATGCCGGCCTCCTCAGCCATTTTCTTTGCTGCCGATGCAGCACTGGCCGGGAACGGCTCGTCAATGGACACCACTGCAAGCTTCTTAACGCCGAGTTGACTCGCGAGAGCAATGCTCGTGACAGGAATTTGCGACGCCTGCGCGGTGACGGAAACGATATTCTTGTAACCCTGCTGGAACAATTGGTCCGACGACCCTGCCCAGCTGACCATAAAGCCACCGCGCGATTCGACGGTCGGCGCCGCAACACCCACTAGCGTCGAGCTAAATGGCGCAATCAGGGCGTCGACTTTTTCCTCAGTGATCAGCGATTCATAGACCCGCGCGACGAGTTGCTTGTCGCTGCGGTCATCGCGCTTAACTAGTTCCACAGGATACTTCTTACCATCCAGCTCAATGCCGCCGCGTGCGTTGACGTCGTCGACCCAGATTCCGATGCCACGTTCGCCAGACTGAGATGCGACCGCATAGGGACCAGTGGATGAAACAGTTAGACCAATGCGGATCGCTGTTCGCTCCTCGGCGCTGGCGTATGAAACGCCAGCCAGCACCGTCGATACGGCGAGCATGGATGTGAAAAGTGACTTCATAAGCAGAGCTCCCAATATTGTTCCGAGATACGGAATCTTGTTGCTTTGATTTCGGAACATTTGCATGTGATAGATATGTTGTCAACTAAGGAAATTTGGATTTATGGATTCACAAAATGATTGATTTTATGGGATTTTTGGCGCTTATTATGTGTATGAGTGCTGATTTTTGATATTTAACAAATGTTTTTTAGCTTTGCTTCCTCGACTTTTGTTCCGTATCGCGGAATAATTGCGCATCAGTATGGAATAGAAAAGTGATAGCGAGATGGAACAGAATCAAGATTCGACGCCTGTGAAGTCGATCGCCCGAGCCACAAAGATTCTGCGGGTTCTCGCGGAGATCGGTGGCTCCGGCGGCGCTTTGGGCGATGTGGCCAAGGCTTCCGGTTTTGGGAAGACCACAACACACAGGATTCTGGCTGCACTAAGCGAGGAAGGTTTCACCTATCAAGATATGGCCACGCGCCGTTATCATCTCGGCGCCGGCCTTGGTTTGCTCGCCCGCAGTGCTGCTGTGAACGAGATTGGTACCTTGGCGCAACCGGTCTTGATGCGACTTGCCGAAGAAACAGAAGACACTGCCTACATCCAGGTACGTGAAGGCCTGAGAAGCGTTTGCCTCGGTCGGGAACAGGGTGCCTTTCCGATCAGGACGCTCTCGCTCAATGTCGGCCAGAGCCGCCCACTCGGTGTCGGCTCTGGAGGGCTCGCTATACTTGGGAGTCTGGCGCCCACTGAAGTCGAGGCTGTTATTGAAGCCAACAGACGTTGGCTAGCCGACTATCCGACGTTCAGCCCGGAGAAAATCAGCGGGCTGGTGCGTCAGACACGTGCCCAAGGTTATGCCTTTGTCGAAGGATTGATGATTCCCGGCATCAACGCGGTAGCAGTGCCAATCAAGGACGCGGGCGGACGTCCAGTCGCCTCACTCAACATCACCGCCATTGCAGAGCGCATTCACGGCGACAGGGCGCTCTGGTTGGCGGGTCTGTTGCGCGAAGAGGCGCAGAAGCTTTCCGCCGCCTTGCTTCGCTCGGACCGATAGAAAATCACACGGAGACGTCTAAAATGGTAGACCGCCTGAAGGACAAGATCATTCTTTTGTTTGGCGCCGGATCGTCCGGCGAAGGCTGGGGCAATGGGAAGGCCACTGCTGCCCTTTTCGCACAGGAAGGGGCGCGGGTCATCGGTGTCGACCTTCACCTGTCTGCGGCCGAGGAGACCAAGGGGCGCGTTGCTGAAATGGGGTATGAAATGGATGCCCTAAGTGCGGACGTTACCGATTCTGCGCAGATCGAGTCCGTCGTTGACTATGTGAAAGACCGCTATGGTCGGATCGACGTTTTGCACAACAATGTCGGTGTAACCAAGATGGGCGGGCCGATTGAGCTGACGGAGGAGGAATGGCAGTTCTCTCTCGACACGAATCTGACCAGCGTGTTTCTTACCTGCAAGCATGTCCTGCCGGTCATGGTCGCGCAAGGGTCAGGCGCCATCGTGAACATATCTTCGCTTGCTTCGGTCCAAATCAATAAGATGCCCTACTTTGGCTACTACGCTTCAAAGGCCGGCCTTAATCACTTCACGCGGGCGCTCGCCGTCAACTATGCTCCGCATGGCATCCGCGCCAACGCGGTCCTGCCGGGCGTGATGAATACACCATTGATTTACAAGCAGATATCGACCGAATATTCGACCGTCGAGGACATGGTAAAAGCGCGTAATGCGGCGTCGCCAATGGGCAAGATGGGCGATGCGTGGGACGTTGCTTACGCGTCGCTCTTTCTCGCTTCTGATGAAGCGAAGTACGTCACCGGGGTCTGTATTCCGGTCGATGGCGGCAAGAGCTGCGCAGGTCGTTGATCAACCCCAACAGGAAGTATAGGCGCGATGATCCCCGCACGAGAGCTTTTAGAAAACAGTCGCAAAAACAGTACCCGGACCGCCCTTGTGTTCGGCTCGAACCAGATAACCTATGGGGAGCTTCTGGACAAGGTTAGAGGCGTTGTGGGAAGCTTAAACTTAATGGTTCAGCCGGGCGACCGGGTTGCGCTTCTCTGCACCAATTCCTACCAGTACATCTGGGTGTCACTAGCAATCGAGCTCGCGGGAGCCATCCGCGTTCCCATCAATATCAAGGTTTCACAAAACGAAATCAGCAAAATCATCGCCGACTGCACACCATCGATGGTGCTTTATGAGCAAGCTACGCGCCACCTCGTTCCCGGCACCTGCGCGGCACGTCTCGTCGACGTCATGGATATTGCACCGACGCACGAGAACGACATGCGGTTCCTCAACAGGCTCGACCGGCTCAACCCCGAAGACATCTGCTCTATCAACTACACATCGGGATCAACGGGCAACTCGAAAGGTGTTGCACTCTCCCACCGCAACTGGTCTTTTGTATATCTCAATATGCTGATTGACAGGGACATCGACAGGGATGACCATTTAGCCTTCATCGGGCCACTAACTCATGCCGCGTGGAGCTACCTGTTTGCCGGTCTTCTGACTGGCGCGACCAATATCGTCTTCGCCGGTGGCGATACTGATAGCATGCTCGCCTATAGTCGTACCAACCCGATCACCATCGTGACCTGCGTTCCCACCACCCTCATGCGTATTGTGGAGGCGACGAACAAAAATGACCCTCTAGCCCGGACGCTGAAGTGGATCGGCATCGGCGCTGCGCCGGTAACACAGGCGCAGCTAGACCGCGCAGCGGAGGTGTTCGGCAACCGTATCGTCATCAACTATGGGCAGACTGAAGCAATGATGACGTGTACCTACATGGACTTCCGCAAGAACGATAAAAAGTACATGCATGCCGATTATGTCGGTCGGCCCTACACATTCGCCCACATCAAGATCATTGGCGAAAACGGGAGGCCAGTGCAACGCGGAGAAGTTGGAGAGATATATCTTCGGGGCTCGCATACCATGGCCGGATACTGGAACCAGCCTGAGATCACCCGCGAGACGATTTGCGCTGGCTACGTCGCCAGCGGTGATCTTGGCCTTGAAGAAGAACCCGGACTGTTCCGCCTGGTTGGGCGCATCAAGGACATGATCATTTCAGGTGGTTTCAACATCTATCCTTCCGAGGTTGAGACGGTCGTAGCCAGCTACCCCGGCGTTGACGAGGTCGCTGTTGTCGGCAAAACCTGCGAAACTTGGGGTGAAAAGGTAGTATGCTTTTATAGCCAGCGCACCGGCGAAACCGTTGATGAAGATCTTCTCAAAGCCTATTGCAAGGAACAGCTTCAGTTCAAGGCTCCCAAGGAGTTCCACAGGCTGGCCTTGATTCCTAAATCGCCGACAGGCAAGATCGACAAAAAAGTGATCCGGCAGATGGAGGTCGCGGCGACATGACGCGAGTCTACGTTACTGCGCTGGCTCGGACGCCGTTTGGAAAATTCCGTGGCTGTCTTTCATCGTTGGATGCCATCCAGCTCGGAACGCGGCTCATCGACGGCCTGCTTGAGCGTGATGAATATCCAGAGCTGCTTCCGGAAAGTGTTCAGGGTGGCTCAGGTCTTCTCGGTGGATCTCATCTGACAACGTTGCGACAGAGCATTATACATTCGCGCCTACCGAATGCGACGCCATCCCAGGGTGTTGATCGTGCGTGCTGCTCTGGCATGAGCGCGATTTCCAACGCAGCCACTTGGCTGAAAGCGGGCAGCGCTCGGAAAGCGTTAGCGATCGGTGTCGAAAGCCTTTCAAACACACCTGTGCTGCTTCAGCGAGGTAATGACCGCAGGATCAGCAGTCTCTCCCTTTTCGATCCGTTGCTGCTTTCCGGCAGGGTCAGCGACAAAACGATCGCTCAGTATACGTCTGAAGAAGCCCTCAAATACGGCATCAGTCGTCCGGAGCAGGACCTATGGGCGTTACGTAGCCATGAACGTTACTTCGCGGGGAAACAGGCCGGCTTTTTCGAAAACCAGATATACGCACTGGAGGTCGGCGACCGGCTGATCTCGGACGATGAAGGACCGCGTGAAAATTCAACTAGCGCGCGATTAGCACAGTTGCCAACAATTAACGGAAGCACTACCATCACCGCGGGCAACGCGCCGGGCCTTTCCGATGGGGCGGCAGGAATCATTCTTTCCGATACAAGCATAGGTGAATCAGCCGAGATTCTTGACTGGGTACAGCTCGCTGGCGATCTGCAAAGCGGAACGTCTATTCCCGCTGCAGGAATCATCCAAGTTCTGCGACGGAATCAACTGACGTTGGATGATGTCGAAGTGATCGAGATCAATGAAGCCTTTGCCGCAACACCTCTCGTCAGCACGCTCATTCTAGCGGATGAATCTGGAACCAATCTCGAGATGCTGCGCGAAAGGACCAACATATTCGGCGGTTCGGTCGCAATCGGCCACCCGCTTGGTGCCAGCGGTGTCCGTATCGCCATTCAGGCGATCGAAAGGCTGCGTGCTCGAGGTGGCGGCACCGCTGTCTGCGCCATCTGTGGCGGCTTTGGACAGGGCGAAGCGATACTGCTTCAACTTGCCTAATTGAAGTAAAATACCGAAAAGTGGATCCCGGCTTGCGGTCTGCTGCCCTACCTATAAGTTAAAACGTACTTTGTATTTCCGAAGGGGCGCACCGTGATCTAACCTGCGCTCCAGGTGAGCAGTCTATCGCGCACGCGTTCTCCAACAATTGCACCAAGCTCGAAGGCTGTCTCGTTGACACACGAAATGATGCCGTCTTCGAAGACTGAACGCGCGTCGCCGATCCGGGCCGAATTCCCGTTGACCGCGATTCCGGCAATGCCGCGCCTGTCGAGTGCTGGAAGCCGCGTAACACCAGCGCCGTCGATGCCGATGCCCGCATCGTGAAAGACGCCAGCATAGGCTTCCGTCTGCAGCGCCAAATGATCATTGCCGCTAAGCAGTCCCCCATGGGAGCCGGTGACTACAATCTGGTACTTGTCTTCCGGCAATACGAGACTTGCTGAATCGATCAGAATAATACGGCGTTTCGTGGTCGCACTGTAAACATTGCGCCCCTCCCTCACCGGCTCAATCTGATGTCCTAGCGCCAGGGAAGCCCCTTCCAGCTTCTCTGCTGCCATCAGGCAGGCTTCGCCATTGGCAACACCAAGTGCCCTTGCCAGACCGTTTGCCCGACTGATGCAACCGCGGGCAACCATATCCGTTGCATCCCCGATCCGGCAGGACGTGTTACTGACTGTGGCGGCTGCAATGCCTAGAGCTTCCAGATAGGCAAACGATCCGATGCCGGCATTGTCTTTGCCTCCTCCGGCATCGTTAAAAATCACACCTCTGATCCCAGCCTTTGCAGCGAGATAACCGGGATAGACCCCGCCATGCGACCCACATATTAGAACGGCAGAATGTACATCGTTTCCAACTTTGGTGACTGTATCGGCGAGTATGATCATGTCGCTCAGCGTTGTTAGTTGGTCGAAAAAGCGGTTTTAATTTCAAGGGGCTTCAATGACCGCCTCTGAATGATCAACACGTGAGATGTCAGCAATATATGAACCGACAATTGCGCGCCACTTCTGGAAGGCTTCCGAATTACGGAAAGTGACGGTGTGGTCCTCTAGATTTTCCCATTCCACCATTAGGCGATAACTGCCCGGCTTTTCGATGATCCGTTTCAGGGCAATACTGCGATAGCCCTTAGCAGCCATGAACAGAGGCAGCGCCTCGCGTACGCCTGCTTCAAAATCGCTTTCCTTACCGGCGATGATGTCGAATTCTGCAATCTCAAGTACCATGGTCAAATCCTTATGCTGACTGTCGTTCAGGCGAACGACGTTTCCATTTCCCGGCGAAACGCGTAAGCATCGTCCTGTTCATCTATCTCGACGTCATCCCAAGTTAAGCTCGCGCCGACAGCAACCGTACGCTTGACGCGGATGCCTTGAGCCAGGCCGATCGGGAGGCCGCCGATGGAGAGGCTGTCCTTCGCCGGCATTAGCTTACCCCAGACCAGGTAGCCGCCTTCGCCGTCCAGCATTTCACCGGAGGCGATATCGCGCTTGGCGGTCGCGACGACGTCCGCAACAAATCGCGTCGGGCGGCCCGTTGCTTCGTTCCGTAATGCTGCTGAGAATATCGAAACATTCAATTCAAGACCGATCAGGTGGAATGGCCGGTAGAGCGCTGCCAATGTGCCAGTTTCGTCGGTTTCGACACCGTATTCGCGGAAGCAGCGTTCAGTATAAGCATTAGGTGCAGAGAAGACGACGTAGACCCCCCAGCGCAGATTGTTTGGAACAATTGTTCCGTCCCGCTCGACACTCGATACGACCTCGACCTGCCCCCGATGGTGAAGATTCTTTTCGCAGAGCACCTGTGCCAACTTGTCTGCGGAGGCGGGAGGAAAACGTAATCCGTCCGGGGCGGGAACCAGCCCAGTCGCATTGGCAACCGCGGCCATCTCGATAGCCGATTTGGTCCCGTCAATGAAGGAGTTGAACATCTGGGCATTCATGCCGCCCTTGCGAGCGTCGTCGGGGTTCACGCCGCGAAAGCGCCAGACGGTTTCCGGCGTCGATGTATGGAATACGGGGAGATACTTCGTGCCTTTTCCGGCTGCCACAACGTGGAAACCGCAGGTTCGGGCCCAGTCGACCATTTCGCAGATGAGCGCCGGCTGATCGCCATAGGCGAGGGTGTAGACTACACCTGCTTCCTCAGCCTGCCGGGCAAGAAGAGGGCCGGCGAGAACATCCGCCTCGACATTAACCATGACTATGTGTTTACGCGCTGCAATCGCAGCACGTGCGTGGCGAATGCCTGCCGCCGGATGGCCGGTCGCCTCGACGATAACATCGATGTCCGCTGCGCCGATCATGTCGAAAGTGTCTTCGGTAAAGCGCGTGTCCGCGATCAGATCGTCGCTCCAGCCGACACCCTTGCAGGAGGTACGTGCTCGGTCCGACGAGAGCTCAGCTATAGCTACGACTTTCAGGCCGGGCGTTGTCGGCACTTGCGCAAGAAACATCGAACCAAATTTTCCGGCGCCGATCAGGCCAACACGAACGGGTTGATGGCCAATTTCGATCTTAGCGATGGACTTCGAATAAAGGTTCATTTCAGTACTCCTGAGCCAAGTGTCTGCCGATACTGATCGCCATAACTACTTAGAATTTTCGAGGTAAGGAATGGCCCACGCCAAACCATCCAGCGTCGTATTGGCCGGTGTGTATTCAGCCCCGACGAACCCCGTGTAGGACGAGTTTTCGATGGCTGAAAAAACACTTGCCCAGTTAATATGGCCGCTACCAGGTTCTGTGCGCATTGGAACGTCGGCAATCTGGATGTGCTGTATGAACGCCATGATGGGTAGCATAGTTTCGACAACCGGCAGACCAGATCTGGCGCAATGGTAGGCATCGAAAAGAATGCCACATTTCTCGATATCTAGTGATCGGATCAGATCGACCGCGTGGGCCGGCGATGCAATGTAGTAACCGGGAACATCGTGATGATTAAGTGCCTCAATGACGATTCCGACGCCGGCGCGCGCTGTCCTGTCCGCTGCCCACTTAATGTTGGCCTGCCAGACCGATGCCGTCTCCTCAGAAGCGACTGAGGCAGTGGGAACACCGCTGAGAACGTGGATGAACCGGTTCCCGAGAGCCGCCGAATAATCGAGCGCTACTTCGATGGAATTGCGGAATTCCACCTCACGGCCAGGTAAGCAGGCAAGGCCACGATCCTCCTTGCCGCTGCCGCGAGATGCGTTGAACAAAACTAGAGGGATATCGACCTCACGGCATGCGGCCGACAGGTCCGCAATAGTGAAGCCGTACGGATACTGAATCTCGACCGCCCCAAAACCGGCCCGCTGGGCAGCGGAAAATCGCTCCAGAAACGGCAGTTCCTGAAACATCATCGATATGTTGGCGCTCAAGCGAAGCATGCTCGTGAACCCGCAAGTGCCGATCTCAGCCCATCAGGTCCTTTGCAGAAAGGTGCTCAACCTCTTCGTCGCTGCCTTCGAAGGTCCGTGTCACCTTCATCGAGCTATAGATCCACAGAATACGCATCGGCTCTTCACACGTATTGCGGAACGCATGCACCTTTCCTGCCGGAATATATGTGGTGTCATACTTGACGAGCGGCGTGATCTTGCCATCAACCTCAACCTCACCCTGCCCCTCGAGCAGCGTTACCTGTTCGTCGCAATTGTGTTGGTGAAGAGGCGCGCCGCGTCCCTTGGGATAGACACTCATGCCCGTCGTGAACTTGGCGCCGGGTGCGGTGAAGTGCGTAACCAGTGGCGTAGTTTCGATGCCGCTGCCACGCGGGATGCGCTTGATGCTGGCGAGCGGGAAGATATGAGTTTCTGACATTTCGTTCAATCCAGTGTGTGTCCAGAGAAGGTCGCAGGGTTGATTTATTTGGAACAGCCTAGCGTTACATTTAGATATTGTCAACAATATTGCCAACAATATGATGATTCTTTAATGCTGTCTTTTCGACCGATACGCTTCCCCATATCTAATAGAAAAAAGTTTTCGTTAAGTAACATCATGAGACTGTCCGCGGAAAAATACTCTGCATGCGAGAGCACCAGCATCTCAGGCGTCTCGGGGTGAAAGGGAGCGTTGACGGCGTACAGCGCGACGCGGGACATTACGATTTCGTGAACCCTAATTCCTTTAACAGCGAGGAGCGAACGCTGCGTGCCGCTCGAATTGTCCGGTTCGACAGTCGAGGCTTGCCTACGTCATGTAGAATCAGAATCGGCATCAGGGCGTCCATGTCGATCTCCGCACCGATTCTTTCGTCGCCTGCGCTGTAAGCAGAACGCCGACCCTCGTCACTTCTTTGACGTGGCGCAACAGCAGAGATGCTGTTTTGTCTGCTTTGGTATCCCGCAAACAAGTCATGCTTGCGGAGCGTGACGCTCCGAAACGAATTTGGTTGTCAGATAGGCTTCGATTGCCTCTGCCCCGCCTTCCGATCCATGGCCGCTGTCCTTCACCCCCCCGAACGGAGTCTCGGGCAAAGCCAGCCCAAGATGGTTTATCGTCAGCATCCCCGCTTCCATCCGCTTTTCGAGCGCTGCTATTGTCGATGCTGACTGCGTAAATGCATACGAAGCAAGTCCGAACGGAAGCCTGTTTGCTTCCGCCATAGCCTCGTCCAGACTAGTGAAAGGAACGAGGATGGCGACCGGTCCGAAAGGCTCCTCGTTCATGATGCGCATGTCGCGATTGACGTTCGAAAGCACTGTTGGTGCATAGAAGTTTCCGGCATTTCCAAGGCGCTTTCCGCCAAAATCCACCGTTGCGCCGTTATCGCGCGCGTCGGTGACCAGACCTTCCACTGCTTCCAGACGCCTAGAGGAGATAAGCGGCCCCATATCGCTGGATTCTTCGAGGCCGGAACCAACATTGATTCTGGAGCTCTCAGCCACGAAGGCCTCACGAAACTCTTCCATGACCGGCGCCTCGACAAGGAACCGAGTCGGTGAAACGCAGACCTGACCGGCATTCCGAAACTTTGAGCGCGCCATCAGCGCGGCGGCCGACCTAATGTCACTGTCGGCGAACACCAGGACCGGAGCATGACCGCCAAGCTCCATCGTTGCCGGCTTCATATGCAGTCCGGCAAGCGCCGCCAACTGCTTTCCGACTGGCACGGACCCGGTGAACGAAACCTTCCGGATTGCCGGATGGGCAATTAGATACGAAGAAATATCTGCGGGAATGCCGTAAACGAGATTTAGCACTCCGGATGGCAGCCCGGCGTCCTGCAGGGAGCGAACAAGAGCGGCAGTACTGGCTGGGGTCTCTTCTGCAGGCTTCAGCACCATCGTGCATCCAGCTGCAAGCGCGGCGCCAATCTTCCGAGCAGCCTGCGACAACGGGAAGTTCCACGGCGTGAATGCAGCAACCGGCCCGATCGGCTCTTTCAGCACGGTTTGCCGAACGTAAGGGTCGCGTGCCGGAACAACGCGTCCATAGGTACGGCGCGCCTCTTCGGCAAACCATTCAAGAATATCGGCAGATGTTGCGATTTCGGCTTTCGCTTCGTTGAGCGGCTTACCCTGCTCTCTGGTTAGAAGCCACCCGATCTGATCACTCCGCTGGCGCAGTAGATACGCTGCTTGCCGCAACCTGGCCGAGCGCTCTAGTACACTGATACATCGCCAACCGTTGAATGCCGCATGTGCCGCGGCAATCGCCTCTTCAAGCTGACTCTCTTCGGCAACGCTCACGCGCCCAATGACTGTGCTGGTCGCCGGATCGGTCACGTCTAGCGTTCGCTTGCCACTCCCTGCAACCCAGTGTCCGTTAATCAACAGTTCTGTATCAGGATATGTCATGATGGTTCACCTTGGTTTCACTTTGCGCCGTGCAGGCGATCAAAGATCATGCGCCCGATCGGCAATGCGGAGGTCGCTGCTGGGGAAGGCGCGTTGCACACGTGCAACTGGCGCTTCGATTGCAGAAACATGAAGTCGTGGATCAGTACTCCGGAGCGCGATACAGCCTGCGCACGTATGCCCGTCCGGTATGGCTGGAGGTCTTCAAGCTGCAGCGCCGGGCAATACTTCCGGCACTTTTCGAGATAAGCGCGCTTGAAGAGAGAATCTTTCATCTCATCGATGCCGTTCGAAATATTGCCGGCAATCAGCTTCCAGAAGCCGGGGAAGCCGAGAAAGGCGGCCACATCGCGCGGGTTCACTGAGAATTTCGGATAACCCTCACGAGCAAAGCCCAAAACCGCATTCGGGCCAACCGTCAATGCACCGTCCATCATAGGGGTAAGGTGAATACCGAGAAAGGGCAGGGCGGGGTCCGGGACCGGATAGATCATCCTCTCCACCAAACCACTCAGGTCACTTCTCAGCGCAAAATACTCTCCGCGAAACGGAATCACCTGGAAGTTGACATCCATGCCCGAGGATACAGCAAGACGGTCGGACTGCAGGCCCGCGCAGGCAATGACGTAGCGGGCTTCCCAGCTTTGCTGCGGGGCCAGAACGCGTACATGATCGGACCTCTCCTCAAGCCGCTCGACGCCAACACTCATGACGATCTCGCCGCCCGCCGCGGTCAGGTAGCTAGCCAACGCCCTGCTGACTTGGGCGTAGTCGACGATTCCAGTCTGCTCTACAAGCAGTGCACCAACCCCGGATACGGCGGGCTCCATTTCAATCAGCTCAGCCCCATTGAGACGCCTGCAGGAGATGTTGTTGGCAGCGGCATTCACCTCAAGGGCACCAAGTCTCTGCAGCTCAAGGTCATCAGTCGCAACGACCATCTTGCCGGGCGTGCGGTAGGGAATTCCGTTCTCGTCGCAGAAGGCTTTCGTGTCGCGCTCACCAGCGCGGCACAGTTCGGCCTTGAAACTCTTGGGCGCGTAATAGATCCCGGCGTGGATAACACCACTGCTGTGCCCCGTCTGGTGACTGGCGAGCTGCCGCTCTTTCTCGATTACGATGATGCGCGCGCCCGGCCTTTGTCGGGAAATGGCGTACGCGGCAGCAAGACCAACTATGCCGCCGCCGACAATGCAATAGTCATACATGAAAATGCTTGCGTCCCATTCGAATATCGTATGAGTAAAATTACATGTTATCGTCATTATTGTCAACATTTTTGCAAACATAATAATTGACACTTACTGATCCCCTTGGACGCACCGTCATTCGTATGCTAAATTGGCAGGAAGCATAGCGTGGGAACAATGATAGAGCAGATTGCTAACAAACTGAGATTCGACATTGTTTTCGGGCGACTACGTCCGCGCGAACGGTTGATCGAGGGTGATATAAGCCAGCGTTTCGGTGTCGGTCGCTATGTCGTTCGCGGCGCACTCGACGAACTGGAGCGGCAGGGGTTTGTAGTCAAACGCCCCAACAAGGGTGCGATGGTTCGTGAATACTCGGCCGAAGAAATACGTCAGCTGTACGAGATGCGTAGCCTTCTGCAGCGCGAGGCTGCAATGCGTATCCCTTTTGACGATACAAAGGCTCTGATTGCCACGCTTGAGGAAATCCAAGTCCGCTATCGCAAAGCGATGCAAGACAGGGACCTGATCGCCATTTCAGTGGCTAACGACCAGTTCCACAACACGCTGTTTTCAGCCTGCGGTAACGTCTTCCTGTCAGAGACTATCGAACAGTATTGGAACAAAACGGCAGCGATCCACTCTTATGCGATAGCCGACGCGGCCTTGTCTCAGCGTTCCTGCGCTGAGCACGAAGCCATAATCGAAGCGCTTCGCAAAGGGGACAGGGAAACCCTTGTGACTCTTACCTTAGACCATATGAAGCCTGCATTGCAGGCCTACGAAAGCGCTTTACGGCACTGGTAAGGCCGGTCGGACGAATTCGATAATGTGGGCGCTCCCAAGAACCCTTGATTTTGAATGATGGCTTGGATTTCGTTCTTCGGTGACTTTCGGAAACAACGAGATCAACCTAGGTGCCTTGACACGATGAAGACCTGGCCCAAGCGAGCGGGCTTGGTGACCAACTTGAAGCGTTTTAGCATGCGGTGGAATCTTCTGTGTGCTTCAATGCACTAGATCAGCTCCTAGTCAATCGAAGAGATTCTGATCTGGGAGGTCAGCGGGCGCCATTTACTAACCACTTCTCCCACGCCTCCATCATATTTCGCCTCAATTCAAGCAGATCAGTACGGTGGTACGCGGCTTCTGTAGCACTGGCGATCGTGTGGGCAAGCGCGCGCTCCGCAACGTCTCGTGGGTAGTGATTTTCGGATGCCCAGTCGCGGAACGATGAACGAAAACCATGCGCCGTGGCGGTGCGTCCGGGAGTATTGGCGTGCCCCCATCAGGTGGTCCGGTTTGATTGTTAGTGCATCATGGGCGTCTGGTCCATCGGGACAATGCTTTCCGGCGCGGGCGGGCGGTAGCCCAGAGCGCTATGCGGCCTGACGGTGTTGTAGTGGATACGCCATTGCTCGATCAGGATTTGCGCCTCCCTTAGGCTGTAGAAAATTTCGCCGTTCAGCAGCTCGTCGCGGAACCGGGCGTTGAAGCTTTCGCAGTATCCGTTCTCCCATGGTGAGCCTGGCTCTATGTAGGCCGTCTTGGCTCCAACAGCTGCAATCCAATCCCGTACTTTCTGGGCGATAAATTCCGGCCCATTGTCCGACCGAATGTATTCCGGCGGGCCGCGCAGGATGAATAGGTCTGTCAGAGCATCCAGCACGTCCGTTGAGTTGAGCTTGCGGTCCACGCGGATCATGAGTGCCTCCCTGGTGTATTCCCTCTCGCCGTTTGCAAGCAAACGCCTGCCGGGCAGTGGTCGATGATATTCAGCGTCCGATAGACGCGGCCGTCAGCGGTTCGATCCTGGACGAAGTCGTAGGACCAGACGTGGTTTGGCCGTTCCGGTCTGAGACGCACACATGATCCGTCGTTCAGCCTAAGCCGCCCCTTTTTCTTCTGCTTTTGTGGCACTTTCAGCCCTTCACGCCGCCAGATGCGCTCAACCCGCTTATGGTTTACCTGCCAGCCCGCGTTGTTCAGCAGACCGGTGACCATGCGATACCCATAGCGCCCGTACTTGTCGGCCAGTTCGATGATATCATCGGTCAGCCGTTCTTCATCTGCCCGGCCCTGTGGCACCTTGCGCTGTGTGGATCGGTGTTGTCCGAGCGTGCGGCAGGCGCGGCGTTCCGATACGCCGAGCTCCCGCCGCACATGGTCGATGCACTTGCGACGACGCGAAGGGCTTAGAAGTTTCCCTTTGCCGCCTCGGTCAGGATGAGTTTGTCCAGTGTCAGGTCAGACACCGCCCGCCGAAGCCGCTGGTTCTCCTTCTCCAGCTCTTTCAGCCGAGTGAGTTGAGATCGCTGCATCCCGCCATAGAGCTTCCGCCATCGATAAAACGTCTGCTGTGTCACGCCGATCTGGCGCACCGCGTCAGCAATCGTCGCACCTTGCCCTTGCAGAACTTCAACCTGCCGAAGCTTCGATACAATCTCTTCCGGTTTCTCTCGTTTTCCAGCCATCGCTGATCCTCCAATTTGAGGGATAATCTATCCCAGTTGGTGGACCACTTTCAGGGGGCAACTCCAACCTCTCCGGAGCGAGAAGCTGTCAGAACGAGGAACTCCAGAGCCAGCTTGCCCATGGTTGGCTTGCCGGCGCGTAATACCCTTTCTGCAAATACCGGGATGTCGCGCCAGGGCACGGCCGGGTGATGCTGGACGCGCTCACGCTTGCCTTTCTGCTTAGGCAAGAGACGGTCCACATTCTGAACCGGGCTGGCGATGATGTAATCCTGAGCTGCACACCAGTTCATCACCGTGTCGCATCGCTGGCGAACACGTGATGCGGTTTCGGGTTTACTGAGCCAGATCGGTCGCAGCACGTCGGCAAAGTCAGAAGCCCGAAGCTCATTGACTGGTCGTCGCCCCACCTTGGGAAACACATAGGTCTCGAGCGTTCCGATCCATTGCTGAATGTGTTTCGCATTCTTGAAACCGGGCTTGAGTTCCTCAAACGCCTGTCTTCCCGCCTGCTCGAAACTTGGCATCGATTGTTCCAGCTTCCGTTCCAACTCTTCGGCACGCTTTACCTCGAGCGGGTCGCCACCAGCCGCGATGACATCACGTGCCTCCAGAGCTGCTCGCCTGGCCGCTGAAATGCTGACTTCGGGATATCTGCCCAATCCCATGTCGCGACGTTTTCCCGTAACCGGGGACACGAATCGCAGGTTCCACTTCCCCTGCCCGTTGGTTTGCGAAGGGATCAACTGCAGCCCCGTCACGGCACCATCACTACGAGGTTTCGAGCCTGGTTCAAGTTTGCGGGCAGCAGCATCGGTAAGCATTAAGATATCCAGTCCGGACCTTCATCATCGGGAAAATCAAAAAAGATCATATCACCTTCCAGCCCCACATCCAGCCCCACATTTCTCTTGCGATTGAGTGAGGCTGCATGAGACGGTTTAGCAATCCAGAGTATCCTATATATCTGGTTTTGTTTTGTTTTATGAGATACCTTCTAATTGAATGAGATCCGTTAAAACACATTATTGGCGGACTCTCTCTCCGCCATAAACTACCCTATTGATTTTACATGGTTTCTAGGCCCCCGGATTGGGCTTGTACCCACTCATGTACCCGGGTTTAGCTATGTATTTGACGCGTCGTGAGAACGGTTATCGGTTCCAACGCAGAATTCCCAAAGAGCTGGAGCACATTCTCGGAAAGACTTCCGATCCGCATCAATTTGGGGAATATGGCCCTCGCAGAATATTCATCATGTTCAGAATGGCGGAGAAGACATCGCGTGGGATGCCGACCTCGGAAGCGGATTTGGCAGCAGCTACGCACCTAAGCGAACAACGTTCCCTGAACTTGAACCATTAAGGGCCTGCTCCCATGCTTCCATCAGCTCGCGCCGCTTCTCCAGCGCATCGCCGCGCCGATAGGCTCGCTCTACCGAATTCCCAACTTGGTGCGTCAACGCAGCTTCTGCGACCTCACGAGGGAAATGGGTTTCCTCACCGACCCAATCCCGAAACGCTGACCTGAAACCGTGAACCGTAAATTGATCAGCCTTCATTCACCGCATGAGCATGGCAAACACATCCTCAACCGCGGTCCTGTCAGGCGGTGGCGCCGGGTCCGTTCCCTACGCCTGTTCCAAGGCATCCGTCGAAATGCTGACGCGAGGTTTGGCCAATGAGCTTGCCGAGCACAATATTCGCGTCAATGCGGTACGGCCCGGTCTTACCCTCACACCACTACACCAGCAGTTAACGCCGCCGAAAGTTATGGAAAAGATGACCGCGACAATCGTCATGAGGCGCCCGGCCTCCGCCGGGGCTTATCTTTATCTGGCTTCCGAAAAGTTGGTTTCTTTTGTCACCGGATCAGTGATCGCGTTCGACGGCGGCGGCCACAACCCGCACTGGGCGACAGCGGGCTACACAGGCCGGTCCGGGTATGCCGGATAGCGCCATCAGTGACGCGTTGCGGTGAATCGATTGACAAAAAACATAATAGTATAATATTTATATCGATAATCCCTGCTGCGCGGGGGGCCAGGGAGGAAGCATTGAGCAAGAACCAGCCATCGCCTTATGTCGTCGTCACCGATTACACGTTTCCGACCCTCGTCAGGGAAGAAGCCGCAGCGGCCAGCGGCAAGGCCCGGTTTGCCGCCTTCCAGTGCGCCAGTGAAGCCGAGGTCATCAAGGCGGTCGCTGGGGCCACAGTGGTGGCCGTGCAGTTTGCGCCGCTGAGCGCGAAAGCCATCGCTGGGCTGGCGCCGGGCGCGCGCATCATTCGCTATGGCGTCGGATACGACAATATCGACATCGCTTCGGCCCTCCGGAACAATTACCCGGTAGCTTATGTTCCCGATTATTGCACCGATGAAGTTGCCGACCACACGGCAACGCTGATCCTCGTGCGGCTGCGCAAGGTTGCGGATCTCGACAGAAGTGTGCGGGCCGGCGAGTGGAGCGCGGTCGCGCGTTCCCGGCCGATGCCGGCGTTCTCGCAGACCTGCATCGGTTTTCTCGGTCTCGGACGGATTGGCCGCGCGGTGCTCGAGCGCCTGAAGCCATTCGGTTTCCGATTTCTGATCCGTGACCCCGCCTTGTCCGATCAGGATGCAGCTCAACTGGGCGCCGAGCGTGCATCAAATCTGGAGACCCTGCTTGCACAGGCCGACGTGCTAACCCTGCATCTGCCGTCATCTGCCGAGACCCGACACATCATTTCAAGTTCAGCGCTGGCGCAAATGAAAAACAGCGCCATCCTGATCAACACGGCACGCGGCGACCTGATCGATGAGGCAGCGCTGGCAGTGGCACTGCAGGCTGGCAGCATTGCCGCTGCGGCACTTGATGTGTTTCAGGCCGAACCATTGGCGGCCGACCACCCGTTCCGCGGCTTGGAAAACCTTACCCTCACGCCGCATGCGGCATGGTATTCGGATTCGGCGATTGACAAGTTGCAGTCCTGTGTAGCCGATGAAATCGCCCGCGGTCTGGCAGGCAGGGAACCGCGCTGTCCTGTACCTGCCAGCGGATAGTGCGTAGGTGAGGAAAACGGCCATGGAAAGGGCACAGCCATGCAATGCGACTTGACCGGCAGAGTAGCGATCGTCACCGGCGGTGGCGGCGCGATCGGCGCGGCCATCGCTCGGCGCTTGGCGGCCAACGGCGCGCGTCTGGTGATCGCGGATATCAATGAAGAAGCCGCCCGGGGTGTGGCAGCCGAACTCCCCGATGCGCTTGCGGTTGCTACCGACATCACCGATGGCACTTCCGTGGCCAATGCGCTTGCGGCGACCATGGATGCCTTCGGGAGACTGGATATTCTCGTCAACAATGCCGGCGTCAACAGCGTCAAGCATCGGGTGACGCTGGACGACTATCCTGCCGACGAATGGAGCCGGATCATCGGCATTGATCTTGACGGGTTGTTCCGGATGACCGGACCGGCGGTCGACCTGCTGGGCCGCAACAGCAGCGGCGGACGTATCATCAATATCGGTTCCGTAGTTGGTGTCGCGGCGATGCGGTTGCAGGCACCGTTCGCCGCAGCCAAGGCCGCCGTGGCGCATCTAACGCGGGTGATGGCGCTGGAATTCGGGGCCCGCGGAATTGTGACCAATGCGATCGCACCGGGGTCGATCGTCTCGGCGGTGACCCGGCAGCTTTTTTACGATGACGACGGTTCGTTCGTGGAAAAAGCGAAGGAATTCATGACCCATATTCCATCAGGCCGTCCGGGTCAGCCCGAAGAGATCGGCGAAGTGGCCCTGTTTCTGGCATCTGAAGAAGCGGGCTACATCAACGGGCAGGTTCTGTGTGTCGACGGTGGCTGGACCGCCGGCTATTCCGCCATTGGTGCGCCATGATCGGGGTGAACCGGCGCTGCCGGTTTGCCGAGGCCATGCAATGCTCGGGGAAATGCGGGAGGCCTGGATGAGAATTACCCTGCCAGATGACACAAAATCGTCCGTGCTGGGCGAAAGCTGCGCAGTGGCTACGGCAATCGGCAATGCGCTCCGCGCGCAGGGGGCGACCGCCAGCATCAATCCCGAAGCCAGCGATATTGCCGTGGCCGTCTTACCGCTGGACCCGGCCACACAGGTCCCCGCTCTGACGCAAGTCTGCGCGCAACTGGAACGGATTGCAAAAGCAATGCATGCGCGCGGCGGCGGCCGCATCGTGGTGGTCCTTTCGGCCGCCGCCGCGGTGCCGATCCGCCATCGCCGCGAATATTCGCAGGCTATGGCTGCGGCCTATTTCTGTGTGCGGGTGCTGGCGATGGACTATGGCGCAAAAATTCAGGTCAATGCGGTCGGTGTCGGTCATGTCGCTGACGGCGATGATATCATCGGCGATCCTGCCTTCTTGCGACATGTCCCGCTGCCAAGAACTGGCACCCACGACAACATCGTCAATACGGTTCTGTTTTTCTGCGACCCGCTCAATTCCTACATTAATGGCCAGCTTTTGTGCGTCGATGGCGGCTGGAGTGTCGGGTACGGGCGCAATTTCTGACCCGGCCTGCCACCTAGCCCGAGCCAATTGCTGCGCAGTGAGCCCGCGCGAAACCCCATGTGAAATACTGTTGGGCCTGGACGTGCCGTGCGCGATGGCGCGGCACGATACCCGTGCTCGCTTCCCCATTCGCACAAGTCGACACTAGACATTATACTATTATACTTATATGAAATTCACTAGGCTAAAGGCGAGCGTGTGGGGTTTGCCCGCGATTCGGTTTTCAGGTGGAGGATGTAAAAGTGTTGGACAGCGCAAAACCGAAGGGAAATCCGGTGGAGGGTGGATCCGCGAGAGGTTCAAACAAGCCGGATGACGCTGTTTTGCTGGATCTCTACGAAACCATGGTGTTGCTGCGGCGTTTTGAAACCGTTGCGCAGACCGCATGCCGGAAGGGCGAAACTCCGGGCTTTCTCCATCTTTATATCGGCGAAGAAGCGACAGGCGCGGGGATCTGCGCCCATTTGCGGCCGACCGACTGGGTGACATCGAACCACCGGGGGCATGGCCACGCTCTGGCCAAGGGCTCGCAGCCACGCCGGGTCATGGCGGAACTGTTCGGAAAGTCCGGGGGCATCTGCGGCGGCCGTGGCGGCACCATGCATCTTTACGACAAGAGTGTCGGACTGTTTGGCACCAACGGCATCGTCGCGGCCGGGATCGGCCATGCGGTTGGCATCGGTCTGGGTGCCCGCCTGCGCGGAACCGACGATATTGGCGTGGCCTTCTTCGGTGATGGCGCCAGCAATCATGGCGCGTTTCATGAGGCGGTCAATCTCGCCGCAGTGCTGAAATCCGCCACCGTCTTCGTCTGTGAGAACAATCTCTATGCGACCGCAACGCCACTGTCGGATGTGACGCTCAACCCGGAAATTGCCGAGAAAGCCAAAGCCTACGGCCTTCCCACCTTCGCGGTCGATGGAAATGATGTCTTCGCCGTCTACCAGGCGATGGAAGCGGCAACGGAACGTGCTCGTTCCGGGCAAGGACCGACCTTGCTGGAGTGCAAGACCTATCGGGTGGTCGGTCACCATGAAGGCGACCCGGTTGTCGGCACCTACCGCGATCAGCAAGAGATCGACGCATGGCTCAAGCGCGATCCGATCGATATGTTCAGGCGGCGCCTGATCACCGAATTCAAGGCGGCCGACGAGGCGGTGCTCGCGGAAATCGATTCAAAAATAGAAGCAATTGTTGCCGATGCGCTCGATTTCGCGCGCACATCGCCGCCGCCGGATCCGTCGACGGTAACCCGTAATGTGTTTGCCGAACCGATCAACCCGCCCAAGGCTTTGGCCGCTCCCGCCGCAGGGGCAACGGTCGTCCAGGGATGGCTCGATGCCGTGCGTGACGGAATTGCCGAGGAAATGCGCGAAAACCCGCACATCATCTATTTTGGCGAAGGCACCGGCGAGCGCGGTGGCAGTTTCGCCCACACAAAAAACCTCTGGCAGGAGTTTGGCGCAGAGAGGATGGTCGATACACCGATTTCCGAACAGGGTTTCACCGCCGCCGCGATCGGCGCATCGGCGACCGGGGTGCGCAGCGTTTCCGACCTGATGTTTGCCGATTTCGTGTTCGAGACCGCGGGGCAGATTTTTCTGCAGGCGGCGAAACTTCGCTACATGAGTGACGGGCAGATGAGCGCGCCCGCGGTGATCCGCGTAGCGGGCGGTGCGTTGCGCAGCGCCGGGCCGCACCACAGTGGTCTCTACCACCCGATGTTTGCGCACATGCCCGGCCTGATCGTCTGTGTTCCTTCCACCCCGGCCGATGCCAAGGGGCTCATGAAAACCGCCCTTCAGGCAAGTGATCCGGTGATGATGATCGAGCCCAAGGCACTGTTTTCCTCCAAGGGGCCGGTGCCCGAGGGAGAACACTATGTGCCTTTTGGTGTTGCGCGGATCGCCAGGGCCGGCACCGACCTGACCATTGTCGCGGTCGGCACCGCTGTGCATCTGGCAACACAGGCGGCCGAAACACTGGAGCAGGAGGGGATTTCCGTGGAAGTCATCGACCTGCGCACGATCATGCCACTCGATATCAATTCCGTGGTCGAGAGCGTGACCAGGACGCACCGTCTGCTGATTGTCGATGAGGCTTGGGCGATGTGCGGCCTGGGTGCCGAAATCGCCCAGTCGATCAACGAACTGGCTTTCGATGAGCTGGACGCGCCAGTTGGCCGGCTGCATTCTCTGCCCACCTCGCATCCGTTCGCGCCGGGGCTCGAGCAGGCGATGCTGCTCAGCACCGAGAAAGTGATCGAGGCGGCCAGACAGGTGACCAGGGGAATCGCACCGGTGCCGATGCACTGGCGTGTCACTGGCCTTGCCGCATCTGCTGCGGCCGATCCGGTCGCGCCCGCCAAGGTGTCCAGTCAATCGGCTGCGCCGGTTGCTGCAGCCCCCGGCGCACAGCACGCATCACGCGGCGATGGCGAAGCCGTCACCATGCCGTTCGGTGATCTGACAGTGTCGGAAGGCACGGTCGTCAGATGGCTGAAGCAGGTTGGCGATAGCGTCAGCGAAGGCGAGGTGATGGTGGAAATCGAAACCGACAAGGCCGTGGTCGAGGTGGACGCGCCCGCGTCAGGCGTCCTGAGCGCCATCGATCAGGCTGCGGGATCGGTGGTCCCGATGGGAGCCGAACTCGGCTTCATCTCCCGAGCGGCCGGATAGGCTGCACTCCATTGTTTCTCCAGGACCGGGAAGTCTTATGTTTCATGATACCAACACGCCGCGTTTGAGAGTCTCGCCGCTGGCTCGGCATCGTGCCCGGGATTGGCATATCGACCTTGCCGGAATCGCGGGCACCGGGCCGAAGGGGCGGATCGTGCTCGCGGATGTCAAAGCAGGTCGTGACCGTCCGGTGACGGCTGAAACACAACCGGCACCGAGGCCCACTTCGATTGCGGTCTATGCTGCGTCCGGATCGACCGCGGCGGTAAAGTCGCTGCTGGACGATTTCAGCAAGGCCGGCGCAGCAATTGCCTTCGAGGCGCTGGTGCTGCGTTTGGTCGCGGTGGCGGCCGACGACTGCGGCCTTCGTGAAGGCGGAGCGGCGAAAATACAGTTTGAGCGCACGGATGGTCCGCTGGCCTGTCTGGACATGGCGCAGCGGACCATCGGCGCAATCACGCGATTTTTGGCTGAAGAAGATCATAGTGGCTTTGACGACCGGGAGATTGACTTGTCCGTTCGCATCGATCGGGACACTGGCCTTACACCCATGCTTGTTCCGTTGTGGCCGGGCGTCGCACGCCGGTTGATTGTCTCGATTGATGAAGCGGCCGGCAGCTACAATTGCCTGCTGGTTTACGCTGACGGCCTCAGCGAGGCTGAGTGCAACCTGTTGGCTGCATTGCGAGAATACCTGAACAATCCGCTTGGCGGGATTTGCTGAGCGCTTGGCGAATCTGGTGTTATGATATTATAGCTGGACGCTCTTGCAAGAAGGGTGATCGCATTGGCACGGACAACAGAACAATCAGACGCGATGGCGGCACTTCCCACCGCGGAGTTGTCGCGAAAACGCGGCCCGCTTTATCAGCAGCTTGCCTCGGTTCTAAGCGGCGCTATCCAGCAGGGTGATCTGGCCATCGGCGATGAATTGCCGAAAGAAGCGGAAATCGCCGGCAAATATTCCGTCAGCCTCATCACCGTGCGTCAGGCACTGCGTGATCTCGAATCTGCGGGGCTGATTCGCAAGCGCTCCGCCAAGCCGGCGGTCGTCACCGGCGTCGGCGCCGACAACAATCTCAACTGGAGTTTTCAGAATTTCACCGACATGGCGATGTTCACCAAGGACGCCCGGCTGGAAGTGCTTGACTATGAGCGGTCTGACAACGTGATCCTGCAGGAGCGGTTCGGACTGCCGGCGGGCGAGAAGGGCTATCGCCTGCGCAGCATCCTGCATGGGCCCGGCGGCCGGCGCACCCGCGTTACAACCTATTTCCCACCGGAAATTGGATCGAGCCTGAAAAAGAGTGATTTCAAGGACACCTTGATTTTCCGGACAGTGCAGAACCGGCTGGGGATCGAGGTTTCAGTCGCCAATGTCGTCATTCGCGCCGATATCGCCGATGCCGAAATGGCCGCGGATCTGAATATTCCGGCTGGGTCCGCAGCCCTTGTGGTGGAGATGCTGTTCGAGACCGATGATCAGAAAAAGATCGAGTACACCGTCGCCGAACACCCCAACGAGCAATTCCGGATTACCTACAAGGCCTCGAGTGCGGGAACGTAGGGTATCCCCAAATCAATCGAACGACACTCTGGATTGGCGTTGCGGCAGAAATCCGCTTGACTCTCCATAAGATTATAATAGCATAACTTTTAACGATGGTTGCCATGCCTGACACCGTCCTGATCGTCTGACGGACTTTGGGGGGAGACGGCGGGGTGTGGCGCCCTTCGGCCCGGCGGAGCAGTCGGGCGAGATTCGTTAACGGGAGGAGTTCATCATGAAATCAAGATCAATCCGCGCTCTTTGCAGTTTTGCGGTGCTGGCCGCGGCCACGACTGCGGCCATGCCCGGCGCTTATGCCGAAGACCCATATGTCATCTATCTCTCCAACAACTTTGTCGGCAATGACTGGCGCCAGCAGATGCTGCGCGTGGCTGAAGTCACCGCCAACAAGGAGCCGTTTGCCGGCCGCGTCGATCTGCGGATCGAGAATGTCGAAGGTACGGTTCAGGCGCAGATCAACTCGCTCAACAACATCATCCGCAGCAAGCCCAATGCGATTCTTGTCGACGCAGCGTCCGCAGAAGCGCTCAATCCGACCATCCAGAAGGCCTGCGATGCAGGCATTGTGGTGATCAGTTTCGACCAGACCATTTCCGCGCCTTGCGCCTATGCGGTTGAATCGGACTGGAACCGGATTCCCAATGTGATGGCCGAATGGATGGCCGATCAGCTCGGCGGCAAGGGCAAGGTCATTATCGACAGCGGTCTCGCCGGTGTTCCGATTTCGGCCAATATCGAAAAGGGCTATCGCGGGGTTCTGTCCAACTATCCCGATATCGAGGTCGTGGGCACCTATAATGGCGATTATGCGCTCGGACCGGAGCAGGCCGGCGTCGGCTCGCTGCTGGCCGCACATCCGCAGATCGACGGCATCCTGACCCAGGGTTACGGCTCGGGCGCCATCAAGGCCTTGCAGGATGCCGGCCGTCCGGTGGTTCCGGTGACGGGATTTTCCTATAACGTTTCGGCGCTTACCTGCCTGGAAACCGAGGGTGCCAAGTGCATCCTGGCATCCAACCCGGCCTATCTGTCGTCCGAGGCAATCCGTCTCGCCGTGCAGATCCTCGACAGTGGCGAGCGTCCTGAAGAGCGGCACATCCTGGTCAATGGCCCGTTCCTGGCAACCGGCGGCTTCACATCGAAGCTGCATCTCGAAGCCGATGTCGTCGAACTGGAGAACGGCAAGAATGCGTTCCCCGATCTGGCACCGGGCCTGACCCTGCCGGTATCGCCGGACTGGATGGAAATCACACCAGCCGAATCCGCCGGCACCAACTGAAGGCTCGGGCTTGCCCGAACTGCAATCTCCCGGGAAACTTGCCGAAGACGATGGAGCGGAGTGATGGTTTTCCTGGATGTGAACGGCTTGTCGAAGCGTTTCGGTGGAATCGTTGCGCTCGACAATGCCTCTTTCAGTGGCGCGCAAGGTGAAGTTCACGCGCTGCTGGGCGAAAATGGCGCCGGAAAGAGTACCTTTATCCAGATTCTTTCCGGTGCCCTGCGGCCCGACAGTGGCACTATCAGCCTGGGTGGCGCCGCGTTCACCGCGGCAACCCCCGACATGGCTGCCAGCGCCGGCATTGCCGCGGTGTTTCAGGAACTCTCGGTTATTCCCGATCTCACGGTCGAGCAGAATATCTGGTTTCGCCGCGAGCCGAGAAAGTTTGGCGGCATGGTCGATCGGCGCGAGATGCGGCGCCGCTCCGAAGCGCTGCTGACGGCCTACAATTTCCCCCCGCTTGATCTTGATGCCGATCTGCGCAGCCTCAATCTGGCCGAACAGCAGATAACCGAGATTGCCAAGGGTCTCTCCAAGAATACCAGGGTCATCATCCTGGACGAGGCGACCTCAGCCCTGCCGGCAACGGAAGCACAATGGTTGCTGAAGACCAGCCGCAAACTCGCTGAGGAAGGCCGCCTTGTCATCTTCATCTCGCACCGCATGTCCGAAGTTCGCTTCGTTGCCGACAGGTTGACCATCTTTCGCAACGGTGAAACCGTCGGAACCCACAGGATCGATGCGGTGTCCGATGATGATATCGTTACCCAAATGATCGGCCGTCGATTGGCGAGCCTCTATCCGCACCGAACGCCAAGCGAGACCGGGCGGATTGCGCTCCGCGTCGATTGCATGCACAGCCGGCAGGGATTGAAGAATGTGTCGTTCGCGCTCAGCGAAGGCGAGGTTCTCGGCGTCGGCGGGTTGCAGGGGCATGGACAGCGTGAACTGTTTCAATCGATCTTCGGCGCCTCTTCGGCAGAAGGCGGGGTCGAACTCTGGGGTCGCCCGGCCAATATCGGCTCTCCCCGTGACGCGCTCACCGGGACAGACGGAATCGCCCTCGTTCCCGAAGATCGCAAAGGCCAGGGGCTGCTGCTCGACAAGTCGGTGGCACAGAACCTGACCCTGTCGATCCTGCCACTTCTGTCGCGCTCGGGGCTTGTCGACCGCACCCGAGAATCTTCCGCTGTCGATCAGATGATTGAAAAACTGAGCATCAAGGTCGGCTCGCGCGCGCAGACTGTTGGCACCTTGTCAGGCGGAAACCAGCAGAAGGTGGTCATCGGCAAGATGCTGTTGACCGGGGCCAAGGTGTTGCTGCTCTACGACCCGACCCGCGGGGTCGATGTCGGTACCAAGGCCGAGATATTCCGGTTGATGCGCGAGCTTGCCGCACAAGGCTACGCAATTCTGTTTTACTCAAGCGACCTGTCGGAACTCGTCAATGTGGCGGATCGGGTCATTGTCATGCGGGATGGCGAAACGGTCGATACCATCGCCACTCCCGATCTCACCGAAGAAGCGATCCTGAGCGCCGCTGTGCTGGACACGAGAGGCCACTGATTGATGTCGATACAGACAAACGATCTGAGCATGCAGACCGCCCGGGCGCCCAGCCGACGGATCAGGGCGGTTATGCGCAACCACATGTCATTGCTGTTTGCGGCTGCGATGTTGCTCGTTATCCTGATGGTCTACGCCTCGCTCGGGCGCGGTGTGCTGACCATCGAGGAGCTCAACATCGATTCAGCCGCGGCGCTGACGTTGGTGCTGGCGGCAACGGCGCAAACCATCGTCATGATGCGCGGCGGCATCGATCTGTCGATCGGCGGAATCATCAGTCTCGGCACCTCGGTTTTCGCGACCCAGGTCGGAGACAGCGCCATTTCGGTCATGGTCTGGTCGGCGATCGTACTTGCCGGCGGGGCTCTAATCGGCGCGCTCAACGGCTGGATCATGACAACCTTCCGGCTGCAGCCGTTCCTGGTCACACTGGCGATGTGGTCGATCCTGAGCGGCGTGGCAATGATGGTGTTGCCCACCGATGGCGGAAAGGTTCCCGGCTGGTGGATCAGCTTTGCCAATGAAAAGCTCTACGGAATAGTCATGCCAGTCTGGCTGATTGCTGCCTTGCTGCTGTTCTGGGTCTGGTTTGCCGCCACCCGCACCGGCACGACCATCAAGGCGGTCGGCTCGAGTGCCAAGGCGGCGTATCTCTCCGGCGTCTCGGAAATGAGCGTGAATATGGTCTGCTATGGGCTGTCGGGTCTGTTTGCCGCCATGGCCGCCCTTTACCTCACCACCCAAATCGGCGCCGGATCGCCCAATATCGGTAGCGATTACATTCTTGCATCGGTGGCGGCGAGCGTGATCGGCGGCGTCAGCCTTTTTGGTGGACGCGGACACCTGCTTGGCACCGTCATCGGCGCCTTCATCCTCACTATCATCGGCAATCTGATCTTCGTGCTCAGGATCTCCAGCTACTGGCAGCCGGTGGCCTCGGGGGCCATTCTTTTATGCGCCGTTCTCGTCACCTCGATCATCGAGAAGAAAACCAGGGCCTCAAGCTCATGAGATCACTTCTGGAAGGCCGCGGCCAGATCCTGCTCGCCTATGCAAGCGCCATCATCCTGCTGATTGCCACGAGCTTCGTCTCGCCTGGTTTTCTTTCCGAATCTAATCTCAGGCTGACGGTGATCCTCGCCGCCTTCATTGGCATTGTCAGCATCGGGCAGACTTTCGTCGTCATCGGCGCTGGGATCGATCTCTCCATTCCATGGGTGCTCAATTGCGCCGCCGTAACGATGGCGATGCTCGCCGGCGGACAGGACGGGAATCTGGCCTGGGTGGTGCCGCTGGTGCTGTTCGGGGGGATGGCTGTCGGCATCTTCAACGGCATCGGTGTTGCCATTGCCGGCGTCCCGCCGATCATCATGACACTGGCCACTAATGTCATCCTGCAGGGTGTCATCCTGGTCTTCACTGGCGGTCGCCCGACGCCGCCGACGCCCGAATTCATCACCTATCTCGCCGTGGGACGCATCGGTCCTGTCCCGGTTCTCGGCCTCATCTGGCTGGTGCTTGCGGTGGTGGCAACATTCGTTCTGTCGCGAACGGTCTTCGGCCGGCAACTCTACGCAGTCGGCGACAATGCCGAGGTCGCCCGCTATTCAGGCGTGCCCACGGTTCGAACGACGATTGCCACCTATGTGATTTCCGGTTTTACCGCGGCCCTGGCGGGTATCCTCCTGACCGGCTATTCCGGACAAGCGTATCTGGGCATGGGCGATGCCTACCTGTTTACCTCGGTCGCAGCCGTCGCCATCGGCGGCGCATCGATCCTCGGTGGAACCGGCACCTACGTCGGCACCGTCGCCGGCGCCCTGATCCTGACGATCCTCAACGGTCTGTTGCCTGCCCTCAACCTGAGCAGTGGCGCATTGCAGGTGGTTTATGGCCTTGTCATATTGGTGACGGTGGCCGCAAGCGGTGAGACCGTGCAAAGGATCGGGCAGGTTCTGTTTCGCAAACGGCCACGACCACAGAGAGGCGAGTAAAGTCATGGATATCGAATGTGTCGTCGACGCACGCGCCGAATTAGGCGAGGGGACGGTCTGGGACCCGGTGGCGCAGGTTTTGTGGTGGATCGATATATATGGCCCGACAATTTACCGCTTCGATCCGGCAAGCCGGGAGAATCACAGCTGGACGGCGCCTGAATATCTGGGCTGTATCGGACTGCGCCGGTCCGGCGGTCTTGTGCTGACCATGGCCAGCGGGTTCCATTTCTTCGATCCGGACACCGGCGTTTTCACACCGATTGCCGACCCGGAACAGGATATGTCGGACACGCGATTTAATGACGGCAAGACCGACCGCCAGGGGCGTTTCTGGTCCGGATCGATGTTCGAAGCACCGGGCAAGCCGGCCGCAAAAATCGGCGCGCTGTACCGGCTCGATACCGATCATTCCGTTCACAAAGTGATTGACGGGGTCGGTTGCGCCAATGGTCTGGCCTGGAGCCCCGATGGTGACAAGATGTACTTCACCGACAGTCACACCCATCTGGTCTGGGTGTTCGATTTCGACCCGGAAAGCGGCGAGGTTTCGAACCGCCGGGTCTTGATCGATCTTTCCGATCGCGATTTCATCGTCGACGGCGCCACTGTCGATGCGGATGGCTGTTACTGGCTCACCATTCCATTCAAGGGCAAGCTGCTGACCTATGATCCGGACGGAAAGCTCATGAGGGAAATCGACATGCCCTGCGACCTTCCCACCTGCTGCGAATTCGGCGGCAAGGATCTCGATGTGCTTTATGTCACCACCGCGCGTTTGCGCCGAAGCGACAGCGAACTGGCGGGCCAGCAATCGCCGGGTGGCCTGTTCGCCATCTCTGGGCTTGGCAGCAAGGGTTTGATCTTGCCGCCCTATGGAGGTTAGCTCGCAGCGTCTTCCTCATATTTAGGCCTATCAAAACGGCAATCTTGAGCGGAGCAGGGCAGTGGGTTCTGTCGCAAATCGTACTTCTGGCCACGATGGGGCGCTTTGCTGCTGACTATCAAGCTGCCAGGATTTTGAATTGTTCAGCGATTGAGGTATGCGAATTCTGGGCAAAACTCTCATGTCGCTTGCGCATCATATGAACCATTTCAATGCATCGGGTATCACCCGAGCACTGTCACATTATTAAATACCGAATAGCTGCCTCAACAAAAAGTCGCATAATCCCAATTTATGGAACTATTACACCGATTTGAGGATTCTGCCCGCAAATGCTTCTGCAAACGTCAAGACGGCACTAACCTTGCAGATGCTCAAACAACCGCGCCACGGCTTCAGCGCCTGGATCGGTATGACCTTCAAGCTGCTGTGCATTGATGTAGGTTGCCCGACCCGCGTTCGCTTTGGTCAGGGTCGCTGTGTGATCCGCACCCGCACGCGCGGCCTTGGCCGCCAGATGCAGATTGTCTTCCAGCGCCTCAAGTGCCGGATGAAGCGCATCCACCATGGTCCGGTCGCCCAGTTTGGCGCCACCGATTTCCTGCATTCTGACCAGACCTGCCTTGAGCGCCCCGGTCATCGAAAGGCCACTTGAAGCTGCATCGCCTGCCGCTGCGAAGAAGATGGCAAGCAGTACACCGGAGGAACCACCCATCGTCTGGCTGAGTTCCTGACCGAGAGCACGGTAGAGTTGGGTGTGATCTGCCAGTGGAAGCGTATCCATGCTCGCAATCAATGCGCGCGCAGCCCCGGCCAGCGTCGAGCCGGTATCGCCATCGCCGGATTTCGCATCCAGCGCATTCAGGTCACTTTCGGATTTGATCAGGATCTCGCAGCACTTGGTCAGAAACGCGCGGGTTTCCGCATGTTCCGACGGAAGCGGCTTAATGGGTGCCAGCCCATCGGGCAGGTTGAGGACCTTCACGGGCGTGATTTCGGAGATGCCCGGCCAGGCCGAAAGCGGCGTTGGTTGAGAAAGCGCCTCAAGGTCTTCGACATCGGCCGGATAGACCGATACCGAGAAACCGCGCATATCCAGCGACGTGACCATTGCGGCCGGGCCGATGATCCATTTCAGCTTGCCGGCAATACTCGAATTCGCCAATTCGTTGGCCAGAATGGCCATTTCGAGAACAGAAGCGCCACCGAGATTGTTCAGCAAGGCGACATGATCGCCCTCGCCCATATGCTTGCCGAGCTTGGCGGCAACCGCATCCATCGCTTGCCGCGCATCGGAGTACTGAATTTGCTCCACGCCGGCTTCGCCATGGATGCCAAGACCGAGCTCGGCCATACCTTTCGGAATTCTGCTTTCTTTCGGTGATCCCGGAACCGTGCAGGTATCGAGCGACATGCCGATTGTCTTGGTGCCAGAAATGACTTTCTCGACCCGTCTGGTGATCTCGTCAAGCTTGACACCGCGTGCCGCCAATGCACCGGCGACCTTGTGTACAAACAGGGTTCCGGCCACGCCACGCGCCTGTGGCAGATCAGGCAAAGCAACATCGTCGTCGACAACGACCATGCTGACATCGAGACCAAAGGCCCTGGCGCGTTCCGCCGCCAAGCCAAAATTCAGCCGGTCGCCAGTGTAGTTCTTGACGATCAGCAGGCAGCCGGCAGGACCGGTCACAGCCAGGATTCCGGCCAGCACAGCGTCGACGGAGGGAGAGGCAAACACATCGCCGCACACGGCAGCGGTCAACATGCCTTCACCGACAAATCCTGCATGCGCAGGTTCGTGGCCTGATCCTCCGCCGGAAACCAAAGCCACTTTCGACTTGTCCCAATCGTTGCGGAGCACCACCCGGATGTGCGGGTAACCATCCAGCCGGGCAAGCTTGCCGCCCGATACCGCAATGACACCGTCAATTGCTTCGGTGACGATATCTTCCTTGTTGTTCATAAACTGGGTCATCGGACGTTCTCCTCGGCAATTCGCGCGCCGTCAGCATCGAAATAGAACGGCTTCTCGGGCCTGATTTTGACGATGTCGCCTTCACTCAACGTTGTGTGAGCATCCGTCACGGACACCAGATCATGGTTCTTGAAAGACAGATGCAAGCGTGTCTGGTCACCCAGATGTTCGACGCGTTTGACAACACTGTCTTCGCCTGCCCCCTGGACAATCTGCTCGGGCCGCAAGCCGATCTTGACCGCCCTGACAGGCGCTCCCTTGAACAAATCGGCGGGCAGAATATTGATCCTCGGCTGGCCGAGACGGCTGGCTGCGTAAATACTCACCGGGTTTTCGTAGATTTCCCGTGGGCTGCCGAACTGGACCAGTTTTCCGCGGTCGAGAACGCCCACATGGGTCGCCATGGTCATGGCTTCGATCTGGTCGTGGGTGACATAAAGCAGGGTGGCGCCGGACATGGATTGGATGCGCTTCAATTCAATCCGCAAATCGGCGCGAAGCTTGGCGTCGAGCGAGCTCAGCGGTTCATCCATCAGGTAGATGGAGGGGCTTCTGACGAGCGCGCGGCCTATGGAAACACGCTGCATTTCTCCGCCGGACAGAGCTGTCGCCTTGTTGTCGAGCTTGTGGGAAATCTGCAGAACCTCGGCAACCTCCTTGATCTTGCGGGCGATCTCGTCGGCAGGCGTTTTGAGCAATGGCGATTTCAGCGGAAACGCCAGATTCTCGCGCACAGTCAGATGTGGGTACAGCGAGTATTGCTGGAACACCATGGCCACGTTTCTCTGGGCTGGTGTCAGCCCGGTCATCGATTGGCCACCGATGCAAATTTCGCCTGAATCAGGCGTATCAAGGCCAGACACCATGCGCAGGGTTGTGGTTTTGCCCGCACCCGTGGGCCCGAGCAGAACCACGAAGGATCCATCCGGAATTGTCATGCTCACATTATCGAGGGCAACCTCGGAATCGAAGCGCTTGGTCACATTTTTCAAGATGACATCAGCCATGTCCCAAGACCTCCTGATTGGCGTGTGACAGCGAAGCCCGTCCCGTTGCGGTATCGAAGATCGTGATGGTGCGTGGATCAAATTCCAGCCCCACCCGTTCGCCAACCGTGACCGGTTGAGCGGCACTGATGCGCGTTTTCAAATCTCCGTTGGGCGTGGCGACGGTGATGATCTGCGTCGTGCCAAGATACTCGGTTGCAAGAACTTCGCCCCTGTAGGCGCTAGCATCAGAAAACCGCACGTGTTCCGGCCGCACCCCAAACGCCAGCTTCCCCGCTACGCCCTCAAGCGATGCGGGGATTGCAAAGTCGACCCCATGCATCTCGATCGTGGCCTGGTTGCTTGCCAGTGAACCCTCGAAATTCAGGAAATTCATCGATGGGGAGCCAAGAAAACTGGCCACAAACATGGTCGAAGGCCAATCATAGATCTGTTGCGGGCGTCCGAACTGTTCGACAACGCCGTGGTTCATCACCACGATCTTGTCACCCATTTGCATCGCTTCCAGCTGGTCGTGGGTGACATAGACAGTTGTCGCCCCCATCCGGTCGTGAAGCGCGCGAAGCTCTTCCGACATGTGCTCGCGAAACTCGGCGTCGAGCGCTCCCAGCGGTTCGTCCATCAAGAAGGCTTTAGGGTCACGGACAATTGCACGCCCGAGCGCCACCCTCTGGCGGTCGCCGCCTGACAGGCCGCCCACCGGGCGACCGAGAATATCTGTAATTCCCAGAATCTCGGCAACCTCTCCGACTTTCTTCTTCACCTGGGCCCGGGGCATGCCCTGGCTAATCAGCGGATAGGAAATGTTCTTGCCGACATTCATGTGCGGATAAAGTGCAAACATCTGGAAGACGAAGGCGATGTCGCGCTGACTGGCAGGCTTCATGCCCACCTCCTCACCACCGATGTAGATTTCGCCGCTTGTCGGAAGTTCAAGCCCGGCCATCATCCGCAAGGTCGTGGTCTTGCCGCAACCGGAGGGACCAAGCAGCATGAAGAACTCACCGTCCTCAACCGTGAAGGTGGATGATTTGACCGCATTGAACGACCCAAAGTCCTTGCGCAGATTCTTGATCATGATCTGTGCCATGGGCTACTCCGGGAAATGGCTGACGATGATGAACATCACTGTGCCAACCAAGGTTATGATGAAGGAATAGGTGAACAGCCACAGTGCGAACGGTTGCATCAGCATGACGACGCCCAGCGCGATCAGAATCGATGCCAGCATTTCCCATGATCCGCGCCGCAAGCGCAGCAAACCATTGAAGAAGTTTGTCATTTGCGAACCGCTCCAAAGGTGATGCCGCGAAGCAGGTGCTTGCGCAGGAGGATGGTGAAAACCATCACCGGAACCAGGAAGATCGTCGCCCCGGCAGCCACGGCCGGCCAGTCCTGGCCGCCCACGCCAATGATCGTCGGAATGAAGGGGGGCGCGGTTTGTGCGGTGCCGGAAGTAAGCAACACCGCCAGCGCATATTCATTCCACGAGAAGATCAGGCAGAAGATGGCGGTGGAGGCAATTCCGGTGGCGGCCTGCGGCAGCACGACCTTGTAGAACGCCTGAAACCGAGTGTAGCCATCGATCAGTGCCGCTTCTTCATATTCGATCGGAATTTCGTCGATAAAGCCGTTGATCAGCCAAACCGCAAGCGACAGGTTGATCGCCGTATAGAGCAGGATCATTCCGGCATGGGTGTCGTTCAGCCCCAGGTTCCTGAACATCAGGAAGATCGGAATTGCCACCGCAATCGGCGGCATCATCCGCGTCGACAGAATGAAGAACAGTAGATCATCCTTGAGCGGAACCTTGAATCTCGAGAACGCATAGGCGGCAGCGGTCCCGAGCACGATGGCAAAGAATGTCGACCCGAAGCCGATGATCACGGAGTTGAAAAACCGCTCGGAATAGCGCGATGCGCCGACGATCGTATTGCCCTTGTTGCGCACCAGTTGCTCGTACCAGGGCAGGTCATCACGTGGTTCGGCGGCAAGTTCGGCGCTTAGGCGCGTCTGCGCCGTGAAGACGTTGACATAACCCTCAACCGTCGGCTCGAACAGGATTTTTGGCGGATAGGCGATGGAATCGACGGATGACTTGAAGCCCGTGGCGACGATCCACAAAAGCGGCAGCATGGTGATCAATGCATAGCCAATCACCAGAATTCCGGCGATCCATTTCTGCCTGACAGACGGCTGCGTAACGGAGTAGCTCATCTTTGTTTCACCTTGTTGAGCGCCTTCACATAGATCGATGCGAGGCCAAACACCGTGACAAAGAGGATCACGGCATAGGCGGAAGAAAATCCGGTGCGCCATTTCTCAAAGGCTTCGCGCTTGAGATCAATTGACGTCAGCGTGGTGGTGTTGCCCGGCCCGCCTCCGGTCAGCTGCACCACCAGATCGAACATCTTGAAATTCTCGATGCCGCGGAACAGTACCGCCAGCATCAGAAATGGCAGAATCATCGGGATGGTGATGGTCCAGAACTGGCGCCACTTGCTGGCCCGGTCGCACTCCGCAGCTTCGTAGATGCTGTCGGGGATGGACCGGAGACCGGCGAGACAAATCAGCATGACGAAGGGTGTCCACATCCAGGTGTCGACAATCACGATGGACCAAGGCGCGAGTGAAACCTCGCCGATCATCGAAAAACTAGACGGATCTGCACCGGTGACAAAGCCGACGACATAGTTGAACAAGCCGATCTGCGGCTCGTAGAGGAAGGTCCAGAAATTGCCGACTACCGCGGGCGAAAGCATCATCGGAAACACGATGATCGTGGTCCAGAGATCATTGCCCTTGAACTTCTTGTTGATGAGAAAGGCCAGCGCAAAGCCGATTAGAACCTGACAGACAATGGTCCAGATCAGGAAATGCGCGGTCGCCTGCATCGTCATCCAGATGTCGGGATCACCCAGGATTCGCTCGTAGTTACGCAACCCCACCCATTCGACAGCATTGTTGGGGCGGTTCACCCGGAAATTGGTGAAGCTGAGATAAATGGTCCAGATGAGCGGGAAAATATTGATCGCCAACAAAATGAAGATTGTCGGGGCAACAAAAATCCAGGCAATCGCTCTGTCTGAAAGCCCTTTTACCTTTTGCGCGACAGCAGTCGGGGTCGCCCGAGCAGCGCGGTCTATCACTGAGTTTGACATAGCAGATTCACCTGATTCCCATCGGTGAGGCCGGAATATGATTTTCCGGCCTCACCGCTCATTGGGAGGAGCACAAGGGGTTAAGGCTTACTTCTTGCCTTCGTCTTCAAAGACTTCGTCCCAGTCCTTGACCAAACCATCCAAGGCTTCCTTGGCGGTGCCGTCACCGGCAACAACGTAGTTGTGCACTCGCTGCTGCATCGGCAGCAACAGGGACGCATAGGAAGGCTCAGCCCAGAAATCCTTCACAATGGCCATGGAATCGAGGAATGTCTGCGCAAATGGCTGGCTTGCAGCAAAGCCCGGCGCTTCGACGACAGCACGCATTGCGGATGCACCGCCAACGTCCCACCATTTCTGCTGGACTTCCTTTTGAGCGAACCACTTGATGTACTCCAGAGCCGCGTCCATGTTTTCAGTGTTTGCAACAACGGAAATACCCTGACCGCCGAGCTGAGCGAACTGACCTGCAGGCCCGGCCGGGTTGGCGAAGTAGCCTGACTTGCCGCCGCCCACATTCGGATCTGCTTCAACGCCGGGCCAGATAAACGCGAAGTTCATCTGCATCGCCACCTGGCCAGACTTATAGGCATCGATGTTCTGGGACATGTAGGCATCTGATGCGCCCGGAGGGGTGCAGCAATCATACAGGGCCTTGTAGAATTCGAGACCTTCTATAGCACCGGCAGAATTGACGAAGCCTTCCAGATCGTAAGGCTTGTCCGGATTTTCATACTGGAAGCCGTAATTGTAGAGGGCGTTGGTAACACCCATGGTGATGCCTTCGGAGCCGCGCTCGGTGTAGATGGCTGCACCATAGACCTTCTTGCCATCAATCTCTCGGCCTTGGAAGAACTCGCCAACCTGCTTGAGCTCTTCAAGGGTCTTCGGCGCGTCCAGATCACGGCCGTATTTTTCCTTGAATTCCGCCTGAATCTCAGGCCGCGAGAACCAGTCTTTGCGGTAGGTCCAGCCAACAACGTCGGCAAAGGCGGGCAGCGCATAATAGTTCGGCGTATTCTTCGGCCATTCGGCATAACCAGTCACTGTGGCCGGCAGGAAATCATCCATCTTGATGCCTTGCGCATCGAAGAAGTCATTGAGTTTCACATACTGACCGTTCTCAGCAGCACCACCAATCCACTGGCTATCGCCGATCAGCAGATCGCAAAGCTTGCCGCCGGAATTCAGCTCGTTGAGCATGCGGTCAGCGAAGTTCGGCCACGGAACAAACTCGAAGCTCATCGTGTGTCCGGATTCTGCTTCGAAATCCTTGCTCATCTCGACCAGCGCATTGGCCGGATCCCAGGCAGCCCAGCACAGCGTCAGATCGGCGGCCTGAGCAGAACCAACGCCCGCCGTCGCCCCGAACATAAGACCGATCGCTGCCGCGGAATTCATCAGATTGAATTTCATAGTAGATATTCCTCCCGTTTTACAATCCCGCCAGCATGGCAGGGCCTCCTGTCACCACCAATAATGAGGTGCGCACCTCATTGCAAGCAATTCATGAGGTGCGCACCTCAAAAGTTGCATTCCTGCGAATTTTATTGAACAAATCGGCTGACGAACGATCTGAGCAACCCGATTGACGCGAAATATTTTAGGCCAATGCGACCAACAGCAAAAGACTTAGCAGCAGAAGCAGGCGTCAGTCTCGCGACGATTGACCGCGTATTGAATGGCCGTCCGGGCGTCAAACAGCGCACGGTGACCAAGGTAAATGAGGCAATTGACAGAATTGGCTTCGTTCGCAATCTGTCAGCGGTCAACCTTGCGCGAAAGAAAAACTATCATTTCCGTTTTTTACTTCCCGAGCATGGAGATCAGTTTCTGAATGTTCTTGCAAAGCATATAGAAGAAGCCAACAGAGCTTTCTCTGCCGAAATGGTCGATGTCGCCGCCGTCCGCCTTCCCGCCGAAGACCCAAATCGACTCGCAAGCTATCTCGGCAAACTGGACGCCAAATCAGTCTATGGCATTGCTATCATGGCGCCGGAATCACCACAGGTTCGCGATGCCATCAACCGTCTTCTTGAGCGCGGAATAGAAGTTGTCCAGTTTCTTGCCGGCCAACCCAAAGCGGCCAGCATCGATTTTGTCGGCATCAACAACCATGCCGCAGGCGCCACAGCCGCTCAGCTGCTCGGCCGCTTTCTGTGCGAGCGCAAGGGGAAAATCGTGGTCGTCTCCGAGACCATGCGATCGCGCGACAGCATTGAACGCCGACTGGGCTTTGATGACGTCATCAACCGGGAATATCCGGAACTCAAAACCCTGCCTTCGATTGAAACCCACGGAGATCTGCAAAGAACCAGACGGATTTTCCGCAACGTTTTTGCCAATCATCCCGATATTTCAGGCCTGTATATTCTAAGCGCCGAAGCCCGCATCCCGATTGAGGAAATATCAAAAATTGCAACCAAACCGCTGACGAAAATCGTCCACGAGCGCACCCCCTTTACAGAAGCGGCGCTGCGGAATGGGCAAATCGATGCCGTGATCGCACAAAACCCCGGCCATCTGGTCAGAAGTGCGATCCGCATTCTCAAGGCTCGACACGATCAGCGAGAACCCCTGGCTTCACAAGAGAGAATACGCATCGAAATCTTGTTGAAGGAGAACCTGTAAAGCTTTTTGAACGCAGTTCTTGGACAGCCTTTCTTAAGGATACCTACTTGGCTTCACCCTGCCCGACCACCGGCATCTACAGGTGCGACCAGCCCAGAACCGTCCATTTCAGTTGGGCCGGATGGAGCCAACCGCGCAAGTCCGAAAATGCCAGCTTCGATGGGATAGCGGCACAAATAGTCCAGTTCTGGGTCTGTCGCAAAAGAAATGGCAACGCTGTCAACCAACGCTCTTTTGCCATAGCCGCTAGAAGCCTGCCATTTCAGCCGGCCATCGATTTTATCGATGCGATGTGGTTTTCTCTCTGCCTGTGCGCTTGGGCATTGAGACGTTCAACCGTGTTCGATCGCGGTGGAATGACGACCCTTGCGGTCGCGCTGTGACGCAGAACTGCGACGTAGGTTGGATAACCATCATAGGCTCCTTCGGCGGTGAACTGGTCGATCTCATCATTGATCTGATCAAGCAACGCCCCAGCTGCGAGGCATTGCCGGTTTCCTGATTTGTCAGACTATGCGCAATGATCTCGCCGCCGTCGGCGTCTACCGCCAAGTGCAGTTAGCGTCAGCCATGCAGGGACTTTGCGCCATGTTTCTCTTCCAGCCATTGGCCAACGCCATAATTTTTCAGCCCGGCATTTTCGACCAGAACGTGAAGGGGCCGTCGCCGCGGGCTGCCGGTCGCTGCCTCTGGCTGATGGTTTTCAGGTCTGGACCGTCGGCTCAGCGTGGTGTGATCAGGCATAGGCAAATCCAATGCCATCAAATCAAGTGCCGAACTCAGAAGCCCTTCGCATTGGCGCAAACGCAGCCCGAATACCATGCCCAGCATTAGCGTGGTTTCGATGGCCAGATTAGAGTAACGCGCCTGGCCTCCCCTCGTCTTGCGCCGTGGAGCTGCCCAGCCAGCCAGCGCTTCTAGCGTTATCCAAAGTAGCAAACTGCCACGGCGGCAAAGGCCCGCCCTCTACTCCGTCCAACTCGTCACCTTGAACAGCATCTTACCGATATGATGGCGACGAGTGGCGTTATGTTTGTGCGGCATGCGGGATCATTCCAGTTGGTGTGGATCCGAGCTGAATAAACGGGACGCGATGAAATCTTATTCATGCACCAATGCCGGGCGAAGCGACCTCTTGTTCAGCCTGAGGAAGCCCTTGGATTCGGGCGGCAACACCAGTCCGGTCTTTGTTTCAGCGCTTCATTCTACTTGAACAGATTCGGCAGGCCGGTTGCAATTCCTGGAAACTGGAAGATGAGCGACAATCCGATAAGCTGTAACACCACGAACGGCCCAACCGAGGTGTAAACATCGCCAAAACTGACATTCTTCGGCAGGACACCCTTCAGCCAAAACAGGACGAAGCCGAATGGTGGCGTCAGATATGCGATCTGGATGTTGACAACGAACAGGGCACCAAACCACAGTTTGTCCACGCCCAGTTGATCCACAATCGGAATGAACAGGGGGGTGCAAAGCATGATGATCGCCCAGTCGTCCATGACCATTCCGAGGATCAGGATGATCAGCATCATCATCGCCAGGATGCCGTTCGTACCGCCGGGCATGGACAGAACCAGCTCCGTCAAGAGATCCTGACTGCCCATTGTGTTGAACACGTTCAGATAGATGTTTGCACCGATCAGGATCCAGAGCCCCATCCCGGTCAGTTTGAGCGTAGTGGCGATGGACTGTCTGAAGACATTCCAGGAAAGGCGTCCGTAGATGAGATTGATGATCACCGCACCGGTGGCGCCGAATGCTGCCGCTTCGGCAGGCGTTGCCACGCCTCCCCAGATAACACCTAGAACGAGGATGATCAGAACGGCGAACGGCCAGACATTGACCACGGCTACCGCTTTTTCCTTTCGGCTGAAGTGCTGGTCCTGAGGCAGTGCCGGGCCGAGTTCTGGCTGCAAGCGGCAACGCACACCGATGTAAATGATGTAAAAGCTGGCCAGCATCAGCCCCGGAACGATCCCTGCAAGGAAAAGATCGCCGATCGAAACCTTTGCCAGCAATCCGTAGAAAATGAAAGGAACGCTCGGCGGGATCAATGCCCCCAAAGCGCCACCTGAAGCAATTGCGCCAATCGCGATCTTGCGGTCATAGCGGTATTTCATCATCGACGGATAGGCGATCTGCCCCATCGTGATCGTCGCTGGCGGGGTGATCCCGGTTACGGCGGCAAATATGGTGCAGACGACAACGGTCCCCATCGCCAAACCGCCATGGATATGGCCGATCAGCTTGTAAACGGCGTCATAGGCCATGTCGGCAATACCTGAATAGCGAATCAAACTCCCCATGAACAGGAACAGCGGCACGGTCACCAGGATCGAATTCCAGGGCGTGTAGTAAAATGCGCTCGGAACCGCGAACAGTGCGCGGGGTTCAAAAACCATCGCGAAGATGACGGCCGTTCCCCCAAGGCCGAATGCAACCGGCAAACCCATGAAAAGAACTACGAACAACACCAGAAAGTAGAGTGCGGTAATGACTTCCAAGCTCATGGGATATCCTATGAAATAGGGAATGATTCAGAAAAAGAATTCTACCGAGAAATCAGGGGCCCTACCGATATCGTTTCTTGTTCGGATGGCTGACCGGCAACTCCTGATGTCTGCCTGTCCCCAACACATGTCCGGGACAGGCGGATGAGCAAAAAACACTCAGTGCGTTACTTGATGTAGCCCTTGTCTTTCAGGAACTGCGTCCACAGGGCGACGCCTTTTGCGTTGCCCTCCGACAGAGCGCCGACCTGCGGCCAGACGTCACTGATGGATTTTGCACGCATGCGGGCGATCTCTTCATCGGACATGGTGATCACTTCGCCACCGGAATCCTTGAGCACCTGCAAGGCATGATCGACGCCGTCGAGATGCATCTTGCTGGTTTCAAAGTAGGTCGATTCAAAGATGCCGTCGATCTGTTTGCGCTGCCAATCTGTCAGCGCGTTCCATTTGTCGAGGTTGATGAAGATTTCCTGATGCTGCGCCGGGTTCCAGCCGGGCAGGCTCGCGTACTGAATCACCTCCTGGTAGGACATGTCATCGATACCGCCGGTATCCCAATAGGTGCCCTCAATGGTGCCCAGCTTGATCGCCGTATAGATGTCGCCGGCGTTCAGCGAGACAGGTGATCCGCCCATTGCAGCGTGGAAAATAGCTTGCGGCCCGCCAGCTCGCATCTTCTTGCCGGAAAGATCTTCCAGCTTGTTGATCGGGAACTTGGTGAACATGGCGTTGGGGCCCTGATCCGACCAACCGGCCCAATGCAGGTTGCGCGCATGGGCGGCCTCTTGGACAATATCGCCAATCCGGTAAGCGGGATTGCCCCACATGGCCTCCCACGCCTCTTCCGGGGTTGTCGCGCCCATCGCCATGCCGAAAGCCAGCATGCCTTCGGGCATCTCGCCGCCATACACAGTCGCCCAGCCGGCATAACCGTCGGTCTGCCCGGCAACAGCCGCACTGAAGGCTTCCGAGCCGCTGGTCAGCGCGCCTGCGGGTTCGACGCGGATCTTGACGCTGCCTTGGGTGGCTTCTTCGACAGCCTTGACCCAGGGCATCAACCCGTTGTCCCAGCCTGCATCCGTTGAATCGAATGCAGGTTGGAACACCCAATTCGTCACTTCCTCCGGTGGGCCGTCTGCCTGTGCCAGCACGATCGATCCGCCCAGCAGCAGCGCACTTGCTGATACGAATGCAGTTTTGAGAATGTTAGTCACAATATTCATAAGTTTCTCCTCCCTTAGTTTCTTCTGGTTCTCGCTTGTTGTCCGATGATTCCTCATAGCAATTCGTCATCATTCTCCAACTGCGAAGTCTGTCCGGTCACCAGAGTCCGGATGTCGATAGCCAGTTGCTTGAGAACAACAAGCATTACCACCACAGCCGCCAGCGGTATTGCGCTTTTGATCGGGTAGATGGGAATTGGCACGCCTGTGGGCGTGACCTGATTGAGTTTTATTGAAAGAAGTGCCGCATCGATGCCTTTCCAAAACAGGACCCCCAAAAACAGAAAGGTGAAAGGTACTGTCAGGATGTCAAGAATGGCCTTGGTGCGGGCGCTTGCACTTGCATAGAACAGATCGAGTTTTACAAAAGAACCATGGTTGAGCGCGTAGGCCCCGCCAACACAGGCGATCAGCACCATTGCGGCCTGGATCGACGTGCCGATCCACATGGAGGGGGCGTTGAGCACGTAGCGCAGGAAAACGTCCGTTATTCCAAAACACATGGCGTAGAGTATGAGGCCCCAACCAAGCCAGCCCAAGAACTCGCACATTGCGTCGACGCTCCGACCGTACCAATGTAACATACGTCGCCTCCCAGCTTCTGTCTTCAGCCCTTTTTTTTCACAGTCTAGACGCATCATAGGAATGACCGGCTTAGTGAGATCCAGGAATAACTCGGTACTAAATCCTGTATCTTGCTGAGGTTCTCCCGTTGCGTGTATTGCCCAGAAGCAATTAGCGCTCAATTAGGCGGCGAGGTCAAGACTGAGCAATCGCAAGCACATCTGATGCGGAGTTCATATTTAAACGTTCTACATCTACGCGACCACGATCAAGATTAGCTTGATTGGCCTTAGAGTCGGTCCGGAAAGTTGTTCATTTTGAACAGAGCCTTCGCAGCATGAGGCGGATAGACGCGAGTTTGAGAAAGGCGAGCGCGTTGCGCGAAAGGTTCTCGAAGTCCTTTGCCAGCCTGCGGCATCGCCCAAGCCACGCGAAAGTCCGTTCGACCACCCAGCGTCTCGGCAGAACCTCAAAACCCTTGACGATGTCGGATCGCTTGATGATCTTGATCGCCAGCCCGGGCATGGCCTTCTTCTGACCCTTGGCGAAGACAGGTCCCTGATAGCCACCGTCCGCAAAGAGTTTCTTCAAAAACGGATAGCGCCCGAACAACGTCTTGATGACCAGCAGGCCGCCGTCGCGGTCCTGGATGTCGGCTGGATGAACCAGCGCATGCAGCAGCAGACCTACCGTGTCGACAAGGATATGCCGCTTCTTACCCTTGACCTTCTTCCCCGCATCATACCCGCTCGGGTCGATACAAGCCCCCCTTTTTCCGCGCCTTTGACGCTCTGGCTGTCGATGACCGCCGCTGTCGGGCTAGCCTCGCGTCCCATCGCCTCGCGGCATTTCACATAAAGCTCCTGATGAATACGGCCGAGTGTGCCGTCCCAGTTCCAAAGGTCGAAATAGCTGAACAGGGTGCTCTTCGGCGGCAAGTCCTTCGGAACAGCCCGCCATTGGCAGCCGGTGCTGAGAACATAAAGCAGGCCGTTAAGAACCTCGCGCACATTGACCTCACGCCTGCGGCCACCCCGCTTGGCAGGAGGTATCAAAGGCTCGACCAGCGCCCATTCCGCATCCGTCAGATCGCTGGGATAGCGCAGACCATCCCGATTGTATTTCCCACGGTTCGCTTTCGTCCACATAGCCTCCATCCCATCGTCAAACAAATCAACGGCATGGAATCACAAACGATTCATATCATTCAACTTCTTTCCGGACCGACACTTACCCCGACGATGATCGTCGACTTTCGAAGTGTCAACGATCCGCAATACGTCGGGAAAGTGCCTCGGCTACAAAACCCCGGCTGAAGTCATATTCAACGAAATCAACAAATCAGGTGCGGCACTTGAAATTTGAACCCAGCATGGACTGGCAAGGGTTGTCCGATGCTGCTACTTCGGCGGTGAAGTCTGGCCCGCGGTTGGAAGTATCGGTGCAGGCGCGGCGGTAAGAAGAAGCGGTGAGGTGAAAGCGGCGGGGACGGAAAATCGGGTTGATTTGACCATGTGCGGACACAAAGTGCTTTGCTTTCCGGTGGGATTGAACTGGCCATTATTTCTCACGTTTTCGGGCCGGTTGATGCGACACTTTGGTCACGTTGTTGAGGCCTTTGTTGGCGCGATGTTTAGCGTCCGGCACCAGTGCTTAAATCGGTTTGATGTAACTCCGCAATTTGTCGGTATGACGATTCGCGATTCGCCGAACCGGGCAACCCGTCCCTCATAAACTGCTTTGCAGCTTTGGCATTCCGGCGCGTTTGCTCCAAGATATCGAGGATGTCGTCATTTGCATCGCTTGCGCCACAGCCTGTATTTCTCCCAGCGGATCGTGACCACGACTTCCTCTAGGTGACACTTGTCGTTCGGCCTTGATCGCTCCCGACGGATGCAATTCGCAAAGAATGGCCTAAAGCGTTTGACCCACAGTCGGATAGTTACGCGGCTGAGAACCACGTCTGCGCGGCCAACAAGTCTTCAACATCACCCGTGCTCATGGGAAAAGATGGTAAGCTCAAACCGCATAGGCGATAATCTCACGAGGGCAACCAAAGCCTTTCAGCCACGGCATGTTTGTCGGCGTATACATAGACGCGGCTTAGTCCAACACGACTGACCGAACAACTCGGCAATACAAGACAGAGTTATATGGGCCGTACACTTCCGCCGCAAATTGCATTGCTGATGACGACCGGCACCACCCAAATCGGGGCGCTGAAAACCGCGGGCAGAGAAAGCTCGGCGTTATCAAGCTCCCGCTTCGAGAACTGGCGCCAGCTCGACGCTGGTAAGCCGGCTTTGCCGAAGCGCTCCTGACTGCTCGAGCACCGGATACGCTGCCGCAGCAACCAAATGGGAATTGATCTGCTTGAGATCGCGTAGAATGTCCAGGTGAAGTGAACTGGTCTCTATCGTGTTGATGTCTCCCTTGCGTAGCCTGTCGAAGTGAGCCGAGGTACCCTCACGCACCACCCTCCTGAAAATCACCTTCTCGTCTGCCAGCATTCGGGCTGTACGCTCATCCTGTGTCATCAGTACCGCCGCTGCCTTCTGCAGGTTCATCAAGAGCCGTTCGAACAAATCACAAAGTTCTTTCTGCCCCTCCGGCGAGAACGTCAGACCGCGGCGCAGGCGCTTGGCAAGATGCGGCAGCAGGTTCTGGTCAAGAACATCCCCGGCATGTTCGATATTCATCGAAAACAGGAGAATTTCGTGCACCCGCCGCTTGTCCGCATCTCCTAGCTCATCGGCATCGATAGAGGTCAAATAGGTTTTGACAGCCGTGTTGAGGCTATCGAGGACGTTGTCTTTGCGTCTGAGTGCGGAGAGTGCCTTGCGGTCAGAACTGGTGATCGACAGCTTGGCGCCGGAAATCATTTCGCCAAGTACATCCACCAGACGCAGAACTTCGCGCGCCGCCGCGCCTATCGCCACCACCGGCGTTTCGGTGGCGGCAGGGTCGAGATAGAGTGGTTGTGCCGGATCCGCCGGATTTATCTTGCGCGGCAGACAACATCTCAGAACTGCAGAAAACGGCACCAGAAAGGGCATGAAGACAAGCGCGAGCAGGAGGTTGAAGGCGGTGTGGAAGTTGGCCACTATCCGCGCCTTGTCGCCGCCGAACATGACGAGAAGATCATTCATGTGCGATAGCATGGGCAAGGCAATGGCGACGCCGGCAACACGCGTGAGAAGATTGCCGATCGGCAACCTTCTCGATGCGAGATCACTGCCTGAATGGCCTTCCAGCACCGGATTCAACGCCGTGCCAAGATTGGCGCCGAGAACCAAGGCGAGAGCTTGCTCGGGAGTAACCAACCCTTGGCTTGTCATCGACATGATCACCAGCAGGACAGCGACACTTGAATGGGCTGCCCAAGCCACGATGGCCCCGAGGATCAGGTTGAAAACGGGCATGGTCGATATGCCGTGAAGCACGATGGCCACGGTCTCCGTTCCCTCGTACCGTGTCATCAGCTCGAGGAGCAGGTGCAACGCCATCAGCATGAAACCGAGGCCGATAACAACACGTCCGAGATCGTGAACCGTTGGATTGGTCTTTTGCCGAAACATCAAGACACCGCCAAGGATCAAAGCTGGCGCCAGCGCTGCGATGTCGAAGGAAAGGACTTGAACGATAAGCGTTGTACCGACATTGGCGCCAAGCATGACCGCCAGCGCCGGAACCAGGCCAACTAATCCGCCGGCAGCAAATCCCGAAGCCATCAAGCCGGTTGCCGTGCTGCTCTGGAGGAGAGCCGTCACACCCATTCCGGCAAGAAAAGCCTTGAAACGATTGTTCAAGGCGTGTCCGAGAAATGAGCGCAAGTTCGGCCCATACGCTCTTTGCACACCGGTTTGAACCATGCGTGTGCCCCAGAGAAGAAGCGCGATGTGCCCTGCCAGGGCAACGAATGCCAGGATCATATCCATATTCACTCCAGAACTAAGGGTGTTTCCGGCAAGCATGAGGCGGACCAGGGTATTGGCCGATGAGAGCACCCATTCAGACAACCGGCAGATTCAATCGCCATCGCCATGACGCCAGGCGTTTTGCTCGCCGAAGCGGAGAATTTCAGCGGACTACGAAGTGCTGTCTTCGTAGTCCGGCAACGGGTCATTCACACGGACAGTTGCTCAAGCAGGCTGTCCTCCAGAACCTTCTGCCCGAACCAGTTGAGACGGTTGATGCAGGCATAGCCCTTGTCAATCAGATCGTTCTCGTCGCCGTCTGTTGCATGATGCGCGCGTCCGCGCGGTATGATCAGGGTTGTCACATCACCGTCAGTTCCAACTATGTCAGCCGCGCGAGCAATTTTGTCGCGACCGATGCGCGGCTGGCGAACCGGTGCTGGCAACGTGGTGGGCAGGTTCATCGAGAGCCAGTGCCCTTCTGCGAACCACTGATCCCGAGCGGCCCAGACAGTACCGATCAGCTGGCTTAACCAGATTTCATCGCCTGGTGAAATCTGCGGGTTCTTCACCCGCGAAAATCCAATAGCGGGAATGTTCCAGAAGGTCGCTTCGCGGGCAATTGCGAGCGTGCCTGAATAGGCCAGATCCTCGCCGACATTGCGACCGTCATTTACGCCCGACAGCACGAGATCCGGCTTCTGATCTTGCTCGAAAAGCCAGGTCATTGCCGTCACGACACAATCAGCCGGCGTTCCCCAGCAGGAGTACCGCTTGTCGCCATGCCTGGTCATTGTCAGCGGTCGGGCGACGGTGATCGATCCGCTGGCGGCGGTGCGTTTGCCATCTGGCGCCACCACCCAGACATCATCCGTCAGCCGGCGTGCCACCTGTTCGAGCATGGCAAGCCCTGGAGCATCTATTCCGTCATCATTGCAAACCAGAATTCTCATTGTCTTTTCCATCAAATTTCGAGGTGGTCACCTGTCACAGCCGTGACATCTAGTTTCGGTAGGAAGTGCTGCAAATCGCGGAGACCGGAATGCGGACAAGAATGGCCAAGGGCGTAGGGACTGCTGGCGGCATTCCATATCGCCACGTTTTCGTCGCGCGTTGGATGCGTGGGCAGCCTTATCCAGGTAGCACGCGCTTCGTCATAACAGCGGCGCGCTGGGGTATGGTCCGGAATATGGCCTGTCAGCAGAATTGGTAAGCCCTGCGCCGCAGCACGCCGGATCGCCTCCACGGACGGACCGGCGCTGCCCATGCCGTCAACGGTGAGCAGCGGACAATCTGGAAACGGGTCACCGTCAGACCAGTCCACTGCACGTTCCAACCGTTGCCGCAATAGCTCCTGCGTGGATGGCGCGAAGGCGTTCTCCGCAAGGATCTGTGTGGAAATAGGTTGGCGCATCGCCTGATGAATGGCAAATTTGCCAGTTAATATGGCCATGATTTCCAGGGGTTTGCCTGACGCCGGTACAGGCAGCAGGCAGCCGGATGGGTGAGCGGCTATCCAATTCTCGATCTCGGTGCGACGCTGTAAACCGGAAATTGAATCGGCAGCATAGGATGTATCCAACACAATCAGATCGCACCGAGGCACAGGATCCATCACGAACACGCTGCTTCCCGGTGTGACATCGGCACAATAGACGGCCTGATGCTCGCCATCATCAACGTGGAACCATACACCGCCAACCACATGGCCCGATCGCCCGGTCAATATCTTGAGTGGGCCGACGCGCAAGGTTTCTCCCGGGGTAAAGAGTTTGACCCGACAGCGATCAATCGGATAATCGCGGACGTGGGACGGATCAGCGTATTGCGCCAGCATTCCATCGGCTTCACCACGGGTTTCATGGGTCATGAAAATGAGACCGTGAAAACCGCACGACAACAGCCAGCTCAATCCGCCAATATGATCCTCATGCGCATGCGAGACGAACACCGCATCAAGGCTTGCGATCGCGGCTACGTCGATTGCCGGGTAATAGTCCCGTCCCATGGCACCGACCTTGATACCGACGTCGAGCAGAATCCGGGTGTCAGAAGTCGAAATTCCGACGCTGGTCCGGCCCTTTTCGCCAAAACCGCCATACAGATCGATCTGCATTATTGTGAATCTCCCTGCGGGATGACCCATCCTGAGTTGATGCGGATATGGGCGGTTTCACCTTCTGACAGGGAGACCGGATCAGGGACGTCGAATGTCAGCTGCAGTTCGGGACTCAAGACGGGAAACGCATCGATGCGCGCTCCGCCGCCGCGATAGATGACGCGCTTGACAGTAATTGCAATACCGTCCTTGTCCACGACCTCAATGTCGGATGAGCGGATGCAGACTTTCGCCGCCGTCACCTGCTTCTGATCGGAAGCACAGCGGAACACCGCGTCCTGTCCCAGCAGTTGGACCTTGCAATGCCCATTTTCGGGCGCCGACATGAGTTGTGCGGGAAGCACCATGCCTTGCGCTATGAAGGCAGCCACCATTTCGCTGCGGGGCTCCTGATACAGTTCGCGCGGAGTTGCAAATTGTATCAGCTTGCCATGATCCATGACGGCGATGCGATCCGCCAGCGCCATCGCCTCGGCTTGGTCGTGGGTGATGTAGACGATGGTGGTCTTGGTCCGTTTGTGGAACTCGGCAAACTCCTCCTCCATGGACGCGCGCAGATGCACATCCAGATTGGCCAGAGGTTCATCGAAGAGCACGAGCGACGGCGTCGACACGAGGCATCGTGCAAGTGCCACGCGTTGCCGCTGCCCTCCTGACAAATTGGCAGGACGACGATCGCCCAGCCCAACCAGATCCACCAGTTCCAGCGCATCTTTTATGCGTTTCTCACGGGTTGCCTTATCAATCTTGGCGACCTTCAAGCTGTAGCCAACATTTTCGGACACAGTCATATGCGGCCAGAGCGCATAGTTCTGGAAGACTATGCCAACCTTGCGCTTTTCCGGTGGCACATTCACGCTTCGGCTCGACATTAGTGTCTCACCAACGGTGATTTGACCATCGCTGACATTCTCGAAGCCGGCAATGGCGCGCAAAAGCGTGGTCTTGCCGCAACCCGATGGGCCAAGAACCGCGACAAACTCGCCATTCTTCACATCAAGCGAGACGTCGGAAAGCGCATGCATCGAACCAAACGTCTTGGTTACATTTTCAATTTTCAATCCCGCCATGGCAGAACTCCGTTGGGAAGATGCCGCGCGAACAGATTGGTCAGCAGCATGAGTGTGAAGGTCATCGCGACGGTGAGTGTGGATGTGGCCGCCGCATAGTTGGAATCGCCGCCCTGCTCGAAGGAGAAGATAACAACGCCGATGGTTTCGGACCCAGAGGCCCACAGCAATGCCGACACCGTGAGCTCGCTGAATGCCGTGAGAAAGATGAGAACACCACCGGCTATTGTCGCAGGCGCCACGAGCGGAAAGATGATTGTCCGCATGCGGGTTATCAGCCCTGCCCCGGCCACCTGGGCCGCCTCTTCGAGGGATCTATCGATCTGATGCAGTCCGCTCACGGTCGGCCTCAGCGCCAGAACCAGGAAGCGAGCCAGGTAGGCATAGAGGATGATCCAGATGGTATTATAGATCTGGACTCCGATGACCGGCAGCGGCTTGAGAAACAGCAACAACGCGGCAATCGCCAACACCACGCCCGGCAGTGCATAGGGCAGCTCGATCGAAAGATTGATGATCCTCGTCCACCAGCTTTGACGCCACGTCACCATGTAGGCGAGCGGCACCGCAATCATCACCGCAAAGAACGCGGTTGTTAACGACAGACCAAAACTGTTGAAAAAGGCCCGGCCGGTGGCGCCATGTTCGAATATGACAAAGCCATAATTTGCAAGCGTGATCGTTTGCAGCGTCAAAGGCGCACCATAGGCCGATACCAGCGAGGTCAGCACCAGACCGAGAATCGGGAGGCCAAGCACTGCGATGACCACCAGCATCATCAACAACTCGATCACCAGACGGAATTTTCCGAGATCGTAAGGCGCTGCGGGCAGAGATGTCGAAACGATGCGGTAGTCACGCCGTCTGGACACATATTCCTGCGCGAAGATACCGGTCATGGCGATAACGCCGATCAGGATCGACAACACCGCAACTTCGGAGAGCACTGTAGGTCCGCCGCCGGCAAGTTTTTGGTAGATCAGTGTCGGGAGCACAAGATAGTTAGCCGGAATGCCAAGGAAGGCCGGAATTCCGAAATTACCAACACAGGATACAAAGGTAAGAGCGGCAGCTCCGATGATGGACGGCATCATCAGTGGCAGGATGATGGTCCTGAGAACAGTAAACCGCCCCGCTCCACTGCTGGATCCAGCCTCCACTAGTTCTCGCGGCAATTTGCGAAGGCCAGCGCGCACCATTAGAAAAACCAACGGTCCGTATTGAACGCCGAGAAGCACGATGATGCCCGTTGTCGAGTACAGTGGATTTCGACTGCCCAGGGCGGGAGCCATGCCAATCAGTTTAAGAAACGGGCTGGCCGGACCAAACAACTGCAGCCATGCCAACGCAGTGACCTGAGGCGCAATCAGCAAGGGCGTGACATAGAGGAACACGAAGACCGAACGGCCCCGCACTGCGGTCAGCCCGACAATGAGCGCCACAGAGGTTCCCAAAAACACAGCAAGAATAGTTCCCCCAATTCCGACCTGCAGGGAATGCAAGGTTGCAGTCCAAGTAGCAGAACTGGAAAACGTCTTGCCGAGCGCGCCCGGTGAACCGCTGCTGGGCACAGCCACCTCGAAGAGCAGCCGGAACATGGGCATGATCGACAGAAGCAGCACGATAGCAACTACCGCCAGGGTCAGGACTCGATCAAAGTCCCACCCCCCTTCTTGATTTTTCAGCATCGATAGATCCTTGAGCAGGTTGCCCAAAACCGGACTCCGGTTTTGGGCTGACGCTGCGGTAAGCTAACCAACAAAGCCTAGGGGATGACCAGTCGCCATCCCGGCGCATATTATCCGCCGAACAGCTCCGTGAACTTTTCCTTGTCGGCGTCGGTCTTCATCAAGACTTCCTGGGTCTTGATTGGCATGACCGTGACATCGACACCTTCGGGAAGCCAATCAGGACGACCGATGGATTGGTTGGCAGGCAGATAGCCCTGTTCGAGTGCCAGTTTCTGGCCCTCATCGGAGAGAATGAAGTCGATGAACTTCTTCGCTGCGGGAACATTCTTTGCCGACGCCATGATGGCCACAGGCTCGGTCACGGCGGGCACACCTTCGGACGGAAACACGAACTCCACCGGCGACCCCTTAGCTTTCGCATTGAGTGCCATGAAGTCGACCATGATGCCGTACGGCCGTTCGCCACTTGCCACTGACTTGAGAACAGCGCCATTGCCGCGAACACTGATGAGCTCGTTCTTATTCAGCTTCTCGAAATAATCCCACCCGAGATCTGGGTTGGCGACGAAACCGCTGAGAAGAAAAGCCGCAGCGCCCGAATACAGGGGGCTCGGCATTACAACGAGGCCCTTGTACTCGTCACCAGCAAGATCGGCCCAGTGCTCGGGCTTCGCAGTCACACCGGTATTATAGGCAATGCCGGTGGTGATCAGCTTGCTGCCAAAATAGGTCTTGTCCGCATCATAAACGTTCTCTGAAAAACCATCCACGTTCGCTTCCGGGTAGCTCAAAAGCTTGTCCTGAGCCTTGAGGCTCTCCATGCTCACTGCATCCGCGATCAACAGGACATCAGCCTGCGTTGCACCTGCGGCGAACTCAGCGGCAAGCTTGCTCATGATGTCGCTGGTCCCGGACCGGTAAATCTGCACCTCAACGTCGGGATTGATCTTTTGGAATGCCTCAACGGTCTTGGCCGCGTCTGCGTCCGGCTGGGACGTATAGAGTGTCAGCTCATCCGCATGTGCGCTGGAAAGCATGAAGGCGGCAGCGAAAAACACCGGGGCGCGCTTCAGTGCTATGGAAAACACGTTCATATTGTTATCTCCTCACGGGTCCAATTGTGCATTTAATCAAGACGCACTTGCATCTGATCATACACCACGTGCAAGCCACCGGACCTGGTGGTAGCTTGCAACCTCCTCACTACTGTTCATTTGTAACATCAATATGACAATTGAACAACCTATCAATCATGCTGACTGCGACATATTTGTGGTAAGGAAAAATGCTTTCATTTGGCGAAGCAGAGGACATCAGATGAATGACAAGGAATGGCGGAGCAAATCCTCCAACCTCAAAGTTAAGACTGCTTGGCTCTATCACGTTGAAAAAATGACTCAGGAGCAAATTGCCGAGCACCTGCAAATCAGCAGGGTCAAGGTGATGCGAACATTAGCCGAGTGCGTCACCGAAGGTATCGTCGTAACGACGATCAACAGCACTGCTAGTGAACAGATTGCTGTCGAGCGAGCGCTTGAAAAACGCTGGAAGCTGGTATCCGCCATCGTCATCCCCTCCCCCACCAATGAAAAGAATCTGGAGAAAGCCATCGGGCATGCCATTGCCCGCTATCTGAGCACGGAGATGGGTGACGGAAAGACGCTGGCTATCGGCGGCGGCGCGACCCTGTTCGGCAGCTTGCAATTTCTTGAAAAACGCAAGCTGAAAGACGCTTCCGTCATCGGACTCGTTGGCAGCCTGCCGCATTCAGGATGGATCAATCCCTCTATTGTCGCTGCAAAGGTAGCCGAGGCATTCGATATCGACAGCTACCAAATCACGGCGCCCGTGGTGGTCGACGACCCGAAACTTGCGAAGGCGCTGTGGGCACAGGCGCCTTTGATGGAAGTCAAACAGCGTGCGGCAAATGCCGATATCGCCTTGCTTACCGTTGGGGAAATATCGCCAGATGCCACAATCTTCCGACATGGCATTGTCGGCAGTGAATTTTTCCCATCGCTGACCGCCAAAGGGGCCGTCGCCAACATACTTTGCTATTTTATAGACGCGCAGGGCAAACTTGTTGACCACGAACTCAATAGCCGCATCATGGCGGTCGATTTGGCAACCGTTGCCAAAATTCCGAAAATTGTTCTGGCCGCTGGTGGCGCCGCGAAAGTGAAGGCCATCCTGGCTGCACTGCGGCTCATGCCGACGGGAGTCCTCGTCACTGACATGCTGACAGCCCAAGCTTTGCTCCAACACGATTAGTGTGTTGGCTGACAAGGGTCAGAGGACGCCCCGCCCCTTCAGAAACTGTTCCAGACCAACATGGGTGATGGCTTCGAATTCAGCGACCGCCGCGGCAAACCGGTTGTGTTGATTGATCATCAACCGAAATACCTGGCGCATCTCCACCGACACCCCAAATCGTTCCCAGTGTTCAGCGACGTGGCTGGGCATATCAAGATCGCGGCAAAAATCAGCGATATTGTCGTATCCAAGCTGAGCCAGGCTCGCCTTCACGTCTGCAGGCGACATTCTCTCTTCGGTCGCATGGTCATGGAGCTTATGGGCAAAGAGTCGCAAATCAGAGGGAGATGAATCGAGCACCCGTTTGACGATGTTTGGCACCTGCATTGGAAGTTTCGGCATCTTGTATGCTCCGGTCTTGTCGAATGCCCATAGATACAATGACGGCATCCCCTGAGCAAATCATATGGGACGAGTCAGGCGATCCCGCAATGAGCTGCAGCCTAGCAATTCTGGTTCGTTCAGGCTGCTTTATTTATTGATCCAATGCGGCCGATCTAAGGAAGTTCAGAGCAGAACCACGCCGCCCAACCGACCCTCAATATGCCTGCTCGATGTGTCTCATTCATCGCGGTCCAACAGGCGTTTGGCTGTGGCTTCGTCGGTGACAAGCGTGTTCGGTTTCACCGACTTTAAGACTGCCCGGATGATTTGGGTTTTCTCCACACCGCCGGAAATCAGCACCTTGTTCGACAATCGCGATAAACGATCGACCGACACGGCGATACAGCGATCATTGACCGGATGGTGAACAGGTTGTCCGTCCTTGTCGAGAAAATTATAAAGAACATCCCCCACCGTACCGGCCTCGGTCAGCGAAATTCGTTCCGCCTCCGATACATGGCCAGTTCGGTAAGACGTCGTCATTGTCGAAATGCCGCCACATGACAAAAGCACGACGTCACAGGTCTCGGCCATACCCATAATATGATCAAGCCCGCAATGCTCAAGCAGAGCATGCTTGGTCTGGGCAGAATCGACGATCGCCGGAGCTGGAATCAAAAAGCCTTCTGCGTCAAACAATTCGGCAAACTGCCAGGCAAATTCTGCCGGATTGAACCTACGCGCCTGGGCGATGCCCCCAAGCAACGACACGACCCTGGCCCCTTCGAGGGAACGGCCCTCGATATACGGAAGCATGGTGTGAAGAGTTCGTCCCCATCCCACACCTATCGTCACATTGTTGCGCATCAAACCCGAAACATATTCGCCTGCAGCGGCCGCGATGACCCGCGTCGGATCGCCGCCATCTAAAGCGAACGGAGCAACGATTGCCTTCCCCAATCCAAATTTCTTCTCAAGTTGGATCTGGGATTCGACCAACGATCCGAGCTTCGATTTAATCCGGATCACGACTTCGCCACGTTTTCTGGCTTCCGACAGAAGGCGCGTGATCATGATCCGATTGACACCGAGTCGGTCCGCAACGTCGGACTGAGTCAAACCTTCAATGTAATAGAGCCATGCAGCCCGGACCCGCATTTGGCTTTGCGGATCCATCGCGGTTTTACTGCGGGCAACAGCGCCGTTCGGTATTGTGTCTGCTGCCATGAGATATTCCCGCACTGATAATCGTAGTCGCAGCTATCATAGATGGGAGCGCAAGAGTTTTCCAACCTCGTTCGGAATTTCAAACTGCGGCGTGTGTCCGACATTTTCGAACAGGTGCAGGCTTACCCGACCGGGTGCCCGCAGCGCGTGTTGCCAGGGGATGATCCGATCCTGCCTGCCCCACACAATTTTCGTCGGCGTTTCCACGCGGTCCAGTGCGGCTCTCATGTCAAACGCCTGCACACCATCAGGGAAGACAGCATCCGCCAGTGCGATCTGAGCACCGCGCATGCCAGCATCTGCGCGCGTTGCCATCGCTGCGCGTACATACCCGTCGGATATCAAGCGCTCATCCGCTACCATATACTTCAGCCAGGGGCCCAGGCTTTCGGCGCGCGTGGCATTGCCGATTCCGGTGAGTGCCTGTCCATTGATGTCAGGCCCAAGACCACAGGGCGCAAGAAGCGTCAGGGAAGCAACAGTCTTGTGACGGGTGTCGGCGAGCGCAAGGGCTACCGCACCACCGAGGCTGTGGCCAACAAGGTGCGCGGTTTCAATATCAAGCGCGTCAAACGCACGGCGCACTTCAGAGACAAGATCGGCAAAACGGGTTATGCGAAGTTTGGGCGACTTGCCGTGAGACGGCAGCTCGATCCGGATGATCGGGCGGTCACTCAGGTGTCCTTCCAGAGGAGCCCAGGATTTTGCATCGCTGGCAAAGCCGTGGAGCAGCACGATGGGTGTTCCGGCACCACCTTTGCTACGGGTAACAGCCAGCGTTCCGGTCTCGAAGGAAAAACCAGCTGCCGCCGCTTGGATTGGTTGAGACTGGGGTTGCTGCAAAGTATCGCGCACATCCCCAGCCTGAACACGGCCGCGAGGCCCACTTCCATCAATTCTGCCGATGTCAATTCCGGCCTTCCGGGCCAGCGAACGGGCCAAAGGTGTAGCCCGCGTCTTCTGATGCTCTGCCCCGCCGGAAACTGCTTCTTCTGCAGGCTTCTCGATTGCCGGATCGCGACCACGATCCAGATTCGCTTCGGGCGCATGACCTGTTGCTGACGGCGCGACAGTAACAGGGGGTGGGCCCACCTCCTCGCCCTCAACATAGATCCAGGCCACCGGCTGCCCAATCGGAACGTCAGTCCCTTCGGCGACCGGATGATGCAGATACCCGCTCTCGGAAGCTTCAACCTCCATCGCGGCCTTGTCTGTCTCGATATCGAAAAGCGGATCGCCTTGGCTTACCTTGTCCCCCGCTGCGACATGCCAAACCATGATCTTGCCGCTGGCCATGTCCATGTCAACTTTGGGCATGATGACTTCAACAGGCATCAGATAAGACCTTTAGCAATGTTTCGGGCGGCTTCCAGAATGTCGGGCACCTGTGGCACGACCGCCTTTTCGAGCTCGGGATTGTAGGGGATTGGGCTCTCCGCGCCGCCCAAACGAACGATCGGCGCCTCCAGGAAGTCGAATGCATCACTCTCGGCAACCATGGCCGATATTTCGGCACCGACGCCCAAAGTCTTGACGCCTTCATAGACGCAGATCAGTTTCCCGGTCTTGCGGACAGACCCCAGAATCGTTTCGCGATCCATCGGACGCACTGTGCGAAGATCGATCACTTCGACATCGATACCCTCGCTGGCCAAGGTTTCAGCCGCAGCCAACGCCTTGTGAACCATCAAAGATGTGGCGACGATGGAGACATCCGCGCCCGGTCGGCGGATAGCAGCCTTGCCGATCGGCGTTGTGTAATAGCCCGCCGGGACATGGCCCTTCATCTTGTAGAGGATCTTGTGCTCGAAGATCATCACCGGATCAGGGTCTTCCATTGCCGCCAGAAGCATGCCCTTGGCGTCTTCGGGCGTCGAAGGCTGAATGACCTTCAGGCCGGGAACGTGACCGAACCATGCTTCGAGGCTCTGCGAATGCTGCGCAGCCGCCCCGGTTCCCGAACCAGCCGGGAAACGCATTACCAGCGGAACAGAAACAGCTCCGCCCAGCATATAGCGAATCTTGGCCGCCTGATTGACGATCTGCTCCATCGCCAATGCAGCGAAATCCGAGAACTGGAATTCAAAGATCGGCCTGAGCCCCGTCAGAGCAGCCCCGACGGCAACGCCAGCGCCGCCAAGCTCCGAGATCGGGGTGTCGATCACCCGGTCTGTACCATATTTCTCGACGAGATTGCCGGTCACCTGGAACGCGCCGCCATAAACACCGATGTCTTCTCCCATGAGAATGACGCGTTCATCGCGTTCCAGAGAGATGTCCATCGCCTCGCGAATTGCTTCGGCGTAGGAAAGCTCCCGCAACTCGGTATTGTCCTCAGCGCTCATACTGCGGCCTCTTCGGTATAGACGAAACGGATGGCATCCCCCAGTTCGGGTGAAGGGCTTGCCGCCGCAAACTCGACCGCGTCCTTGATGGCCTGGGTCGTTTCGGCCTGAAGCTCCTCGAGTTCGCGTTCCGATATGATCTTGTGCGAGACAAGCAACTCAATCATCTGCCGGATCGGGTCGAGTTCCATCCATTCGCTGATCTCTTCCTTGGTGCGGTAGCGGTTGCGATCGGATTTCGAATGGCCGCGCCATCGATATGTCAGATTTTCAACAAGGGTTGGGCCTTCGCCGGCCCGGGCCCGCGCTACCGCGGTATCGACGGCTTCGGTTACGGCGGAAAGATCATTGCCGTCAACCGTCACGCCCGGCATTGAGTAGGCCACAGCCCGTTCCGAGATATTCTTGACTGCCGTCGAGCGTTCAATCGATGTCGACATGCCATATTTGTTGTTCTCACAGACGAAGACCACCGGCAGTTTCCAGACCGAGGCCATGTTAAGCGCTTCATGGAAGGCGCCCTCATTGTTGGCCCCGTCACCAAAGAAACAGACCGTAACAGCGCCCGTTCCCAGCCGTTTTGCCGATAGTGCAGCGCCCACAGCAATCGGCAGGCCGCCGCCAACGATACCGTTGGCGCCCAAATTGCCCTTTGTCACATCGGCGATATGCATAGAGCCGCCCCGACCCCGGCAATAGCCCGTTTCCTTGCCAAAGAACTCGGCGAACATCTTTCCAAGGTCGGCGTTCTTGGCGATGCAGTGACCATGGCCGCGATGGGTCGATGTGATCTTGTCTTCATCGCTCAACGACATGCACGATCCGACCGCGGATGCCTCCTGCCCGATCGACAGGTGCATCGTGCCGTGGATCAGGCCGCGCGTGTAACAATCCTCCGCACCTTCCTCGAATTTGCGGATCAGGATCATCTTGCGCAACGCCGACTTCAGCGCCTCCGGCGAGTAGGCGCGAATGGCATAAGGGGTATTAATTTCAGACATTGGCTGCCACTTTCCCGTAGAGCATTTCGTCCTGACGGCGGCGCAGTTCGACGATCTTCGCGTTCGGCAGGGTAGCATTGAGCGCAGTGATCAATTCGCCTTTCCGGATCGGCGAAGTCACCGTTGCGCCAGTCAACAGGCCGGCCGGATGTGCTTGAGCCGTGCGCGCGCGAGACACTTCCATGGCCCAGGCGCGATAGGTATATTCACCAATCTGATCGAGCTTTTCGCCGGGCTTCAAGTCCCGTTTTGCCACCGCCGCAACTTCCGCGACCGGCCTGTCGAGGGGGACCATGTCGGCTTTGCCGTAAAGAACGGCGCGAGCACAGGTCAGCGGCACTTCCAGCGAAGTCAGGTGATAGGGACGGATAAACTCGAAATAAGGTCCATCGCCCATTTTCAGGTCGGCTAGGCGCTCGCGAATCCGCGGGTGCTCGGCTTCGATAATTACAAAGACCCCCGGCGAAACGCCCTTTCCGATCGAATAATCGACACGACCTATCCCCTTCAACAGACCGCCGTCTTTTTCAGGAATCAGCGTCTTGGCCAGTTCTTTCGGGCCGGCGGCAGGACCATGCATGCCGTCACAATCAGGAATCAGACCAGTAGCGTTGGCAATGGCGGACATTTCCACCATGGTCTTTGATCCGTCAACAAACTCGACCAGCAAACGCGGGTTCATATGACGCTGAATGGCTTCCGCTTCATACCCATCAGGAGTCGCGTCAATATTAAGCGGGTTGTTCTTGCCCTTGCCGGCACAAACAATCTTGTGGCCCATCGCCGACACGAATTCGATCAACTCCATGCAGGAGGAAGGTTCGTCGCCTGCACCCAAGCTGTAGACCACACCTAAACGCTCGGCTTCGCGTCGCAGGTACGAGCCGATGGTGACATCAGCCTCAACATTCATCATCACCAGATGCTTGCCGTGCTCCATCGCGCGCAGCCCGATTTCGGCACCAACCGCTGGAATGCCCGTAGCGTCGATAACGACATCGATCAGACCCGACTGGAGAATTGCATCGGCATTATCGGCAATCGCGGTCTTGCCGCTCTCGATCACGGTATTCAACGCATCGATAGTGTTCGCATCCTGGCTGTGGCCTTTGGATCGCCTCGCAATTTCGACCGCTTTATGCGCCGCCGCCGGATTGATTTCCGAAATCGCGGCAACCTCCACGCCATCCATCATGGATGCGCGGGTGACGATGTCGGTTCCCATTTCGCCTGAACCAATCAGACCGATGCGCACCGGTTTGCCGTTGCTTGCCCGAGCAGCCAGATCCCGGGCCAGCCCCGTCAGTGCTATGTTTGAGCCCATTTTTAAACCGCCCTCTGCCAATCAATTAATGTGCAAAAGCATCGTGAACTTTAGTTCATCTGTCAACTCAAATGTTCAGATATATCGCCAGCACCGAATTGACTTGCGCTCCTAAATGAACAAAGTTATTTTTGTACATGCAAATGTTCTGGCGTTGTGGGAGACTGCAATTGCCTAAAACGTAATCCCGGGGAGATTACGATCCGGGCACTCATGTGAACACTAGGGAGGAGAACCTAATGGAATTCAGAGGCAAGTTCTCACGCCGCTCATTTTTGAAGAACAGCACCGCGGCAGGAATTGCGATCGCCGGCACAACATGGGGCACTCCGCTGCTCGCGGCATCGAATCTTCCAGATCCGCAAAGCGTGCTCGACGATATTTCAATCTCGAAATACGTGCGCAAGGACTACCAGAAACTCTATGGAATGTCTGACGACAAGCCGATCTGGGACAACAGCAAGGACTGGATCCGGACCGTCGACTGGGAAGCAGTCCGCAGCGAGTTGGCCGGAACCACGGTTCGCTTCGCAGTGGGCGCAGCCGACGCGGAATCAGCAGCCAACGGTCTGGCACCTTTCGAGGCACTTTCAGGGATCAAGGTCGAACTGGTTCCGATCCCCGATGACAGCTTCTATGACAAGGCACTGGCCGAATTCATCTCGGGCAATGCATCGTTCGATGCACTCCAGTTCTTTTCGCCTTGGCTGGGAGACTTTGCAGCCCCCGGCTTCCTCCATGAACTGGATGGTTTCGCCGACAAGTGGAACCTGCCGCTCGACGATTTCTATGACACCTACCGGCTAAACTACGGCTTCTTCAACGGCAAGATGTATGGCATTCCGTTCGACTGCGACATTCAGATGGTCCATGTCCGCAAGGGCTATATGGAAAAGCTGCTGGGCGGCGAGGTTGATCGTGTCAACTCAATTCCGACCTATGACGAACTGATCCGCGTTTCACGCGAGCTCAACAAGGTCGAGCCGGGCGTATCCGGCGTTGGCCTGATGGCAGCGCCCGGCATGTGGTCCACCTACACTTGGGAACATGTGTCCGCTCAGGCCGGTATGATGTTGTTCAACGAAAACTGGGAACCGATCTTCAACGGCGATGCAGGCATGAAGGGGCTCGAGATCATTCTCGAATTGTCCAAGAGCGCCAATGAAGGCCATGCCGGCGCCGGTTGGCCGGAAAACCGTGCCGCGTGGCTGGGTGGTCAGGTTGCCACCAACATCAGCTGGCAGGATTCCGGCACCCAGGCCATGCGCCCGGACCAGTCGCAGATCGTCGACGACTTCGTCACCATCTACGAACCCCGCATTACCGGTGGCCGCTTCGCACCGCCCAACATTGCCGGGTCCACCTCCTGCGTCGCGGCATCGGCTCAAAATGCCGAGGGCGCGTTCCTGATGCTGGCCTTCCTCACCACCGGTTCGATCATGGCGATGAACGAGGCCAATGCCAACGGCGTTGCTCCGGGCTACAAGTCGGTGTTGAACAATCCGAACCTTCAGGAAGTGTCGCAGCCAGCCAAGGTCTGGGCCGATTCGCTTGATCACGCTTGGTGCTCGCCGCGTTTGCCGGGAGCCTTCCCGATCGAACAGGCCATCGGCAACGAGATCAACCGAGCCGTCGTTGGTCAGATCACTGCCAAGGAAGCTCTCGACAACGCCGCGGCGGCCGTCAAGGCCATCATGGCAAGCAACGGCTTCTATCAGGGCAACGATCCGGTCGACTATGCAGCGGTTGCACCAGGGCTCTATGTCGGCGAAGGCAAGCCCCTTCCCTTCTGAACGGCCAAACAACAGACAGACAGGATCTCAATGTGAGTAAATCCTCCCTGCCGGACACCGGGGCGACAGCCGTCGCCCCGGCTTGGCCGACGCATAAGAAACTGAAACGGCGCAGCAAACGTCTCAAGGCTTGGTTTCCCTATCTGCTGGTGGCGCCGGCCGTCATCTATCTTTTGCTGATCACACTCTATCCGGGAATTTACGCTGTCATTCAGAGCTTCCACCATGTGAAGTTCGGTCCCTGGCAGCCGGCAGGCTTGGCCAATTACACCCGTCTGTTCCAGGATTATCAATTCTGGGGCGCGATCTGGAACACGCTGGTGATCGGCTCGATTTCGCTGGTGCTGCAGTGTGTGCTGGCGCTCGCGATCGCATTTTATGCCTACCGCGACCCCTGGGTAAAAGGATGGCGGATCATCTTCCTGGTTCCGATGCTGTTCATGCCATCGGCCGTGGCGTTCATCTACAAATTGTCATTTCTCGACGCGCGGGTGTTTGCCGACCTGCTGATGCGGATCGGCCTGATTGACGGCAATATTGCGTACCAGTCGTCGATCTGGATGAGCCGCGGAATCCTGATCCTGGCCGACGTCTGGCAATGGACGCCTTTCCTGTTCATCATCTTTGTCGCGGCCCTGCAGGGACAGGATGAGGAGGTTGAAGAAGCCGCACGACTTGATGGCGCATCCTGGTACGCAATCTTCTGGAACATATCGCTGCCGATGATGAAGCCGGTGATTGCCGTTGCCCTGATCCTGCGCGCCATCGACATCACCACAATGTTTACGAACGTCTTCATCATCACCAAAGGCGGGCCGGCCTTCGGCACCGAAACCATCAGTTATTTCATCTATCGAACCGGGTTCAAGTTCTTTGACTTTGGTTATGCCTCTTCGGCATCAGTGATCATGTTGGTGCTCACCATTATCATTGCGCAGCTTGTTGTGAAGCGCGCCTTTGTCTCGGCGAGGAGCTGAACCATGGCCTCCCAACGCAAGAATTCTCGAAGCGAAAGCCTGCTGTTGCGGTATGCAATACTCGGCGCCTGGGCCTTGTTCTGTCTGGCCCCGGTGCTGTGGTTCCTGTCCATCGGGTTGCGTCCGCGGACAGAGATCATCACGCCGCAACCGATTTACTGGCCCAGCTTTTCGCTCGATGCCTGGCACATGATCTGGCAAGACTGGCCGATGGCGAAATACCTGCGCAACTCGGTCGCGGCAATCTTCGGCTCGGTGATCATCGATCTCGTTCTCGCAGTTCCGGCGGCCTATTCGCTGGCTCGCTACACCTACCGCGGCAGAGACGATATCGGATTTTACATTCTGTCGACGCGCATGATGGCCCCGGCAATCGTCGCCATCCCGATTTTTTTCCTCTTCCGCAATATGGGCTTGCTGGACACAGTCTGGGCGTTGATGCTGGTCTATGCCGCGATCAACCTGTCCTTTGTGACCTGGATTATCCGCTCCTACATGCTCGACATTCCCAAGGAACTTGAGGATGCCGCCCGAACCGACGGCGCGGGCGATCTGCGCATCCTGTGGGAAATCATCATCCCCGCCGTCCTGCCCGGAATCATCACAGCTTCGGTGATCGCCATGATTTTTGCGATCAACGAGTTTCTGTTCACACTGCTGATCGCCTCGACGCCCAACGCCTACACGATGTCGGTGGCGCTGGCGAACTTCACCGGCGGATCCGACGGTCTGATTTACAATGCAATTGCACTGGTTGCCTTCCTCGCCTTTGTGCCGGTCTTCCTGGTGGTTGTCGCCATCCAGAAGCACCTGTCGCGCGGTCTGACCATGGGCGCAGTGAAAGGATAAGAAAATGGCGCGAATTGAACTTACGGGCATTCAGAAGAAATGGGGAACGGTCTGGGGGGTTCGGGACGTCAATATCGACATCGCGGATGAGGAGTTCATCGTCTTTCTGGGACCTTCAGGCTGCGGCAAGACGACGACCATGCGAATGATCGCCGGCCTGGAAGATCCAAGCGAAGGCGAGATCCGCATGGACGGCGAGGTCATGAACGAGATCGATGCCCGTGACCGGGATGTAGCGATGGTGTTTCAGGGGTATGCGCTCTATCCCAACATGTCGATCTACGAAAATATCCGGTTTCCGCTTCGGATGCGCGGCGTTAACAAGAGCGAGCATGACACGCTGGTCCGGCGCGCCGCGGATCTGGTTGAAATGACTGATTATCTCGACCGCAAACCCGGTGCCCTGTCGGGTGGTCAGCGCCAGCGTGCAGCCCTTGCACGCGCCATCGTGCGCCAGCCGCAGGTCTTCCTGATGGATGAACCCTTGTCCAACCTCGACGCAAAACTGCGCCAGGCCATGCGGGTTCAGATCAAGCACATCCAGCGCCAGTTGAAGATCACCACTGTTTATGTGACCCACGACCAGATCGAAGCCATGACCTTGGCCGACCGGATTGTGATCATGCAGTCAGGCCTGATCCAGCAGATCGGCTCACCCAATGAGATCTACAATGATCCGGCCAACACCTTTGTTGCCGGCTTTATCGGATCTCCGCCGATGAACCTGATCGAGGGCCAGTTGAGCGATGGCGTTTTTACGGCTCCGGGGATCAAGGTCGCCGGGCTCTCCCGGTCCCATACCGGCAAAGTAACGCTCGGAATTCGCCCGGAAGACTGTACGGTGGGCGGCAATGGTGGGCAGCTCAACGGCACGGTTTACGGTGTCGAACCAACCGGCGACATCACCTATCTGACCATCAAGGCGGGCGACAAACTGCTAGAAGTCAAGGCGGATCGAAATTACCGCTCGGAACTGGGCCTGCAAGAAGTAGTGGCATTTGACCCGGCACGCATTTACCTCTTCGATGCCGAATCCGGACAACGCCTGCGCTGACCGGTGGTGAGAGGCATGGAGGTGCATATGACGTTCGATTACACTTCGATGGGATTTTATACATTCGATGCACTCTGCCGTCCGGTGAGTGACCTGCCCGCCGGTGGTGGCACCCTGTTTGTGGACGATTTCGCTCTGGCCGTTTCCGGAGCGGCCGGGTCTGCGTCCATCGTGGCGGCAAAGCATGGTCTCAAGGTGCAAGCGGTTGGGGGCGTCGGCCATGACCTCATGGGCGACTGGGTCCTTCAACGGCTTGACGATTTCGGCGTCGACCGGATTCTGATGCAGCGCTGCGAAGGGTTCTCGACATCTTCCAGCATCGTCACGACCCGCCCCGACGGCGCCAGGCCGGCGTTGCACAAGCTTGGAGCAACAGCCGGCTTTTATGTTGACGATGACCAGGTCGACCGGGTCCTCGACACAAAAACCCTCCACATCGGCGGCGTCGGATTGATGGATGCCATGGATCAGGGACGCAATGCCGAAATTCTGAAAGAGGCCAAGAAGCGCGGCTGCATCACAACGCTTGATGTATTCGCCTCGACTCAGGACGATCTGCCGCTGATCAAGCCGCTCCTGGCCCACACTGATTATTTCCTGCCTTCTGAAGAAGAGGCGGCAGCACTGTCGGGTCTGTCCGATTTCGAGGACATTGCAAGCTTCCTGCTCGATCACGGCGTAGGCGCCGTGATCCTTACACTGGGGGCTGACGGCGCCATGTACCGGGACGCCAAGGGAAACAAGATCGACATACCGTCCTATGACATCGACGTTGTCTGCACCTGTGGCTGCGGTGACTGTTTCAATGCGGGCTTCGCAACCGGCCTTCATTTGGGTCGTCCCATCGAGGATTGCATTCGACTGGGCCAGGCCAGTTCAGCCCAGAATGCTCTGGGGCTGGGCTCCCAAGCCGTGGTGAAGGATCTCGAAACCACACTTTCATTCATGGCAAACACAAGGATTCGTGGTTATGATGTGGGCTGAAATAACGAGGGCCGCAGAATGACCGTTTCGCACCCCGATCCACGAGAATTGACACTGCCCTTGCGGGATCTCGTCAGGGGGCTTCGCCAGAAGACATCGACACCTCGCGCCATGTTGGCGCCGACTCTGGAACTTCTTCCAGGACCGTTGCGGGACGTCATAAAGGATATTGCCCATATCGGCCGTGAAACCGGGCACGGGACGCGAGCCACCCGGCAGCCGCAGATGGCGGTGATCACCCGCTCTGCAGCGGCGCTGCGTGGTGAAGCCGTTGCAGCATCAGATACGGCCGCGGCTGCATCCTACGCCATCGGCATCCTGCTCGACGCCGTCAAGGCAAGGGATCTTCTGGTCAGTGAAACCATGCTCGCGCTGTGCTGGCACGACGCAAGGGAGCAACCATTTCGTGCCGCAGGCTATCTTCACGCCTTGTTTGACCGTGAGCCGTTTGGCGTCGCTCCCGGATTGCTTCATTCCGATCCGACCCTGAGTGACACGGAACGTCTGAGGATATGTATTGCAGTTGTGCTTTGGCTTCTCTCGGATCATGACGATGAAGGCATATCAGAATTTGAGTTGGTGAAGATCGCGGGTTGGCTGGCCGTGGATTGTCTCGATACCTGCCAGGCTAAATGGGATGATCGGGAACAGCTTCAAACCATGCTGATCGACACCGCCGGGAGGATTTGAGGTGAAAAATGCCCTGCATGTGCTGGAGAGAAACAATCTCCCTGTGCGCAAGACCATTCGTCGCGCACGTTGGTTCCTGACCTCTTTTCGTGATTTCCTTGGCGCTTTCGAAGATGAAACGCAGCGAAAATTTCGCTTGGACGACGGCAAGTTGCTGTCGGCGTTCACCGCCTGGTTCCGGGCTTTTGAGGCGCAGAAATACAAGGCCAAGGAGCACCGGCTGGAGTATGTGACCTTTGCCGCGGGCCTAATGTTGCGCGAATTGGTGCGTTATTCTCCGGTGTCGGTTGAACCGGGCCCGGGCACTGACGATCTTCGCAGGCCGGCCGACTACTGGCCGGAAGGCTATCTATATGTCACATTTTGTCTGGCCGTACGTGAGGCTGTCATTGAGCAGGATTTTTCACTCCTGGACGACACCACACCCGAACTTGGCGACCTGCGGACCTGGTGGTCCTTTCGCGAGAACGCGCTTGAGGACATCAATCTGGCCGTAAGCTTCTTTGAACGCTTTGCAGGTGAAACGCCCAACTGGTCCACCCCCGGGCTCTTTTTGCCACGGTCCCCTGAACAACGGCTGTCTACTGGATCGCAATGAGGCGACCCGCCCACACGGAATCTATCATTTGAGCCCTGGTGCGGGGATCCGTGTACCCAAGGGCACTGTTTGTCTGATGGAGCCGGAGAAAGGCATCCGTCGTATGACACGCCGGCATTTCTCCGCGGAAGATGAGGTCCTGTGAGCTTCCCCCTATGTTTAAAACAGATTGTATCTTTCTTGGTTCAGGTTCCCAAAACGGCTGATTAGTGTTTCCATTTACCCATGTAATGAGAACGGCGGCGCAGCTGTGTTCTGGTTCATGCTTCCTGAGAGGAACAATGAGGATGACGATTTCCACGGAACTGCAGGACAAACTCTGAAGGGCTACAACAGGCGGCCTGAAGATCTGTTCGGCTGCCGTGTAACACCTAGCCTATAATCCTTCCCTCCATTCCAAGGGAAATGTCGCACCATCAAAGTCTGGAATCAAACATATTTTGAATGCCACTTGTGGTTCGGCCGTGATCGCTCCCGACGGATGCAATTCGCAAAGAACGGCCCAAAGCAGTTGCCCCGCAGTCGGATCGTTTTCCGCTGACAACCACGTCCCGCGCGGCAACAAGTCTCCAACATGGCTCGTGCACAGGACAAACCGATGGTAAGCTTAAAACACATAGGTGCAGATCTCACGAGGATAACGGAAGCCTTTCAGCCGCGGCATGTTTGTCGGCGTATACATGGACGCGATTTAGGCCAACACAACTGACCGATCAACTTGGCGGTACCGGGGTGACGTCTTCCGAAGTGGGTGTTGTCGTGGCGAGCAGGACTGGCTGTTTCTGCTCGCAGACGAGGCGTCTCCGTCTCTTGTGGGAACGCCTCGCCCGGACCAAAGTTCAACGGTTTGCATCTATACGGCCAGGATCGGAAATAGTTTGATTGGCCCTGCATGCCGCATAGACACAATGCCTCCCCGCACCATCACATCGGCAACATGAAATTCAAAGTGACAAACTGGGCGGAGTTGGAGGCAGTCCAACCGATGAGAGCTCCTGAAAATTCGAGGGGCCTGAATACCTAGGCTCAGGACCCATTAAATTGCTTGCGGGACGGATTGCGGACTGATTCACTGGTGCCAGGAGGATACTGGCATGAGTGATTTGATTTGGCTTACTGACAGACAAATGCAGCGGATTGAACCGTGTTTCCCGCTATCGCACGGGGTCCCGCGGGTTGATGACCGGCGGGTTCTCAGTGGCATCTTTTTTGTTATCCGCAACGGGTTGCGCTGGCGTGATGCGCCATCGGACTATGGTCCGCACAAGACAATCTACAACCGGTTCATCCGTTGGAGCCGGCTTGGTGTGTTCAACAGGATACTCGCCGAGCTTGCCGGCATGGCCGGGACGCCCGATCAGGTGATGATTGATGCAACCCATCTCAAAGCCCATCGCACGGCCGCGAGCCTTTTAAAAAAGGGCCTGTTCCCAGACGTATCGGACGCACCAAAGGCGGCTTGAATTCCAAGCTGCATGCGGTTTGTGATGGCGTGGGACACCCACTGGTTTTGCTGCTCTCGGAGGGACAAATGAGCGACTTCAAGGGCGCGGCGCTGATGTTTGACGCCATTCCGGATGCAAAAGCCCTGCTCGGTGACAAGGGCTACGATGCAGACTGGTTTCGTCAGGCACTCAAGGCGCGAGGCATAGAGCCCTGCATTCCGCCCAAATCCAACCGCAAAACCGAAATATCGTTTGACAAGACGCTCTACAAAAGCCGTCACAAGATCGAGAACATGTTCGGAAAGCTCAAAGACTGGCGGCGCATCCACACCCGCTACGACCGTTGCGCCCACGCCTTCATGTCAGCCATCGCAATCGCAGCAACCATCATTTTCTGGATCAATCAATGAGTCCTGAGCGTAAGCCAAGTTGCCATTTCGCTTGCGACAGAACCGCGCCTGTAACCCTCAAGAAAAAATGCAGCCTCCCCCAAAAACCATCGGAGCCCCTAAACTACCGCTTGAAAGCTAGAGGCACAGAAAAACGCCAACTGTTTCGGCCTGCGCCAGAAGGTATCGGCGAGAACGGTGCAGCGCGATGGACCGCCTCCAAGGCTGCGTTATCGAGGATCAAAGATCCGGAACTGCGGACGATGCGGATGGAACTGACAGAGCCATTGGCGGCAACAGTGAAGGAAACCACCGCCTGTCCTTTCAACCTGTCCTTTCGCGCCGCCTTCGGATAGCGCAGGGCCCGTCGCAGTTTTGAAGCCACCTTGCCGGGATAATTCGAAACCGCTGCATTGCCGGCCCGGGTTTGATGTTTGGCGGTTACGACACCTTTTGAAGCGCCCTTCGAACTGCTTGTTGCCTGTTTGCCGCCCCTGCCCCCGCTTGACTTTGCGGTCTTCGGTTTCGTCGCCGCCGTTTTTTGCGTTGGTTGCGCCTTCACACTCGGTTTGCTGACACGTGCATGCGGGGGCTTCTTTTCGGCGGGCGCTTCGCTGCGCGCCTGTTCCGCTGCCGTCATCTCAGGGCGTGGAAGCGGCACGGGAATGTCGGCAACAGCGGCTAGTTCACCGAGCGGCGTAAGATCGGCAATGACGCTCTCGATCTCGAGCGCTTGCACGATTGGGGTCGGTGCGTTTTTATGATTCTCCAACTTCACTGGCTCGAGTGGGGCGGCAACAACTGCCTCCAATTCCGCAGTGTCGCTGGGATCAAGACTCGCTGTTTCGACCGGCTCAAGTTGCGCCAGGGAATCGTCCACCGGCATGAGACTATGTTCATCGGCCTCATCTGCAGCTTCTCCGGCCGCCAGTGCGTCTTCGAAGGCGGTGCCGACAATCATCATGTCGACCGGACTTCCGCCGGCGATCTGTACTTCCGTCTCTTCAGACACAAACACCGACGCCAGCGCCACATGCAGGGCCAACGATACCGCGACCGCAAGACAAACGCCGGCCCGTGACCGGTTCATGATCCGCTCCGCTCTGTCACAAGCACGATTTCGTCGATGCCGCCCGAGCGCAAAGTTGTGAGCAGCTTGAGGAGCTCCAATGCGGACAAATCCCGATCAGCGGCAATGCGCAGCGGTGCCATTTCCTGACCTTCGTCAAGCGACAAGATCGCCTTCCAATCCGCGACATGGGCTGTGGGATCGACCGGCTCGCCGCGCCAGCTCACCGTGCCATCTGAACGGACGAAAACCATGTCCGGCGGTGGCACGCTGTCCTCGCGTTCCGAGGCGATATAGTCAACTTGACGATCTGCGGGCGGCGCAAGGCTCCCGGCGATCAGGAAAAAAATCAGCATCAGGAAGACCACGTTGATCAGGGCAATTGTGCTTTCCTGCTTTCGGGGTTTGAGATGTGGCGGAATACGGATCATTAATTTCCCCCTGAAACCGATACTGGCATGCCCACAGCTTCCGCTGCCTCAAGCGCGCCGACAAAGTTCTGGGCGGAGGCTGTTTCATCAACAACGATGATCAGCCGTTCAGCACCTTTGGCCTTGACCTCCTCAAGGGCTGCGGGCAGCGCCGAGAGCTCCTTCACTTCACCGTTCAGCGCATAACTCTCTGCCCGCACCACCAGCAAGGCGCGCGCCTTGCCGGGCATTGCTGTCGTCCCGGTCGCGGGCGCTGCAACAGGGACCTGCGAAAAGCGCGAGAATGTTGAGGACAGCATGAAAAACAGCAGCAACAAAAAGATGACATCTATCAGCGGCGTTAGTGTCAGCCTGCGCCGCCTGAAATGGGAGACCTCAAGATGCAAGGGACAGGCCCTCCGGGACCGAACTTACCGATTCAGCCTCAGCGATAATGCCGGCAGGAGCCAGAATATCGGAGGTCAATGTCTCGATAGCCACCCGCTCGTTCTCGACGCGGCTTTCAAGCCAGGTCAGGACAAGCGAAACCGGCATGGCGACCGCCAGCCCGGCGGCGGTGGTCAGTAGTGCCACCCATATGCCGCCGGCCAGGATCGTCGGGTCGACGACACTGCCAGCTGTTTGCAACTTCCTGAACGCATCAATCATGCCGAGAACGGTCCCGAACAGTCCAAGCAAGGGCGCAATCTGGGCAACCGCATCCAGCAACCGGAAACCCGACTGCAGGGCGTGCAATTGCCCCACGGCGGAACGCGACAGACGCTCCTCGATATCGGCCTTATCGCGCTGGCCGCCGCTGATCAGCGCAATGGCCCGTGCAACACCCTGCGCGGCCGGCGACCGTCCGGCCCGGGCCAAGGCAAGCGCCTCGGTTGGTCGGTTTTCGATCCAGAGCCTGACAGCATTTTCCGCACGATTGCGACGGCCGACATGAAGTCGCGAGAATTCCCATAGTTTCATGACAATAACAGCAAGGCTGACCACGGAGAGCAGCATCAGGATCGCCACGACCGGTCCACCCAGGTTTATGAACCCGAAGATCAGCTCTATTGAATCGGTCAAAAATGTCATGGTTTCATTCCTTGGGTTTGGACTTTCGAGGTCACATGCCGAACGGGATCGCGGTCCGGTTGCTGGTGGTCAAAGCCGCAGCACAGGCGGCGCCGTCGATGCTTTCGCCTTTGCAGCGGGCTACGCCATTGACGAGGATTCGCGTCACCTCCGGGCAACCGGTGTCCGGCAGGTCGAAACGCTTGACCAAGGTCTTGCCCGGAGCCAGCGCCCCGAAATCGAACACCGTCATCAGTCCGACCAGTCCTGCGGCGTCAAACACCACCATTTCGATGCCAAACGCTTCGAGCGGAGCCGTAAATCCGTTGGCGACGATGAATGTGGCCCGACAGGCGTTGTCGCTCTGCTCAAGCCGGTTGAGTTCGAGCGTGAGCTTTGGAGCAGCTGCACTCTGGGCGACGGCGGCTCCTCCCAGAAGCAATGTGAAAAACATAGTTGCGGACAAAATACTTCTCATTCGGACGTTCCTTTGTCGGGGGTGCTTCCAAAAAACTGAGATCCCTGGTCAACCGGCATCAGCAGACAGCTCCTGCCGCGCGGTCGCGGGATTGAAATAGTTGACGATGAAGTGTCCGTCGTTGTGGTCCACCTGAACCGGAAGATCGTAGAGGTCGGACAATCGTGCTGTTGTCATCACCTCGCGTGTGGCCCCCTGATAAGCGATTTTCCCAACCTTCATGGCAACGACTCTGTCAGCGAAATTGGCCGCGATATTGAGATCGTGAAGCACAACAACCACAGTCTTTCCGGCTGAGCTTGCGGCGGTTCGCAGCATTTCCATCATTGAGATGGCGTGACGGATATCGAGACTGGCCAGTGGTTCGTCGAACAGCATGTAGCGGGCATCCTGGCAAAGCATCATTGCCACAAAGGCGCGCTGGCGTTGTCCGCCGGACAATTCATCGAGAAAGCGGTCTTCCAGCGCCGTCAGTTCGAGGGCTGCAAGCGCATCGGATATGTGGTCCTGGTCAACAGATGTCAGCCGGCCACCCGAATGCGGGAACCGGCCGAAAGACACCAGATCTCTTATTTGCAGCCGGGCTGTTACGTGGTTTTCCTGCCTGAGCACCGAGAGTTGCCGGGCCAGCTTCTCGCTTCTGGTTTCGGCCACATCGAGACCGTCAACGAGAATTCGGCCGCGGTCTGCCGTGATCAGCCGCGCCGCAAGCGCCAGCAAAGTCGACTTGCCCGCCCCGTTTGGGCCGATGACCGCGGTCAGTTCGCCAGCAGGAATCGTAAGGCTAACATCGTCGATGACACATGTCTCGCCATAGGATTTCGTCAGCCGCTCGATCTCGATCATCGTGCCAATCCTTTCACAAGCAGAAAAATGAAGGTCAGCCCGCCGGCGAATTCGATGACGATCCCGACTGCAGAATCGAACCCCAGGAGGTTTTCCAGAACAAGCTGTCCACCGGCCAGCAACAGGATGCCCAAAAGGATGGAGGCGGGAAGCAGGTAACGGTGGCTGTAGCCACGGATCAGGACGTAACTCAGGTTTGCGATGAGAATGCCAAAAAAGCTGATTGGTTCGGAGGCATTAAGCGGTCCCACCAGCGCCGTAGAGGCGGACACCAGAACCGACACCATGATCAAAATCCCTGTTACGGCGCCGCGATGATTGATTCCCAGATTGATTGCCTGATCTCGCCCGAGCAGCAGGGCGTCGAGGCCATAACGGCCGCGCCAGGCGATCCCGCACACAAACACGACCGCCAGCGCGCTGACAGCGATCAGCGTCGGATCGACGCCGCCAAAGCTCGCAAACAACCGGTCCTGCAACACCACGAATTCGTTGGGATCCATGATCCGCTGCAGAAGCTGCGTCACGCTCCTGAACACCAGACCGAAGACCACGCCTACCAACAGCAACAGATGTAGTCCGCGACGCTCGCCCAGGAACAGCCAGCGATACAGCAACAGCGAAAACACAAGCATTACCGAGGCCTCGATGACGAACATCAGCCGAGAATCGAGGGTGGAAACCCGGCCCGCGCCGAGGCAGAACACGAACATTGTCTGTAGCAGCGCATAAAGTGCGTCGAAACCGATGATGGATGGCGTCAGAATGCGGTTGTTGGTCACGGTCTGAAACAGGATGGTCGATACTGCGGCACTCGCAGCGACGAGGCAGATGGCAACAAGTTTACGCCCCCGCAGCTCCAGCACGTAGCCCCAGTTTGCCGTGACTCCAACGGTCATGAAAGCCAAGGCCGCCGCAACCACCAGCCCGGCCAGAATGGCCAGGACAATGCGCGGTGCCAACAGACGCAGTTGCGGTTTTACGGTGCGATCAGGATACACGGCTGGATCGCCTCAGAAGCAGGAAAAGAAAAATTGCGCCGCCAAGGACACCGAACACCGTCCCCACAGGAATCTCATAGGGATGGACAATGATGCGACCGACAATGTCGCAGCCAAGCACCAGCAGAGCACCGGTCAACGCCACCCATGGCAATCCGCGTCGCAGGTTGTCGCCGATGGCAAGGCTGACCAGATTGGGCACCACCAGTCCGAGAAACGGGATTGACCCGACAGTGGTTACGACAATCGCCGAAACCGCTGCGACAATGGCAAGGCCGATAGCCATTGCCTTGTCGTAATCGAGCCCGAGATTGCGACTGACATCGCCGCCGAGACCGGCAATGGTGAAACGGTCAGCCGCGAAATAGGCCGCCACTGCCAGCACAAAGGTGAGCCAAAGCAACTCGTAGCGCCCAGCTATGACCAGCGAAAAATCACCATTCCGCCAAGCCCCAAGCGATTGCAGCAAATTGGTGCGATAGGCGATGAATGCGGTCAGCGAACCGATGACGGCGCCGAGCATGATGCCGGTGAGCGGCACCAGCAGCGGCGAATAGGGAGGAATACGGCGCACCAATCGCAAGAACAACGCTGTTCCCACCAGCGCGAACAACGCCGCAACAAGCATCTTGACGACAACCGGAGCGCCGGGAAACACAAGCAGCATCAGCAGCATGCCGAGACTTGCCGCTTCAACGGTTCCTGCTGTTGAGGGTTCGACGAAGCGATTTCGTGCCAGCATCTGCATGATCACTCCAGCCACCGCCAGGCTGGAGCCGGCCAGCACAAGAGCCAAGGTGCGCGGAATGCGGCTTTCTGCAAGTGTTTGCAGCGCCTGGGGCCTGCTTGTGGTGTCGACAAGATTTTGCAGCGTGACATCAATCACACCGACAAACAGGCTCGTCACAGCCAACAGCACAAGCAGTAAAACGCCGCCGCCCAGCCGGATATTCTCCACCGATCGCCGGGAATATGTCGTGCCAGTCACCGGATGGACCGCCTCAGTCAAGCGCTGCTGACAATTCGTCGACCATCATTTGCATCGCGTTCAGGCCGGTGCCGCCTAGATACCAGGTATCGGACTGCAGATAGATAATCTGGCCGAGACGCGCGGCTTTGGTCCGGTTGATGAGTTCATTGTCGAACAACGCCTTCGCCGGTTGGCCTTTTTCGCCGATGGCTGCGTCGCGATCAATGACAAACAGGTAGTCCGGGTCGGTCTTGAGGATGAATTCGAACGAAATCGCCTGGCCGTGGGTCGCCACATCAAGGTCGGGCGCCGCTGCCACAAGACCGAACTCGGTATGAAGAATGCCGAACCGTGAACCAGGGCCATAGGCGCTGATCTTGCCGCCGGTAGTCAGCACAATCAGCGCGTTGCCCGCACCCTTGGACTTCTCCCGCAGCTTTGCGATGGACTGATCCAGCGCCGCGATCTTCTCGGATACCAGCACCTGCTTGTCGAATATGGCTGCAAGCATCTTGTTTTGCTGCTCGGCGCTGTTGAGAAAATCGGCATAATCGGCGGTGACGTCGATGGTCGTCGAGATTCTGGAAAGCTCACCATATTGTGTTGCGGAGCGTCCTCCGATGATAATCAATTCGGGAGTAGCCCCTGCGACGGCTTCGAAATCAGGCGCAAACAGGGAACCGATCTTTGGATAATCGGCCGAATTGTATTTTTCAAGATAGGCCGGTTTGACACCGGACGGCACGCCAGCGATGGCCACACCGAGTGTGTCGAGCGTATCAAGCGCGGCCAGATCGAAGACCAGCACCGGCTCGGGGTTTGTTTCAACCGTTGCGCTGCCCTGCGCATGCTTGATCTCGATTGTCTCGGCCAAGACCGGTGCCGGTATGAAGACAACAGCTGCTGTGAGCAGAGTGGCGGCTTTGAACAATTCACAACGCAATAAAGACATCACAAGCTCCGGGATAGGCGACTGACACGGCATCATTGGGTTCAGACCGCCCGTTCAAGGCGCAGCCAGTCGAGACCTTCCAGCTTTTCGCGGAAAGAAAATTGGATGAGATGGACTTCGATGATGGATTGCACGCGCTTCAGTCCATCTTCGTCATCAGCTTCAACCGCCATTCGCAATCCACTCTCATCGGCTTCGAGCCGCCCCAAACTACCAGGAAAGTGGCATTCCCCTCGGCCCTCGCTGTAGGAGACCTCTATCTTGTGAGCGAAATGCTTGCACAATTGTGTAAGATATTTCCGGCCATTGGCGGTCTCCAAATAGGCTGCACTTCGATGCACAGTATGTTCCTTTCGCTGACAAACGGCGGTCAAAATTTGACAGTGGCCTGAAGTGTAACTGTCCGTCCGGGCGCATATATCGGGTCAATGCCGCCGCGGTTGGTGCTCGTGGAATAGCCCGAACGCTCGTAGTAGGTTTCATCGAAGATGTTATCGATACCCAGACGAAATGATGCATTCTCGTAGGCTGGCGGGCTCCATTCGGCATAGGCGTTGAAGACCGTATAGGACGGCTGGTCCAGGAAATTGGCATTCGTTGCCACGAGGTCGGAAATCTTGCCGGCCCATGCCATCGTCGCCCCAACCTTGAGGTTGTAATCGACGAATTCGTGGTCGACAAAGAGTGTAGCCATGTCGCCGACCGGCATGAAGTGGCCGCTATCCGGCAATGCCGAGATGCCTGCCTTGGTCACTTTCGCCTTGGTGTAGGTCGCACCGAACCTGGTGTCGTTGAAGCGATAGCTGGCATTCAGTGTCACGCCGCGGCTGCGGTGTTCATCATCGTTGACAAGGGCTGGAATTGTATAGGACGGCAAGCCCTTGATGCGAGTATCGAAGAAGGTAATTCCGGCATTCCAGCTGTCGCCGGAGAAGTTCACACCAGCCTTGAGGTTATTGGCAGTGCCAGCTTCGAAGCCCGGATCGGTTATGAAACCGGCGTCGCGGGCGTGGACATACCCATAGTCGCCAACCACGTAGCCAAGCCAGGTGTGTGACGCAGCCGCGAACACTTCGACATTATCATTGAATCTGTAGGCAACCGTGGCATTTGCGCTTGCGCCGTTGTCTGAAAATGTCTGGTTGTTCCAGTCCTCAAAACGATGGAAATCGTAGCGGGCACCCGTGGAAACCTTGAAGCCGCTGTCGAACTCGAGTCGACTTTGCACGAAAGCACCGACCTGGGTGGTGGAGAAATCACGGTAGCGCGGTGTCGGATTGCCACCAAACAGGTTGCCGTAATTATCTGTATGATAATCGTGTTGCCCCATGTCGAGGCCGGCCGTAATGGTACCCGCGTCAATCGAGAAGGTATTCTGGATCTTGCCACCGTACAGGTCTTCATTGAGGACCATGTTGCCATTAGTGCGGGCTTGATAATTGTCGCGCCAATAGTCATTCTGGCTATAATAGACCATCACATCCGGGTCCCACATGTCTGTGGGAGCAATGGAGCTAAAACTCAACTTTGCCGTTTCACGCGTCACCTCGAGTGGATGCGAGGTATCCCCGGCAAGACCCAGGTTCATCTTGATCAGGCGGTCGGCATCGTCCGTGCTGCGCTCGTAGCCGAGTTCGACACGGTGGCCTTCGATTTCATAGCCGAATTTGCCCAGCACGTTCCGGTTCGCCGGCGCCGTGCCTTCCATGGTCCTGCCATCACCATCCTTGTAAGCATCCCCTTCGGTAAGATGGGTCATGAAGAACCAGTCGAAATTTTCATAGCGGCCATAGGCCGCGGCGCTACCGGAACCACCCCGTCCATTGCTTCCGTAGGATCCGCTCAGGCGCGCGCCAAAATTCTTGCCATCCTTCAGAAGGTCATTGGCGCCGACAGTTTCGTAACGAATAGCCCCGGCCGCAGCAGCAAAACCCGCATCCGCTGCCGCCGCTCCGGCCTCGACTTCAACGCGCTTGAGGAAAGCCGGGTCGATAACGTTCGAACCGGTGTGGTGCCAACTTGTCGCCGTTTGCGGGACGCCATCGACCGAAACGGCCAGATTCGACTGCTCCATGCCAAAAACGTGAATGCGCTTGGACGGGCCACCGCCGCCGGAAACAGTCACCGATGATTCGCGCGAAAACAGTTCCGAGACGTCAGCTGGCTGGAGGTTGTCGAGATCTTCCGTGGTAAGAACCGCCCCGCCCGTTGCCTCGATATTCTCTTTGCCGTCACTTACCACGGTGATTTGTTCAAGCGATGTAGTTTCCACCGCCAGGTCCTGCGCCGCGACATCAGGCGCCATCGCCAGAGAGGCAACCGATGACGCCAATGTGATCGACACCACCCGACAAATATTGGTCTTTGAATTCCGCACAGCCCGTATTCCGTCAACCATGACAACCCCTTACGCAAACCAGGAACGTTCCCGGCTAAAACTTGATGAATTTCATCATATTTGTTAGAGGATGAGGTCAGGCAGTGCCAGCACTCGATCTTTGCGTAGGCGTCAAAAGCATTTGCCTGCGCGGCAATGCACAAGAAGGATACGAAACCATGGCAGGCGGCATCATCATCAGGGGAGACAACATATCAGCGGGCATGCTTGCCGAATATGCCCGATTGACAAACCCGGCATTTGAGCTGCTGCCCCGACATTCGCCAACAGAGGCGGTTCTTCATGGCGATCATCGCATGCTGTGCTTGCGGTGTGGCATGAGCGTCCACACATCCGACACGACCGCACTCGAAGACCTGACCACAATCGCAAATCAGCTGCCGGGAATGTCGCTTATGATGTTTCTGTCAGGCAACGTCGATGCACGTATTGATGGGATCGATCTCGGTATCGGCAGACGTGAGGGTGAACCGGTACGGGCGGTCATCATTTCCCGGGCAAGGGCTGACCGCCTCGAGCGCAAGGTCAATAAGGGTGAACGGGTCCGCCATGTGGTTGTGACGGTGACTCCCGAATGGATCAATGATTGTGCGTTCGACAACGAAGCCGTGCGACAGGCAATTACTGACTTTCGGTCCGCTCATGTTGCCCGGTTTGAATGGATCGCCAGTCCGGTACTTGTTGCCATTGCCGAGCAGATGCTGCACCCGCCTGAAGTGGGCGAGAACCTCTACCTTGAAAGTCGCGCGCTTGATTTGTTGGCCGACGGATTTTCCACATTGGCGACAGACCGCTTGAAATGCACCAACCAGAGGCTTGCACCAGCCGACATGCGGCGACTGCAGGTTATCGAAGAGACCATTGCCGCCAACAGCACCTTGCCGGTCGAACAGATTGCCAAGCGCAGCGGTGTTAGCCTGAGCACGATGCAGCGCCTGTTTCGTGCCGGACACGGCATCACTGTCAAAGAGTATGTCCGCGCGCGCAACCTGCTTCTTGCTCGACGGATGCTTGAAAGAGAAGGCGCAAGCGTCACCCAGGCGGCTTTTGCCGCCGGCTACGGAAATCCGACCAATTTTTCAACGGCTTTCAAACGTGAGTTTGGACTCAGTCCGCGCGCAGTTCGCAGGTGAGCGGCCACTTTCCGGTGGTCACATTAACCAGCCTGTGGTCGGCATGGCACCAATACAAAGCTAGGGGCTGTTGACGTTCGGGATTCCCAAATCACCTGACTTCTGATTCAAGGTTGCAAACGGAGGAGAGCAACCTTGACCCGAAGAGTCCTATCCAATTCGCAATGGGCGATCATCGAACCATACTGCCTGGGTAAAACCACCGATCCCGGACAAACCGGACGTGACCCACGACTTTTCATGGAGGCAGTCCTCTGGATCGTCCGCACGGGCGCGCAATGGCGCGAATTGCCGGGTGAGTTTGGCAAATGGAATTCTGTATTCAAGCGGTTCCGCAGATGGGTCAAAGCGGATGCTTTCTATTGTATGTTCAAAGCATTAGCCTCAGACGCCGATCTGGAATACGCAATGATCGACGGTACTATCGTCAAGGTTCATCGCTCGGGTCAGGGCGCAAAAGGGGGACTCTCTGCCAGGCCATTGGACGCTCACGCGGCGGCATAACGACAAAGATACTGGCTCTGACGGATGCGCTCGGTAATCTCGTCGATTTCTGTCTGATGCCAGGGCAAGCTCATGATCTGCGCGAGACCGATGCGTTGATCAGCGGCTTGTCCGCCGGATATTTGCTGGCGGACAGGGCCTTTGACGCGGATTGGCTGCGCAATGGCCTGCTGGATCGCGGCATAACCCCGGTCATACCGCCAAAATCCAACCGGAGGTTCCCGGCAGAGTTCGACAAGGAAACCTACAAATGGCGGCATTTGATCGAAAACTACTTTGGCAAACTGAAGGAAAACAGAGGGATAGCAATGCGCTCTTGCAAAACCGACCAGAGTTTCAAAGCCTTCATCTCAATTGCCGCAACGCTCATTCACACACGGTAAACGTCAACAGCCCCTTCTGTAACGGGCCTGTGTGAGTCAATCCCTTTGTCGTCATCCAGTCGCCGGGGTCTTGCTTCTGTACGGGGTCGGCGCGCAGCCGCCACCTGATGGGGTTTGAAGAGGATGAGGTCGACCAATCTAGAGTCGCGTGATCGCTATGCCACGCAGGCTGTTACGGTCTGACCTGATCCATCGTCCCGGCGACGGGACTTCGCTTCGGGAAGGTCTGGTGTCGTGGCCCACCCGAGAACCTTGGCTCTCCTTTTTTAGGCCCCCGTCATCGACTTGGCTTCACCGTTGAAGACGGTGCCGTTGGCGAGCATGCGGTGCAGGATCACGGCGAGCTTGCGCGCGAGCGCAACCTTGCCTTCTTCATTCCGGCACGTCGGGCAATCCGCATCGCCCAACTCTTGAGCGCCGTGCAGCCCTTGAGCGGTTTGGTCAGCATGATGTGGGCGGCTTCAAACAGCGCCGTGCGCACCGCCGCGTCACCGATCTTGCTGATGCGGCCGCTGTAGTCGGTCTCGCCGGACTGATACCGCCTTGGCGTCAGCCCGAAATGCGCGCCCACTTGCTTGGAGGAGGAGAAACGATCCGGGTCGTCGATGGCAGACGCATATGTAAGCGCCACGATCGGCCCCACTCCCGGTGTGGTCATTAACTGCCTGGTCCTTATATCCTGACGCACCAGCGCTCGAACTTGCTTTTCGAAAGCCTGAAACTCGCGCAAGAGCACGGCATGCACCGAAAGCAGTCCCCCCGTCACAATCTGCAGGTTCTCATGGCCGACCACGAGATCGCGGATGCGTTCGGCAAAGTGGCGCGGCGTGGTCGGGCCGACCTTCAGCCCGAAGCCGCGCAAAATGCCACGCACACTGTTCTCCATATCCCGCAACTTCGATTGAACCAGCTTGCGCGCCGTCAGCACTGCCCGAACCTCCTGCGCTGCCAAAGATTTGCAATGCACCGGCCGGAACCAACCCAACCGCATCAACTGCGCGATCCCACGCGCATCATTCCGGTCCGTCTTCACCGGCATCGCCTTGAAGGCGTCACGCACATGCCGCGTCTCCAGAAGCTCGACTGCAAGGCCGTCTTGCCGCATGGCCGCATAAAGCCATTGCGATAGGGGGCCAGCTTCCAGTCCGATGCGCACCAGCTCAAAGCCGAGCGACGCAAACCAGCCGATCAGCGCTGCCGGTTCGCTTGCCACCTTACTCTCGCGAACGATCTTGCCACTGGCGTCGACAACGCACACGCTCGAAGATTCCAATGAAACGTCAATCCCTGCATAATGCTCCATGGTCGTCTCTCCTCGATGCTTGGAGCGGGATCCGTCCCGACTCCGTTCACACCATCAGTGTGAGGGACGACCACCTTCTCACCAACCCTGCCTCCGTCGGCCGGCTTGGCAGCCCGTTACCCCATCTAGTTTGCCGCGATGCAATAACCAACCATCAGTTACAAACGCCACCGCTTTCGGCGCTGTTGCATGGATCAGGCCGTTCTTGAGATAGGTCGGTTCATCCTTGCGAGATGATTGAAGATATCGAGCGGGCTGCTTCGGTCACGACGGGAACCAGCTCTTCTCGGATGCGGGGTTCGTTCCAGTCGGGCATGTAAACCGGCATGCTTATAGCCGCGATTGCCTTGCGGTTCGCACCGATGACCGGCGCTGCCACCACCACTTCCTGAAGCATGAGCTGCTGGTTCGAGATGATGAATCCGTCCCGCTTCGCGCCCGCCACGCGCGCTCGAACCTCTTCAGGATCCTGGCAGGTAAAGGCTGTCAAAGGTGCAGGCAGCCCTTTTGCCAGCATTTTTTCAAGAACATCATCCGACGAGAACGCCGATATGATCTGGCCTATTGCGGTGACGGCCGCCGGCTGCCGCGCACCGATCAGCATGGCGTCGAAGGCAACCGAAGCATGCGGGATGCGCGCTTTGTAGACAACCTCGGTGCCGTCGAGAACACCCAAATTGACAGTGCTGTTGTATTTGCGGCTGACTTCGACCATCCGAGGATAGGCCCGCTCGAGCAGTCGGTCGTGGATCAGATAGGCATAGGCGAAGTCGAGCATTCGCAGGCCGGGCCTGTAGCGGCGCGATTTCTCATCCCGATCGAGATAGCCGAGCGCATGTAATGTGTACGCAAGACGTTGGACCGCGCTCTTCTCCAAACCGGAACGTTCCGTGATTTCGGTCAGGCTCATCTCCTCCTGAGTATTGCGAAACAGCTGCATGATCCTGAGGCCCCGGTCGAGGGTCGACGCGAGAATCTGCGGTTTCTCCGGTTTGGCCATCCATTTTCTCCTTCAAGGAAGCATTCGCGACTGTCTTCCGTCGAAGACTTGACAGGTTCGTTTACTCGAGTATTAAATAATGCGCATAACAATCAAATAGTGAGTATTACAATCACAACGAAAAATCAAGTGTCTGAAAGAGGAGCAATACAGATGCCAACTCACTTTGCCAGAACCATGTTTCTGACTTCTGCCATTTGCGGACTGCTGACTACGACAGCCCTTTCGGGGCCTGACGACAACAGCCTCACTTGGGCTGCTGCCAAGGAAGTCGTTTCGACCGATACCTATTACGACACCTCACGCGAGAGTGTGGTACTTGCCCAGCATGTCTATGACGGGCTGGTCTTCTGGGATTCCGTGGCCAAGAAATTTGAACCTTTGCTCGCCGCCTCATGGAAACAGATCGATCCGGTGACTTGGGAATTCGAGTTGCGTGAAGGTGTAACATTCCATGACGGGTCCGAATTCGGCCCGGAAGATGTGGTCTACACATTCAACTTCATTACCAATGAGGCGAACGGCGTTCTCAACTATGGCGACATCCGCTGGCTCAAGGGCGCGGAAAAAATTGACGATAACACGGTTCGTCTGCACCTGATCGAGCCATTTCCCGCCATTCTCTCCAACCTCGCTCTGGTGCTGCCGATCGTGCCCGAGGGGCATTTTGAATAGCCCCGAGTTTTCTAGACGCCCTCGGTCCTCGTTTTCTGCTGCCGTTCGAACTCGGCGGGCGACAGCAACCCGTTTCTCACATGCTTACGCTTTGGGTTGTAGAACATCTCGATGTAGTCGAACACATCCCTCCTGGCTTCTTCTCGGGTCCGATAGGTCCTACGTCTTATCCGTTCACGCTTGAGCAGGTTGAAGAAACTCTCTGCGACGGCATTGTCATGGCAGTTTCCGCGCCGGCTCATTGAGTGTTGCAGATTGTGATGCTTTAGGAACAATGCCCAGTCGATGCTGGTGAACTGAGAGCCTTGGTCTGAATGAATTAACACCTTGCTCGTCGGCTTTCGTCTCCACACAGCCATGAGCAAAGCCTGCAGCACGACGTCCGTTGTCTGACGGCTTTGCATCGACCAGCCGACGACGCGGCGGGAGTAGAGATCGATCACGACGGCCAGATAGGCGAAACCCTCATTGGTCTTGATGTAGGTGATGTCGGTGACCCAGACCTTGTCCGGCACTGCCACGTCGAACTGGCGGTCCAGCGTGTTGTCGACGACTACAGAAGGTTTGCCGCCATAGCTGCCAGGTCGACGCTTGTAGCCGATCTGCGCTTTGATACCCGCCAAATTGACCAGACGTGCAACGCGGTTCGGGCAGCACGTCTCACCCTGATCCAGCAAGTCATCGTGAAGCTTGCGATAGCCATAGACCTTACCGCTGTCCTTCCACGCCTTCCTGAGAAGTTCGGTCTGACGGGCGTCTTCCCGCTCCCGATTGCTCAGCGGGTTCTTCAGCCAGGCATAGAAGCCGCTGGGTTGGATGCGAAGGGAGCGGCACATCGCACGCACCGAGAACAGCGGGCGATGCTCTGCTACGAACACGTACTTCACTTTGCATCTCGCGCGAAGTACGCCGTTGCCTTTTTTAGGATATCCCGCTCCTCCGTCACACGCGCCAGTTCAAGCTTCAGCCGCCGAACTTCGGCAGCCTGTTCGTCGACAGAACCATCGCGGGACCCTGACTTCCCGAACCGCTTCTTCCACGCATAAAGCGAATGGGAACTGACACCCAATCGTTTCGAAACCTCCGCAACCGGATAACCCCGCTCAACGATCTGATGAACAGCATCGCGTTTGAAATCGTCACTGAATTTGGCTGTGCTCATGATGGCCTCCTTGCCTCAAATTTAGGGAAGAAGGCGTCTATGAATCTAGGGGCTATTCAGAGTCCGCGCTGACCGAGCGCTCTATTCGGCAAAAGCCTCAGGTCGCAACCAGGTTGCCGTTGCACCAAGGTCTTCAACCCAGAACTTCCTTTCGGCACACAATTGGCCCAGGCGACACCGCGCTTGAAATAGCAACGTGTGCTCCAACGAATGCCTCAAGAACGCAATGCGTACTCTCACCGACGTTCTCTTGATTGCTGCAACAGGGCCCCGGGCGGCGGGATAAAACATAATTCTGTGTCCATCGCAGGCATCCATGCCTGTAACTTCTCAGGGAAATGACCAACCATCATGTTCGATACGAAAAATGCGAATGGGTGCGCCTGGCTGGGCGGTATCGCCCCGCAGCCGAAAAACGACAGTATGCGTCCGGCCGAAATTCATGATCTCGGCGTTGATGGTGATCATGCCGCGCAACATTGGCCGATCCGGATCGGGCGCTACGCGTGTCACTTCACCTTGAAAGTCTTGTGCATCATAGAGCAGATCTGCTCCTCTTCCGTGCATGTCGGAAATCACACCTGCAAAGAAATACCGCTCTGCCATGGGGCGCATGAAGGGATTGTTGGCGCGGGCATTTGCCCGCTCGAACGCAGCGTAAAGATCCATCACGAGGGCAGCCGCCCCGTCGATCTGGGGATCGCCGGTCGCGTGCGGGGAGGCATCCGTTGCCGCTGCGGGCCCCTCTCGCGCGCCATCCTCCAGCCCATCTTCCATGATAAATCGCTGCGCGACCCACCCGGCCTTGCTGAAGTCGCTGCTGCGCATCAGGCACCAGCGCGGCGGCAGATCGGCGCGCTGAGCATCGCTCAGTTTGTGGTAGATGGACGGTATGAGAAGCGGGACGCAGGTGATTTGCTCCAATTTTCGCGCATCCGGGGCAAGCTGGTCGATCACCAGATAATGCGTTCCAGGGCCCATGCGCATGTTTAACACGTCATCGGCGCCCACGCCGGTGATGCGCCACGCGTCCGGCCCGTGCCCGTCGATTTCGGCCTGCACCGTGAGCGCGCTGAAAGCCAGGCCGAGCGCCGCCGCCCCAATGGAGGAAAACAAGCGCATCATTTCACCTCCACAACAGATCGCCCGAGAAGCGCCCGACCGGCAATATCGAGGAACCGCACTTCATAGACCCCAACCTCATCAGGTATTGTGATGTCCATTGTTTTCTCGGCGCCAACTTTCTGAACAACGATCCAGCTGAAATCGGGCTGGTCCTTTCGAGCAAGTGCAATCCGTTGATCGGTGCTATCGCTCTCACCCGTCCAGGTAATTGTGATCGTGGCCTCAGGGCTGGCGGTTGCTGGCACTGACAACCCGGCTCCATCGTCAAGCTGTGCGTCGGCTGGAACCACTTCCAACGGTGCCGTCGCAAGGGTCTTTTTGCCCTCTTCCAGAACATAGCGAATTTCATAAAGTCCTGTCTCGGTTGGCGCTGTCAGCCTTCCCTTGGTCTTATCCCCCGTGCGCAGATGGGTATCGCGTGCGCCCTCATCGGCACCGGCAGGGACGATGGTTACATAATCCTGCCGGTTGATCGTGCTGGACCAGGTGATATCGACATCTGTTCCGGCCCGAACGATGCCAGGGCCGGAAATGCCGATCTCTGCTTCGACCACCTCGACAGCAGCTATGGCGAGCGTCTTCTTGCCCTCCTCCAGCACATAGCGCACCTCGTACAGCCCTGGTTCGGAAGGCGCCGTCAAGCTACCCTCGCTGTCGGAGCCAGCGCGGATGTGGTTGCTGCGGCTGCCTTCGTCGGCTCCCGCCGGGACAATGGTAATGTAATCACTTCCATTGATGGTTTTCGACCATGCCACATCAAAGATCGCACCGGTTGTGGCCTGCTCGGAGGCCGTGATTTCGACCTGCGCTTCGACCAGTTCGACAGCAGCTATGGCGAGCGTCTTCTTGCCCTCCTCCAGCACATAGCGCACCTCGTACAGCCCTGGTTCGGGAGGCGCCGTCAGACTACCTTCGCGGTCGGAGCCAGCGCGGATGTGGTTGCTGCGGCTGCCTTCGTCGGCTCCCGCCGGGACGATGGTAATGTAATCACTTCCATTGATGGTTTTCGACCATGCCACATCAAAGATCGCGCCGGTTGTGGCCTGCTCTGGGGCCGTGATTTCGACCTGCGCTTCGACCACCTCGACAGCAGCGGTGGCGAGTGTTTTCTTGCCCTCCTCCAGCACATAACGCACCTCGTACAGCCCTGGTTCGGAAGGCGCCGTCAGACTACCCTCGCGGTCGGAGCCGGCGCGGATGTGGTTGCTGCGGCTGCCTTCGTCGGCTCCCGCCGGCACGATGGTAATGTAATCGCTTCCATTGATGGTTTGCGACCATGCCACATCAAAGATGGCACCGGTTGTGGCCTGCTCGGGGGCCGTGATTTCAACGTCTGGAGCCGCTGGCTGTTCAGGTTCCGGCTCTGGCAGGGCAGACGGCTCAGCCATGGCGCTTTGAACCTGTGCCAACGCGTCGTGCAATTCGGCCGCGTTGCTGGCTGTGACAAAAACGCCTCCGGTATTTTCAGCGATGCAGGACAGGCTGGCGCTCTCCTCATCCTTCAAATCAAATCCCACCACATGCGCGGTGAACTTCACCCCCTGCTTGGTAAGTTGCGCAGACAGCGCGCAAGGATCTGCATTGCAGGTTTCCACTCCGTCAGAAATCAACACGACGGTGGCAGGGTTGTCGCGGAACGACAGCAGGTCTGCAGCGTGCTGCACTGCAGCCGAGATTGGCGTCTTGCCTACCGGTCTAATTGAATTGACCGTGTCGATGAATTTGCTTTTATCCAGCGGTCCGGGCGCTATCAGTGTTTGAATGTCGCGGCAATCGCCCTGACTACGGTGGCCATAGGCGACAAGGCCCAAATTGGTATCAGTGTCCCATTCACTGACCAGATCGGCCATGACATCGCGGGCGATCTCGATTTTGCTGGTGCCGTCGATCTGCCCCCACATTGACCCAGAAGCGTCATAGACAATCACGACATCTTCAGCCGCGTTTGCCGATTGGGCGCAGGCGATGCTACCCGCAATTATCATTGCCGCCAGTCTTGGTGCGATAAGTGTCATGCTTCATTCCTCCATGCACGGCTCTATCGAGAGCCCTTAATGCGGCCGCGCAAGCAAGCAGTTGCCGCGTAGCTGTTTAGACATTTGGATGACTGCGCCTTCATGCCGGGTGTGGGGTGTCGACATCTGCTGGCGTATCGCTGCCATGTCCGAAAGCGCGGTCTTTCAGCTTGCGGAATTTGCCCGACATCTGTTCCAGCTTGGCCTCCCACTCAGGATTGGGCTGCTGGCCCTCGATCGTTTTGAAATAAACCTGCATCATGCACGTGATCGCGAAGGGCTCCAGCAGTGCGGCCTTTACGCTCCATGCGAACAAAAGTGCAAAGACAACGCCACCTGCGGCCCATGCCCCGGGCATCAGATAAACCACCAACGCCGCCGGAGCGAGCATGAGAACAAACACCACGATTCCCAATCCGTAGACAATGATCGCCAGCCACGCAGCGTTTTTCAGCATCGTCTTGTAATTCTGGCCGTAGAGTACAAGCGCCTCCTTGGCCGACATCCACGCATTGTCTGATTTCGTGCGGATCGCATATGCGAGGATCACCTCATCCACAAACCCCACCGCGACGCGCAGGAAGGCTGACAGGATGCCGCTCAACTGCTGTGCGCCGGGGATCGGCAGGATAGTAAGGACGCCACGCACCAAACCCGAAATCGCGCGCACAACACCCTTGATCAGCTGGTCGACCGCGAACAGCACACTGGCCTGCGGAAACCGTTCTTTGACCACGGCCGTCGCATGGCTGATCTGGCTGCGGCCTTGCGGCATCGGTTTGCCGTCAATCAATTCAATCAGGACCGCAATATGCCCGGCCTTGACAATATAGAGGATATACTCCCGCGCCCAGTACATGACGACGCCGAACATGCCGAAGCCTGCGAAGCCACCCCATGCAGTGGTTGTGGCGCGAAACTCCTCGTCACCGAAACCGCCGATGCCATAACCAACACCGGCACCCGCGCCAGTGACCAGGATATAGCCAAGCGTGATCCCGAAATACACGGCGATGCGAAGGAAAATGAATGGCATGGTTCGGCCCATCATGCCGAGCGCGCTGCCGATGCTGAAATCCCACATCCCAATCTCCTTTGGTCTGAAACCCTGTTGCTCGTTTGGAAAACTCCGTGCTGCGCCACGTCATGTTTCGCAGGCGCTATGGGCGTGTCTATCGGTGCGTGCGCGCGCGACGCAGGAAGCTGTTTGCCGATCGTGCCGCGACTTTCCAATGCCGGCTCTTTTCCCTGCAGCATAAGGAACCGAGACCGATTTGATCACTGGCCTGCCGTTGGTGATCATCTCCATTGTCTCGCCTGTCGGACATATCTCGCTGTGAAATCTGATCCCACCCCATCCCTGCAGACTGGCGGAGCCGGCAATTTCCATTCGATCTCGCAATGGCTTTTCTCGACCCGGTTTTCAGGCACCTCGCAACCGGCAAGCACAATCCGTTCACCGGCTCAAACGGTGCGGGAGGAATTTGGCGGCGACTGGCACCTGTGTGGTCCGGTTAGCTGCCACGTATGCTTGATCGGCACGCTTAAAAAACAGATGATTGCACAACCCGCACCCCCTACGCCCCGTCCGTTTGAACGGGGTGCAGCTATTGCTTGTAAAATATAATGTTTGCAGAACGATCCAGAGCCTGATGAACTGCACGGTAAAGAGGACATCGAGTATGTGGAGACTGATGGTCACGGGCCTTGTGTTGCTGGGGGCCGCCGGCGTTGCGCAAGCCGAAGCGACTATCCTGGAGGTCACGGGGCGGATCGCCGGAGGGGGCGCCAAACTGGATCGCGCGGCACTCGAAGCATTGCCGCCCGCGGCGCTGGTCACCTCTACCGTTGTCACCGATGGACAGCATCATTTCACCGGCTTTTTGATGCGCGACCTGCTCAATCATCTGGATGCGAAAGGCGATAGTGTCACCGCTGTTGCGTTGAACGACTACGCGGTGGAGATCCCAATCTCCGACTTTTACGAATATGACGTGATTGTTGCCTTTGACATGGACGGCCAGCCCCTGACACGCGACGACAAGGGGCCGCTCTGGATTGTCTATCCGCGCGACGATCATCAGGCTTTGCAGGACATTCGGTTTGATTACCGATGGGTATGGCAATTGCAACTACTCGACGTGCAATGACGCGCAGCCGTCATGCTATTCTCGGACTGGCCCTGCCATTAACTGCCGTCCTTGTCTTTGCCGTGCTGCTTACATTTTCGATGCTGCGCATGTTCGAAATGCAGAACGCAATGCGCGTGGGTGCGGAGCAGAACATGCTCTGGGTGCTGCACCAAAGCGAGGTAGCGGCCCTGCGGATGATCGAGACGGCAGCACTGGCTGAACTTGGTGAAGCAGACCAGGATGACCTTGCGCTGCGCCTGGATATTCTTGCCAGCCGGGTGGCGCTTCTGAACGACGGGCCGCAGCGCCGTTTTGTCGAAAGGATCGGCATGGAAGACGATCTGGATCGGCTCCAAGCGACACTGGCAAGCGTCAAGACAATTATAGATGATTTCACGCAGGGCGATGGTCCGCGCCTACACAACACGCTCGACCCATTCTCGCGTATTTTCGGGCGGGCGGCGAACAAGGCGATGATTGCGGAATGGGATGATATGGGCGGGCGGCTGGAAGCGTCGCGCGGACAGTTGCACCAGATCATAGCATCCCTGATTGGAATCATGATTGCAGGCGGTACACTCGCCGTCATGCTTGTCATGGCGCTGCGCGAGTCACGTCAACGCAATCGCATGCTACTCCGCGAGCGGGATTTTTCCGGTCTGCTGATTTCGTCAAGCGGGGAAGGCATCCTGGCTGTAAACCGCGAGATAAAATGCACCGTGTGGAACGACGCCATAGCCGGGATGATCGGCAAACCCGCCGAGCAGGTGGTCGGCCGCACCTTGTCCCAGGTTGCCGGATTTTTCGAAACCGCGCCGGTTCGGATTGGCATAGAACAAGCCCTTGCCGGGATCACGTCCAAAATGGCCTACCAGCCGCTGTTCGCTCCAGATCGCGAAAGGCCTTTATATGTCGATCTGAGGTTCTACCCAATGTGGAATGATGTCGGGATCGTGGGGGCGATCCTGTTCATGCACGACGCCTCTGATCGTCATGCGGCCAAACAGAGGGAGGCCCAGATTCGCGATCGTTTGGAGGAACTGGTGACAGAACGCACCCGCGACCTTGACAGCGCCTTGCAACGCGAACGGTCGGCGGCCGATCTCTACCGCAACTTCGCCGCGATGGTGTCGCATCAATTCCGCACGCCATTGGCGGTTGCAGATTCGGCTCTTCAGCGTTTGCTGCGGCGCGGACCGCGCGCCGACCCCGGCGAGGTGGTCGAGCGTGCCGGCCGGGCCCGCAGCGCTATTGCAGGCCTGACACGCTTGGTGGAAAGCACGCTGGACGCCGCACGACTGGATGCAGGCCAGATTGGCGCGCGGCGCGTAAACTGCGATATGAGCAAAATCGTCAGAACTGCCTGCGACCGCCTGGGTGATGCCGCCCCTGACCGCCATATCGAGGTATCGTATCCCTTACTCGGTCAGCCCATCGCCTATTGCGATCCGGCCCTCGCCGAACAGGTGCTGGAAAACTTGCTGTCCAACGCCAACAAATACGCCCCGCCAAATACGTCGGTGTCAGTGGTTCTGCGCATTGACGACGGATGGCTTCATTGCGAGGTCAGCAACAGTGGCCTGCCGCTTTCCGAAAAGGACCGTGAACAAATATTTGAGCGTAACCATCGCGGCGCGAACAGCGTTGGCGTCGCCGGCACCGGTATTGGGCTGTTCATGGCGCGCACATTGGCGCGGATGCAGGGCGGCGACGTCACTTTGCAGGCAGCCAATGAAGGTACGACCTTTCGCATTTCCTTGCCCCGGTTCGGGGAGAAAACGACATGATGCCTGCGACCAAACCTGCCCAGATCCTTGTCATTGAAGACGAAGAACATTTACGACGCGACATCGTTGAAGAACTCCAGGAAGCCGGATATCGCACTCTCGACGCGCAGAATGGGGAAGCCGCGCTGGAGTTGCTGAAAAATGCGACCCCCGATCTTTTGCTTTGTGACATTACGATGCCAGGCCTCGACGGTTACGACGTGCTTGAACAAGTGCGCCGCAAGCGTCCTGACCTCTCCTCCGCGCCCTTTGTTTTCCTGACAGCCTTGTCCGAGCCCTATGAGGTGGTCGAAGGCAAGCTAAAAGGTGCAGACGACTATTTGGTCAAGCCGATAGATTATGACCTGATGCTGGCCACCATCGCTGCCAGGCTCCGCCAGGTCGAGCGAATACACAACCGACACGACGGCGAATTGGCAACCATACGCAATGCGCTGGCCGCGTTGTCCGGCAGTGGCGCCGAAGCTGCGCTGAACCTCATCGCTCTGGGAACCGTTCTACTCGATGAAAAGGCAGTGCCGGTTCTTGTCAACCGAGCTGCCGATCAAATGGCCGCCAATGGCGACTTCATCGCTATTGGCAATAAGGGCATATCCTCGCCGGATTCGGCTTCAAACCGGGCGTTGCAAAGTGCGATTGGCGGGGCGCTGGAGGCCGCATCGCGCCGTTGCGACAAAGTGCTCGGGGTCACGTTACAAAGAACCCACGATACCAGCGCTATTTCGGTCGTGATCTGTCCGCTTGTGCAGGCGGACACTGACTGCAAGGGGCGCGCTTGCGTTGCTTTGTTTATTTCTCCACCCGGTCAAAGCCAGCGCGTTCCAGAATCCCTGCTGATGGACTTGTTTTCGCTTACCCCGACCGAGGCGCGGGTCGCGAGTGCCTTGGCCCGATGCAGGCGCCCGAGCGATGTGGCGGCGGAACTTGGCGTATCGCAAACCACCATCTCGTTCCACATGCGCAACCTGTTTCAGAAAACCGGCACCAATCGTCAGGCTGACTTGATTGCACTAATCCTCGCATGCCCGATGATGATGAAATTTGGGTAGACGGAGTCTCGCCAACCCGCGACTGTCTGACATCAGTGTCATTGAGACCCATGGGGCTTAATTGAGAAGAGGCGTTGTCACGTTAACCGTCGCCTCATTGCCGGTGCTGCGAGACGGGTGTGGTTTAAGCCATGTCATCGCCACTCATCAGCTACAATTACCACCGTTGTCCATCCCGGATCATGGCCCATGCAATCAGGTTCTATGCGCGGTTTAATCTGAGCCTGCGCCAAGTTGAGGAGATGCTGCGGGATCGCGGCATCCACGTATCATATGAGAACATTCGGCTTTGGACTGCCAAATTCAGCCCACAGATCGCTGGTTTTTTGGGTAGCGGCCGGACCAACCTGGAGGCGGACAGATTGAGCATTTTTCTTGTATATGCCCACCCAAACCAGCTTGGCTCTGACGCCGGTTCCAAGGAAAGCGGGTCACGGCGTTATAAAGTCGATTATGTGTCCGGTTGATATACTAACCGGTACACATGTACATGTTGACACTCAAACCTGTTTCCAGCCACATTCAGACTGTGAAATGAAACAGGTCCGGAGCCAACGTGCATAAACCTTTGGTATTTTTTCAACGGAAATCGTCATTCGTCAAATCTTGTAAAATACAAAATGATTTTTTATTTGAAGAAGCATTAATCATGTTCATAGGAATTCCGTAATTCTGCATGATTCATTAAATTAAATCCGCACAACAACTACGACCCCGGAAACACATCACAATGCGTTATTGGTTTTTCGCTTTCGCAATTTTACTTATGGGCAATAGCACGGCCCTTGCCCAAAGCTGCGTCGATTATGACATCTATGATGCCGGCAAGACCTATCCAGAGGCCCGGCTCGTTGTGAATTATCTGGCCGACATTCAAGAGCAGGACCTTTACAGCTCCAAAGGGGTGAGGTTGTCAAATGCGGAACAGATTTTACGGCAAGATCGTGCCAATGTTCACAAATTCAAAATAGGCAGCGAGATGGACACTCGTGACAGCTTTTTCGGTAAGTCCGCAAATCGCGCGCTGCTGGAGACCGCTCAGCTTGTAACTTATTGCGACGTCAATCTTGCCGCACTCAAGCGCCAGATTTTACAGGGCCGAGTTTCCGGCTTTCTTGACGTGATGGTGTTCAAGATGCTCAGCACGGGACGCTTTATGGTGTTCATCAATGTTGTTGGCTAGCAGGGATCTTACTCGCGTAAATACCCATTAAGCGCCGCAAAAACCAGAGTTTGCCAAGCCCGTTTCTTGCGAACAATAAAGCGAGTGGGGTACTGACACTTAATGACTGCAGAACGTCGCAACCGCGCTCCACAAATTGATGAACGAAACCATCGGAGTTCGACAATCGGTGCCGAATTTTGCTGGGCACATGATGGCTTCCATGCCTCGAAAATTGCGAAGAAAGAAGGAGCTGCGAATCTAAGGGGTCTATTTCTGCCGTGGCCGCTCTTCTACCCGCGCACGCCCCCAGTCGACGATGCCTCTTGGAGTTCGAAATTCTCCCCTTTAAGCAGCGTCTTGATCTTGATCCAGGCCTTAGATGCCATGCCCGGCGGCGGCGCGGCATTCGGGGCATCCGGTATTTGAAAAGACATCTTCTCGGTGAGTTTGATGAGCCCACCATGAACGATTATGTCAGCCCTCGAACCCTCTTCGACATTGACCTTGTCGCCAACGTATAATCGAGAGCCCGGCTTGGCCGGCAACGTCTTGATTCCCCGCTCAACAAATACCCGCCCGCTGATGGAGCTAATGCTGCCTTCGGATTTGACCGCTGAGCCTCTGTATTCGTTGATAACTTTCACAAGCGAATATTTGGCGATTTCAGCGCTGGCTTTTGCCGCCGGCACTTGCCTGATCTTGACCTTTGAGGTGTAGATCGAGTCCGGCCCATGCTTCAAATAGTAGGTGCGTCCGGCATCGGCGTTCAGCTCAAATTGCTCGACCCCTTCGGAATAGATACCGAGATGGGATTCCGGCGTGAGTGTCTTGATCCCCGCATTGGTCTTGATGGCAATGAACGATCCGTTTTTCAGCGCGCCAATTTTGGCTCCATTGTACCGAACTGGCCATGCTGTCGCGGAGCCGACAAACCCGCCTTCGCGATAGATCAGCAGGAACACTTCGTCGCCATTGAGGCTTTCAGCCCGCTCCGCGCTTGCTGCAACGATCTTCCTCTGTTCACTGCTTCCTCGTGTCGAGACAGCGCTGGAGGATTCCCACGTTGACGAACACCCAGAAACAATGAACAGAAGCGTCAGAAGCGGGTATTTCATGAAAATACTACTTCTTCAGTTCACATACGACGGGGTGATTCCCGGAGTTTTGGCGAATGCCAATGTATCCCTTATATTGCCACGTCTCTTTTGCCTTTTTTCTTGCATAGGAATTTGAATAGAAATCCATATTGCAATACCGTCCGAATCCAACGCAACCGCTCGGTAGTCCATTGCAGCGGGTATCGGTGTACAGGCCCTGCACATTTCCGGCATGATCACCGAAGTAATAGGGCGCGCTTGTACCTGCCAGGCTGGCGGTCGACAACGCGCACAACAATGCTCCGCCCAGAAACGCCAATTTTTTGAGTGAATTTTGATTTCCAGCCATTTTCGCTTCCAATTATTGCTTTTTGCCAACGTGGCTGAAAGCTAGATGCGAGAGATAGGCTGTTGCAATTCGGACAGATGTACTAGTGCGCGAGCTCCTCTACCGAGCTAGGTTGGGATGTGCTTTTTAGGATGGACATCGTATGAAAACGCTGTTTCCCGGTGTCGTTGACTTCCAGGCTGACCGTGCTCGCTTGTTTTCGCGCGCGCCTGCCAAGATATTTCTCGGACACATCGCAGCAGCAAGCGTGCTCATCTATCTCGCATGGGATGTATTGGCGCTGCACTGGTTGTTGCTCTGGGGCGTTTGGGAAATCCTGGTAACGCCAACCCTTCTTTACGTCCTCGGCAAACAAGCAGAGGACCCGCTGAACACCGGGCTCAATCTGAACGAATGGCAGAACAGGCTCCACGCCCTTTTTGCTGCCGTAGGATTGAGCTGGGGAACGTTTGTCTGTCTTGGACTGGACATCCAAAATCCTGCGCATTTCTCGATGCAGATGGCCATTGTTGCGGGAGCCGCAGCTTCGGCAGCCCGCTCCCTTGGCATTTTCAAGTTCTCGTATTTTTTCTACGTGGTTCCCTTTACCGGACTCCTCGCCATTCGGATCTTCCTGATGGGCGGTGACTTTGTTCTTCTGGGGATTCTCGTCGTCATCTTCACGGTCATGATGTGCGGCTTGGCCAACGATACCAGCGATGAACTATCTGAATATCTAGCCACCAAATTGGACAACCTCGATCTGGCAGAAAAATATCACGCTGCAGCAAAGAAGGCAGATGTAGCCAATGCCGCCAAAACACAGTTTCTGGCACAGGCAAATCACGATTTGCGGCAGCCGATACACGCCATCGGGCTGCTCACCGAGTGCTTGCGCGATCAAAAACTTGATGCCGACGGGCAAGACGTTTTGGATACCATTGATCTGTCGATCGACAATCTTTCCAATTTGTTCAAATCGCTTCTGAATGTCACCTCGCTGGATTCCGGTGGATTGAAACCCGACCTGACAGTTTTTTCGCTGGATGAGGTGCTGCGCCAAACCGCGCGGCAAGCTCTGCCTGAAGCCGAGGAGCGTGGTGGTTTCATAAATCTGGTCGGAACGTCTGTCTGTGTGGAAACCGATAAGGCCCTTCTGTCTTCGATCGTCCAGAACCTGGTTTTCAATGCCGTCAAATACGCACCAGGTAGGAAGATACTTCTGGGGGCGAGGGTGAGGAACGGCACGGCAAGTGTTCATGTTCTCGATCAGGGAATTGGCGTGCCTGATCATCTCCAGGAGGGGATCTTTCAAGAGTTTGTTCGCGGCAATCCGCATGGTCCGGGGCGCACGGATGGGCTGGGTTTGGGGTTACCGATTGTATCCCGCACGGCGCGGCTTCTTGATTTGAGCGTTGATTTCAATTCAACGGAAGGCGTTGGTACGCACGTTATCATCGATGGACTCGAGGTTTCATCCCGACCAGTCCAGGCGCAGGCTGTCACCAATTCCAGCAGGGTTTATAAAAAGCCGAACAAGACGGTACTGATCATCGACGACAACCCGCAGGTGACAAAGGCAATGAAAAACCTTCTGTTGAGCTGGGGCTATGACGTGGAGACCAGTACGCCAATGTCGGATTATCTGACACGTTTTGACATGCTTCTCATGGACTATCACCTCAACATTCCGAAAAACGGCATCGACCTTGCAAAAGAGATAAACCAGCGATCGGCAATGCCTACCGCAATTATCAGCGGTACGATCACCGATCAAATCGGGGAATTGGCGAAACAGGAGGGATTTTGGACGCTCCACAAGCCTGTCTCGCCTATGCAGCTGCGGTCTGTCCTCTTGGCAATGGCCACCGGTTACGCCAACGCCAGCTGATGCCGCAGAATTGCACCGGCTAAATCAATCCGTACAAAACCGCCTTTGCCGATGCGGCCGAGCGGGTGGATACCCCCATTGACTTAAACACCGCGGAAATATGTGCGCGAACGGTAAAAGGAGAAATACCCAATTCGCGCGCAATTTCCTTGTTTGTCTTTCCCTGACCTATTCCGACAAGGACATCGATGTGGCGTTGTGGGAGGTTTGGGATAATGCTCTGCCCGATGGCATCATCACCATCCAGACAGACAACAATTTCGCCCTCCACGATCTTGTTGATGGAAAGCAGTATTTCGTCGGGGGAGACGGATTTCGAAATGAATCCGTTTGCCCCCGCTGCGATCATTTCTTTCGCAACCTTGTTGTCGTCAGTCATGGAAATAACAACCAGAGCTGACCCGGGGTATGCTTGGCGCAAATCAGCTACAGTTTCCGCTCCCTTGAAACCAGGAAACACCAGATCAAGCAGCATCATGATCGGAGCTTCGTTTTTTCGCGCCTCTGACAGCAAGGAATCCGTGTCGGTCACCTCTACAATCGAAGCCGTCATAACGCGCAGAATGATACGTCGCAGACCTTCACGGAACAGCGGGTGGTCGTCAGCAATAATTATCCTGCCAACCATTTCTCCCCGCCCCCCAAGGTGCCCAAACTCCATTATCCAGCAATACTTTATAAAGGTATGGCGCTCAAGGGACCGAAACTTTAATGCTTTCAATGATCCGTCTACATTGAGCCGAGAGTTTCGCTCAATCCGGGCACCACTTGAAACAAGATGACCTCCGAGGGCTCAAACATGCTTCAGATCACTTGCAATCTGGTTGTGCCGGGGCTTGGCACCGTCTTCATGCGAAAGCCAGTTGTCGGAACCATTCAGCTGCTGATGCTGGTTTGCGCACTCGTGTTAGCCGCCACCGTGTTTCTTGTATTTTTCGGGATTGTCGTCTGGTTCATCGATCTGATTTGGGCACTTGGAACTGGCGTTTTCTGGTATCGACAGAGGCGACAAAGTTTACGCAACGTTACAGCAAGCACCGAGAGCCATTCATAGGGTAGCGTGCCATGACGGCTGTGAACTCGGCGGCAACTGCGAAGAATTTGGGGAAATAGCCCAGCGCGCTTAGCGATGTGGGGATAGCTCAAAAATAGGTGAAATTGACATAGCCAATCAGCGCTGCACCGCTCAAAACGCAAAGTACGAAGATGAGTGGTGCGATCAAGCCGGAGAGGAAGCCAAGGTTCTCTATCCAGAGAATTGGCTTTTTTGCGATATGGGCATTCACAGGGTCAACAGACATCTGAACCGGCTCACCCTCCTTCAGCAGCGGGTTTTTACGATGCGCCGCGAGCGGGGAGAGCGTAAACCAGAAAAAGACGAGGCCAGCTGCGCCATATAGCGATAAAGTCAGTAAATCGATCGGACCGCTGCCTCTGAACACAATCCATCCCCAAAACCCGAGCGCCAGAATTCCAACCGTCGTCGCGACACCGATGCTGGCGGCGGGCGTGATGTCGATTTCAGCGGCACAATTTCCGCATTTGTAATGGATCGTCGAATTGTACACCTGCATCTTGCGCGAGACCGGCATCAGCCTGGGTTCGTGGCACTGGGCACATTGTCTTGCTCTGGAAATTACCACTCACTCAGCTCCAAGCTTGCAGTGTTTACGGATTGCGGCCACACCAATAGCCGTGCCCTTTGTCCCGAAAGTATAGGCAAGCTCGCCATCGGGGTTCAGGATGTCCAGACGACGCGACGCCGCTAAAGCATCAAGCTCGGATTTGCCGGCATTGATCGAGCCAAGCCAGGCCTGATCTCCCGGACCACCGTCAAAATAGTGGGCGTCCAGACGTTCTCGATAAACAGCACCGCCCGACAGCGTGAAAAGCAGCGATAATCTGGCACTGGCATCGTCCTGTGCATACAATTTGGGGAGCGAGGTTGTGAAAAATTTCACACGGAGACGGTTGACCTCCCAGTCATTTCCATCGCAACTAAATTCAAGTGCAAACTCATGCAATTCTGTGCGCATATTTGCGTGTTGAAGGCCATTCACATCCTTGGCGGCCGTTGTTGTCCATTCATTTGCACCAGCGTTCCCTGCGCCTGACATCATCATGACAAGCGTTGCAAAATCCACCAACAGAGCTCGCATCTGCAATTCTCCGTAATCATTTCTGTTCAATCTGGAAAAGGCTAAGAACCAGAAATTGTTCCCGCCGGTGCTGTTGGCCAAGGGGCGACCTGAAAGGCGGAAATTTCGCTATCCCCCGCTGTATTCTAGGCGGAATTGAATCCGTTACCCTGTCAGTTGCCAAGGGTAGCCGATTATCTTCCAGGGTAAATTAGTACATCTGTCCTAATGGTCACCACTTCGGTTCCATTGCCCGGCATTAAGGCATCGCAATGCCGTCAGGGGGCAAAGCGGTGGGCAATGGAAATGGCCCGCGGGTCATCACTCTGATCGCTGCGCAGGCAGGGCGTGTTCAGGCGCTGTGTCGCCCGCTTCTTCAAGGCGTGCTTTCTCATCATCCGGCCATCCGTGAGTGGCTTCCCGACCGCGACGTAACTTACTTGGGTGCAACCTATCGACTGATCCGCGCCATTCTTCATGGCGCCTGCATTAAAAACTCCGTCCGGGCACGCCAGAATCGCGGCCGGGCGGAAATCGTGGTTGCCAGCAGGGCCCTTCCCCCCCTAGAGATCGGACAGACACATCGGCTGGTCCCCGAGGCCCGCCCGAATTGCTGGAGACCGATTATGATCGACAAACGCGAATTCTACATCAATGGCGCATGGGTCAGCCCGCTGGCCGGACGCGACTGCGAGGTGATCGACCCGTCAACCGAGGAAGCCTGCGCGACAATCTCGCTGGGCGGAACCGACGACAGCAACGCGGCCGTTGCTGCCGCCAAGGCCGCCTTCGAGAGCTGGTCGCAGACCGATCCCGAAACCCGGCTCGGCTATGTCAAGAAAATCCGCGATATCTATGTCGAGCGCGCCGAGGACATGGCCCAGGCAATCAGCCTGGAAATGGGTGCGCCGATCGACATGGCCCGCTCAAGCCAGGTCACCGCCGGCACCTGGCACATCGATAACTTCATCACTGCGTTCAAGGATTTCAAATTCCTGCGGCCGCTTGGCGACCATGCGCCCAATGATCGTATCGCCATGGAGGCGATTGGCGTTGTCGGGCTGATCACGCCCTGGAACTGGCCGATGAACCAGGTGACGCTGAAGGCCATTCCGGCGCTGCTGGCAGGCTGCACCATGGTGCTCAAGCCCTCCGAAATCGCGCCGCTGTCGTCGATCGTGTTTGCCGAAATCATCGATGCGGCAGGCGTGCCGGCAGGCGTGTTCAACATGGTCAATGGCGACGGGCTGGGTGTCGGCACCGATTTGTCGACCCATGCAGATGTCGAAATGATCAGCTTTACCGGCTCGGCGCGCGCCGGCGCTGCAATTTCCAAGGCCGCCGCCGACACCTTCAAGCGGGTCTGCCTGGAACTGGGCGGCAAGGGCGCCAATGTGATCTTCGCCGATGCCGACGACAAGGCCGTGACGCGCGGCGTGCGTCATTGTTTCAACAATACCGGCCAGAGCTGCAATGCGCCGACTCGCATGCTGGTGGAGCGTTCGGTCTATGACCAGACGATCGAAAAGGCGATTGAAGTCGCAGGCAAGACCAAGGTCGCAACCGCGCATCAGCCCGGCAACCATATCGGCCCGGTGGTCTCGGCTGCACAATATGAGAAAATCCAGGGTTATATCCAGAAGGGCATCGATGAAGGCGCGCGGCTGGTGGCCGGCGGCGTCGGTCGGCCCGAAGGTCTCAATCGGGGCTATTTCGTTCGGCCGACGATCTTTGCGGATGTGTCCAACGACATGACCATTGCACGCGAGGAGATTTTTGGTCCGGTGCTGTCGATCATTCCGTTCGACAGCGAGGAACAGGCTGTAGCGATTGCCAATGACACGCCCTACGGCCTGACCAATTACGTGCAGAGCCAGGATGGCGCCAAGCGCAACCGCATGGCGCGCAAGTTGCGCTCGGGCATGGTGGAAATGAATGGCCAGTCACGCGGCGCCGGCGCACCGTTTGGCGGCGTCAAGGCGTCGGGCCGGGCGCGCGAAGGCGGCGTCTGGGGGCTTGAGGAATTCCTCGAAGCCAAGGCTATTTCCGGCTGGGACAGCGCCGCCGAATAGGTTTGAGCGCCTGCAAATACAAAACAGCCCGTCCTGTCTCAGGACGGGCTGTTTTCGCGTCAGGCCGAAGCTGTCGCGTGATGCTTAAACCTTCAAAATGGCATTGCCGACCAAAGTGCCGCTCTCAACCGCCTGATGCGCTGCGGCGGCATCGGCCAGATCGAACACCCTGTCGATCCGCGGAGCGAGCGCGCCCTCGGCCAGCAGCCGGTTGATGTCTGTGACGGCCGACCGCTTGGCTGCATCCGACATCGAATAGACATAGACCGGCTGAACCGTGATGTTGCGGAAGGCCAGCGGATAGAACGGCAATGCCGGCGTCAGGTCGGTCGCCGAGGCGTAGGCGCCGACGCTGGCATTGAAGGACAGGGTCTTCGGATAGAGGTTGAGATGCGCGGCGAGATCGACCTCGGCAACGTGATCGACCCCATTGGCGCCGGCGATCTCGGTGATGCGGGCAACAAGATCCTCCTGCTTGTAATTGACCACAAATTCCGCGCCGGCGGCTCGGGCGATGTCCGCCTTGGCGTCGGAACTGACCGTGGCAATCACCCGCGCGCCCATGGCTTTGGCAATCTGGATTGCCGAATGACCGACCGCGCCGGCGCCGCCGGTCACAAGCACCGTCTTGCCGTCAACCGGACCGGCGCACAGCACCGCCCGGTGCGCAGTCATGGCCGGAACACCAAGACAGGCGCCCACGTCAAAACCGGTCTGGTCGGGCAACGGTGCGGCCAGTGCGGCGGGTACAGAGACATAGTCGGCGGCGGTGCCAATGACGCCCTGGGCGAGGCCATCTGACGAGCGATTGACGTTGAACAGCCAGACCCGCTCGCCAACCCGCTTTTTGTCGACCCCTTCACCCACCGCCTCGATAATTCCGGCGCCGTCATTGTGAACGATCACTCGGTCGGCCACCATCGGGCCCTGCGCGCCGCTGCGCAATTTGACATCAGACGGATTGACCCCGGATGACATGATCCGCACCAATACTTCGCCCGCGCCCGGCTCCGGCTTCATGGTCTCGCCAAGTTCGAGAACATCGGCGGCGGCTCCGCGCCCGGTGCAGAAAATCGCTTTCATTCAGATCTCCATTACTGGCCGCGTGACAATAGCAGCCTGTCTTTCAGTTGCCGGTGGTGCTGTCGCGACCTTCGAGAGGCCCGTCCCGCGCACAACCCGGTGCTTTCCGCATAGATGCCAAACAGGGCGGCGAATGCAAGGCTTGCGGCAAACAGCGCGGTGAAAAGATCCTGGCAGCGGCCCGCATGCCTGCTTGCGAAAAAACCGTCCAGACGGTATGTTTTGATATGAGCGCTCAACCTCAGCGAAAGAACAACCCCGACGCAACGCGTGCAAGTCTGCTCGACTGCGCCGCGCAGATCATAGTCGAAGACGGCATGGCGGCGCTGACGCTGGACAATGTTGCGCGCCGGGCCCGGGTCAGCAAGGGCGGACTGCTGCACCATTATCCCGGCAAGGAAGCACTGGTCTCGGGCCTGTTTGAGCAGGTGGTAGCCTGGTTTGACGGCCGAATCGATGCACTGATTGATCCGGACAAGACCGTACCTGCCCGGTTTTCCCGAGCCTATCTCGGGGTAATCGCCAGCATCGACATGACCGTTCCCGAGGAAAAACGGCTCGCCGTGCTGATGCTGATGCTCAGTTCCGATCCGCATTTCTGCGCCCGCTGGAATCAGTGGGTCGAAGCCCGCCTGCACCAGCATCGGCTCACCGACCGGAGCGCTGCGGCCCGGACGCTGCGGCTGGCCGCTGATGGGTTGTGGCTGTCCGACCTTGGCGGCGGGCCTGATTCCAGTCCGTCGGCACGCCGACACATTTTGCAGTTTCTCGAATCCCTCGTCACAGCCCAGGCTGTTGCCGGCGGCCTCGCCAACAAAGGAAATCCCTGACATGCCGTGGCTATTTCTGGGCATTGCCATCACCGGCGAAGTTATCGCCACCACCGCGCTGAAGGCATCTGACGGCTTCAGCAAATGGGGCTATGCGACAATCTCGATCGTCGGTTATGCGATCTCGCTCTATTTTCTGGCGATCATTCTTAAAACCATTCCCGTGGGTGTCGCCTACGCGATCTGGTCGGGGGCCGGCGTGGCGCTGGTTACCTTTATCGGTGTGGTTCTGCTTGGCCAGAAACTCGATCTGTTCGGCTATCTCGGCATCGGCCTGATCGTCTCCGGCGTTCTGGTTCTAAACCTGCTCTCCGGCTCGACCGCCCATTAAGGCACGCGTTCAACTGGAGCTTAGAACCTGCTTTGGCGAATCCCGCTTGCTTTTCCCAGCGAGCTTCTCTGGGCCCGTTTGAGTTCGACAAATTGGCAATTGCGCAAGACTGGCGCATGGATCAACAAGGCGATAACATCGCTTTGCATCCACTCGAAATCGGGCGTGTGCAGCTATCGTCGATGTTCATGGCCTGCCGGTCTGCATCGCCCGTTGCCGTGGTGCTGACGGTCCTTTCGCGAGGGACGCAGCGAAGATCGACCTCGGGCTGCTCGCCGGCTTCTGCATCGGCGACGATGCAATGGTCACGAAAGAACGTCCTTATGAGCCCACCCCCGCCCATGCCGGTCTTGGCGAACAGAGTGATCCTCTCTGTTCGGGGGTTACCGCAGCCACGACGCAGATCCGCGATCATCCCGTTATCCGAAGCCGCATCCTGCCGGCGCAGACGCACTTGAAAGGGAAGACCGCATGAAATCCACCGGCAACACCTCGGGCGAGCACAGCGTTTACGATTACATCATTGTCGGCGCAGGGTCGGCCGGCTGCGTGCTCGCCAACCGGCTATCGGCAGATCCGGGGACGCGGGTGCTGCTGCTGGAGGCTGGCGGCCGTGACAATTATCACTGGATCAAGATCCCCATCGGCTATCTCTATTGCATGGGCAACCCGCGCACCGACTGGATGATGAAAACGACTGCCGAGGCAGGGTTGAACGGGCGGACGCTGAATTATCCGCGCGGCAAGGTTCTGGGCGGATGCTCGTCGATCAACGGCATGATCTACATGCGCGGCCAGGCCGCCGATTATGACGGCTGGCGCCAGGCCGGCAACACTGGCTGGGGGTGGGACGACGTGCTTCCCTATTTCCTCAAATCCGAAAACAACTACCGTGGCCAATCTGCAGTGCACGGGACCAGCGGCGAGTGGCGAGTGGAAAAGCAGCGTCTTTCCTGGCCCATTCTCGATGCGTTTCGTGATGCTGCTGAGCAGATGGGCATTGCCAGGACAGATGACTTCAATGATGGCGACAACGAGGGCTCGGGCTATTTCGACGTCAATCAGCGTGGTGGCGTCAGATGGAGCACCGCCATGGCCTTTCTGCGCCCGGCGATGAGCCGCCCCAACTTGACCGTGCTGACCGGCGCCGAAACCGGGCAACTGGAGGTCACGGGCACCCGCGTCACCGGCGTGCGGTATCGGCACAAGGGCACAGACAAGCTGGCACGGGCAAGCGCCGAAGTGATCCTGGCTGCAGGCGCCATCAATTCGCCGAAGCTGCTGGAGCATTCCGGTATCGGCGATGGCAAGCGCCTCGCAGAGCTTGGCATCGATGTCGTCCATCACCTGCCAGGTGTCGGTGAGAACCTGCAGGACCATCTGCAGATCAGGACAGTGTTCCGGATCGAAGGCGCCAAAACGCTCAACCAGCTCTACCACAACCCGATCACCCGTGTGGGCATGGCGCTGCAGTACCTGCTGCGTCGATCCGGCCCGCTGTCGATGGCGCCAAGCCAGATGGGTATTTTCGCCCGCAGCGATCCGAGTCTCGCCACGGCTGACCTTGAATACCACGTGCAACCCTTGAGCACCGACAGTCTCGGCGAACCGCTGCATCGATATCCGGCGGTGACCGTGTCGGTCTGCAATCTCAGGCCGGAAAGCCGCGGCAGTGTCCATATCGAGGGAACCGACGTCAGTGCCGCCCCGGCCATCCGGCCGAATTATCTGACGGCGCCCCGCGACCGGATGGTTGCGGCGCAGTCGATCCGGCACGCACGCAGGCTGATGAGCCAGGAGGCAGTCAGCCGTTTCAAGCCGCAGGAAATGCTGCCGGGCAACCAGTACCAGAGCGACGAAGAGCTGACCCAACGCGCGGGCGACATTGCCACCACCATTTTCCATCCGGTGGGGACTTGCAAAATGGGGGATGATTCGCTGTCAGTGGTCGACAGCCGGCTGCGCGTGCATGGGCTCGGCGGCTTGCGCGTGGTCGACGCATCGATCATGCCTGCTATCGTTTCTGGCAATACCAACTCCCCGGTGATCATGATCGCGGAAAAAGCCGCAGACATGATCAAGGCCGACCGGGCCTTGCTTTAAGCGCGTGCGGCGATCCGTGCGGACGATCAGCAAGGCTTCGATCAGCCGGCGATGAATCCGTCCGGATGCAAAATCCCGTGCCGGTCCTTTCCCCGCCGAACTGGCGGCCTATTACTCGGGCTACTACCGCTTCGACTATCAGGCCGCCAAACCACGCCCAGAGAAAAGCGCCTGCCTAAAAGCCCTCAGCGAAGCGACTTCAGCAGCGCCGGTGTGGGGAAACACCCCGGCGCCTGACCGTTGCGGGCCTGCCATTCGCCAATCGAGCGGCGGGTCTTGTAGCCGGGCAGGCCATCCGCGCCGCCGACGTCGTAGCCGCTTTTCTCCAGTGCCTGCTGCAGCCGGGCAATATCGGAGCGCAGCATGCCACCAGACTTGCCCCAGGGCGTGACGAAAGCACCGACGCCATGGGCGATGCGGTCTGCGAGATTGCCAATGAACAGGGCATAGAGATCGGAATTGTTGTATTCCTTGATCACGTAGAAATTCGGCGTGACGATAAATTCCGGTCCGTAAATGCCGGCCGGCACCAACACCATGCCCGGCGCCTTGCGCTCATGCTCGGGGAACGGCCGTCCGGAAATGCGGATGATGCCCATATCGGTGAATTCTCGAATCGGCTTGGCGCGGTCTGGGCCTTCCAACGCGCAAGTCACGCCTTGCGGAATGACCGCTTCAAAACCCCAGTCACGGCCGCGGACCCAGCCCGACTGGGCAAGGTAGTTGGCGATCGAGGCAAGCGAATCGGGCACCGAGTTCCAGATATCGGCCTTGCCGTCGCCATCGAAATCGACCGCATGTTTGAGATAACTCGAGGGCAGGAATTGCGGCTGCCCCATGGCGCCGGCCCAGGACCCCTTCAGCGTCGAGGCCGGAACCCCGCTCCGCTCGAGAATCACAAGCGCCGCTAGGATCTCCGTTCTGAACAGATCCGGGCGGGTCGACATGAAGGCCTTGGTGGCGAGCACCCGAACCGCCGAATGAGGTATCTTGGCGCGACCAAAGCCTGATTCACGGCCCCAGATCGCGACAATGATCGAGGCAGGGACGCCGTAGCGCTGCTCGATCCGGGCCAGGGTTCTGGCATGTTTTTTCATCAACGATCGGCCGGAGGCGGCAAGACCCTGCAGCCGCTTTTCGCTGAAATAGGCGCCAGGGCTGCGGAACTCGGCCTGGCTCTGGGCGCGCTGCTTGGGTTTGGGAAATCCCGGCGGCGCCAGATCGGGCAGGTCCCAATCAAGCTGAATGCCGCTAAACGCGCGCTCGAAGACAGGCTTAGAAACGCCGGCGCGGCGCGCATCGGGCCACAAATCGGCTTGCAACCATCGCGAAAGCTGCGCTTCGACGTCCGCCTTGCTTGCCGCCAGCGATGGCGTCATCGCCGCAAATGATGCGGCCAGAAGCAGAATGAGAGATGTAACCAGGGTGCGAATCATGGCCGATCCTAGCCTGCCGGGTGGGTTAGGAAAATGGCGCGGCAGCAGGCATCGTTGCTTCAGATTGCCGAGAACGCCTCGATTTCGATTTCCGTGAGGAAATCAGGATGGGCCAGGCCGGCCACCATCACGTAGGTGGCGGCGGGCGCATGGCCCTGCAACATCTGATCGCGGGTCTCCCGGTAGGCAACAACATCGCCCGGAGCCACATCATAGACCCGGATGGCAACGATGTCGGAGATTCCCATGCCACCGGCCTCAAGCCCCGCCAGCGCGTTCATCCAGGCCTGCTCGGCCTGGGCGCGGTAGCCCTCGCGCAACTGTCCGTCAGGCGTGACGCCGATTTGTCCGGAAATGATCAGGCGGCGGCCGGGGCCAGTCATTTCCACCAGTTGAACATAATTCGAAGCCGGTTTCGGCATGGTCTCGGGGTTGAGAAAACGGGACATCACGGGATCCTCTAGAACGCGGTGCGGGCGCGAATGGCGGCGGCGAGTGTGCCTTCGTCAAGATAATCGAGTTCCCCGCCAACCGGCACGCCATGGGCCAGGCGGGTAACTTTCAGATCGAAGCCGGACAGTTGCTCGGTGATGTAATGCGCGGTGGTCTGGCCTTCGACGGTAGCGTTGACCGCGATCAGAATTTCGCGCACCCCGCCTTTGGCAACGCGATCGACCAAGCCGGCAATGGACAAGTCATCCGGGCCGACGCCATCAAGCGGCGACAGAGTGCCGCCGAGCACATGATAGCCAGCATTCATCGCCGCGGCACGCTCCAGCGCCCAGAGATCGGCAACGTCCTCGACGACGATGATGACGCTTTGATCACGCGTCGGGTCGGTGCAGACCGCGCAGGGGTCGGAGGTGTCGGCATTGCCGCAGGTTGAGCAGATCCGGACCTTGTCATGGGCCTCGCTGATGGCGAGCGCCAGCGGTCCCATCAACTGGTCCTTCTTCTTGATCAGATGCAGCGCCGCACGGCGGGCCGACCGCGGCCCCAGCCCAGGCACCCGGGCAAGCAACTGGATCAGCCGTTCGATCTCCGGCCCGGTTACCCGCTTTTGCATTTCATTCTCCGGCTTTGCACAATCCCGCTACAGAGCGCCCGATGACAAGCCCTAGGGTAAAGACGCGTGAAAGCATCGCCCTCAAGGCTTACCATACGCGCTGTCTCGGCTCAGAACGGCAGTTTCATGCCCGGCGGAATCGGCAGTCCGGCGGTCAGTTCCTTGGTGCGCTCGGCCATCATGGCCTCAACCTTGCCCTTGGCGTCATTGTGCGCGGCGACGATCAGATCCTCGAGGATCTCGACATCGTCTTCCTTGAACATCGACGGATCAATGGAAACGCCCAGCATCTGCCCCTTGCCCGAAAGTCGGACGGTGACCATGCCGCCGCCCGAAACGCCCTCGCATTCCACCGCCGCAACTTCTTCCTGCATGCGTTCCATCTTGGCCTGCATGTCCTTGATCTTGCCCATCATGCCCATGATGTCCTTCATCGGCGTATCCTCCTGGTTGGCTGCGCCGCCGGATCAGCTCCGGTCGACTGGCATTGGTGCCGTTTATCTAGTCGGTGTCGTCGTCAGGTTCAATTTCCGCCGGCAGGATATCGCCATCCTCGGACGGGGAAAGCGCTGCCTCATCGAGCACGTCATCGGTAACCGTGATGCGCACATCGGTGATCTTGGCGCCGGGAAAGCGCGACAGAATGGCGGCAATGTCGGGGTCCTGGCGCGCGTCACTGACCAGCGCTTCACGCTTGGCGACCTCACGCTCGGAAATGGTCGGGGCGCCCTCTTCCCGGCTGAGCGACACGACCCATTTTGCCCCGGTCCAATCTGCCAGCTTCTTGGTCAATTCGCCCGGCAAGGTCGGGCTGGCGTCGGGCGCGAGGCTGATTTCCAGCCGGCCGGGCACGATCCGGACCAGACGTACGCCGGTGCGGATCTGGACCTTCATGGCAATGTCGCGGTGCTGTTCGGCCAGCGCGACCATGTCCTCGAGCGAACTGATGGCGACCTGCTGCTCCGGTTCGGCCACGACCGCTGCCTGCACCGAGGGCTCAGCCGAGTGGGCAAGCCGCATCGATGGCTGTCCGCCGCCGCCGCCGCCACCCTGAGGCATGTGGCGCTCTCCAACGGCACGCGCCGTGGCGCCGCCGCCGGGACCATTGCCTGCAGATGGGCCATTTGATGAGCTTGGGCCGCCGGCGCTGGCACCGGCGCCATTCTGAAACGCCTTCAGCGCCTCTTCCGGCGATGGCAGGCTGGCCGCATGGGCGATACGAATCAGCGCCATTTCAGCCGCCGCCGCCGGACGGCTGGAGGTGTCGGTTTCGGAAATGCCTTTGAGCAGCATCTGCCAAACCCGCGACAGAATCGCGGTTGACAGGGTGCCGGCAAATTCGGCACCGCGGCTGCGTTCGGTCTCGGTCAACGACGGATCGTCTGCAGCCTGGGAAACGAATTTGAGCCGGGTAACAAGATGAGTAAAATCGGCCAGATCGGTCAGGATCACCGACGGGCCGGCGCCCGAATCATACTGGTTGCGGAAACTTGCGAGTGCGGCGGAAACATCGCCACCCATCAACGAGCCGAACAGCTCGACCACGCGCGACCGGTCGGCGAGACCCAGCATCGAACGCACCGCCTCGGCATCGACCGCGCCGCCGCCATGGGCGATCGCCTGATCGAGCAAGGACAGACCATCGCGCACCGAACCTTCAGCGGCACGGGCAATCATGGCCAGCGATTCATCGTCGATGGCAATGCCTTCCTGGCCGGCGACATTCTTGAAATGCGCCACAAGCAGACCCGAATCGATGCGGCGCAGATCAAAACGCTGGCAGCGCGACAGCACGGTGATCGGAACCTTGCGGATTTCGGTGGTGGCGAAAATAAACTTCACATGTGCCGGCGGCTCTTCCAATGTTTTGAGCAGGCCGTTGAAGGCCTGGTTGGAGAGCATGTGGACTTCGTCGATGATGTAGACCTTGTAGCGCGCCGATACCGGACGGTAGCGCACCTGTTCGATGATCTCGCGGATATCGTCAATGCCGGTGTGCGAGGCCGCATCCATCTCGATGACATCGACATGGCGGCCTTCCATGATGGCCTGGCAATGTTCGCCCGGCACCGTCAGATCGATGGTCGGTTGGTCAATCTCGGCGGTCCGGTAGTTGAGCGCGCGGGCCAGAATGCGGGCGGTCGTTGTCTTGCCGACACCGCGGACTCCGGTCAGCATCCAGGCTTGGGCAATGCGGCCGCTGGAGAAAGCGTTGGTCAGGGTGCGGACCATTGGCTCCTGGCCAATCAGGTCGGTAAAATCGGTCGGTCGGTATTTGCGTGCGAGAACCCGGTACGGCGCCTGCCCTTCGGAGCCGGCCACCGGTGACGTCTGCTTCGTGCCGGTTGGTTCGTCCATGATCCTCGTGCCGCCCTTGCGCTGGCCTGATTGCCATCCAGTTAGAGCGCCGCGCGTTCAATTAGAAGCGCACGGGACGCCCTGCCGTATAAATCCTGTGCATGATCATTCCGCTCAGCCACGATCGATGGCGCGCACCATGCACTGGAATGTTTGCACCCCGGTCGAACCCGGTCAATGACCGGATCTGCCATTCATGGCGCGGGCGAAAGGGTGGGAGGCTGGCACGGTGACCCGTGCCGGGCTCGTTAGGGCTGCTTCCTTCCGGACCTGACCCGGTTGGCGAGTGGCTCGTCCACCACCAACCTCCCGTCTGCACATATCGTCAATCGGTTCGCCAAAAGCAAGCCAGAGCCAGAAAAAACTGCTAGGATCATCACTTCATTTCGAAGTTCCGGATTTCCCATGTCCCTATTTGTCCTCGATCCCCGGCTTGAACGCGACACCATGCTGCTGATGAAGCTGGGCCTGTGCCAGCTCAGGCTGATGCGCGACAGCCGCTGGCCATGGGTGCTTCTGGTGCCGCAACGCCCTGGAATAAGCGAGATTTTCGAGATGACGCCGCTGGATCAAACCATGCTGACCTTCGAGAGTTCGATCACTGCCAAGGCACTCAAGCAGGCAACGGGGTGCCATAAAATCAACATCGGAGCCCTTGGCAATCAGGTTTCCCAGTTCCATCTTCATGTTATTGCACGCGAGCAGGGCGACCCGGCATGGCCGGGACCGGTCTGGGGTCATGGCGAAGCCACCCCCTGGACCGAAAGCGCCCGCGCTATATTGACAAAAAGACTTATCGAGGCCCTCTGATACATGCCATTTTCCCTGTTTGACCATGACGCTCCGCATCGCGAAGCCAGCCGGCTGGTTGCGTTTTCATCCAACCGGCTCGACCGCCGTTCCGAACATCGCAGTGAGAATGAACTCGGCGACGCGCTCGCCGATCCCGCCACCCGTTATTTCGCCATCACCGAGGGGCGGCTGGCGATGCGGGTCAACGGTGCCGCACCGCATGGCCTGCTCGAAGCCCCCGATCTGGAGTTGATGCAACCCCAGCACGGCGACGCCGTGTTGATCGGCTGGGACGAACACAATGCGGCACGGATTGCGGTGCCGGTGGGCATTGCCGCCGATGATCTGCCCGAGCCCTACAAGGCCATCGACACCCGCTCGGTCTACCGCCAGGCACTGCTCGACGAGGAAACGCTGGGCGCCTTTGCGCAAGGTACCAGCCTGGTTTCGTGGGCACTCGCCAACCGCCATTGCGGTGCATGCGGCAAGATAATGACGCCCGAAGCCGGCGGCTATCGGCGCAAGTGCATGGCCTGCGGGCATACGGTGTTTCCGCGGACCGACCCGGTGGCGATCATGCTCGGCGTCGACGAGCAACGCGACCAATGCCTGCTGGGGCGCAGCCCGCATTTTCCGCCGGGCATGTATTCAACCCTGGCCGGTTTCATCGAACCGGGTGAAACGATGGAAGACGCGGTGCGACGCGAAACCCTGGAGGAATCGGGTATCCGGATCGGCCGCGTCCGTTATCACGCAAGCCAGCCCTGGCCGATGCCGCATTCGCTGATGATCGGTGTTTACGCCGAAGCGCAGAGCCTGGAGATTGCCCGCGATACCGCAGAGCTCGAGGATTGCCGCTGGTTCAGCCGCGAGGAAACCGAAGCGATGCTTGCAAATGTGCTGGGAGAGGACGCCGCTTCGGCGCCGCCGCCGGGTGCCATCGCGCACCGGCTGATGCGCGACTGGCTGGACTGGGACAAGAAGTAGGGCGCCTCAGCCTTCCAGTTCTTCCTGTTCCTGGGTGATCGTGCCGTTCTGCGCCAGCCGGAACGGGTGCCCCTGATAGACGCCGAGAATCCGCAGTTCCTTGGAGAAATAGCCGAGCTCTTCCATCGCCCGCGCCACCGGCGCCTCGTCGGGGTGTCCCTGAATATCCGCATAAAACTGGGTCGCAAAAAACTTGCCGCCAAGCTGATAACTTTCCAGCTTGGTCATGTTGACGCCATTGGTGGCAAAACCACCCATCGCCTTGTAGAGCGCTGCGGGAATATTGCGCACCCGGAACACGAAAGTGGTGACAACCACTTCGCCAGCGACCGGACGCGGCGGGACCTTGGCCTCGCGTGACAGCACGACAAAGCGGGTAACGTTGGTTTCGGTATCCTCTACATTTTCCTCAATGATATCGAGGCCGTAAAGGTCAGCAGCGAGGCGCGGCGCCAGCGCCGCTATGGTACGGTCATCGCTTTGCGAGACCTGCCTGGCCGAACCGGCAGTGTCGCCTGCGACAACCGCCTTCCAGCCATTCTGGCGGATAACCTTGCGGCATTGGCCGAGCGCATGGACATGGCTGTGCACCGTGCGGATTTCGGAGAGCTTCACACCGGGCAACACCATCAACTGGAAATGGATCGGCATGAAATATTCGCCGACAATATGCAGTTGGGATTCCGGCAGCAGATAGTGGATATCAGCGACCCGGCCCGCAATAGTGTTTTCAATCGGGATCATCGCCAGATCCGCCTCCCCCTGGGAAAGGGCGTTGAACGCATCCTCGAAGGTGGCGCAAGGCAACGGCTCCATGGCCGGAAACATGTCGCGGCACGCCATGTCCGAATTTGCGCCGAATTCGCCCTGAAAGGCGATGCGGTTGGTGGGTGCGGTCATCAAATCTGTCCGTTTTGAGAAAAGTACAGGCTATTTCGGCGCGAGGATGCGTCTGGCGCGTTCGAGATCGGCGGGAGTATCGACACCGAGCGGAACCGAGTCAACGATCGCCACATCGATGCGCAGGCCGTCCTCGAGCGCGCGCAGCTGTTCCAGTGATTCGCGTTTTTCGAGCGTCGAGGGCGGAAGCGACACGAAACGCTGCAGGGCAGACCGGCGCCAGGCGTAGAGCCCGATGTGATGAAACAGCGGACCGTCTCCGTAAGGGGCGGTGGCGCGGGTGAAATAGAGCGCCCGCAGCAGGCCCTCGCCGACCGGGGTTCCGACCACCTTGACGATGCTCGGATTGGTCTTTTCGGCTTCATCGGCAATTTCTACAGCAAGCGTTGCGATATCGGCATTCGAATTCGCCAGCGGCAACGCGGCGCGTCGAATTGCCTCCGGTTCTATTGCCGGAATGTCGCCCTGAATGTTGAGAATGATATCGGCGCGGCCTTCCGGATCCAGTTTCATTGCCGCCTCGAACACCCGGTCCGACCCGGACTGGTGATCGTTGCGGGTCATCACCGCCTCATAGCCCGCAGCCTCGACCGCATCGGCGATCTGGCGCGAATCAGTGGCTATGGCGACACGGCCCACGGCGGCAGCAGCGGCCTGCCGTGCAACCCAGACAATCATCGGCTGGCCGCCAATATCGGCAAGCGGTTTTCCCGGCAGACGTGTCGATGCCATTCTGGCTGGAATAATGATGAGCGTATGCTCATGGCCATCTGCCATAGGGTGCTGATCCTCTATTGTGCGGCACGGGTGTCAAAAAGTCTCATTGCCGCTGCCACAACGGTGTTGCAACAATGATGCAAAAGACATAGGTTCCGCGCGATTTCAAGACTGGTTCGGATATTGCGAGAAACTGGGCGGGAACACGAACCGAAACGGAGCGGCGGAACATGAATTCCTCATATTTCAACACGGCGGCGGGCGCATTTCTGGGCGTCTTGTTTGTTCTGATGACCCTTTCCATCGTCTCTGATGGTATCTTTGACACACATGAACCGGAGACCGAAGGGTTTGCGATCGAGGTCGCTGAAGGCGGTGGAGCCGACAGTGCACCGGCCGAAGAAGCTGCGCCTGAAGAAATCGCACCGTTGTTGGCCAGCGCCGATCCGGACAAGGGCGCAAACGTATTCAAGAAGTGCGCTGCTTGCCACACCGTTGACCCATCGGGCGCCAACAAGGTTGGCCCTGGTCTGTGGGACATCGTCAATCGGCCCATGGCAACCCACGAAGGCTTCAAATATTCATCGGCCATGACCGAGTTTTCCGAAGGCGGAACGGTCAACTGGGATTATGATCATCTGAGCCACTTCCTGGCTTCGCCGAAGAAATACATCTCCGGCACGGCAATGGGTTTTGCAGGCCTCAAGAAAATCGAGGACCGAGCCGATCTGCTGGCCTATCTGCGCACCCTGGCCGATACACCGGCGCCGCTGCCGACCGAAGATGCGGCACCGACCGAGGCTGCAGAAGAGTCCACAGCGCCCGCCGAGGCTGTGGAAGAATCCGCTGCGCCTGAGGAGCCCGCTGAAGAATCAGCAGCCCCCGCAGAAGCCGATGCCGAGACTGCAGAACCGGCCAACTGAGGGCTCTGCCTTTCGCAAGACTTCCAAAGCCGGGCCACGCGCCCGGCTTTTTTGGTATCTGGTTTTACCCTTTTCACAATCAGGTCCTGTACGTGCCGTGGAAGTGTCCTATTCTTCCGGCAATGGAAGAAGTTACCGGAGAACCCGCACCCATGACCAACCGCATCGCCCTTTTCATGCTGGCTTTGGCCGGACTGATCCTTTCCATCTCCCCCTCACTGGGTGCGGAACCAGTCTGGCGACATGCCACGGCGATGATTGACGAAACGAAATATCCTGAAGGCTTTGCCCGCTTCGACTATGTCAATCCGGACGCGCCCAAGGGCGGAACGCTGAAACTGTCACAGGAAGGCACGTTTGACAGCTTCAATCCGGTGCTGGCCAAGGGCGAGCTGGCGGCAGGGCTCAATCTGGTCTTCGACGCGCTGATGAAAGCCTCGGAAGACGAAGTTTCGTCGTCCTATGGTCTGATTGCCGAGAGCATCTCCTTTCCAGACGACATTTCGAAGGTGACATTCCGGCTGCGCACCGAGGCACGCTGGGCGGACGGCACGCCGGTCACACCGGAAGATGTGATTTTCAGCTTCGACAAGGCCAAGGAACTCAACCCGCTGCAGGCCAATTATTACGCCCATGTGGTCTCTGCCGAGAAAACCGGCGAGCGTGAGGTGACTTTCCTGTTTGATGAAAACAACAACCAGGAACTGCCGCAGATTCTCGGCCAGATCCTCATCTTTCCCAAGCATTGGTGGGAGGGAACGGACAAAGATGGCAACGCGCGCGACATCAGCCGCACCACGCTGGAACCGGTAATGGGATCGGGTCCCTACCGGATCGCCGCCTTCAAACCGGGGTCGACAATCCGCTACGAACGCCGCGCCGACTATTGGGGCAAGGATCTCAACGTCAATGTCGGCCAGCACAATTTCGACGCGATCGAATACATCTATTTCACCGATGCCAACGTCGAATTTGAGGCTTTTCGCGCCGGCACAGTCGATTTCCGACAGGAAAATTCATCCAGCAAATGGGCAACTGCCTATGATTTCCCGGCGATCGAAACCGGAGAGATCAAGCGCGAAGAGATCGAGAACCCGCTGCGCGCCGTCGGCATCATGCAGGCCATGGTGCCGAACATGCGGCGCGACAAATTCAAGGATGCAAGGGTGCGCCGGGCGCTCAACTTTGCCCTCGATTTCGAAGACCTGAACCACAATCTGGCGTTTGATGGACTGGCGCGGGTCGACAGCTATTTCTGGGGCACTGAACTGGCTGCTACCGGCTTGCCGGAAGGCCGCGAGAAAGAGATCCTCGAAGGGTTGAAGGACAAGATCCCGGCAGAGGTTTTCACCACGCCCTTTACCAATCCGGTTGGCGGCGACCCGCAGAAGGCACGCGCCAACCTGCGGCAGGCACTGACACTGTTTCGTGAAGCCGGATACGAATTGAAGGGCCAGCAGCTGGTCAATTCAAAGACCGGCGAGCCTTTTGAGATCGAAATCCTGCTTTCGAGCCCTTCGCTCGAACGCTCAGTGCTGCCCTATGTCGCCAGTCTGAAAAAGATCGGCGTGGATGCACGGATCCGCACCGTCGACGCCTCGCAATACACCAACCGGGTGAGAAGCTTCGACTACGACATGATCTGGAATGTCTGGGCGCAAACGCTCAATCCCGGCAACGAACAGGCCGGCTACTGGGGCTCGGCTGCGGTAGACCGCCAGGGATCGAGAAACTACGCAGGTATTTCCGATCCGGCGGTGGACGAACTGATCCGCATGGTGATTTTCGCGCAATCCCGCGCGGAGAAGACAGCCGCCGTTCGCGCGCTCGACAGGGTGCTGCTTGCGCACCACTACGTGGTGCCGCTGTTTTACAGTGACGCGGTGAAGGTAGCCTATCGCAAGGCGCTCACCCATCCCGCCGAACTACCCTATTACGGCACCGGATTTCCGGAGGTTTGGTGGATGGACGAGAGCAATTGAGGCGCTTTCGGCCTTGCACCCGATTCGACATTCGATTCTGTATGAGAACCAGACGAATCAGCCCGTCCCGGGCAGATTTGGCTTGAAGGACGCGGAATTGACCAACGCACGCCGCCACATGAGCTTCAGGCTCGCTGCAACCGGCAGGAAGGGCGCCTGATGGGCACCTATATCCTTCGCCGTCTGCTTTTGATGATTCCAACCGTGGTCGGCATCATGGCGATCTCGTTTGCGGTGATCCAGTTCGCACCGGGCGGTCCGGTGGAACAGGTGATCGCGCAGCTTACCGGCCAGGGCGATTCGGCGATCGACCGGATTTCCGGCGGCGGCGGCAGCGACCAGGGGTTCCAGGCCCAGGACTTCGGCAATGATCTGACATCGCAATACCGCGGCGCCCAGGGGCTGGATCCGGAATTCATTGCCAAGCTGGAAGCACAATTCGGCTTCGACAAGCCGCCGCTCGAACGCTTCACCATGATGATGTGGAACTATATCCGCTTCGATTTCGGCGAGAGCTATTTTCGCAGCATCGACGTGCTCGACCTGATAGTCGAGAAGCTGCCGGTATCGATTTCGCTCGGTGTCTGGATCCTGCTGTTGTCCTACGTGATCTCGATCCCGCTGGGGATCAAGAAGGCGGTTTCCGACGGCTCGCGTTTCGATGTCTGGACCTCGGGGCTGATCATCATCGCCTATGCCGTGCCCGGCTTTCTGGTTGGCATCCTGCTGATCGTGATGTTTGCAGGCGGCTCGTTCTTCGACTGGTTCCCGTTGCGCGGCCTGACCTCAGACAATTTCGACGAGCTCAGCCTGTTCGGCAAGATCGTCGACTATTTCTGGCACCTGACGCTGCCGCTGATCGCTCTGTCGCTGTCGGCGTTTGCCACCACCACGCTGTTGACCAAGAACTCGTTCATCGACGAGATCCGCAAGCAGTATGTGACCACCGCACGGGCAAAGGGATTGACCGACCGGCAGGTGCTCTACCGCCATGTGTTCCGCAATGCGATGCTGATCGTCATCGCCGGTTTCCCCGGCGCTTTCATCTCTGCGTTCTTTTCCGGCTCGCTGCTGATCGAGACGATCTTCTCGCTCGACGGACTGGGGCGGCTGGGCTTTGAATCGATCATCAAGCGGGACTATCCGGTGGTGTTTGCAACCTTGTTCATCTTTTCGCTGATGGGACTTGTGGTGGGGCTGATCTCCGACTTGGTCTACACTTGGGTCGACCCGCGCATCGACTTTGAAAAAAGGGATGTCGGATGAACGGCCCGGCTTCCTCCAACAGCCAGGCTTTTGATGCCAAGGGCCGACCCAAGGGCTGGCTGTCGCCGACCAACCGGCGGCGCTGGGCCAACTTCAAGGCCAACCGTCGTGGCTACTGGTCGCTGTGGATATTCCTGGTGCTGTTCATCGCCAGCCTGCTGGCCGAATTGATCGCCAATGACCGGCCGATCATAGCTTCCTACAAGGGTGAAATCCTCTATCCGGTGCTGATCGATTACCCGGAGGAGAAGTTCGGCGGGTTCCTGGCGCGCACCGATTATCGCGATCCGTTCATCCAGGAAGAGATCGACGCCAATGGCTGGGCCGTCTGGCCGCCGATCCGCTATTCCTACACCACGGCCAATTCCTATATTCCGCATTCGGCGCCGACCGCGCCATTCTGGATGCTGGACGCCGGGACCCGTTGCTCGGCCTATCCGCTGAAGGACGCGGACCCAGGTTGTCGGCTTGGCAACATGAACTGGCTCGGTACCGACGATCAGGCCCGCGACGTCACCGCGCGGATGATCTACGGCTTCCGCATCTCGGTGCTGTTCGGGCTGACACTGACAATTTTCTCGGCGCTGATCGGGGTTTCGGCAGGCGCGGTGCAGGGCTATTTCGGTGGCTGGACCGACCTGTTGATGCAGCGCTTCATCGAGATCTGGTCGTCTATGCCGGTGCTCTACATCCTGCTGATCATCGCGGCCGTGCTGCCGCCCGGATTCTGGATCCTGCTCGGTATCATGCTGTTGTTCTCGTGGGTGTCGTTTGTCGGCGTGGTTCGGGCGGAATTCCTGCGCGCCCGCAACTTCGAATATGTCAACGCGGCACGCGCGCTTGGGGTCGGCAATGCCACCATCATGTTCCGCCACCTTTTGCCCAACGCCATGGTGGCGACACTGACCTTCCTTCCCTTCATCCTGTCGGGTTCGATTGCCACGCTGACATCGCTGGATTTCCTCGGCTTCGGGCTGCCGCCGGGCTCGGCCTCGCTGGGCGAACTGATTGCCCAGGGCAAGCGCAACCTGCAGGCGCCCTGGCTCGGACTGACGGCGTTCTTCACCATCTCGATCATGCTGTCGCTGCTGATCTTCATCGGCGAAGCCACGCGTGACGCCTTCGATCCGCGAAAGACTTTCCAATGAGCGATGCTGCGACCAACGGCACCGAGCCGCTCCTGTCGGTGCGCGAACTTTCGGTGGCATTCCACCAGGGCGGCGACAGCCAGATGGCGGTGGACCGGATCTCGTTTGACATCCACCGTGGCGAAACGGTGGCGCTGGTGGGCGAATCCGGCTCCGGCAAGTCGGTCTCGGCGCTGTCGGTGCTCAGATTGCTGCCCTATCCCGCCGCAAGCCATCCCTCGGGCGAGATCCTGTTCAAGGGCAATGATCTGCTCTCAGCGCCGGAAGCGGCGATCCGCGGGGTCCGCGGCAACGACATCACCATGATCTTCCAGGAGCCGATGACCTCGCTCAATCCGCTGCAGTCGGTGGAAAAGCAGATCTCGGAAATCCTGCACCTGCACCAGCAGATCCGCCCCGATGATGCCCGCCGCCAGGTGCTGGCCCTGCTTGATCAAGTGGGTATCCACGATCCGGCGCAACGGCTTGCCTCCTATCCGCACCAATTGTCGGGCGGCCAGCGGCAGCGGGTTATGATCGCCATGGCGCTCGCCAACCGGCCCGAACTGCTGATCGCCGACGAACCAACGACCGCGCTCGACGTCACCGTGCAGGCCCAGATTCTCGAGCTGCTGCGCGACCTCAAGACCCAACACGGCATGGCGATGCTGTTCATCACCCATGATCTCGGCATCGTCCGCAAGTTCGCCGACCGGGTGTGCGTGATGACCGATGGCAAGATCGTTGAAACCGGGCCGACGGCCGAGATTTTCGCCAATCCGCAACATGCCTATACCAAGCACCTGCTTGCCGCCGAACCCAAGGGTCATGCCCCCGCACGGCTGAATACCGCCCCCGAGGTGATGCGGGCGGAAGACATCAAGGTATGGTTTCCGGTCAAGCAGGGTTTCCTGCGCCGAACCGTCCGTCATATCAAGGCGGTCGACGGGCTGTCGCTCAAGCTCAAGGCCGGACAGACGCTCGGCGTGGTTGGCGAATCGGGCTCGGGCAAGACCACGCTGGGACTGGCGCTGATGCGGCTGATCCGCAGCGAAGGTCGGATCTTTTTCGAGAACGCGCCGCTGCACGACCGCACGTTCAAACAGATGAAGCCGCTCCGCAGCGCCATGCAGGTGGTGTTCCAGGACCCGTTCGGTTCGCTCAGTCCGCGCATGTCGATCGCCGATATTGTTGGCGAGGGGCTGGCGGTTCATGCCCGCGACCTCACCGCCGGCGAGCGCGACCAACGGGTCGCCGAAGCGCTGGAGGAAGTGGGACTGGACGCGTCAACCCGATGGCGTTACCCGCACGAATTCTCCGGCGGGCAACGCCAACGCATTGCCATTGCCCGGGCGATGGTGCTCAAGCCGCGTTTCGTCATGCTGGACGAGCCGACCTCGGCGCTCGACATGAGCGTGCAGGCGCAGGTGGTGGATTTGCTGCGCGATCTTCAAGCCCGGCATGACCTCGCCTATCTTTTCATCAGCCACGATTTGAAGGTGGTGCGCGCACTTGCCAATGACGTGATCGTCATGCGCGCCGGCAAGGTGGTCGAGCAGGGAACAGCCGACCATATTTTCGACCGGCCGGAGACCGCCTATACCAAGGCCTTGATGGCGGCTGCGTTCAACCTGGAAGCCGCCGCCGGCGATGTAGTCAGCGAGTAAACACAGACATGACAGCAAACAACACCGGCAAGGGCCGCATCCTGCTTTCACTCACCGGCTGGTCTCCCGACGTATGGCTGGATCAACTGGCAAAAACGGCACCGCACCGGACGGTGACACTGGAGCCCGACAGCGAAGCCGATCCGAGCATCGACTATGCAGTGGTGTGGAAACAACGCCCCGGGCTATTGTCGAAACTGCCCAACCTCAAGGCCATCTTTTCGCTCGGCGCGGGCGTCGACCATGTGTTTGTCGATACCAGCCTGCCAAACGTGCCGATCGTCCGGGTGGTTTCGCCGAACCTGACCACGCGGATGAGCGAATATGTGGTCTGGCAGGTGCTCGACCATCACCGGCAGGGGCGGCTCTACCGGACGCAGCAGGCTGCGCGGATCTGGAACGAGGATCGCGACCAGAAAGCAGCAGCCGATCTGACCGTCGGCATCATGGGGCTTGGCGAACTGGGGCGCGATGCCGCCACCAAGTTGGAGATGATGGGATTTCAGGTGAGCGGATGGGCGCGGACCGAAAAGCACATCGAGGGGCTGACGTGCTACGCGGGTTCGGACGGGCTGGGAGCGTTCCTCGCCTCTGCCGACATCTTCGTGGTGTTGCTGCCGCTTACGCCCGAAACGAGCGAGATCCTCAACCGCGATCTGTTTGCGCGGATGACCAAGGTGGGTCCGCTGGGCGCACCGGTGCTGATCAATGCCGGTCGTGGCGGGCTGCAGAACGAAGCCGATATCCTGACCGCACTCGACCAGGGCCTGCTGTCAGCGGTAACGCTGGATGTATTCCAGCAGGAGCCGCTGGCTGACGACAGCCCGCTGTGGAACCATCCGAAGGTGACGATCACCCCACATGCGGCAGCCGCGTCAATGCCCTCCTCGCTGATTGCGCCGATCATTGCCCAGATCGACGCCCACGACCGGGGCGAACCGCTTGTCAATCTGGTTGACCGCAAGGTCGGTTACTGAAGTCGTGATGCTCGACACTGCCCAGCGTTAACCCGCGCGACGTTCATGGCCTTCGAAAACCGGTGGGCGGGCCGTAGAGCCGGGCAATCCGGTCGATGGCGGCCTGCAACGGTTCGCGGGTGACATACATGGTGCCACCAGAGGCATGCAGCAGCGTCTGCGCATCCTCGAGAAAGCCGACATGGCCTTTCCAGAACACCAGATCATCGCGTTGCAGGACGTCGTGGTCCGGGTCGATGGGCTGGCCCAGACTGGCTGCCTGCTGGTCGGAATCACGTGGCGCGGCCTTGCCGGTCATCGCCAGCGCCATCTGCACCAGACCAGAGCAATCAATGCCGAAGCCCGAGCGTCCACCCCAGAGATAGGGTGTGTGCAGGAAGCTGGTTGCGACCGCCACGGCGTCTTCGCTTGCGGTTTCGCCCAATGGCCGCAGATGCGCGGCAATCATCGCGGAGCCATCATCGAGCAGCGCATAGGCCGTACCCCGGGTCTCCGCCAAGCCGGTGACGGTAACGCGGCTCATCATCGACAGGGAGTGCACGGGGGGAAAGCGGAGATCGGCGCCGGGATAGACAAAACTGCGCGGAACAGTGACTAGATGAGTGGTGTTGCTTGCGCCGTCGCTGATGGCGTTTTCGGGCAGATAGCCGACATAGCCGTCGGACGCCAATTGCACCCAGGCCCAGCCATCGGCGACATCGAACACGGTCAAATCTTCGCCATACAGCGCCTGGGTGTCGATGCTGCTGCGGGCTTCGGGCCGTGGCGAGACGTGCGCAACGGGGACGATCACATGCGCCCTCGCGCCTTCGGTATAGCGCTGTGCGGACACCTGGGACTTGAGCCGGATGTCGGCCAGATCCGGCCGATAGGCGTGGCTGCGACGGTCAAGCTCGACGGTCATGACAGGGGCGCCTCCGCCGATTTGAGGTTGCTGGCCTGGGCGATGATGATGTCGCCAAGTCTTTCGACAAACAGGGCGCCGTCAACGGTCCGCTTGATGATGACGTTGCGGCGATCACGATCATCGCGCACCCGGCGCACCAGTCCCATATTTCCCATGGTGTCGAGCGCCCTGGTTATCACTGGCTTGGTCACGCCAAGCATGGCCGCAAGCCCGCGCACCGTGTGCGGCGGCGAGGCAAGATAGATATGCAACAGGATCGCCAGTTGCCTGATTGTCAGATCCGGGCCGATGACCTGCACATGTTCGAGCGTTGCCGCATGCCATAGTCCGAGCGCTTCGGAGGGTCTAAGATCAAGGGACATGCGGGTTGCTCATTTCATTTCGGCGCCGATTTACATTGACCGAAACAGCCATGACGTGCAACCCGCAAGACTGCTACGCCGAGTGACGCTGGCTGATGACGCTGAACAGGGCGCGGATCGCCTGCGCCTCGCCACCGATCGGCGCGTGTGGCCGGTCCTTGGGCGACCAGCCGAAAATATCGAAATGAGCCCAGCGCGTATCCGGTTCGACAAAGCGCTTGAGAAACAGGGCTGCAGTAATCGAGCCCGCAAAACCGCCTGCGGGCGCATTGGTCAGGTCGGCGATCCGGGCTTTGACATCGGCCTCGTAGGGCTTGTAAAGCGGCATCCGCCACAGCGGGTCGATCACATCTACGGAAGCAGTGGCGATGTCACCGGCCAGCGTCTCGTCATCGGTGTAGAACGGCGGCAGGTCTGGCCCCAGCGCCACCCGCGCAGCCCCGGTCAATGTCGCCATGTCGATCAGCAGATCCGGTTTGTCTTCGCAGGCATAGGTCAGCGCATCGGCCAGCACCAGCCGGCCTTCGGCGTCGGTGTTGTCGATCTGCACGGTCAGGCCCTTGCGGCTGCTCAACACATCGCCGGGGCGGAAGGACTGTGCCGAAATCGAGTTCTCGACCGCCGGAATCAGTACTCTGAGATCAACCGGCAAGCCGGCATCCATGATCATCATCGCCAGCGCCATCACGTTGGCGGCGCCTCCCATGTCCTTTTTCATGTTCAGCATCGAGGCCGGTGGCTTGATGTCGAGGCCGCCTGTGTCGAAACACACGCCCTTGCCGACAAGGGTAATCTTCGGCGCGCCCGCTCTGCCCCAGCGCATTTCCAGCAGGCGCGGCTGTTGATCGGCGGCGCGGCCGACCGCATGGATCATCGGAAACCCCTTCGAGATCAGTTCATCGCCAGCCACCACAGTGACCTTTGCCTTGTAGTGCTTTGCCAAGGCCCGGAAGGCCTGTTCCAGCGCGTCAGGTCCCATGTCGTTTGCCGGCGTGTTGACCAGATCGCGGGCCAGCCCGACGGCGGCCACGCTGCGGGCGATCGCTTCGGCATCAGCATCGGCCGGAATCACCATCCGCGGCCCTTGCGGCCTGGGTTTCTTGTAATTCTCAAACCGGTAGGCGCCCATGCCAAACGCCAGTGCCATCACCGCACCTGGTATCGATGATTTTTCGATGCGCCAATCGCCCGCCGGCAGAGTGCGGGCAAGCCTGCCGCCGATCAGCGGATGACAGTCGCCGTTTTCGCCCAGGCCAAACAGCGCACCGGCGAGCTTGCCGTCACGGCCCGGGGTAAGCAGCAACGTTCCCTCGGCCGCGGTAAAGCCGGCGTTTCTGGCCCAGGCCAGCGCGGTTTCATCGAACCCGCCACGCTCGATATCGGCGCGCGAGACAGCCCATATCGGTAGCGCTTCGCCGGACATGAGTGCAAACGGGGAAGGTCTTTCGATGTGGTGATGGGGCGCCATGGGGTCTCCTTGGATTTCCCGTCGGGATTTACGGGGAATCAGTCGTTAACGGTTGATTAGGGTTAACAGATTATTGCTTGAACCAGGACTGCGGCGCCACCCATGCCGGGACGCCGCGACAATTTAATTTCGGGATCATGCCTATGTCCGCGACAGCAACACGCTCCTACATCCCCCGCCGACTGCTTAGCGCTGTCTGCGTGGCTGCGCTTGCCGTATCGCTGGCGGGCTGCGCCTCCAAGGGACGGCTGACCACCGGGTCGATTCCGTCGACAAGCAAACCGCTGGAAACCATGAATGCGGTGGAACTCAGCTCTGTCGCGGCACGCATCGGTAAGGTTTATGACAGGAACCCCAAGGATGCAGCCGTCGGCATGAAATACGCTTCCGTGCTGACCATGGGCGGTCGCACCGACCAGGCGCTGGCTGTCATGCAGCAGATTGCGATCCACAATCCGACCGACCGTTCGGTGCTTGCCGCCTATGGCAAGGCGCTCGCCGGCGCAGGCCAGTTTGACAAGGCGCTGGACTCAATCCGTCGCGCCCAGACGCCGGATCGTCCGGATTGGCAATTGCTGTCGGCCGAAGGCGCCATTCTCGACCAGATGGGCGATCCGACGAGCGCCCGCGCGCGCTACCGCAAGGCGCTCGACATCAAACCGAACGAACCTTCGGTACTGTCCAATCTCGGCATGTCCTATGTTCTGCAGGGCGATCTCAGAACCGCGGAAACCTATATGGCTTCCGCAGTGAAGCAACCGGGTGCCGATAGCCGGGTGCGCCAGAACCTGGCGCTTGTCGTCGGGCTTCAGGGTCGCTTCAAGGAAGCCGAGCAGATCGCCAGCGCCGAGCTTTCTCCGGAACAGGCCAGCGCCAATGTCACCTATCTGCGCGGCATGCTGTCCCAGCAGAATGCCTGGAACAAGCTCAAGGATTCCGACGAGAACAACACCAACTGATCGGCCGCGAAACCGCCCATTCCCGGCAGCGCCTGACCCTCTGTCTCTTTCTGTGCAAAAGCAAATACCCCTCGATCCATGGTCTGGAGCGGGGGGGGGGTCGTAGCCGATTTTGACTGGTGTCTGGTTCGGTGGGCAAGGCTTTATGCGCCGCCGCGGCCCTGGAAACGGAGCGTCGAACGACGCTCCGACCTCTATTCTAATGCATGCCCTTGGAGAAGTTGTCCGCCACCTGGATCCCTGCCGGTCCGAGAATCACGCCGATCAGCACCGGCAGGAAGAACAGGATCATCGGAACGGTCAGTTTCGGCGGCAGTGCAGCGGCCTTTTTCTCGGCCTCCGTCATGCGGCTGTCGCGGCTTTCCTGCGCCAGCACCCGTAAAGCCTGGGCGATCGGCGTGCCGTAGCGTTCAGACTGGATCAGCGCCTGGGTCACCGACTTGACCGCGTCAAGACCGGTGCGGCTGCCGAGGTTTTCAAAGGCGACGCGCCGGTCCGGCAGGTATGACAGTTCTGCCGTGGTCAGCACGAATTCTTCGGCCAGAGCGGTCGACTGTACGGCGATTTCCTCGGCCACCCGCTTCATTGCCGCTTCGATGGAAACGCCGGATTCAACGCAGATGAGCATCAGGTCGAGCGCGTCCGGCCAAGCAAGCTTGATCGAGGCCTGGCGTTTCTTGGACTGATTGGAGACAAACATGTTGGGCGTGTAAAAACCGGCATAGGCGCCGACGATGCAGGCCAGAATGCGTACAGTCAGCGGCTTGTCAGTCAGGTTTTCGAGTACGAAGACATAAAAGGCCGTCCCCGCAAGGAAGAAAAACGGCAGCACGAAACGCGCCAGCAGAAACATGTTGAGCGCATTTTGGGTGCGGTAGCCCGCAGCACGCAACTTAGCGATTGTGGCGTCATCAGCCAATGCATTTTTCAGATTCAACTGCTCGACAATGCCGCGCACAGAGGCGTTGTTGTGGGCTCTCAGGCCTGCGCTCTTGGTGCTTGTCCGGGAATTTTCGGCGTTGAGACGTGCCCGCTCGCGGGCACGGATTTCATCCCGCTCAAGTGCCGCCGACTTCATCCGGGCATCCATATCGCCACGTTCAAAATAGGGTACGAGGATCGTAAACAGTGTCGCAAGTACAGCAACCGACACCAGAATGGGAACCAGGTAGGCCGGATCGGTGAGGGAAGACGCAATATCAGAAAGCATGGTCGGTCCGTCCCTAGATATCGAAGTTGATCATGTTGCGCATCACCAGAACGCCGATCGACATCCATACGGCCGATGCGGCGAGGATCATGTGCCCGCGGGTGTCGGTGAACAGGATCATGATGTATTGCGGCGATGTCATGTAAACCAGACCGGCGACGATGAAGGGCAATGCCCCGATGATGACGGCTGAAGCCTTGGCTTCCATCGACAGAGCGTTGATCTTGGCCTTCATCTTCTTGCGGTCGCGCAAGACCCGCGACAGGTTGCCCAGCGCTTCAGACAGATTGCCGCCGGCCTGCGCCTGGATGGCGATCACGATGGCGAAGAAGTTGGCTTCCGAGAGCGGGATTCTGGTGTAGAGCCGTGCGCAGGCTTCGGGGATGTTCATCCCCATCTGCTGCGCCTCGACAATGCGCTTGAATTCGGTGCGAACCGGCTCCTGACCTTCCCCCGAAATCATCCGGATGGCGTCATTGAGCGGCAGGCCGGACTTGATCGAGCGAACCATGATATCGAGCGCGTTGGGAAATTCGCTCAAAAACGCTTTCATCCGGCGAGCGCGTAGAAAACCGATGATCCAGCGCGGCACGCCGGCACCGAAAATGATCATCACGCCGGCGGCGACAAGCGGGTTGCCATAGGCGACGAAGGCAAAAGCGCCAGCCAGCAGGCCGAGAATGGCCGACAACAGATAGAACTGGCGCATGGAGATGGTGAGCCCGGCCTGGCCGATTTTTTCCTTGAGCGGCGGCGACTTGCGGCGGTCGTTTTCCTTGTTCTTCTCTTCCAGCGTCTTAAGCGAATCCTGAACCGACTTGCGCCGCTTGTTGGCTTCATTGAGCCGGTCGCGGGCGGCTGACGCCTTGGTTCGATCGGTTTCCGCCGACTTGACCCGTCTGACCCGGCTTTCGGCTTTGCGCTCGCCTTCGATCCGGGTGTAGAGCACACCGTAGCCCAGCGCCCCGGCGGAAAGCGCAGCCAGGCCGATGATGGCGATTACCACTGTATCAAGACCAAACACGCGTGCGCTCCTTACGAGGTGACTTTTTCCATGGCGTCGAGCGAAGCGGCCAAACGCTTGTCTTCGCCATAGTAACGGGCACGATCCCAGAAGTTGGGACGGCCGATGCCGGTCGAGCGGTGCTCGCCGATGATCTTGCCATTGGCGTCTTCGCCGAGCATGTCATAGGTCATCAGATCCTGGGTGATGATGACATCACCCTCCATGCCGACGACCTCGGTGATGTGGGTGATGCGGCGCGATCCATCGCGCAGACGCGCCGCCTGGATGACGACATCAACCGATCCGGCAATGATCTCGCGCACGGTTTTGGCCGGCAGGGTAAAGCCACCCATGGCGATCATCGATTCCATACGGCTCAGGCACTCACGCGGACTGTTGGAGTGGATCGTTCCCATCGATCCGTCATGACCGGTGTTCATCGCCTGCAACAGGTCGAACACCTCGGGGCCACGCACCTCACCGACGATAATCCGCTCGGGGCGCATACGAAGGCAGTTCTTGACCAGATCACGCATGGTGATTTCACCCTCGCCCTCAATGTTAGGCGGGCGGGTTTCAAGCCGCACGACGTGCGGCTGCTGCAGCTGAAGTTCGGCGGAGTCTTCACAGGTAATGATCCGCTCGTCGGCGTCGATATAGGCCGTCAGACAGTTGAGAAGCGTGGTTTTACCGGAACCGGTACCACCCGAAATCACCACGTTGCAGCGAACCCGGCCGATGATCTGCAGGACAGCTGCACCCTCGGGCGTGATCGCACCGAACTTGACCAGCTGATCAAGCGTCAGCTTGTCCTTCTTGAATTTACGAATGGTCAGCGCGGTGCCGTCGATCGCCAGGGGCGGCGCAATGACGTTGACGCGGGAGCCGTCGGGAAGACGCGCGTCGCAGATCGGGCTCGATTCATCGACGCGACGGCCGACCTGGCTGACGATCCGCTGACAGATCGACAAAAGCTGGCTGTTGTCGCGGAAGCGGACGTCGGTTTCCAGAACCTTGCCAGCAACTTCGATGTAGGTCATGCCTGCACCGTTGACCATGATGTCGGCAATGTCGTCGCGCGCCAGCAAAGGCTCCAGCGGACCATAGCCCAAGACATCGTTGCAAATATCGTCAAGCAGCTCTTCCTGCTCGGCAATGGACAGCGCAAAATTCTTGATGGTGATGATGTCATTGACGATATCGCGGATTTCCTCGCGCGCGCTCTCGGCATCGAGCTTGGCAAGCTGGGACAGGTCAATGGTATCGATCAGCGCCGAGAATACCTGGCTCTTGGTGTCGTAATAGGCTTCGTTGCGGGTGCTCTTGCGCTTGGCCGGCGGCTCTTCACGGCGCGGGGGGGCCGGCTGTGCGGCCTGTTTGGGCGCAGGTGTATGGCCCGTATCGGGCGCGTGAGCGGTTGACTGCGCGGCCACCGCTGCCGTTGATGCGGACGCGGCGGGGGCCTCGGCAGAAGCCGGCGGCCTGGTCGTCGTGGTCACCGGCTGCTTGCCGTGTCCATCGTTGCTGCGTTTGCCGAACATATTCCGTTCCACTCCAGACTTACAGTTACTTGCGGCTCAACCGGCCGATCAACGACGAGAGGCCGGCTTTCCTGCGTTTCTTCACTTCGGCCCTGCCGGTAACAACATGGGCAATTTGCGACAGGGATTCGGCGACCGGCGATTTGGCCGAGGATTCGCCGATCATCAGGCCTGAATTGGCGGCTTCACCAAACAGCGCTGCATCGAAAGGAATGATCGCCAGCGGCTCGGTTTCCAGCGGTTCGCAGAACACGTCCGGGCTGATTTCCGGACGCTTGGCAAGGCCCACCTGATTGAGGATCAGCAATGGCGGGCGGTCGTTGGGACGCAGTTTGCGCAAGGTATCGAACAGGTTCTTGGTGTTGCGCAGATTGGCGAGATCGGGCGTGGCGGTGATGACAATCTCGTCGGCGGCGCACAGCACCTTCTGGGTCCATTCGGTCCAGACATGCGGGACGTCAAGCACCGAAACCGGGGCGTTGCGCTGGATGATGTCTAAAATCGGCAGGAAGGCATCGCCGGCGAAATCATAGGTGCGGTCGAGCATTGACGGTGCCGCAAGCATCGACAGATGTTCAGAACACTTGGCCAGCAGGCGATCGAGAAATACCTCATCGAGGCGATCGGGCGAGTAAACCGCTTCGGCGATGCCCTGGGTGGGATCGTTGTCGAAGTTGAGATTTGCGGTTCCGAAGGCCAGGTCTAGGTCGGCAAGAATGACTTCGCTGGAGAACAGGTTGGAAATGCTCCAGGCACAATTATGGGCCAGCGTGGACGAGCCGACACCGCCCTTGGCGCCGACAAAGGCGATGGATCGGCCGAGCGGCGCGGCATCAGGATCGACAAAGATGGTCGAGATGACGCCGATCACATCGGCCATCGACACCGGCGCAACGATGTATTCGGACACCCCGTTGCGCACCAATTCGCGGTACAGTGACACGTCATTGACATGGCCGACGATCACCACCCGTGTATCGGGGTCGCAGACATCGGCCAGATCGCCGAGCTCACCGAGCAAGGTCTGCGCATCCGCGCGGGTTTCCAGAATCAGCAGATTCGGGGTCGGCGAGCCTGAGAACATGTTGGCCGCGGCCGACACTCCGCCGGAATTGATGCGGAGATTGACCTTGGCCATGCGCCGGTCCTCGGCACAACGCTCCATGGTCTTGGCCAGGCCTTCAGTCTCGAAAAAAGCATGCACCGAGATCCGCGGTAGCGGTCGGATGCGTTCGAAATCACCACGGACCGGAGCCTCCTGGCCCTGTTCCGACTGTGTTTCCTGCTCTAGCGCATAATCAAGGTTGGTCATCAAAGTTGTCCTGCTTCAAAGTGCACGCGACGATCAGACTGGCTGTCATAATCCCAGGTCGGCGCCATTTGTCCTGTAGCTTTCAATCGCCGTCGAGCGTCGCTCGGCATCGATCGGGGTCATGCCGCGCGGCGCGACCAGATCGCCGGGATTTGCAATCTGCGCGGCCAGATTGTTCTGCGTTGCGCAACCGAAATTGGCGTAATGCTTGTTGTCGCCGGAATTGGCGAGCATGTCCTCGGGCCAGCGGCCGCACTCCCCGGTGGAGGCAGTGATTGCCATGAATGCAATACGGATCGGCGCCGCATCATCGGGCGAGGAAACCTGATAGGGTGACGAAAGAATGCGATCACCGGGAATACCTTCCTTGCGCAGCACGTCAGCCACCTGACCGGCAAGGACCGATGCAGCACCTGCATTGGCAGAGCCGACCGGAACCATGATGCGAATGACGCCAGATGCGTTTGACCTGTAGGTATTTGCCGCACCTCGAACGGTTTCCCGCGTTGAGGTGGTTAGCTTCCGGTCTCCAGTGGCAACGGGAATATCCACCGTGCGCTCTTCTTCCGAAACGATAATGGGGTGATTGGTTCGATAGTCATCCGGGACAGCGCCCACGGTGACGCTCCTACCCTGCCATCCGGCGCAACCGGAAAGCAGCGACGCAGCAATCATCATCGGCGCAACCGCTGTCCAGCGCGGACGGCGATCAGGATTTGCGGGAACTGGGGTCTTGCACGACATGGTGAGGTTCCTGATCACTTATAAATGAAGCCGACGGCGCCATGATAGCGGCCTGGCGGCAATTGAGTTTCCATCCGGCCATAAACGCGGTTGACCCGTCCAAGAAAGAAGCCTGCGCCATCACCGGCCGGGTTGAAATTGTCGTCGGGACGAGCCAGCTCATTCCGTGCCACTGGCTTGACCAGATACGGGGTGGCGATAACGACCAGTTCGGTTTCACTGCGCGCATAGGCTTTGCTGCGGAACATGGTGCCGAAGATCGGAATCTTGCTCACGCCCGGGACGCCCTCCGTGGTCTGCTGCACATTATCCCGAACAAGCCCGGCCAGCGCGATCGAGCCGCCGGAAGGAAGTTCAATCGACGTTTCGATCTGCCGCTTGCGGAATTCCGTCGTGCTTCCTTCGGTCAGTGGTTCAGAGACCTCGGTATTGATCTTGAGACTGATACGACCAGCCGAGAGAACGATTGGTGTGAAATCGAGCTTTATGCCGTAGTCGTAGGATAGTGTGCTGATCGTGCCGTTAGCCAGAACAACGGTGCGCAGAATCTCGCCGCCGGAAGTGAACGAGGCGCTTTCGCCTGAAATCGCAGTCAAGCTTGGTTCGGCCAATGTACGGATGACCTGCGCCTGCTCCATGGCGTTGAGAACGCTTTCAAGCCCGTATTTTCCGAGCGAACCTGTGACGGTGCCGGAGATTCCGCCACTGGCGATATCGGCGGCGTTGTTCAGGGTCAGGACGTCGAGGCCGGAGCTTTTTGACACCGTGTTGTTGAACCCGAGCTGCTTAAGCACCTCGCGACTGACTTCGGCGACGGTGATCTTCAATGTCACCTGGTCCTCGCCATCAATCTTAAGCAAATTGACGATCTTGGATTTCTGGCGCGCTTCAGCGTTGATGGCAGCGTCGCCGCCGTCGCCGACCAACTTGTCGACACGGGTGGTGGCTTCACCACCGGTCAGGAATATATTGGCAAGATTGGCTGCCTGGGCCGCATCTTGAGGCGTACGCACCGAGCCGGTCAGCACGATGTTGTCGGAAATGATTTCGACCTTGATGTCGGAATCGGGAAGGAAGCGGGCGAGGTTGGCCTCAAGCCCGGCAACATCTCTTTCGATCTCAAGCTCGATGGAGACAATTTCCTCGCCATTTGGCCCGAAGACAAAAATGTTGGTTTGTCCAACGGTCTTGCCAAACAAGTAGAGCCGGCGCGACGTGCGGGTGACCGCGTCGGCAAGGGCCGGATCAGCCACCAGAATGTCACTGGCATCGACGGGAAGATCCACGACGATGGCCTTGTTGAGGCCCAGTTTGACGCGCTTGCTGACGCCGGATCCATATTTCTTGATCTTGATGACGCTGGGAGCTGCCTGCGCGGCGGACATCAGGGTACCACTGGACGGATCCAGAGCGATGCCGGCGATCATGACCGATCCGACCAGCGCGATGCTGGCGATGGACGACAAAAGCGTTTTTGCTGTGTGACGCACGTTCGTTCTCCGCTTTAGTTGGTGGCGCCAACTTTGGTGATGGCCCCGGAGCGGATCAGCTGGATGGCTGCTGAGCCGTCTTCGCCGCTCAAAAGATATTTCGCACCGGCTGTGTCAGATTCCTGAACATCGGCAACACTGCGCAAGGCCAGGGTCAACCGGTCAGCCATCTGCTGGGCAACCGTGATGATCTTGGTCTGTTCGGGGGTGAGTTCGAGGGTCGCCGTGGTACCGACTGCCGTCCGGTTGCCCTCGGCATCCTGTTCAATCCGTTGGTCGATCGCCAGAATCCGGATGTTCGACAGAATGACTTCGGTCAAAAATCCTTCTTCCGCAGTCTTGCGGCGCACCATGATCACGTCGACCCGGTCGTTGGGCAGAATGAACCCACCGGCACTGGTGGCTACCGAAATTTCCGTGGCGATGGCGCGCTTACCGGCAGGAAGCAGCGAAGACATGATCCGCGAGGATGAATCGACAATCTTTTCGGGCCGAAGCGGTTCGCCAGCAAATACCGGCAGCCGGACAATGGCGCCGGTAAGTTCGGCGACCGCTTCCGGCCGCGCATCGCGACGGACCAGCCCTTCGACCACCCCATCTTCGGGCCAGCCCTTCCATTCCAGGTTTTCCTCGTTCAACCGCGCGCCCACTGGCAGGCTGGCGTTGACCACCAGCACATCAATGGTCGGCATCTTCTTGATGACCGGTGTGGAGGACATTTCATTTACCTGGACCGTGGGAGAGGTCAGGTTCATGGCCAGATAGCCGGCCAATCCTGCTGCCAGAACAGCCACTGCCATGATGACGACGCGGGCGGGTTTCATGCTGTTTCCTCGAACGAGTATCAGGTACGTTGTCCGCAGGATGCATTTGCAATCGTGTAATTATGGTTAATAACCGGCAAGCAAACAGGGTTAATGCAATATTGAAGCGCTGCAGCTTGGCATCGGTGTCGGTCTGCAGACCGGCTGGCGATAACCAAAGGGGGCCGTTCGGAAGGCGAGAAAACCCAGGCGTCTTCGCCGGATCATCTTCAGGCGCGACGCTCAACCGCCCAAGCTCGAACGGCGAACGTGGCGGATGCCCACTGGCGACGGGACAGGCTCCAGCCGGTTTTGGTGGAGATGGTCTAAGGAGTTACAAGGGCCGAAGTGGGTATCAGGTCCACTCTCAATTCGGCTTCAGGCCATTGCGCCCTAAAACGTCAATATCTCAGTTCAGCCGGCTGAGCGCCTGGATGAAGATCTGCGAATTGGGAAAGGTCGCGAAAGCCGCGGCGCCAATGGCGACGCCATAAGGAATGCCGGCGCGATCCTGGAAAAAATGCATGGGAATTGGCACCCGCGAGACCAGCAGGATATTCTGATTGGCGCGGATCATCAGCACCATCACTGCCAACAGGCCGCCAAAGACGCCGGTCATGCCAAGAAAAGCGACGAGATCGATATTGAAGCCATACCAGAGCGCTGCAGCGCTGAGGATCTTGGCATCGCCGCCACCCATGACATTGAAGGCAAACAGGGCAAAGCAGCCCGCAAACACGGCGACTGCCGCAGCCACCGACCATGCCAGTGTGACCAGGTCCATGCCGGTAAAGGGAGCGACGATAAAGAACGAGATCGCCAGAATGACCGAAACGCGATTGGGAATGGTCATGGTCAGAATGTCAGAAAACGCCGCCATGGCCAAGCATAGCGGCAGGATGACAAAAATTGCGGCCTCAACCATCTACATGCTCCCGGTTTCGACAAACAGCCTATCGGCGAGTCCTTAAAAAACCGCTTCCCCACCTACGAAAAAGCCGCCTCGAAAGGCGGCCTTTTGATTACATGCTTGTAGCAAGCAGCAGTTATTACTGCGAGTCGTTCATCTTGTTGGACAAGAACTGGAACTGGTTGTTCAGGGTGTTACCGAGCGTGGAAGCGCCGGTGATCAGAGCAACCGAAATCAGTGCAGCGATCAGGCCATATTCAATAGCAGTCGCGCCGGACTCGTCCTTGACGAAACGATCAAAAAGATTCTTCATGGGTTTGTTCCTTCATCCACTTGGGTTTTCAGCACTCCGCCAACTGCTTCGGTTGGTCGGATGAGCTGATAATAGGAGCGGGGGTTTTCAAACCACTTAATGAACAAGGTTAGCAAATGATTTCCAGGACAAAGCAACGCTCATGGTAAACAGAGGGTTGCCGCCACGGCAGCACTCCGACCTGGCGATCAACACGGCCTGAATGAGGATCCTATACGTGCACCGGCGGCATATCAGCCGGTGATGCTGCTTTATATATAATAAAGCGGGAAACGCTGTGATTGCGGTCTGGACGGCCCTCGGGGTTCATACCCGCAGGCGGTGGCGGAAATTCAATTTCATCCTGATTGCCCGGCCTTAAGGCTTCATTCACCATTCCGAGCGACTTTAGAGGAGATATCCGCAATTCCGAGGAAACGGCATGACCTATCCTATTCCTGTTCACCGTCGGCTCCTGTTTGCAGTCTGCGGCCTGACGCTCACCGCCGCGACAGCGTTTCCTGCCGGGGCAACCGAGGACATGATCCGGGTCTTCATGGATCACGCACGCATCCTCAAGCTCGACCGCACGGTCAGCAAGGTCATAATCGGCAATGCCGGTGTTGCCGATGTCACCATCGCAGATCCGCAAACCATCGTGCTGACAGGCAAATCCTACGGCACCACTAACCTTGTCATTCTCGATCAGGCCGGCGACGCGATTGTCGATGAACGGATTCTGGTTTCCGTCGACGAAGCCAATACCGTGCGTGTATTCAAGCAGATCGAACGCTCGGTGTATTCGTGTTCTCCTTCCTGTGAAAAACACGTCCCCACCGCCGCAGCCAAGACACCCTAAAAAAGTCGCGGGCCGCTGGTTTATGTTTCCTTAACCAGCAGTAAACCGTTTTCGATGCTTGTGTTACGAATAGTCAACTAGTTTGTCTTATTATCGCTTCCTGACCATGGATGTCCGGGAGTTCGAAGATGAAATTCGAAGAGCACAGGCGCAAGACGCAGCCCGCAAAGGGCGTGCGGCGGCTTTTCTCTCGTTTTCGTCGCGACAAGGACGGTTCTGCCGCCATTGAATTCGGGATGCTGGCTCTCCCGTTCTTTCTGCTGATCTTTGCCACCATTGAAGCATTCATCGCCTTTGCCGGTGAACAACTGCTGCAGAACGCGGTCGACACAATGGGCCGCCAGATCCGTACCGGACAGATCACCTTCAACATGGGCCGCCCTACCGATCTGACCGAGAAGCAGTTCCGCACCGAGTTCTGTGGCGAAATCAGCCTGATGATCAAATGTGCAGACGAGGAAGATCCTGACGACCAGAAGCTCTATCTGGATGTACGGGAATTTGCGGAATTCGCCGATATGCCCAATTACATCCCGCGGACCAGCGGCGCCCAGTTTTCAGATCTCGATTCATCCGACTTCGATTATGACCCCGGCGGCCCCGGCACGATCAACATCGTGAGGGCCTATTATCGCTGGGAGGTCATGACCGACCTGGTTCGCCCGTTCATCACCAATATTCGCAAGGAAGGCGAAATGCCCCGTGATTACCTGATGGTGGCAACCGCGGCGTTTCGCAACGAGCAATACCCTTGAGCGACACCCCGGAACTTGAACTGCAAGGCCAACCGCAAGGAAAAGCAACCATGACAGGCGTGCTAATTGGGCTAAGGCGCATCGCCCGGAAACTGCGCGGCAACCGGGATGGCGTGGGCGCGGTGGAGTTTGCGCTGATCGCGCCGGTACTGATCGTTCTCTACATGGGATCGCTGGAAATTTCTGTCGCCATGTCGGTCAACAAAAAGCTCGCGCGCGCCGCCAGCACCGTGGCCGACCTGATCACCCAGGAAGATTTCGTCGACAAGGCCAAACTGGCGTCGATGGACAATGTGGCGCAAGCGGTCATGACACCGTTCAAGTCCAACGGAATGGTCTTGAAAGTCACTGGCATTGACATCAACAGCGCCGGCATCGCCAAGGTGGCGTGGTCGTGGAAAAACGACAACACGAAGCCCTATGCGACCAATTCCACCCAGACCTTGCCAGCCAATCTGGCAATTCCCGATACTTTCCTGGTCCGCACAGAGCTCGAATTCCCGTACGACATGATGATGTTCCTGCCCGACTCCAAGGGGTTGGAGTATCGCACCCTGAACATGAAAAAGACCTACCATCTTCGTCAGCGCATCGGCACCGAACTGGACTGCAGCAATTGCTGACCGGCGGGTTCGGCGAAATTGCCCGTCGATTGCATCTTCCCCACCCGCGACGGGTGGCGGCGCTGTATCTCGTTGAACCAATGCATGTATGCAGTCGCCCAAATTAATACGTTTGGACGCGTCATGCATGCGACGGATCAGCGGGCTTGAATTTCGGGATCAGACGACGCCTCCACCAGCCCCGCGACATTGCGATAATCCTGCGGGTCGGGGGTGACGTAGCCACCGGCAAAAAACGGCTCGAATATATCCAGCAACCCCGGCGCCGATTTCGGCATTTGATCTAAAAACGCCCCCAGCGCCTCGACCAGATCATCGGGAAGCGACCGGTGAACCGCATGCGGGCCATAGGGAACGCGCTGAGACGACCAGAGTACCCGCAGCGGATCCGCGGATTGCATCCGATCGTGGTTCCAGCCGCCAAACAACCGCCCGGTATCGGATCCGGCGGCATCGGGAACATCGGGCAGCCAGCCAAAAAATCCATCTACTTTTCCTGACCGGTAAAGGTCGATAACAGCGGCAATACTGCCAGCTCGGACCAACTGCGGCCGGTCAAGGCTGCCCGCATCCATCGCCTGGCTTGGTATTCGCCATCCGGATACGGAATCGGCGCGCGAATAGGCCACCTTCAGCGCGCTGATCGGTTTGGTAACCTTGTCGCGCACGACCAGCACCGAACGAAAGCCGGTGGAGCCATCGGCAGCAACCGGGGTACGAAGCGCACGAACGCAGCCACAGACCGCCTCTGTGGCGACAAATGAACGCGTCGAATGAATCGCATAACCGATCCGGCCGCTGGCATGGGCGTCGATCAGGGCCGCATAGCTGCGCATCCTGATGATCTCGACGGGGATTCCCAGCGCCGTGGAGAATGCGTTCTTGACCGCTTCAATCTTGATCGGGTTGGCGGCGGCAGGATGGCTTTCAACAACGCCGATGCGCAGCACCGCTACCGATTGCCGATAGTCGGCCTGTGCGGCGTTGACGGCAAACATGCAGACGACAACAACAGCGGTACAAAGTGCTCGAAAGCAGTGGGCAGATGAGGCCAGGCGCGCGGGGATGATCATGGTTATTCTATATCACAGCCTTGGCTGACGCTGAGCGACATGGTGAAAATAGGGTTACCGGGTTTGATCGTGGATCGCACTTCCGGCGGGCGCCGAATCCGGATAGCCTAAAGACTGATTGGAGACACCCGCATGGCCCGCGCATTCCTGTTCGTTCTTGATTCCTTTGGCATCGGCGGGGCGCCGGATGCGGAAGCCTATGGTGATCTGGGGGCCAACACGCTCGGCCATATTGCCGAGCAATGCGCAGCCGGTCTTGGTGACCGGGAAGGATTGCGCGCCGGCCCGCTGGCATTGCCGCATATGCAATCGCTGGGTCTGGCCGAGGCAGCTCTTGCAGCATCAGGCAACATCCCCGCCGGATGGTCGCTGACGGCACGGCCACGCGGTCTCTACGGCTCAGCCAGCGAAGTTTCGCACGGAAAGGACACGCCGTCAGGACATTGGGAGATCGCCGGCCAGCCGGTGATGTTTGACTGGGGCTATTTTCCCAATGACGGCGCGGCCTTCAGTGACGAGCTCGTCGCAGCGATTATCGAAGAAGGCAAGGTGCCCGGAATCCTGGGAAACTGCCATGCATCCGGTACCGAGATTATTGCCAGTCTTGGCGCCGAACACATGCGCAGCGGAAAACCGATCTGCTACACATCGTCGGATTCAGTGTTTCAGATCGCCGCTCACGAAGAGAGCTTCGGTCTTGAGCGGCTGCTTGAGTTGTGCAGGACCGTGCGCCGCCTGGTGGATCCTCTCAATATCGGGCGGGTGATCGCGCGGCCGTTTGTCGGCTCCCCCGAAACCGGTTTCGATCGTACCGGCAACCGCCGCGACTTCTCCGTGCCGCCCCCTGGCCCGACGCTGCTTGACCAGGTCAGCGAGAGTGGCCATCGCGTGTTCGCGGTCGGCAAAATCAGCGACATCTTCGCCCATCAGGGTGTCACCGACCTGCGCAAGGCAAATGGCAATGCGGCGCTTTTTGAAGCAACCGTCAAGGCCGCGCAGGATGCCGGCGACGGCGATCTGGTGTTTACCAATTTTGTTGATTTCGACATGCTCTACGGCCATCGCCGCGATGTGCCGGGCTACGCAGCCGCACTTGAGGCACTGGACGCGCGGTTGCCGCGCTTTGCCAAAATGCTCAAACCCGGCGATCTGGTGCTGATGACTGCCGACCATGGCTGTGATCCGACCTGGCGGGGAACCGACCATACCCGAGAGCGGGTGCCGATCCTTGGCTTCGGACCGGGAATTGCGGCGCGTGACGTCGGCGTGCGCTCGACCTATGCCGATATCGGCGCCAGCGTGGCGGCACATCTCGGCCTGCCGGTAACCGCCAGCGGAAAGAGCTTCCTGTGAGCACGTTGGTGAAGAAAGCAGAACTGCATTGCCATATCGAGGGCGCCGCCCCGCCGGCACTGGTCGAGGCACAAGCCGCCAGATACGGAGCCGATGTTTCAGGTTTCATATCCGACGGTGCCTATGTCTGGTCGAATTTCACCGAGTTTCTCACCGCCTATGACGGCGCGGCGGCGCTGTTTCGCAGCCAGGCGGATTATGCACTGCTGGCGCGCAGCTATCTCGAGGGCATCGCCGCCCAAGGTGCGATCTACGCCGAGATCTTCGTCTCCCCCGATCATGCGGTCGCAGCGGGTCTCACACCTGCAGCCTATTTCGACGGTTTGGCCGACGGCATCGCTGCAGCCAGGAGTAGCACCGGCATCGAGTGCCGGATGATCATCGTCGGGATCAGGCATCTGGGCGCAGACAAGGTCGAGGCGGCTGCACGCCTTGCCGCCAGCAGACCGCACCCCTTGATCACCGGCTTTGGCATGGCCGGCGACGAACGCTTCGGCAAGGTCGCCGATTTCGCCCGCGCCTTTGACATTGCCCGAGACGCCGGACTGGGACTCACCATCCACGCAGGCGAATTGTGTGGCGCTGAAAGCGTCCGCGACGCACTTGATCATGTGCGCCCAAGCCGGATCGGCCACGGCGTTCGCACTGCCGAAGACGCGGATCTGGTCAGGCGGATTGCCGACGAGGCCGTCGTGCTTGAGCTTTGCCCCGGCTCGAATCTGGCGCTCGGGCTCTATCCAGACATTTCCCACCATCCGTTTGACCGGTTACGGCGGGCGGGCGTCAGGGTGACATTGAATTCCGACGACCCGCCCCATTTCGGGTCATCCGTAGGCCATGAATACCAGTTGGCAGCCGATGCCTGGGGGTATGATGCTGCGGATTTGACAGGCTTTACCCGGACTGCGCTTGAAGCCGCCTTTGTCGAAGAGCCGCTGCGCGCAATTCTCTTGGGACAGCTTGACTGAAACCGGTCTAACCGGTTGCCGCGCGTTGCCAATCCGTGTCTAAATCGGGATCGGTTCACGCCGCGCGCCAGGATCATGTCCGCGTTCGCGCAGGCATCGGCATTTTCGAGCAGCGGGGCGGTCGCGCCTATCGGGTTTCAGCCCGGCAATGCACCCGCTCATAGCTTCAAGGCAGGACATCATGGACGGCGTTACGGTCATCAACCATCCGCTGGTGCAGCACAAGCTCACCATCATGCGCAAAAAGGAAACCTCGACCGCCGGCTTCCGGCGGCTGCTTCGCGAGATTTCGACGCTCTTGTGCTACGAGGTCACCCGCGATCTCGAACTGACGATGGAGCGCATCGAAACACCACTGACGGAAGTCGACTCGCCGGTGCTGGAAGGCAAAAAGCTGGTATTCGCCTCGATCCTGCGTGCCGGCAACGGCCTGCTCGAAGGCATGCTCGACCTGGTTCCTTCCGCCCGCGTTGCGCATATCGGCGTCTACCGCGATCACGAGACGCTGGAGGCAATCGAATACTACTTCAAGGCGCCCGAAGACATCACCAACCGGTTGGTGATCGTTGTCGACCCGATGCTGGCAACGGGCAATTCGTCGATTGCCTCGGTGGAAAAGCTGAAGGAGCGCGGCGCGCAGAATATCCGCTTCCTGTGCCTTCTTGCGGCGCCGGAAGGCATCCGCAATTTTCAGGAAGCGCATCCCGACGTGCCGATATATACGGCATCGATCGACAGTCATCTCAATGAAAAAGGGTACATCGTACCCGGTCTGGGCGACGCTGGCGACCGGATGTACGGCACGAAGTAGACCCAGGACCATCTGCCGACCGGTCGCTGACAGGGCGTAATCGGTTGTGATCTCCTTAACCAAAGCCTCTGATTTTGAGGCCGGCTGCCCGGGATTTCACTGCCCGTTAGGCACGCGTGTGGTTACGTCGCCCGCACTATCAGGAGTCCGGGCATGATCAAGAAGCTGTTTCTAATAACCTGCGTTGTGCTCAGCACCGCCGCTTTGCCCCAATATGCACAGAACATTTCTGAATTCCTGGCGACACCCTCGGCACAGGAACCGGCAACAGAAAAACAGCTTGCACAGACGGTTGCCAAGACTCCTGCACGCCCGGTCGCCCATTATGCTGCGGGCTATCGGGCCGCCACCATCCAGATGGATAAAAGCGGACATTTTTCCGCTGATTTTCGCATCAATGGCCGCAATGTGCGTGGCTTGATCGATACAGGTGCGACCTATGTTGCGTTCAACATGTCCGCCGCGCGCACTCTCGGCCTCCGCTTGGGAGCATCCGACTTCGATCATCAGGTCAGCACCGCAAACGGCAACGTCAAGGCAGCAATGGTGATGCTCGACCGGATGGAGGTTGGCTCCATCTCGGTTGAAAATGTCGAAGCCTTCGTTCTGGAAGACAGGGCCTTGTCTTCGTTCCTGGTCGGCATGAGCTTCATGTCGAAGGTTCAGTCCTACCGGGTGGTGAAGGACAAGCTGGAAATGATCAACTGACGCACGCCGCGTTCGAGAGGATCAATCCGAACGCTCAGGTGCATGTGCCATCCAGATTACTGCCGGTCCTCTGCTCATCCAGCCCAACTCGCGGCGTAGAAGACGCGTGGCGAGCTGCCCGCACCCTCAGGCCTGACGGCCGAGAATGACCGGCGTCGGTTGGGGCATTGTCTCAGTGATCCGGATCGCCTTGTGCAAGTGCTGCCGCGCGGTCTCGACCTGGGCCTCGTCGCGCGCATGGATGATGGCGATCGGCGTATCCTTCTCGATCCGTGTACCAATCGGCAACAACCCGCTCAGGCCGACAGCATGGTCGACCGGATCGCTGGGGCGTGTGCGGCCGCCACCCAGTTCCACCACCGCGAGACCAACGCCGCGGGTGTCATAACCCGCCACATAACCGGCAGCTTGCGGCAGACAGTCGGCTATGACCGGAGCCTGGCCGAGATACCGGTCCGGATCGGCGAGAAGATCAGCCGGGCCGCCAAGTTCGGCTACCATGCGGTTGAAACGCTCCGCCGCACTGCCATCCTTGAGCGCCTTCAGCGCCTGTGCGGCGCCTTCGTCGGGATTTCTCGCCAGCCCGCCGGAGACCAGCATTTCCGCCGCCAGCGCAATCGTGACTTCGAGAAGCCGTGGATCGCGGGCCTTGCCGGTGAGAAATTCGATCGCGTTGCGCACCTCCACCGCATTGCCGGCAGCACTTGCCAACGGCTGGTTCATATCGGTGACCAGCGCCGTTGTCGGCATGCCGGCGCCGGTGGCGACCTCAACCAGCGAACGGGCCAGTTCGGTGGCGCGGTCGGGATTGTCCATGAATGCGCCATTGCCGCATTTGACATCAAGCACCAGCGCACCAAGCCCGGCAGCGAGTTTCTTGGAGAGGATCGAGGCGGTGATCAGCGGCACCGATTCAACCGTCGCGGTGACGTCGCGGATGCCGTAAAAGCGCTTGTCGGCCGGCGCCAGATTGCCGGTCTGGCCAATGATCGCGCAGCCACAGGACGCCACAACCCTGCGGAACAGCGCATTGTCGGGCATTGCGGTGTAGCCGGGGATCGATTCCATCTTGTCGAGCGTGCCACCGGTGTGGCCTAGGCCGCGCCCGGAAATCATCGGTACCGCCAGCCCGCAGGCTGCGGCGATCGGCGCCAGCATCAACGAGACATTGTCGCCGACGCCGCCGGTGGAATGCTTGTCGACCACCGGGATGTCCAGTTCGGGCCAGGACAATACCTCGCCCGAATCCCGCATCGACAGCGTCAACGCTACGGCCTCAGCCCGGCTCATGCCGTTGAAGAACACGGCCATGGCGAGCGCCGCAACCTGGCCCTCGCTGACACTGCCATCGGTCAGGCCGCGAACAAAATCCGCGATATCGGCGGGATCAAGCTCGCCGCCGTCGCGCTTGGCTCGGATGATTTCCTGGGGAAGCATGGGTCACCTCACACGCCGAACGGCGTCCATATGGTCTTGATGCGGACGGCGCGGAACAGGAACTCCTCGCCCTGTCCCTGAGTGGCGTCGAACCAGTCGCGCGCCTTGCCGTTGTTGGCCCACACTGCCTTGAGGTTTCCGGCGGATTCGCGCTCGACCAGCTCGGTCCCTTCGCGGCTGCCGAAATACCAGAGCGCAGCAATATCATCGTGCTTGGCCATGGTGTCGGCAAGCGTGTCGCGGTCACCGGTTAGGATGTTGACCACCCCGCCAGGCACGTCGGAGGTATCAAGCACCTGATAGAAATCACAGGCCGAAAGCGGTTGACGCGGCGAGGGCGTTACCACCACGCGGTTGCCCATGGCGATCGCCGGCATTACCAGCGACACGAATCCAAGCAGCGGCACCTCATCGGGACAGGAAATGCCCATCACGTCCCACGGTTCGTTGAGCGCCAACGTCAACATGCGCTTGTCCGGCGCGCGCACGGCCCCATCATATTTGTCGGCCCATGCGGCGTAATGCATGATCCGCGCCACCGAAGCCTCGACCTCGCGTTTGGCCGCGGAGGGCGAAGTGCCGGTTTCAGTCAGTCGCGAGGCAAATTCTGCAGCTCGCAGTTCAAGGTTCTCGGCCAGAAAATATAGTACCTGGGCGCGGGCGTGTCCGGTCATGCCGCTCCAGCCCGAAGCCTTGTGCGCCGCATTGACGGCGTTGCGGATATCCTTGCGGTTGCCCAGGCCGACCTCGGCCAGATGCTGGCCGTTCTTGCCGCTGACCGGGTAGGAATAGCCCGAATCGGGCCGCGCCTGCTTGCCGCCGACATACATCTTGACCGTACGGTCGAGGCCAGCGCCGGAGCCATCCGGTGCGGGCGTCGGCGCCGGAAGCGGATCGCTGGCGGGCAGGGATTTGGCTTTCTTCTGCCAGGATGGAACGAGATATTCGAGCATACCCTCGCGGCCACCCTCACGGCCAAATCCGCTCTCCTTGTAGCCGCCGAAGCCAGCCGATGCATCGAACAGATTGGTAGAGTTGATCCAGACAATGCCGGATTTGAGCGTGCGAGCCGCATCAAAGGCTTCGTCGAGGTTCTGCGACCAGACCGATGCGGCCAAGCCATAGCGGGAATTGTTGGCGAGCTGGACGGCTTCGCCCGGCGTGCGGAAGGTCATCGAGGCCAGCACCGGTCCGAACACCTCTTCCTGGGCCAGGGTCGACGAGGGTGCGACATGGGTAAACAGGGTCGGCGGGAAGAAGCAGCCATCGGCATTGGAAACCGTTCTGGCCCAGCTCGGCTGCCACATTGTGGCACCCTCAGCCAAACCGGCCTCGACCTTGGCGGTGATTTCCCTGATCTGTACCGGGGCGACAACGGCGCCCATGTCCATCGATTTGTCGAGTGGATCGCCAACCCGCAATTTTTCCATGCGGGCGCGCAGCTTGTCATGAAAACGGTCAGCGATGCCCTCCTGCACGATGGCGCGGGATCCGGCACAGCAGACTTCGCCCTGATTGAACCAGATCGCATCGACCACGCCTTCAACGGCGGCGTCGATATCGGCATTGTCAAAGACGATGAAGGGCGATTTGCCACCGAGTTCCAGCGACAGCTTCTTGCCCGAGCCGGCTGTTTGCCGGCGCAGCAACCGTCCGACCTCGGTGGAGCCGGTAAAGGCGAGCTTGGCAATGCCCTCGTGACCCGCCAGCGCCGCACCGGTTTCGCCGGCGCCGTTGACGAGGTTGAACACGCCCGCCGGCAAGCCGGCCTCGGCACAGATTTCGGCAAAGGCAATGGCGCTCAGCGGCGTGTGCTCGGCTGATTTGAGGACAACTGTGCAGCCCGCGGCAAGCGCCGGCGCCACCTTCCATGAAAGCATCAGCAGCGGAAAATTCCAGGGGATGATCTGACCGCACACACCCGCGGCCTCATAGCCCGGAAATGCGGTATCGCAGAGCTCCGCCCAACCGGCATGGTGATAGAAATGCCGAGCCACCAGCGGAATGTCGATATCGCGGGTTTCGCGGATGGTCTTGCCGTTGTCGAGCGTTTCCAGAACGGCGAGGAAGCGCGCGTGTTTTTGCACATGGCGCGCCAGCGCATAGAGGTGACGGGCGCGCTGGTTGCCCGACAGCGCCTGCCATTTCTTCTGCGCGCGGTTTGCCGCGGCCACGGCCTTGTCGACATCACCCGCATCGGCAATGGCCACATCGGCAAGTTTTTCGGTGTTGGCGGGGTTGTGGACCTCAAAGGTCTTGCCGCCCGGTTTGGTGAATTCGCCGCCGATGAAATGGCCAAAGCCGGTCTTGTGGCTCGTCAGCCAGGCGCGCACATCCTTGTCGTCTTCCGGCGCTGGCCCGTATTCCATGGTGTCGAGAATATCCCTGATCTGGTTCATTTCGGTGTCCTCACGCCATGCCGTGGCGGTCGGCCGACGAATAACGGCCGGTCACATTGTGTTCGATCTGCCGCTCGATGTCGCCCAGCAGCGAGCTGGCGCCGAAGCGGAACAGGTCGGGCTTGAGCCAGTCATTGCCGAGCTCTTCCTTCATCAGGATCAGCCAGGCAATCGCATCCTTGGTGGTGCGCAAGCCGCCCGCCGGCTTGAAGCCGCAGATCTGCCCGGTCATGTCCATGTAATCGCGCACCGCCCGCACCATTGTCAGGCTGACCGGAAGCGTGGCGTTGACAGCCTCCATCCCGGTCGAGGTCTTGACGAAATCGGCGCCGGCCATCATCGCCACCATCGATGCCTTGTAGACATTGGAGAGCGTTTTCAGCTCGCCGGTGGAAAGAATGGCCTTCATGTGCGCTTCGCCGCAGGCCTCGCGCATGGAACGCACCTCGTCATAAAGCGCCAGCCAGTTGCCGGTCAGCACGTGGCGTCGGGAAATGACGATGTCGATCTCGGCGGCGCCCTCGCCGACTGCATAGCTAATTTCCGCCAGCCGCTGCGGCATCGGCGTCAGTCCGGCGGGAAAACCGGTCGCCACCGAGGCCACCGGAACGCCAGAACCTTCGAGCGCCTTGACGGCAGTTGCCACCATCATCGGGTAGACGCAGACGGCGCCGGTGGTCAGGTGATAATCCTCGAGCCCCAGCGCCTTGACCAGATCGGCGCGCAGCGGGTTGCAGGCCTTGGCACAGAGCCGCTCGACCTTGCCGGGCGTGTCGTCGCCGGCAAGCGTGGTCAGATCAATGCATTCGATCGCCCTTATCAGCCAGGCAGCCTGCCAGGCCTTCTTGACCGTGCGCCGGGTGGTCAGCGTGGCAACGCGGCGTTCGGCGGCCGACAGGTTGACGGCCATGTTCTCGAACATGGCGGGAAGAAACTCGGTACCCGCATTGCGCTTGTGCGCCGGGGCAACGGAGACCAGCTCCGAGCCGGTGATTTCACGGTCCGCGGTTGCGGTCTGTGCGGTTTTGATTTTCATGCCATGTCTCCGATGGCGCGGGTGAGTATCGTGGCCAGCCGGTTGCCGCCCACGGGCGCCATTTCCTTGGTTTCCTGGTGGCTCAGTTCGCCGCCGGTCATTCCAGCACCGAAATTGGTGATCACTGAGGCAGCGGCGACATTCATGCCCAGGAAACGGGCGAGAATGACTTCCGGCACTGTCGACATGCCGACCGCATCGGCGCCAAGGGTCCGGGCCATGCGAATTTCCGCCGGGGTTTCGAAGCTGGGGCCGGAAAACCACATGTAGACACCTTCATGCATCGGCGTTCCGGTGGCGTCGGCGGCAGCCTTCAGCCGGGCCCCGAGATCGGTGTCATAGGCGCTGGTCATGCCGACGAAGCGGCGGTCGCTGGGCTCCCCAAACAGCGGGTTGGTGCCCGAAAAATTGATGTGATCGGTAATCCGCATCACCGAACCCGGCGGGATGTCCTCGCGCAGCGAGCCTGCCGCGTTGGTGAGGATCAGATGGGTGACGCCGATGCCCTGAAGCGCTTCAAGTGGCGCGCGCATGGCGTCGGCCCTGCCGTGCTCATAGTAGTGCACCCGGCCCGACAGCATGATCACCGGGGTTGAGCCGATATGGCCTGCCACCACCTCGCCGGCATGGCCGGAAACCCCGCTTTCAGGAAAGCCCGGCAACTCGCCATAGGGAATGCGCACCGGGTCGGTGACCGTATCAACCAGCGACCCGAGCCCGGAACCAAGCACGATCGCGTGACGCGGCATCAGCCCGCGCAGCCGGTCGGTCAAAATACCAATAACAGAACTCATCCGATCACCTCGGTTGCGAATGCAAAGGGAAGCAACTCATCCATCCGCACGGTTTTCTTGACGCCCTCGGCGTCGCACAGATGCACCAGCGTATCGGCATCGGAAAATTCCGCCAAGCGCTGGCGGCAGCCGCCGCAGGGCGAACACAGGTCGAGCTTTTCGGCAAACACCGCAACCTCGCGGATGTGTTTCGCGCCAGCCATCACCATGTGGCCAATGGCCGTGGTTTCGGCGCACCAGCCCTCAGGGAAGGAAACCACCTCGATATTGGCACCGGCATAGATCCGGCCATCATCGGCGCGAATGGCTGCGCCGACCGGGAATTGCGAATAAGGCGCATGGCATTTGGCCATCGCCGTGCGCGCAGCTTCAAACAGGTCATTGGCCATCTCAGCGTTCCTTGACATAGGGGACACCTCCGGCACGCGGCGGCACCGCCTTGCCGATGAAACCGGCGAGCAGCACCACGGTCAGGATATAGGGCAGCGCCTGCATCAATTGCACCGGTACTTCGCCGATGATCGGCAGCGCATTGCCCTGCATGCGGATCGACATGGCATCGAGAAAACCAAACAACAGGCAGGCAAACATCACATTGACCGGCTTCCACTTGGCAAAGATCAGCGCGGCAAGCGCGATGAAGCCCTTGCCTGCGGTCATGCCCTTCACGAAGCCGGCGGTCATTGCCATCGACAAATAGGCGCCGGCGATGCCGCAAAGAATGCCGCAGCAGATGACCGCACGATAACGCATCCAGGTCACCGAAATGCCGGCGGTATCGACTGCGCCGGGATTTTCACCGACGGCGCGCAGCCTGAGCCCGAAACGGGTCCGGTAGAGCACCCACCAGGTGAACGGCACCATGGCAAAGGCAAAATAGGTCAGAAGGAAATGGCCCGACAGCAGGTTGGCATAGATCGAGCCGATGATCGGCACATCGGCAATTTCGGCTGCAAACGGCAACTCGACGGTGGTAAACCGCGCGCCGTCAACCAGTTGCGGCGTGCGCCCGCCCTGCCGGAACCAGGCCTGGCCGAGAATCACCGTGGCGCCGAGCGCGATGAAGTTGATCGCTACACCGGAAACGATCTGGTTGCCGCGCTGGGTGATCGAGGCGAAGGCATGCACCAGCGCCAGGCAGACCGAGACGAAGATCGCCGCGGCAAGTCCGATCAGGGCCGAACCAGTGACAGCCCCCGCCGCGCCGCCGGCAAAGGCTGCGGCCAGCATCTTGCCCTCGAGCCCGATATCGAAAATGCCCGCACGCTCCGAATAGAGTCCGGCAAGGGCCGCCAGGATCAACGGAACCGAGACCCGGATTGTCGATTGCAGGATGATGATGAGCGTATCGAAATATTGCATGATCTCACTCCGCCGCCGGTTCGGGCGCGGTATCCTGAACCGCGCCGAGGGTGGCAAAAAACGTGGTGATGGCGGGTCGGAACATGTTTTCGAGCGCACCCGCAAACAGGATCACCAGGCCCTGGATGATGGTGATCATGTCACGCGAGATCTGCGGCATTTCGAACGAAATTTCCGCCCCGCCCTGATAGAGCACACCGAACAGGATCGCCGCCGGAATGATGCCGGCGGGATGCGAGCGGCCCATCAGCGCCACGGCGATGCCGACAAAGCCGGCGCCGGTGACGAAATCGAGCTGCATGCGGTGCTGATCGCCCATGATCGGGTTGAGCGCCATCATGCCGGCGAGCGCACCCGACAACATCATGGTGATGATGATGATGCGGGTTTCGCTGATGCCGGCATAGCGCGCCGCGCGGGGGCTGTGGCCCATGGTGCGGATTTCGTAGCCGAGTTTGGTGCGCCAGATCACCACCCACACCACGAAGGAAGCGACCAGCGCCAGCAGAAAGGTGAGGTTGAACGGTGCGCCGCCGATATCGAGCCCGAAAATCGACAGCAGCCAGTCAAGCCGCGGCAATTGCCCGGCATCGGCAAAGGTGCGGGTCTGCGGCGCCATCGAGCCCTCCGCCTTGAGCACATCAACCAGCACATAAACCATCAGGCTTGAGGCGATGAAGTTGAACATGATGGTGGTGATAACAACGTGGCTGCCGCGCTTGGCCTGCAGCCACCCGGGAATCAGCGCCCAAAGCGCGCCCATCATCGCCGAGCCGACAATGGCGGCAGGGAAAACCACATACCAGGGCATGTACTGATCCAGCCACAGCACCGGCAGCGCCACGCCAAGACCCGCAACATAGGCCTGCCCCTCGCCGCCGATGTTGAACAGCCCGCAATGGAAGGCAACGGCGACGGCAAGCCCGGTAAAGATGAAGTTGGTGGCGTAATAGAGGGTGAAGCCTATCCCCTCGCCATAGCCAAAGGCACCTTCGATCAGCAGGCCAGCGGCGCGCAGCGGGCTTTCACCGACCGCCAGAACCACAAGTCCAGCCACCAGGAATGCGACCACGAGATTGATCAGCGGAATCAGACCGTAATCCACCCAGGCCGGCAGTTTTGCATAGGGCGTGCTCATTGTGCCGCCTCCCTGGCATCTTCAACACCGGCCATCAGCAGGCCGAGCTCGCCTTCCGAAGTTTCGGGCGGGCGTTCGCCGACAATACGGCCATCAAACATGACCAGCACGCGATCGGACAGCGAACGGATCTCGTCGAGCTCGACCGAAACCAGCAGCACCGCCTTGCCGGCATCGCGCATTTCGATGATGCGCTTGTGAATGAACTCGATGGCGCCGACATCGACGCCGCGGGTCGGCTGGCCGATGATCAGCACCGGCGGATCCCGCTCCATCTCCCGCGCCAGCACGATTTTCTGCTGGTTTCCGCCGGAAAAATTGGCCGTCTTCAACCGCGGATTGGGCGGACGGATATCGTATTTCTCGATCTTCTCGACGGCGTCCTTGCGGATCGCGTCGATGTCGACAAACATGCCGCGAAGATATTTCGGGTCGTCGTGATAGCCCAGGATCGAATTCTCGCTTTCATCGAACTTGAGCACCAGCCCCATGTTCTGACGATCCTCGGGCACGTGCGCGAGACCGCGATGGCGCAGGCTCGACGGGTCCGCCTCACCGGTCACGTGGATCGGTTCACCCTGCAACAGCACACGGCCCTTCAAGCCGCGGCGGATGCCGGCAATCGCTTCCAGCAATTCGGACTGACCGTTGCCGGCGACGCCGGCTATACCGACGATTTCGCCGGCACGGACATCAAAGGAGACGTTCTTGACCATGTCGACGCCGCGTGAATCGCGTACCGTCAGGCCTTCAACCGCAAGCAGCACCTCGCCGGGGGTGGCCGGTCCCTTGTCGACCCGCAACAGCACCCGGCGGCCAACCATCAGTTCGGCCAGTTCCTCGACCGAAGTCTCGGCCGTGGTGCGGGTTGCCACCATCTCGCCGCGCCGCATCACCGAAACCTCATCGGTAACCGCCATGATTTCGCGCAGCTTGTGGGTGATCAACAGGATCGTCTTGCCCTGCGCCTTGAGCTGTTCGAGAATCCGGAACAGGTGATCAGCCTCGGCCGGGGTGAGCACGCCGGTGGGCTCGTCGAGAATCAGGATTTCAGCGCCCCGGTAGAGCGCCTTGAGGATTTCCACGCGCTGCTGGAGCCCAACCGGCAACTCCTCGATGATGGCGTCCGGATTGACCTCGAGTTCATACTCGTGTTCCAGCCGCTTGAGCTCGTTGCGCGCCTTGGTAATGCCGGCATTGAGGATTTGGCTGTCTTCCGCACCGAGCATGACATTTTCCAGAACCGTGAAGTTTTCGACCAGCATGAAGTGCTGGTGAACCATGCCGATGCCGGCAGCGATCGCCGCGTTCGGGTCCTTGATCACTGTCTTCTTGCCGTCGACGAAAATATCGCCCTTGCCGGCCTGATAGAAGCCGTAGAGAATCGACATCAATGTCGACTTGCCGGCACCATTTTCCCCGATGATCCCGTGGATGGTGCCTTTGCGAACGCTTAAATTGATATTCTTGTTGGCGTGGACAAGCCCGAAGCGCTTGTCGATCCCCTTGAGTTCAATGGCGATATCGTTCATGTGCTCTCGTTTTTATTAGGGATCGTCATGACCCGCCCCTGTCACGGTTGCGACCTTTGGCCTAGTCTCGACAGTTCTGAAAGCAATGTCCAGAATCAATTGAGGAGATGCCGGTGCGGCCTTTCGTTTTAAACACTACAGCCCGGTGGAGCTGGGCGGGCGGCCGCCCCGCGGCAGTCGCGCGGCGTCGCCAAATCGCTACCGGCACCAAGGCAAGCAGATGGCTATAACCCGTGCGCCGATCCCCACCCGGAGCGATTTCGCCCGGTTCACGAGCCTGCAAACCCGGTGGGCCGACAACGACATGTATGGCCACATGAACAATGTGGTGCATTACGGATTTTTTGATACAGCCATCAATCAATGGCTGATCGAAACCAGACTGCTGGACCCGTGGAACGGACCGCTGATCGGCATGGTGGTCGAGACCGGGTGCCGCTATCATGCCGAGGCCGGTTTTCCCGACCGCATCACCGCGGGGATATCGGTCAGCCGGCTTGGAAATTCGTCCGTGACCTATGTAATCGGCCTGTTTCGCAATGATGTGGAAACAGCCTTCGCAGATGGTCATTTCGTACATGTCTATGTCGATCGCGGCAGCCGGCGACCGGTGCCGCTGTCGGATCAATGGCGGCAAAAACTTGGAGAGATTTCGCGATGAACGCAGATGACGAAGCTCGGCTGGTGCGGCTCGAGGAACTGGTGGCACACCAGCAGGCGGCGATCGAGGACCTGTCGCGACAGCTTTCAGACAGCTGGAAAGCCGGCGAAAGACTGCGCTCGGAAATGGCACGACTGACAGAAATGTTCGAGGACATTGAAGACGGCGCCGCAGCGCCACCGGCCAACCAGAAGCCACCGCACTGGTAATCGACAACAACCGGTTACGCCCCGGAAGCGCCTGCGGTGGACTGCAAAGCCGGATTCACCGGCTCTGCGGCAGGTAATCGAAATGGCTGTAATCGGCGGGGATCGCATCGCCGGAGGTGTCAAACGCGGCCATGCCGACAAAGGCGCCGGTGAAGGAAGCGTGCTCGCCGCGTCCGCCCTCATCAGATATCACGCTGGCATCGAGCACCGGGCCCACCGAGACCCAGTTATCGTCGCCGTTCAGCCGGTAGCGAAAATGCAACTCGGCGCCATCGACGTCGAGCCCGAGATCAACCGGGCCGTCCCCGGGCAGCGGCACAGGCTGATCCAGCGGAAACTGCAATCTGGCGTCGGGCCAGTCGCCGGGGCAACTGAGAATGGTCAGCGCACGGCCCCATTGCTCGTGCCAGATGACTGCCAGGAAATGGAACTTGTGCCGGTTGTAGTAATGCACGAGGCCTGCCGCCTGCTGAAAATGCCGCGGGGCAAAATCAAGCCGGGTTTCCGCCGCAAACCCCAGATGTTCCTGCCTGCGGGCAACCAGCGCCTGCTCGAACCAGCTGCCGATCGATTCGCGCGCGTAAAGCCGCAAGGCCGAGCCTGTCATCGAAAAGATGCGTTCCGGCTCGGGCGTCCGCAGCCACTGGAATTCATCGGGAAGCTCCGCTCCGTCAAACCGCCGGCGCACCGGTGCGGTTGGCTTTGGCATGCTCTGCGGATCGGGCGCGGGTACCTCCACTTCCGCTACCAGACCGCCGCCGTGCAGGTGCAGCCAGCCATCTTCTCCCCAGACGCATTTCTGCAGCCCGGTCTCACGGCCAAGTGGTGAACGGCGAAGACCCGGCAGCGGCCGCGAGCACAGGTGGGTGTGGTAGGTTTCGCCGTCCGGCGTTTCGACCATCTGACCATGGCCGGTGCGTTGCAGCGGCGCGTCCGGCGCATCCTTTGCAGTCATCAGGAAAATATCGGGATGCAGCTCATAGGGCCCGAGCAGATCGCGGGAGCGGGCCATGGTGACGGCATGCTCGTAGCCGGTGCCGCCTTCGGCGACAGTGAGATAGTACCAGCCTTGGCGCCTGAACAGATGCGCGCCCTCGACCAGGCCATGGCTGCTGCCCTGGAAAATATTGACCGCCTTGCCGATCAGCCTCTCGGTCCCGGGATCATATTGCTGGGCAACAATACCGGCAAAGGCGGGGTGTCTGGGATGGCCACCGATTGAATCAGTACGATGGTCCCAGAGCATGTTGAGGAACCATTTGCAGCCATCCTCATCGTGAAACAGCGTCGGATCGAAACCGGACGAATTGACCCGGACCGGGTCCGACCACGGCCCGGTAATGTCCGGCGCGGTGACGATATAGTTATGGGCGTCCTTGAAGTTGCCGTCGAGGCGCTTGACGTCGGTGTAGATCAGCCAGAAAAGACCGTCGGCATAGGACAGGCACGGCGCCCAGATACCGCAGGAATCGGGGTTGCCGCGCATATCGAGCTGGCTGGCACGGTTGAGCGGCCGGCCCACCAGCCGCCAGTTGACGAGATCGGTCGAGTGGTGAATCTGGACGCCCGGATACCACTCGAAGGTCGAGGTGGCGATGTAATAGTCCGTTCCTGCCCGGCAAATCGAGGGGTCCGGATTGAAGCCGGGCAGGATCGGGTTGACGATCATTTTCGGGCGGGTCCGTCGCGCTCGGCGGAGGCTGCCCACAGATTGATGTCGGCGTCACGCGCATATTGATCGATTTCGGTCAGTTCTGCGGCGCTGAAATCGGGCTTGTCGAGCGCACCGACGCAATCGATGATCTGCTGCGGGCGGCTGGCGCCGATCAGCGCCGATGTCACCCGGCCGCCGCGCAACACCCAGGCAATCGCCATTTGCGCCAGAGTCTGCCCCCGGCGTTCGGCGATGGCGTTGAGCGCGCGGATGTTGTCGAGATTGCGCTCGGTGAGGAAGCCGGTATTGAGCGACGAGTTCTGCGCGGCGCGGCTGTCGTCCGGGATGCCGTTGAGATATTTGCCGGTCAGCATGCCTTGCGCCAACGGCGAAAACACGATCGAGCCGATGCCCTGGTCATCGAGCGTATCAAGCAAACCGTCATCCTCGACCCAGCGGTTGATCATCGAATAGCTCGGCTGATGGATCAGGCAGGGCGTGCCCAGCTGCCTGAGAATGTCAGCTGCTTCGCGGGTGCGCTTGGAATTATAGCTGGAAATCCCGGCATAGAGCGCACGGCCGGAGCGGACAATGTAATCGAGCGCCTGCATGGTCTCTTCAAGCGGCGTTTCGGGATCGAAACGATGCGAATAGAAGATGTCGACATAATCAAGCCCCATGCGTTTAAGGCTCTGGTCGCAGCTGGCGACGAGATATTTGCGGCTGCCCCATTCACCATAGGGGCCGGGCCACATTCCATAGCCGGCTTTTGACGATACAATTATCTCGTCCCTCAACCCATGAAAATCGGTTTTCAGGATTTCGCCAAAGGCGGTCTCGGCGGAGCCGGGAGGCGGGCCGTAATTGTTGGCGAGATCGAAATGGGTGATGCCCAGATCGAACGCCGTGTGGCACAGTTCGCGCTTGAGGTCGTGCGGCGTGTCGTTGCCGAAATTGTGCCACAGGCCGAGCGAAAGCGCCGGCAGCTTGAGGCCGGACCGGCCGGTGCGCCGGTAGCTCATCTTGCTGTAGCGGTCGGATGCAGGTGTCCACATGATGATCTGCCTTTCTATTTTTGAGCGGCGCCCCTGAACAGTGCTGCCGCCTGGCTGGCATCGAGCGGTGCGGGCTGCTCGCAGCTGGTTGTCAGCGTGATGAATGCGCCAGTCTCTCCGGAGTGGAGGATCGCAGTCATGACGTCAACCACGTGCAACGCAAATTCCAGTGAACAGCGGTGCGGACGGCCCTCGGTAATGGCAACCGCCATTTCGGCAAGCCCGACGGCGCGGTAATTGGCCATCATGCCGTGGTCGTGCTGCTGATTGGGCACACCCAGCGGATGATCCCATGTCGGCAGTTCGGGGGCCGCGCCACCTCCCTTGAGCAGTTCGACCTCGCCACCGAAGAAATTCGGATCCGGAACAACGAGGCTGGCCTCGGTGCCGTAGAGTTCCATCGGGCGGTGGCCATGGGCCTTGACGTCCCAGCTGGCGCCGAGCGTAACCAGCGCGCCATTGGCAAATTCGAGCACCGCGTGCACCGTGGTCGGGGTTTCGACCTTGATCATTTCGCCGTAGCGCGGCTTGGAGGTGATCTTGCGTTCGGGTGTCGGAATCGACGACATGGCAACGACCCGCCGTACCGGCCCGATCAGTTGCACCAGATTGGAAATATAGTAGGGCCCGAGGTCGAGTATGGGACCGCCACCGGCCTGGAAGAAGAAGTTGGGGTTGGGGTGCCAATGCTCCATGCCGGGGCTCAGCACATGGCAGGTGCCACCGGTGACGCGGCCGATCTTGCCGGTATCGATCAGGTTGCGGGCAAGCTGATGCGCGCCGCCCAGGAAAGTGTCGGGCGCCGATCCCACTCTGAGGTCGCCCTTCTTGGCGCGGGCGGCAAGATCGCGCCCCTGCTCGACGGACAGCACAAATGGCTTTTCCGAATAGACGTGCTTGCCGGCGTCAAGCACCTGGGCGGAAACCTCGTAATGGACGGCTGGTACCGTCAGGTTGACGACAATATCGATGTCCTCGGCAACCAGTAGCCCGCCCACAGTTTCGGCGCGGATGTCATACTCCTCGGCGCGCGCCTTGGCCGCATCGGCGTTGATATCGGCACAGGCCCGAATTTCAATGCCGTTGAACATCGGCGCGAGGCCGAGATAGGAGGTCGAGATATTGCCGCAGCCGATAAGGCCGACGCCGAGAGTTTTGCCCATTTTCATTACTCCGTGTTGCCGCGCATCCATTCGATCGAGCGGGTCGCAAACCGCTTGGCGTCGGACGGGTTGTCATGTTCCATGATGAATAGTTTTACCGGTGAGTGCGCCGCCAGTTGCTTGAACAATCCGGGCCAGTCGACTGTACCATGGCCGACATCGGCCCAGCCATCCTCATCGGCGGCTTCACCGTCGGGTGCGATATCCTTGACGTGGACAGCGGTGATGCGGTCGCCATGACGGGCGATCCAGTCAATCGGGTCGGCGCCACCGCGAATGATCCAGGCGATATCGGCTTCCCATTCGATCTCCGGCGCCGCTTCGAGCAGGATCTGCATCGGCATGGTGCCATCGGCGAGCGGCGCAAACTCGAAGTTGTGATTGTGCCAGCCGAATTTGAGCCCGGCGGCGCGGATTTTCGTGCCTACAGCGCTCAGCCGGCGGCCAAAAGCTTCCCAGCCGGCGCGATCGGTGGGGCGGTGTTCCGCATCGAGATGCGGGCAAAAAATCCGCTCAATGCCGAGGGCTGCGGCGATGGCGAGCACCGATTCGATGTCGGATTCCAGCGCGTCGATGGAAAAATGACCCGACGGCATGGTCAGGCCGTTGGCATCAAGCGTGCGGCGAAAGCCGGCGGGGTCTTCATATACGCCGCCAAAACCTTCGACCTGGGTGTAACCGGCAGCGGCGACCATCGCCAGGACATCAGACCATGGCAGGAAATTGCGGGCACTATAGAGTTGGAATGAGAAATCCATCGTTTCGACCTTCCTGAGTATAGGCCGGCCTGAGGGTAAGCCAGCCTGAGTGGAAAACAGCTAGAGCCTGAGCTCGGTTGATGCATCAAAGATTGAGGCGCGCGCCGGATCGAAGCCGACGCGGACCTTGTCGCCGCTACGATACGCGCTCTGTCCATCCACACGGAAGCGGAATTCGCGGCCGTCGAGCACGCCCCAGACCAGCGTGTCGGCGCCCATCGGCTCAACCACCTCGATATCGACCTCGGTGCTGAACAGCTCAGCATCGGCGGCGTCCCCGCAGACCACATGCTCGGGCCGGATCCCGAACACCACCCTGGAGGAACCTGCTTCTGTCTGAAACGGATATTTGTCCAGCGGCACACGGATGTCGCCAAAGGTGAAGGCGGTCGTGCTCGAGCGGTCAATGTCGCCTTCAATGAAATTCATTCCAGGCGACCCCATGAAACCGGCGACATAGCGGTTGACCGGACGATTGTAGATTTCGTTCGGGCTGGCCAATTGCTGCACGATGCCGTTGCGCATGATGGCGATACGGTCAGCCAGCGTCAGCGCCTCGATCTGGTCGTGGGTCACGTAGATCATGGTGTTCTTGAGACGCTGATGCAGCCGCTTGATTTCCACCCGCAGCTCGGCGCGCAGCTTGGCGTCGAGATTGGAGAGCGGCTCATCAAACAGGAACACGTCAACATCGCGCACCAGCGCCCGGCCGATGGCCACCCGCTGACGCTGACCGCCGGAGAGTTGCGCCGGCTTGCGTTTGAGCAAGGGCTCGATCTGCAGCACTTCGGCGGCGCGGGCGATGCGCTTGGCGATCTCGTCCTTGGGCACCTTGGCGTTTTTCAGCCCGAAGGCCAGGTTGCCCTCGACGGTCATCTGCGGATACAGCGCATAGGACTGGAACACCATGCCAATGCCGCGGTCCTTGGGCTCTTCCCAGGTGACGTTCTTGCCCTTGATGAAAATCTGGCCATCAGACACATCGAGCAGACCGGCGATGCAGTTGAGCAAGGTGGACTTGCCGCAGCCCGACGGGCCGAGCAGCACCAGAAATTCACCGTCGCCGATGTCGATATTGAGGTTCTTGAGGACCTTCACCTCGCCGAAATTGAGGCAGAGCTCTTTGATGGAAACGCTTGTCATGGATCAGCCTTTCACCGCGCCGGCGGCGATGCCGCGCACGAACAGCTTGCCGGATACGAAATAGACGAGGAGCGGAACAATGCCGGTGAGAAGGGTTGCGGCCATGTTGACATTGTATTCCTTCACTCCCTGCACCGAGTTGACGATATTGTTGAGCTGCACCGTCATCGGATAGATGTCGGGCTTGGTGTAGACGACGCCAAACAGGAAGTCGTTCCAGATGCCGGTGACCTGCAAGATGATGGCGACGACGAAGATCGGCAGGCTCATCGGCACCATGATCTTGAAGAAGATCCCCCAGAAACCGGCGCCGTCGACGCGGGCCGCCTTGAACAATTCCTCGGGCAGCGAGGTAAAATAATTGCGGAACAGGAGCGTCAGGATCGGCATGCCGAAGATGGTGTGAACCAGAATCAGGCCCCACAGGGTGCCGTACAGACCCAGTTCACGCAGCAGGATGACGATCGGGTAGAGCATCACCTGGTAGGGAATGAAGGCGCCGAAAATCAGGATCGTGAAAAACACGTCCGCGCCCTTGAAGCGCCAGTTGGCAAGCGCATAGCCATTGACCGAAGCGATGGCGATCGAGACGATCACCGACGGCACGGTGATCCGCACCGAATTCCAGAAACCCCGTGACAGGCCATCGCAGTTGAGCCCTGTGCAGGCGGTGGACCAGGCCTTGACCCAGGGCTCGAAGGTGATCTCGACCGGCGGCGCGAAAATGTTGCCAAGCCGGATCTCCGGCATGCCCTTGAGCGAGGTGACCACCATCACATAGAGCGGCAGCAGGTAGTAGGCCGCCACCACGATCAAGGTGCCATAGAGGAAGATGTTGCGGCGTGAGAACCGGCCGCGCGGCCTGCGGCCACGGGGGCCTGACGCCAGATGCGGGCTCGCCAGTGCGGGCTCAGACATTCTTCTTCCCCCCGAATTCGAGATAGGCCCAGGGAATCAGCACGATCAGAACGCTTAACAGCATCATCGTCGAGGCAGCAAAACCCTGGCCCAGGTTCTGCGCCTGGAACATGTAGTCATAGACATATTTGGCAGGCACCTCGGAGGCGTTACCGGGTCCGCCCGAGGTCTGGGCGACAACCAGGTCGTAGACCTTGACGATGCCGGCGGCGATGATCACCAGCGTGGTGATGAAAACCGGCCGCATCATCGGAATGATGATGAAAAGATAGGTTTTCCACATCGGGATGCCGTCCACCCGGGCGGCTTTCCAGATATCTTCGTCAATCCCACGCAGGCCGGCCAGCATCAGGCACATGATGAAACCGGTGCCCTGCCACAGGCCGGCGATGAGGATGCCGTAGATGACGATGTCGGCATCATAGAGCGGGTTGAAGGCAAAGCTCTCCCAGCCAAGCCAGCGAACCACCGACTGGGCGCCAAAATCGGGATTGAGAAGCCACTGCCAGACCAGCCCGGTGACAATGAAGGACAGCGCGAAAGGGTAGAGAAAGATGGTTCTGAAAACATCTTCGTAGCGGATCTTCTGGTCCAGAAGAGCAGCCAGAAAAAACCCGATGACCAGCGAGAAGATCAGCGAAAACACCCCGTAGATCATCAGATTCTCGATGGAAATCAGCCACCGGCTGGTGCCCCAGAGACGTTCATACTGATCAAGACCGACAAATTTTGCGCGCGGCAGCAGCTTTGAATTGGTGAAGGAGTAGACAATGGTCCAGATCGTACCGCCGAGGAAGATGACCAATGCGGTCAGGATCATCGGGACCGCCGCGATCTTGGCACTTAGATTGCGCAACAGCCTGTTGGGTCGACCGGTATGTGCTTGGCCAGCCATGATTCAGTTCTCCCGAGAGGCGGCACACAGAAGGTGCCAACCAACAGTACAGCCTGCCGGCCGGAGCAAGTAAGCCCCGGCCGGACCGCCGTCAGAATTCGGCGATCAATCCGCGGAAGCGATGATGTCGGCGAAGCGCTTCTGCGCGTCTTCCGGTGTCATCGACGGATCAGCGAAGAATTCGGAGAACAGGTCTTCCTTCTGCTTCTGGCTGTCGGCCGAAAGCATCTGGTCGGTTCCCAGGATGACATTGCCCTTGGCGAGAATGTCGAGGCCCTTCTTCATGCAGTCATTGGCGGCGGAGAGATCAACATCGCCACGTACCGGTAGCGAGCCTTTCTTCAGGTTGAAGGCCACCTGCGTGGCCGGCGCCAGAAGCGTCGAGGCGAGAACATCCTGTGCCGCAGATTTTTCCGCGTCATCAAGCACCGGGAAGTAGAAGGCGTCACCACCGGTGGAGATGACTTCATTGACGCCGAGACCCGGCAGGCATGTGTAATCGGTGCCGGCTGTCTGACCGGCCAGCGCAAACTCGCCCTGCGCCCAGTCACCCATGATCTGGCCCCCAGCCTTGCCGGTGATCACCAGGTTGGTGGCCTGGTTCCAGTCCTGCACATTGGTGCCCTTGGACATGCGACGGGCATCATCGGCGGCCTTGAATACGGCCGCGATTTCAGGTCCGGCGGCGGTGTCGGCATCCTTGTCCTGAAACACCTTGTAGTAGGTATCCTTGCCGGCGATGGCGACCATCAGCACATCGAAGGCGCCTGCCGATTGCCAGGGCTGGCCACCAACGGCGAGCGGAATGATGCCGGCTTTTTCGAGCGCCGGGGCTGCGGCCACGAATTCATCCCAATTTGCCGGAACGTCAACGCCGGCGGCCTTGAATGCGGCGTTGGACAGCCACAACCACTGCCAGGAGTGGATATTGACCGGCGCGCAATAGATCTTGCCGTCAATGGTGCAGGAGTCGAGCAGGCTCGCAGGCCGGACAATATCCTTCCAGCCCTCTTTTTCGGCAACGGCGGTAAGATCGCGCAGCAATCCGGCTTCAGCCAGTTCCTCGGCCTGGCGGCCGTGATTGAACTGGGTCGCGGCCATCGGATCGCCCCCGGTAATGCGGCTGATCATGATCGGCCGCGCCGTGCCGCCGGAGCCGGCGATGGCGCCATCAATCCATTTGTTGCCGGTGGCATCAAATGCCTTGGCCAGTTCGGCAACAGCGGCAGCTTCGCCACCAGAGGTCCACCAATGGGTGACTTCAAGGTCGGTCGCATTGACCGAGGTTGCCAGTGCCAGCACGGATGCACCAGCCAGAAAATGCTTGAATGCGTTCATCGATCTTCCTCCCAGAATTAATCTTCCTGCCGGCCTGGATGCTGGTCGCAACCGCAGCGGCAGTGTCGGTGACCCGACATCTTTTAAATCGATTACATCGCATCCTCCAATGCACCACTGCAATCGATTACATCAAGGTTGACCGCGTTCAGAAAAAGAGTCAAGTGTAATTTGAATTGGACTTTTGACGCAGTCTGGCAGCATCGGAAATACCGTATTTCATGGAAATAAAAGCGCCGAGAATAACCGACGTCGCCCGGCTTGCCGGGGTCTCCACCGCGACCGTCAGCCGGGCCCTCAGCAAACCCGAAACAGTTGCTGAATCAACACGTAACGCGGTCCTGGCCGCGGCGGAGGAAAGTGGCTACAGGGTCAATCTCTCGGCCCGCAACCTGAGGCGCCAACGCACCGGGACGATCGTCGTGCTGGTGCCCAACCTGGGCAACCCGTTCTTTTCTGAAATCCTCGCCGGAATCGAACTGGCACTGGCCAAGGCGGGCTTCAACATGCTGGTGGTCGACACACGGCAGGTGCGGACCAAGCCGCAGCTGGTATCGGAATATCTGCACGCCACCCGTGCCGACGGCATCATTGCGCTCGATGGATCGCTGCCCGATGAAGTGCTGTCGGCGGCGCTGTCAGGGATCGGTGCACCGCCGATCATATTCGCCTGCGAATGGACCGCGTCGGACCGTTTTCCCTCTGTGCGCGCCGACAATGTGCACGGCGCCCGGCTGGCGATCGCGCATCTGCTCGACCTCGGTCACAGCCGGATCGGCATGGTGCTCGGTCCCGCAGACAACGTGCTGACCGTGGCACGCAGCGAGGGTGCCGATCAGGAACTCAGGGCGCGCGGACTTGGGTTTTCGGCGGCACATCTGTTTGCCGGTGATTTCTCGATCGAAGCCGGGGCGCGCGCGGCCACCATCTGGCTCGGCCTGCCCGACCGACCCAGCGCCGTGTTCTGCCAGTCCGACCAGATGGCGTTCGGTTTCATCTCGGAACTGGCGCACAACGGCGTTTCGACGCCGGCAGACGTCTCGGTTGTCGGCTTTGACGATATCGATATCGCCTGCCGATTCATTCCGGCGCTAACCACCGTGCGGCAGCCACGTACAGCTCTCGGCGTTTCCGCCGCCGAAATGCTGATTAGGCATGTGCAGGCGTCGTCAACGCCGGCGATGGCGCTGGAAAAAACAGTCATCGACGTGGAACTGATCGCCCGCGACAGCACCCGCTGGGTCGCCGGTTGAAACCTCAATCCGGACTGTTTATATAAGAGGATATAAATGTTTGCAGAACGGACTGTTGCCGATGCTGGATGCCCAGGACATGCTGGAATTGGAACCGCGCATGAACGAGGCGGCAAAACTGATGGAAATGCTGTCGCAACCGGTACGGTTGCGAATCCTGTGCATCCTGCTCGATGGCGAGCAGAGCGTGCTCAAGCTTGCTGACATGGCGGGGCTGTCGCAGCCGGCGATGTCGCATCACCTTCGCAAGCTCCGGGACGCCGATCTGGTCACCACCCGGCGTGAGGCGCAAACCATCTTCTATTCGCTCAAGGGCAAGGAAGTTTCCGCCGTGCTCGAGGTGTTGCACGGGCTCTATTGCGAGCGCGGGAGCGGGCCTTCCAACTAGACCTTGCAAATACCCCGGAATTATTAGCTGCCGCCGCGGGCCGTCTCCCGACCCTGATCCGCGCGCATGGTCCGGTCGGTTCGCCCTACGTCCGCGGCTTTCCCTTCAGCACCAATCTGGTCTTACCGGAACACACTCTGGCTTTACCGCCCTGCCTTGACATTTGGCTGCCCACGAGGCCCATTTGGATTGCGGCGCGGATGCGTCTGCTTGCATGCCAGCGATGGCTGGGAGTTACCGTGCCGACCTCGCAAGACGGGTTGCACGAAGGCGGGGAAACGTATGAACCATATCAGCCGGGCAGATGCTGCAGCCGACGGCCGGAGCGAGATTCGCAAAACCACCTGCTACATGTGCGCATGTCGCTGCGGCATCAATGTGCATATCAAGGGCAACAAGGTTCACTACATCGAAGGCAACCGTGACCACCCGATCAACAAGGGTGTGCTGTGCGCCAAGGGCTCGGCGGGGATCATGCAGCACTATTCGCCGGCGCGGCTGAAGAAGCCGCTGCTGAGGACCGGTGAACGTGGCGAGGGCAAATTCAAGGAAATCGAGTGGAACGAGGCGCTGGACCTCGCCACTGAATGGCTCGGCGAAGTGCGGCGGACCGATCCGCGCAAGCTGGCGTTTTTCACCGGGCGCGACCAGAGCCAGTCGATGACAGGCTGGTGGGCACAGGCCTATGGCACGCCGAATTATGCAGCCCATGGCGGGTTCTGTTCGGTCAACATGGCGGCCGCCGGCATCTACACGATGGGCGGCGCGTTCTGGGAATTCGGCGCACCTGACTGGGAGAAGACCGAACTGTTCATGATCTTCGGCGTCGCCGAGGACCATGATTCCAACCCGATCAAGATGGGGCTGGGCAAGCTCAAGGAGCGCGGCGTCAAGGTGATCGGGGTCAACCCGGTGCGTACCGGCTACAACGCCATCGCCGACGAATGGCTGGGCATTGCGCCGGGCACCGACGGGCTGCTGATCCTGGCGCTGGTGCATGAATTGCTCCGCGCCGGCAAGATCGATGTCGACTATCTGTTGCGCTACACCAATGCTCCGTGGCTGGTGATCGACGATCCAGAGGGCGCCGGGCACGGCCTGTTCGCGCGGAGCGAGGATGGCACGCCGCTGGTGGCGAGCCGTGACAGCGGCGAGATCGCGGCATCGTCGACACCCGGTATCAAGGCAGCGCTGAAAGGCCGGTTCACGCTGGCCGACGGGCGGTCGGCAACACCGGTGTTCGAGCTGCTGGCCGGCAAATACCTTGATCCGGACTACGCCCCCGCGGCGGTAGCGGAGCGCACCGGAATTTCGGCGGCAACCATTGCCCGCATCGCCGATGAAATCGCCAAGGCGGCATTCGAGCGCGAAGTCATCATCGACCAGCCCTGGACCGACATGAAGGGCGAACGCCACGAACAGATGATCGGGCGTCCGGTGGCGTTTCACGCTATGCGCGGGATTTCCGCGCATTCCAACGGATTCCAGACCTGCCGGGCGCTGCACCTGCTGCAGATCCTGGTCGGGTCGATCGACTGCCCCGGCGGGTTCCGTTTCAAGCCGCCCTATCCGCGCCCGGTCGCGGGCCAACCGCGGCCGCATGGCGGTGCTTGTGCCGACACGGCCTTGGCCGGTCCGCATCTGGGCTATCCGCGCGGGCCGGAAGATCTGCTGCTTGAAGCCGACGGCGAAACCGCCGAGCGGATCGACAAGGCATTTTCCTGGGATGCGCCGCTGTCAGCCCACGGGATGATGCACATGGTGATTTCCAACGCCCATGCGCGCGATCCCTACGGCATTGATGTGCTTTTCATGTACATGGCCAACATGGCCTGGAATTCGTCGATGAACTCATCTTCGGTCATGGATATGCTGACCGACAAGGATGAGAACGGCGACTACGTGATCCCGAAGATCATCTATTCGGACGCCTATTCCTCGGAGATGGTGGCATTCGCTGACCTGATCCTGCCCGACACCACCTATCTGGAACGGCACGACTGCATTTCGCTGCTCGACCGGCCGATCAGCGAACCCGAGGCGATGTGCGATTCCATTCGCTGGCCGGTGGTCGAGCCCGAGCGCGACGTGCGCGGCTTTCAAAGCGTGCTGCTCGATCTCGGCGCGCGGCTGAAGCTGCCAGGCATGGTCGATGAACAGGGCACAGCCATTTACAAGGACTATGCCGATTATATTGTCCATCACCAGCGCAAGCCCGGCGTCGGTCCGCTGTCGGGCTGGCGCGGGGCGGACGGCACCAAGACCGGGCGCGGTGAGCCCAATCCGGATCAACTCCAGCGCTACATCGACAATGGCGGTTTCTCGCAGGTGCATCTGCCGGCCGAAGCGCTCTATTTCAAACACGCCAACCGGGCCTGGAGCGACTGGGCGATCGAGCATGGCCTGCAGGAAGGGCCGGTGGAGAACATTTTCCAGCTCTATCTCGAACCGCTGCGCAAGTTCCAGCTTTCTGCCGAGGGCAAGGCCAAACCGGTTCCGCCGGAACATCACCGCGAGCGGATCAGGCGCTGCTTTGATCCGTTGCCGTGCTGGTATCCGCCATTTGCCGACGACGGCTCTGAGGCAGATGGCTATCCGCTGCACGCCATCACTCAGCGGCCGGCGGCAATGTATCATTCCTGGGGCTCTCAAAATGCCTGGCTGCGGCAGATCCACGGCGAGAACGCGCTCTATGTGCCGGGCGCGGTGTGCGACCAGCAGGGGCTTTCTGATGATGACTGGGCGCTGGTCAGTTCGCCCTCGGGCGAGATCCGGGTTCGCATCCGGCGCATGGAGGCGGTCAACGGGTCAACCTTGTGGACCTGGAACGCCATCGGCAAGCGCGCCGGCGCCTGGGCGCTGGACAATGACGCGCCGGAGGCTACCCGCGGGTTTTTGCTCAATCACCTGATCGACGAGCTGCTTCCACCGAAAGGCGACGGCAGGCGTTGGGCCAATTCCGATCCGATCACCGGTCAGGCTGCGTGGTTTGATTTGCGCGTGGCGATCCGGCGCGATCCGGACCAGTCGGGCGAACGCAGCCTGCCGGCAACCGCGGCACAGAAAAGCCCGGTTGGGCCTGCGCCGGACACGGTGGCTTTTAGCGGGGGGAAAAAGCCATGACCAGTCTGCCGTCAACCACCAACAAGCGGCTCGGGCTGGTGATCGATCTCGATACCTGCGTGGGCTGTCATGCCTGCGCGGTCAGTTGCAAGGAATGGAACACAAGCGCCGGTGCTTCGCCCCTGAGCGATGTCGACGCCTATGGCGCCGATCCCTCCGGCGCCTGGCTCAACCGGATTCACACCTTCGAGGTCACGCCTGACGATGCCCCGGCGCAGATCGTGCATTTCCCGAAATCCTGTCTGCATTGCGATGATGCGCCGTGCGTGACCGTGTGTCCGACCGGCGCCAGCTACAAGCGCAGCGAAGACGGCATCGTGCTGGTGGATGAAGACATGTGCATCGGCTGCGGCCTGTGCGCCTGGGCCTGCCCCTATGGCGCGCGCGAGATGGACCCTGTCGAAAACGTGATGAAGAAATGCACCCTGTGTGTCGACCGGATCTACAGCGACACATTGGCAGAAGAAGACCGGATTCCCGCTTGCGTGCGCACCTGTCCCTCCAGCGCGCGGCACTTCGGCGATTTCAACGATCCGGATTCTCATGTGTCGCAGCTTGTGGCCGAACGTGGCGGCATCGAATTGATGCCGGAGATGGGCACACGCCCGGTCAACCGGTACCTGCCGCCACGGCCGAAAACCCGCCCGACGCCGGATGCAAAGCCAATAGTGGCCTCCGCACCGATGCCGAAGGCCGACGGCTTCCTCGGCTGGCTCGACGCCGCGCTCGACAAACTCGGATAATCCCATGCACCCCGCTGTTTCCGTCATTTTCTTTACCGTCACGTCAGGCGCCGGGCTTGGCATGATCTTTCTCATCGGGCTCGGTTTTCCGGTCGAAGCCTCTGCTGAATGGGTGTTTTTCATCTCGGTTGTCGGTGGCGGGCTTGCGGTCGCGGGGCTGCTGGCATCCACGTTCCATCTCGGCCATCCCGAGCGGGCCTGGCGGGCGTTGAGCCAGTGGCGCTCGAGCTGGCTATCGCGCGAAGGCATCGCCGCAATCGCAACGCTGATCCTGTTCGGTATCTACGTGCTGATCTGGATGGCGACCGGATTGCGCTACCAGCTTCTGGGGCTGGTGGCGGCAATTGGCGCGGCGGCAACGGTGTTCACCACCTCTATGATCTATGCCCAACTCAAGACCGTGCCGCAATGGAACAGCCGGCTCACGCCTGTAGTCTATTGCGGTTTCGCGCTCGGTTCCGGCTGGCTGCTGGCTTCCGCCCTAGGCACCCATGAAGCCCCCGAACTCTGGGGCATCGTGCTGCTGGTGCTGGCCTGGGGGGCAAAATGGCTGTGGTGGGCGCGGGCCGGCCGGTCGCGGCTGAGCGATGCCGGCTCCTCGCCTGAAACGGCGACCGGGCTTGGGTTCATCGGCAAGGTGCGGCTTCTGGAAACACCCCATACTGGCGACAATTACCTGACCCGGGAGATGGTCCACCGGATCGGACGCAAACATGCGCGCAGCTTGCGCCGGCTGGCGCTCTTGCTCGGCTGTGTAGTGCCCGTCGCCATCCTGACGCTGGTCTGGTTGAGCGACGCACCGGCGCTGGTTAACCTGATCGCCGTCCTGTCGATGCTGGCCGGGCTGCTTGCCGAACGCTGGCTGTTCTTCGCCGAAGCCGAACACGCCGTGTCGCTCTATTACGGCAACCGCTGAACAGCAAGCCACGCTATCCCGCTCTGGCCTCGCGCCGGTGCTTGAGCCAGATGGCGCCCTGGCGTAGGAACACCGGCAGCGCCAGCACCACACCAATCACCATGGTGGTCAGCCCCGGCGCCACGAACAACAGCGCCACCAATCCGAGCCAGATCCGCTCGATCCGGCTTAACGGTGCGACCACGAAGCCGGTGAAGGCGCCGGCCAGCATCACGATTCCCAAGGTTGCGCCGGTGAGCGTGATGAAGAACGCCTCCCAGGTAAAGCCCTGGGCAACGATCAGCAGCGACGGCGAATAGACGAACACGAAAGGCACCAGCGCCTTGGCGATACCGAGCCGGAAGGCAGTGTTGCCCGTCTGGAACGGGTTGGAACCGGCGATGCCGGCAGCCGCATAGGCCGCGAGCGCCACCGGTGGCGTGATGTCGGCGAGCACGCCGTAGTAGAACACGAAGAAATGCGACACCAACGGCTCGACACCAAGCAGCGCCAGCGCCGGTGCTGCCACCGAAACCAGGATGATGTAGGTGGCCGTGGTGGGGATGCCGGCGCCCATCAGGATGCAGGCAAAGGCCGTAAACAGCAGGGTGAAGAACAGCGCCAGCGCATTCACGGTCACCAGCCCCGCCGGCAACAGCGCGGTCAGCACGGTGCCTATATTGGCGGCGGTCTGGGTGATGATGAAGGACAGCCGAAAGGCCGTGCCGGTGAGCGTGACCACGCCCACGACAATTCCAACAACGGCTGCCGCCGCGCCAACAGCAAGCGCGTATTTGGCGCCCAGAGTCAGAGCTTCGATCAGGTCCTTCACCGTCAGCCGGTTGTGCGGGGTGATGAAGCCAACAACGACGCAGGCGGTAATCCCCCACACGGCGGCGAAATCGGGGGTCTTGCCGGTCAGGATCAGCGCCATCAATACCAGTAGCGGGATCACCGCCAGCCAGTTGTCGGTAAACACCTTGAGGATCTGCGGCATCTCGTCGGGGCGCAGGCCGCGCAGGCCCAGACGTTTGGCTTCGAAATGAACCATGGCGAAAATGCCGACATAATGAAGCAGTGCCGGGAACATCGCCGCATAGACGATGTCACGGTAGGGAATTTCGAGAAACTCGACCATGATGAAGGCGGCGGCGCCCATGATCGGCGGGGTGATCTGGCCTCCGGTCGAGGCCGTGGCCTCAACTGCCGCGGCGAAATGCGGGCGGTAGCCCACCTTTTTCATCGCCGGAATGGTGAGCGAACCAGTGGTCACCGTGTTGGCAATCGAGGAGCCGGATATGGTGCCGAGCAGCGCAGAGGAAAAAATCGCCACCTTGGCCGGGCCGCCGGCATAGCGCCCGGCGATCGAGGAGGCGGTATCAATGAACAGTTTGCCGAGCCCGATGCGCGTCGCCAGAACCCCGAACAGCACGAACAGGAAGACATATTTGGCAACCGCGCCGACGGCGATGCCATAGATGCCCTGGTCGGTCATGTAGAGGTGATTGACGAGCGCGCTCCAGGACGCACCGGGGTGCCTGAACACGCCGGGCATGTATTGCCCGAACAGGCCGTAGCCCATGAAGGCCACGGCAATGGCGGTCAGCGTCCAGCCGATCGAGCGCCGCGACGCTTCCAGTGTCAAAAGGATCAACGCGGTGCCCATGAACACGTCGAAAGCTGAGGGATTGCCGACCCGGACAGAGACCGCGCTGGCAGGCAACAGCGGCAGATAGAGCGCGGCAACGACGGCCAGGCCGCTGAACGCCCAATCCCAAAGGCCGATGCCGCCGGGACGCAGCAGGCTGGACGGATAGAGCGTGTCGTTTTCGCGGCGAGTTGCGCCAAATACGATGAAGATCAGGCCAAGCACGAAGGACACGTGGATGCCGCGATGAACCAGTTCGCGCACCAGACCGAAGCCGGCTGCATAATAATGATAGAGCGACATGGCGACCAGTGCGACGGTCACCAGCAGCGCCACGGCCTTGCCGGTGGGCCGGAAAGCCATCTCCGGATCATATTTGCGCTCGAGTTCGGCAAGGTCGATGACTGGATCGTCGGTCTGGCTCATGGAGTGTTCCCGGCTCTGGCACGTTTTACGGTCGGATTGATTGAATTCTGCATTTTCGCTGCCAGAGCGGGCGTCGGCTGGGCGGAAGCCCGAAGGCTCAACCGGCATGGCTCAGTCTGCCCATGCAGCGCTCTAGACAAATGTGGCCGCCCGGTTACCCGGACGGCCCTTGTTCAGTGGTGGCCGCTCGGCGCTACTTGATCAGGCCGGCTTCACGGTAGAACTTTTCGGCGCCGGCGTGCAGCGGGATGCCGATACCTTCGAGCGCGGTTTCGAGATTGACCGACTTGCCCTTGGCGTGGCCGACATCGAGCAGCTTGCGAGTGCTGTCGTTCCACAATGCCTTGGTGATCTCGTAGATCAGATCATCCTTCTGTGTGGCGCTGGTTAGCCACTGGGCGCCCACGGCAACCGTGTCTGCTCCGGCAACGCCCTGATAGACGCCATCCGGAATCGGGTCCTTGGAGAAGAACGAGTAGGTTTCCAGCATCGAATCCACTTCCGGGCCGGAAATCGGAACCAACGTCACATCGGCGCTGGAGGCGAGTTCGACGAGTGTGCCTGCCGGATAGCCGCCAACGAAGAACAGCGCATCAAGCTGGCCGTTGCGGATGGCGTCGGAGGCCGGGCCCGGCTTGAGGTTTTCGACCGTGATGTCGGCTTCGCTCAGGCCGAAGGCTTCGAGAATCAGCTGCGCATCGACATAGGTGCCCGAACCAGGCTCATCGAGCGAGACACGCTTGCCCTTGAGATCAGCCACGGACGTGATGCCCGATGCCTTGGAGGCGACCAGGTGAATATGCTCGGGATAAAGCGCTGCAATGGCGCGCAGGTCTTCCATCGGCTCCTGGCCTTCGAAAGTGCCAGTGCCGGAATAGGCCCAGAACGCAACATCGGACTGGGAAAAGCCGGAGCTGATGATGCCCGACTTGATGCCGTTGACGTTGGCCACCGAGCCGCGCGAGGACTGTGCCACCGCGACCAGGCCCGGCACTCCGCAGGAACCGCCTTCATCGCAGCCGCGTGAACCGGGCGGGTTGGAAATCGAGTTGGCGATGGCGCCACCGAGCGGGAAATAGGTGCCGCCAGTGCCACCGGTGCCGATCGTGAAGAAATTCATTTCCTGGGCCTGAACACCGGCTGCCCCGACCACCAAGGTCGCGGCAAACAGCGCTGCGGTCGCTGCGCGCGACACCACTGAAGCTAGAACTCGCATAAGTCTCTCCCTGCTTTGGCGGCCGCCTTGCTGCGGCCTTCCTACAGCGCCGTGCATTCAACTGAATACGCAACGAACGCTGAATGTTTGAATCAACGCATGCACGTAATCGCTCAAAATAATCCATTTGAACACGGCATGCATTCGTGAACTCATTCTGCCTGGAACGGGTCCAGTTGCAGAAAGCCAGCGCACACCTATGCCGGTTTGAACGAGAAAGTCAAAGCCGGTTTTTGCTTGTTCTGCCCTTGACGGCGGAGTTGTTCACAGACCTCAGTCTTCGAGCGCACCTGTGCGCGACGCTACCGCCTGATTGTCGCCGATGATCTTGAGAAGATTGTCACCCATACGAACGAAACGGCGGATGCGCCGGGTCAGGACATAGCCTGCCTGCGGTGCCGTGACCGCCACCGCGCCGCCGCTGCGACCCGGATCAACGATGATTTCGGCGACCATCTGCCCGGCTTGAACCCGCTCGCCAGGTGCCACGTGAAACAGGATGGTGCCGCCCGCCGGTGCCTCCACCATCTCGACATGGCGGATTTGCCTGGCGACAAAATCCGCGCGCAGATCAGGGCTGGCCGAATCATCGGGGGCGACAACGCCGCGCCCCTGCAAAAAGCGGTAGAGTCCTTCAGCATCCTTTCGCGCCAGGCCGGCGTCGACATCATTCTGGCCCCGCAGTTCGACCGTGGTGACGCAATGGCCCGACAGATCGCCGCCGCTTTTGCGGGCGCGTGCTGTCATCTGCTCAAATACCGCTTCCTCGAAAGCGCAATCCGACCCCGAATCCCACAGCAGCGCGGCCTCGGCATCGAGACAGGCGGCAAGATCGGCCATCTCCGGCCACAGCGGTTCAGGAACATAGAGATACTGCACGCTTTCATCATCGCAATGCAGATCGAGCACGATCGGGCAATCGTCCGCGAGTTCCAGCAGGCGGCTCTTGAGCCGGCGCTCGGCAAACACCGGGGCAGACGCCGCATCAAGCGTGCGGACGCCATCCTTGCCGGGCACAGGGAAATCGCGGTTGAAATTGACCCGCGTACCCATCGAAAAACGGCCCATGTGATCGCCAAACAGATGCTGCGCCGCGCCGATCGGGTTGGCGTGCGGCACCAACGTGGTCGAGCCGAGCAGGCGGCCTTCGGCCTCGGCCTGCTCAAGCATCGGGATGAGATAGTGCAGCGCCGCCACGCCGGGGCGTTCATCGGCATGGAGCCCGGCCTGGATATAGGTCCGGGGAGCGCTGGCATCGGAGCCGGTGAGCCGGTGTACGGTCAGCTGATAGGCGACACCGGGTGTTTCGCCGGCAATGGTTTCGATCTCGGTTTTCATTGTCTCTCACCTTGAACATGCTGGCTCGTTGCAAACAGCGGGCCAGCCGGCGCGATTGCGAACGCGCCCATCTTGCAGCGACGATTACACCCGACGGGCGCGGATGTCGTTGAGTATTTCCCGTGCCGCATTGTGCCCGGGAATGCCGGTGACCCCGCCACCCGGATGGGTTGACGAGCCGCACATGTAAAGCCCCGGCAGCGGCGCGCGATAAGCGCCGTGGCCGAGCACCGGCCGCGCCGAAAACAACTGGTTGAGGCTGAGTTTGCCGTGGAAAATGTCGCCGCCAACAAGCGACAGCTTGCGCTCCAGATCGAGCGGTGAGAGCACCTGCCGGCCGAGCACGCTTTGGGCAAAACCGGGGGCATGGCGATCGATGGTGGCAATCATCAGATCGGCGACGGCCTCGCGGTGATCATCCCAGGAAGAGCCGCCGGGAAAACCGTCAGGCAGTTCCGGCGCCACATGCTGGCAAAACAGGCTGGCGACATGCTTGCCCTCGGGCGCCAGCGTCGGGTCCAGTGTCGAGGGAATCAGCATCTCGATGATCGGCTGGCGTGACCAGCCATGATCGCGGGAATCGCGATAGGCACGGTCCATGTAGTCGAGCGAAGGGGCGATGACGATGCCCGAGGTCAGGTGGTCGCCGGGTTCAGGTCGCGCCGTGAACTCGGGCAGTCTGTCGAGCGCCAGATTCATCCGGAACGTGCCCGAGCCACTTTGCCAGTAACCGATGCGGCGGCGGAAATCGCCAGGCAGCGGCGCATCCGCAAGCAGCGTGCCGACCAGCAATTGCGGGTGAATGTTGGAGGCCACAAGATCTGCTTCGATACGCGTGCCATCCTCGGTGACAATCGCGCTGACGCGGCCGCCGCGGGTATCTATGCGGGCAACCGGTGCGCTGGTGCGGATGGTCACACCCTTTTCCTCGCAAGCCTTCTGCATCGCCTGGGTGATGGCGCCCATGCCCCCGATGGCGTGGCCCCAGATGCCGCGCTTGCCGTTGACCTCGCCGAAATGATGGTGCAGCAGCACATAGGCGGTGCCGGGCGCTTCCGGGCTGGTCCAGTTGCCGACGATGCCATCAAAACCGAATAGCGCCTTGACCGGATCGCTCTCGAACCAGCGGTCAAGGATTTCGGAAGCGGAACAGGTAAAGAGATCCAGCACATCGCGGCGTGCTTCCAGCGACAACTCGGCAAACTGGCGGCCCAGCGAGGCGGCCTTGAGAAGTTCGGGAACCGCGGAAATCCAGTTGCCCTCGGTGACATTGGGTGGCGTGCGCAGCAACAGATCCCGCAACACATTGGCTGCAGCGGCGAGCATCGCATCAAAGCCATCAAGCGCCTTGGCGTCGCGGGGTGAAAACGGCGCAACAGACGCCTTGGTCAGGCCGGGCCCGGCTTCGAGCGCACTGCCATCATCCAGCGGAAAGAAATTGTTCATGCGCCGCTCGACAATCTCAAGCCCGTGACGGCCAAGCTCGAGGTCGTTGATCACCTTGGGATTGAGCAGCGAGACGGTGTAGGAAGCCACCGAATTGCGAAAACCGGGATGAAACTCCTCGGTGATCGCCGCGCCGCCGACAATTTCACGCTTTTCCAGAACGGTTACCTTGTGGCCTGCTTCAGCCAGATACCACGCACATACCAGCCCGTTATGGCCGCCGCCGATCACAACTGCACGCTTCATGTTGATCCACCTCGCGATTTCCGACGCATCCTGCACCGGGATTTATCGTCGGTGCAACGGTGCAGGCAAGCACGATGACAAACTCAGGAATCGCTGGTGGTTTTTCTTGGGGAGAATTTGACGCGGGCAATCCGGTCGACGACTTCGGTTGTCATCTCGGCACTGAACTTGATGTGCAATCTGGATTCCGACCGGGCAATAACGGCGCAGGAAATTTTCGCGGGCAACCCGTCAAGCACCAGGTAAAGGTGTTCAGGCACCTGATCGCTCAACCCGACGGAGATCAGGCAGCCGCTTTCGGACAGATCGAGCATTTTGCACGGCTGCGACGTGTAGCCCCGCACACCGCGGCGCAGGTAATACACCTTGCCCGGCGCGTTGGTCGCACGCCGGTGATGGGCGCGGCGCTCGGCGCCCCCCACACGTGTGAGATAGTGTCCTTCCTTGCTCACGTCGTCCTCGATCATTCCCCTTTTACAACCCATAGCGGTTGCGTGGTTAAGTCCCGGTATATTTATGGGTAGCTACAATCAGGGTGCAGCGCCGATGGACCAGCGGTGCGAATCAGCGCCACTTGCGCGATCATCTTTCAGCAGAACCTGCTGTCCAGCTTGACGCCGGGCGCGTGGACGTGCCGAATTGGCCATGGCTTCGCTTCTTGATGATTCGCCCACAAATGCCGCCGAATTTACGGTCAGTGAACTGTCGGGGTCTATCCGCCGCACGGTCGAGGACGCGTTCGGCCATGTGCGTGTGCGCGGCGAGATTTCCGGGTATCGCGGCCCGCATTCCTCCGGTCACGCCTATTTTTCATTGAAGGATGATCGCGCCCGCATCGAGGCGGTGATCTGGAAGGGCACGTTTTCCAAGCTCAAGCACCGCCCCGAAGAGGGGCTGGAGGTGATCGCCACCGGCAAGATCACCACCTATGCCGGCTCGTCCAAATACCAGATCGTGATCGACTCGATCGAACCGGCCGGCGCCGGCGCGCTGATGGCGCTGATCGAGGAGCGGCGGCGCAAGCTTGCCGCCGAGGGTCTGTTCGAGGACGCACGCAAGCAGCTGCTGCCGTTCATGCCGAGGGTGATCGGCGTTGTCACCTCGCCCACCGGGGCGGTGATCCGCGATATCCTGCACCGGATCGAGGACCGTTTTCCAGTACACGTCATTGTCTGGCCGGTGCGGGTGCAGGGCGACACCTCGGGCGACGAAGTGGCGCGGGCGATCAACGGTTTCAATGCACTCGACCCGAATGGACCAATCAAGCGGCCGGACCTGATCATCGTCGCCCGTGGTGGCGGCAGCCTCGAAGATCTGTGGGGCTTTAACGACGAGGCGGTGGTGCGTGCAGCAGCCGCATCGGGGATCCCGCTGATATCGGCGGTCGGACACGAAACCGACTGGACCCTGATCGATCACGCCAGCGACCGCCGCGCACCGACGCCAACCGGAGCGGCAGAGATGGCGGTGCCGGTGAAAGCCGATCTCGAGGCGCAGCTGGCCGCACTCGCAGCGCGGCTCAAATCCGCGCAATCGCGCATGCTCGACCGGCGTCGCGAGGCACTGCGCGGGCTGGCGCGGGCATTGCCGACGCTCGACAGCGTGCTGGCGCTGCCACGGCAACGGCTGGACCGCTCGGGCCAGGCGCTGGGCCGTGCGCTCGAACTCAACACCGCCAACCGCCGGCAGGGGTTTGAACGGCAGGCCGCACGGGTGACGCCCTTTGCGCTGGTTTCGGCATTGCGCGAAAAGCGGCTACTGGTGGGCGAGAAGAGCGGCCGCGGCGACCGGGCGATGGACCGACGCTTGGAGGCACTGCGCACCCGGCTGGATCGACATGCGCTGGTGCTTTCAGCGGTGCCGCGACGGATCGGCGAGGCGCAGGTGCATGGCCGCGAACGGCTGACCGAACTCACCCGTCGCACTGATGCAGCACTAACACAGATGCTCAGCCAGCATCGCCGCGGGCTGGCGGTGCAGACGCGGATGCTGCAGTCGCTGTCCTACCAGAGCGTGCTGGGGCGCGGCTTTGCGGTGATCCGCGACCAGGACCGGCAATTGTTGTCGCGCGCGGCGCAAGTCAATGCCGGCGCGGCGATTGCCGTCGAGTTCGCCGATGGTGAAATTTCGGCACTGGTCAGCGGAACCGACCGGCCGACCGCCAAAGCCGCAAAACCGGCAAGGGCAAAGCCAGCCAAAACCAAGACCGACCAAGGGTCCTTGTTCTAGATCGTTTCGTATCCGGATCGATATGACCGATGCATGAACCTGCGATCCCGCGACAAAGCACGGGACGCAGTATCCTTCGGATGCCTTGGAGTCTTGATCAGGCCCATTCGCCCTTGCGCATCACCGGCACCTTTTCGCCATCGGCGCGAATGCCGTCGATGTCGATCTGGTCGGAGCCGATCATCCAGTCGATGTGGATCAGGCTGGAATTGCCGCCCTTGGCGGCAATCTGTTCGGGCGTCAGCGACGCGCCATCGACAAAGCACTTGGAATAGCACTGGCCGAGCGCGATATGGCAGGAGGCGTTCTCGTCAAACAGGGTGTTGTAGAACAGCACGCCGCTGGCCGAAATCGGCGAGGAATGCGGCACCAGCGCGACTTCGCCGATGCGGCGCGCGCCTTCGTCGGTGTCGAGCACCTTGAGCAACACGTCCTCCCCCCGGGAGGCGCTGGCCTCGACAATCCGGCCTGCTTCAAACCGGACCTGGATCTCATCAATCAAGGTACCCTGGTAGGACAGTGGCTTGGTGCTGGAGACGGTGCCTTCGACCCGGTGCGCATGCGGCGTGGTGAAAACTTCCTCGGTGGGAATGTTGGGGTTGCAGGTCACTCCGTTCTTGGCGACGGAAGCGCCGCCATGCCATTCGTGATCATCGGCCAGGCCGATGGTCAGATTGGTGCCGGGACCGCTGTAGTGCAGCGCCGAAAAACGCTGGCCGTTGAGCCAGGCCGAACGTTCGGCGAGTACGGCGTTGTGGTCGCGCCAGGCTTCGATCGGATCATCGAGATTGACCCGCGAAGCGGCAAAGATCGCCTCTGCCAGCTTGCGCACGGCCTGATCGATCGGCAGGTCGGGGAACACCTGCGCGGCCCAGGACGGGCTCGGATAGGCACAGATGTTCCAGTTGATGTCGAAATTGGAGATATGTTCGAGCGCCGGCTTGTAGGCGATGGAATTGGCGGTGTTGGCGCGCGACACCCGGGCCGGGTCCTGGCTGGCGAGCAGCAGCGGGTTGTCGCCGGCGATGGCAAGCCGTGCGGCGCCATTCTCATAGGCCTTGGCCATGCCATCATAGAGCCAGCTCGGCGCCCGGTCGAAACTTGCGTCGGGCGCATGGCTGTAACGCGCCAGCGTCGCCTCCTCGTCTGAATAGAATGTGGTGACAAGACCGGCACCGGCTGCATAGGCGTGTTTGGTGATCAGCCGCGCCAGCGGCAAGGCGGCGATCGGCGCCGTCATCACCAGATCCTGCCCCGCCTGCAATTGCAGACCGGTGTGGACGGCGACCTGTGCGAGTTTATCAAGCTGGACGGGATCGACGGGTTCGGCGGAAGCGGAGAGATTGGTCATGAGGCGCCTGTCTGCAATGGAGTGGATGACCGAGACTTAATACCCCCGGCCGCGAATATGAAGGCCCAAGCGGGTTTTTGCCGCAGCGGTTCAGGCAACGATGGCCGCGGCCACCGCCTGCAATGCTGCCTGCGCATCCTTGGGATCGAGCCGGAGCTGCAGCCCGCGCTGGCCGGCATTGATGAAGACATAGGGTTGATCGAGCGCTGCGGCTTCGATCACGGTCGGAACCTGCTTTTTCTGGCCGAACGGACTGATGCCGCCAACATGGTATCCGGTAAGGCGTTCGGCGTCGGCGGGCTTCATCATCGCCGCCGATTTGCCACCAAGGGCTGCCGCCAGCCTTTTCATGCTGACTTCCCGGTCCGACGGCAACACGGCGCAGACCGGCTTGCCGTCGAGTTCCGCCATCAGCGTCTTGAGCACCCGGGCCGGGTCCTCGCCCAGCGCTTCGGCAGCCTGCAAGCCGATGCTGTGGGCGTCGGCATGATAGGCGTAGTCGTGAACCGTAAAGCCGATGCCGAGTTTGGCGAGCGCCTGGGTGGCGCGGGTGGTCTTGGCCATTTCAATCCCCCTTAAGCGAAGAACTGCTCATAGAGGTCAGGCTTGAAACCGATGATGATCCGGCTGTCGGCTTCCAGCACCGGGCGCTTGATCATCGAGGGCTGAGCCAGCATCAGGGCGATCGCCTTGTCGGTGTCGAGATCCTGCTTGTCGGCGTCATCAAGCTTGCGGAAAGTGGTTCCGGCGCGGTTGAGAACGGTTTGCCAGCCAGCTTGCTTGCACCAACGTTCCAGATGCGCTTGATCGATACCCATCTTCTTGTAGTCATGAAATGCGGCCTCGACACCATGATCAGCGAGCCAGGCCCGAGCCTTCTTCATGGTGTCGCAGTTCTTGATGCCATAAATGGTAACTGACATGTCTGGCCTTTCACATCCCCGCCGGCGTTACGTTCTCATTCCCACTCGATGGTGCCGGGCGGCTTGGAGGTGACGTCGTAGACGACGCGGTTGATGCCCTTGACCTCGTTGATGATCCGGGTCGCGGTCTTGCCGAGGAAATCCATGTCATAGGGGAAGAAATCCGCGGTCATGCCGTCGACCGAGGTGACGGCGCGGAGCGCGCAGACGAACTCGTAAGTCCGGCCATCGCCCATGACGCCGACGGTCTGCACCGGCAACAGCACGGCGAATGCCTGCCAGATGGTGTCGTAAAGGCCTGCCTTGCGGATCTCGTCGAGATAGATGGCGTCGGCCTGGCGCAGGATATCGAGCTTCTCACGGGAGATGCCGCCGGGGCAGCGGATTGCGAGGCCCGGTCCGGGGAACGGGTGGCGGCCGATGAAGCTGTCGGGCAAGCCAAGTTCTTTGCCCAGCACGCGGACTTCATCCTTGAACAATTCGCGCAATGGCTCGACCAGCTGCATGTTCATACGATCTGGCAGACCGCCGACATTGTGGTGCGATTTGATGGTTACCGAAGGTCCACCCGAAAACGAGACGCTTTCGATCACGTCGGGATAAAGCGTGCCCTGCGCCAGGAAATCAGCGCCGCCGATTTTCGCAGCTTCTTCCTCGAACACCTCGATGAACAGCCGGCCAATGGTCTTGCGCTTGGTTTCGGGATCGGACTCTCCTTCAAGCTGCGAGATAAAGCGGTCCGATGCGTCAACCATTTTCAGATTGAGATTGTAGTGTTCGCGGAACATCTCCACCACATCGGCGGCCTCGTTCATGCGCATCAGGCCGTGATCTACGAGAATGCAGCTCAGCTGGTCGCCGATGGCTTCGTGGATCAGAAGCGCTGCCACGGAGGAATCAACGCCGCCCGAAAGCGCGCAGATGACCTTGCCCGAGCCAACCTGGTCACGGATCTTCTGTACCATCTCCGCCCGGTAGGCGGCCATCGACCAATCGGATCTCAGGCCGACGATCTTGTGCACAAAATTGGCCAGCAGCTTTGCGCCATCGGGCGTGTGCACCACTTCGGGATGGAACATTGTGGTGTAATAGCGCTTGTCTTCATTGACCGAGATGGCGAATGGCGCGTTCGGCGATGTGCCGATAACCTCGAAGCCATCCGGAAGCCGGGTGACGCGATCGCCATGGCTCATCCAGACCGGGTATTTCTTGCCAACTTCCCAGAAACCTTCGAACAGCGGAGAGGGCTTGAGGATCTCGACATCGGCGCGGCCGAATTCGCGGTGATGACCGCCTTCAACGCTGCCGCCGATCTGTGTGCAAAGGGTCTGCTGACCATAGCAGATAGCCAGGATCGGCACGCCGGAATCAAACACCGCCTGCGGCGCGCGCGGCGAGCCTTCGCGGGTGACGGAATCTGGTCCGCCGGAAAAAATCACGCCTTTCGGCTTCATCCGGGCAAAGCCTTCATCGGCCAGCTGGAACGGGACAATCTCGCAATACACGCCGGCTTCGCGAACCCGGCGGGCAATGAGCTGCGTCACCTGACTACCGAAATCGATGATCAGGATGGAATCGGGATGAGTGGTGTGGAGGATATCGTTCATGGCGAGCGATTAAGCCAAAGCCGCGCCGGATGCAATCGCCTGCTCTATGCGATCCACCGCTTGGGCCAGTTTTTCGTCGATGATGTGGAGATATTCGGTCCAGTCATCGACATGATTAAGCTCTGCCTTGCCATCGGAAATGCCGCGCAGGCCGATGACCGGAACCGAAAACAGGCTTGCCGCGCGCAGCACCGCAAAAGTTTCCATGTCGACCATGTCGGCATCAACCAGGTCGTAGCCTGCGCCGGAAACGATGTTGGCTCCGGTCGACAGCCGCGCTGCGGGGATTTCCGGCGTGACCATCGGCAGGGCAAGGATGGCGGGCAGATCCAGAAACGGGGTGCGGCCCTTCTCGAAGCCGAGCGGGCTTGCATCCATATCGCGGTAGCTCACCGAGGAAGCCTGGTATATCGCGGTCTGCTCGAGCGTGCGGGAACCGGCGGAGCCCAGGCAGATCAGCCCGTCGACCTGTTCGCCGGCAAGACCTGCCAGACGTGCAGCCACTCTCATTGCCGCCTCGACCGGGCCAACGCCGGTCAAAAGCGGTTGAAAACGGGCCTTGAGATGCGGGCCATATTCGGGCGCGGCCGCCATCACATAGAGAATGCGGCGGTCTCCGACCTGCTTGATCTCGCCCTTCATCCGGCAATTCCCTCACGTCCGCGCACTACCATCATGGTGCCGGTCATCGAGGCTATCAGCTTGGCCGGTCCGTCGCCGATGGCGTAGGCGCGTCCGTCGCTGACAATGATGGTGCTGCCCGGCTTGGTGACCTCGCCGCGAAACAGAAAGCGCTCGCCCCGGCCCGGTGACATGAGGTTGATCTTGAATTCGATGGTCAGAACCGCGGCCTCCTCGGGCATCACCGACAGTGCCGCGTACCCACAGGCCGAATCGAGCGCAGCCGACAGGATACCGGCATGAAGAAAGCCATGTTGCTGGGTCAGGTCGTCGCGAAACGGCATTTCGATCTCGACAACGCCATATTCAACGCTGGTCAGCGCTGCGCCGATGGTGCGCATGGCGTTCTGACGGGCAAAGCTGTCGGTCACGCGTTGGCGGAAATTCTCGTCTGGCCTCTCATTCATGCGGCAATTCCTTTTGCAGGTGCGAAGGTGCCAAGCAGGCGGTCAAACGGCAAGCGAATTTTCGATGATGACCAGCTTAGAGCGGGTTTAGCCACCAGATTGCGCCGTTGAGCAGGCCGGCAAAGCTTACCCAGGCCGCGTAGGGCAGAAACAGCAGTGCGGAAGGACGGTCGCGGGACCAGGCCATCGCGATAAAGGTCAGGATCGCCAGCAGCATGGCAACCAGTACCGCCAGCGCCAGATCCGGCCTGTGCAACGTAAAGAAAATCGGAGACCAGACGAGGTTCAGCGCCATCTGCAGGAACCAGATTTTGGGCAGCCAATTGCCGCGTTCGCGTATAAAGACCCGCGCACCGGCGATGCCAATGAGTACGTAGAGTGCGGTCCAGACGGGTCCAAAGATCCAGTTCGGCGGATTGAAGGGCGGCTTTTGCAGGGCTTGGTACCAAGGGCCCGGAATTGATGAATATCCGACCAAGCTACCGGCGGCGACGGTCAGGACGACAAACAGGATCAGCGTCAGCGCATGCGATTTGGTCATAATTCCACCTTTTGTCGGTCAAGATCCATCATCTAGTGCGCTGCGCAGACCTCACCACCCCTGACGGCTGTCAGATCTTGCGTCTGAAACCGGCGAAATAAAATCCGTCGGTGCCGGTGCGCCGTGGCGACAGCAGCAGCCCCAGATTCTGGTCCGCATAGGGAACCGGCGCATCCGGATCCGCCGCCACGCTGCCCCAACGCTGCTTGAGGCTGATGGTTTCAAATTCCGGATGGCGCTGCAAGAACGCCTTGACCCGATCGGTGTTCTCCTCGGGCAGCAACGAGCAGGTGACATAGGCCAGTTCGCCGCCGGGCCGCACGTAAACGGCGGCGGCGTCGAGCACCTTGTCCTGATCGGCCATGCGGTCGGCAATGTTCTTGTCGGAAATCCGCCATTTGGCATCGGGACGGCGGCGCCAGGTGCCGGTTCCGGTGCAGGGCGCGTCAATCAGCACCCGGTCCATCCGCAGCTCGAGCCCGGCCAGGTTTGACGGACGTTCCCGGATCTGGATGATCTCTGCACCGGCGCGGCGCATGCGCTCGACAATCGGCGCCAGCCGGCGGCGGTCTGCATCATAGGCGTTGATCTGCCCCTGGTTCTGCATGGCCGCGGCAAAGGCCAGCGACTTGCCGCCACCGCCTGCGCAGTAATCCAGCACATCTTCGCCGGGCTCCGCGCCCACCAGCGCGGCCGCCAGCTGCGAGCCTTCGTCCTGAATTTCGAACCATCCCCGGGCAAAGCTGACTTCGCTGGTGGCAGCGATCTGGCGTTCGGGTCCTTTGCCGGATTCAATGCGCACACCGTGCGGCGCCAGACGGGTCGGAATCGCGCCCTGCTCGGCAAACGCTTCAAGCACCTGTTCGCGGCTCGTGCAAAGGGTGTTGGCCCTCAGATCGAGCGGCGGACGGGCAGTCAGCGCCTGCGCCTCGGCAATCCAGTCTTCGCCAAAGGCGTTCTCGAACGAGGCTGCCAGCCATTCAGGAATATCGGCCTGCACATGCGCAGGTGCCGCCGACAGATCCCGCGCCAGGCAGGCGTCGAGATGCTCCACACTCGGAATTTCGGGCGCGAAACGGTCACCGTCGAGACTGGCGGCGAGTGCTTCCGGGGTAAGGTCCCATTGCCGCAGCAGGGTGGCGATGGCGAGATCAGCAGGCTGGTCGCCATCCATGATGAAGCCGTGCGAGAGCTTCATCCGAAGCGCGTCGTGGACCAGGTTGGAGATCGCGCCGCGGTCGCCAGATCCGGCAAACCGGTGCGACAGGCCCCAATCCTTGAGAGCATCGGGGACCGGTCGGTGCCGGGTGTCGATTTCCGACAGGACTTCAATGGCTGCTTGCAGGCGTCCGCCTAGGCGCATGGTCTGATCTCCAGGGTTGGCCCGTGCTAGCTTGTCAGGTGGCGCATAGCAAGCGATTCACCCCGTGGTCTGCTAGACGCAACGGCCGCCATCGACCTCCATGGCGACGCCGGTGATCATCGCGGCCTCGTCTGAACAGAGAAAACAGGCAGCATTGCCCATGTCCTCGGGCGTCGAAAACCGGCCCAGCGGAATGGTCGAGAGGAACTTGGCGCGGATCTCGGGGGTGTCCTCGCCCATGAATGATTTGAGCAACGGGGTCTCGCCGGCCACCGGGTTGATGGCATTGACCCTGACCCCTGACGGCGCCAGTTCGACGGCCATCGATTTGGTGGCGGTAATCATCCAGCCCTTGGAGCTGTTGTACCAGCTCAGCCGTGGCCGCGGGCTGACGCCGGCGGTGGAGGCGACGTTGAGAATAGCGCCCGCGCCCTTTTGTTTCATGACCGGAACAAAGTGGCGTGCGGTGAGGTAAACTGACTTTACATTGACAGCCAACACGCGGTCGAAGTCATCCTCGGTGATGTCTTCCATGGCTGCGGGCAGATGGGTGATGCCGGCATTGTTGACCAGAATATCGAGGCCCCCGCCAAAGCGGTCGAACACGGTCTTTGCCATCGCCGCGACGCTGTCATTGCGGGATACGTCGACGGTGACGGCAAAGGCGTTGTCGCCAAGCTCTGATGCCAGTTTGGCGGCCGCGTCGGGATTGATGTCGGCAATGGCGACGCGCGCGCCTTCACTGACAAATTTGCGGGTGATGCCGGCACCGAACCCGGACGCGCCGCCGGTTACCAGCGCGGTCTTGCCTTCAAGTCTCATCGAATTCTCCCTGATTGTTTTATTGGCCATGCCAGACGGCCACGGTCTTGAGCGCCGAAAATCCGTACAGCGCCTCGAAACCCTTCTCGCGGCCGTGACCGGACTTGCCGACGCCGCCAAAAGGCAATTCGACGCCACCGCCGGCACCGTAATTGTTGACGAACACCTGGCCGGAGCGGATCGACCGCGCCAGCCGCATCTGGCGTCCGCCATCGCGGGTCCAGACCCCGGCGACAAGGCCGTAATCGGTGCCATTGGCGATAGCAACGGTAGCGTCGCCTTAACATATAGGGCGGTATTTTCCGGCATGAGCCCGAACCCGCCGACCGATATTGCGACGCCTCGATATAAGCGTCATCGTTTTCCTGCCGAGATTATAGCGCATGCAGTTTGGCTCTATTTCCGCTTTCCCCTGAGCCTGCGTCATGTAGAAGATCTGCTGGCTGAGCGTGGCATCGCAGTTTCGTTCCAGACAATCTCCGAATGGGCCACCAAGTTCGGCCAAGAATATGCCCGCTGCGTCCGGCGGCGATCCAGGGAAAACTTTGCCAGCAAGTGGCATTTCGACGAAATGGTCATTTCCATCAAGGGCAAGAAACACTGGCTATGGCGGGCCGTCGACGCCGATGGTTATGTTCTCGATGCTCTGATCCAGAGCCGTCGGAACAAGAAGGCGGCTCTCAAACTGATGCGAAAACTGCTCAAAGACCAAGGCATCAGGCCCCGCGTGATAATCACCGACAAGCTCAAATCCTATGATGCAGCCAAAAGGGAAATTATGCCAGGTGTCGAGCATCGTTCGCATAAGGGTCTGAACAACCGTGCGGAGAATTCGCATCTGGCTGTTCGACGACGAGAACGAGGAATGATGCGGTTCAAGTCAGCACGACAATGCCAGCGCTTCGTTTCCATCCACGGCCCGATCGCCAACCTTTTCCATCTTCACCGCAAACATCTGAAAGCCGCCGATCACCGTGATATCCGCGCTGCCGCGATGGCGGTTTGGAGCGAAGTCGCTCTGTCGGCGGCCTCATGAAACAGGCCCATAAAGGGCAACCTGTGCCAAACCCAGGTTAAGGCGACGCTACCATGTCTATGACGGGCCCTCCAGCTTTATCGTATGGGGGCGCTGATGTCCGTCCCCTGGAAATTGATCGCCATTGCCTTCGGCTGGCACGCCAGCTTCCGGATGGAGTGCGCCTATCCGAAGCTCATCATCCATCACAGGCGGCACAGCACCCGGTTCGCGGGGGCCGACGCGTGGAAGCGTGCGGCTCTGACGTCGATCCACGCTCCCCGCTTCATGACCCCGAACAGGAGACCCAGACCATGACCACATGGCTCGTTGCAGCCCATATTCTAGTGACGGCCGATACCACCAATCCCCGTGCGCACATCGCCGAAGCGCTCGAAGCCCATCTTGACGGATCGTCACCATTTCCCGATCAGGCCAACGTTGCCATCATCGACTGGGCCGTCGCCGGCGAGGACCTTGCGGCGTCCATGACCCCTGCCGCCATCCCGCCAGACTATGAACCCGGAAGCATGCCCTTCCCGCAATGGCCGGTAGGCAAGGATTAGCGCAGCGTTCTCCCGAACCGCATCGGTGGACGCAGCGGTGGTTTGGTCGGGTGAGCGGTCCGTTTGGCAATCGTCATTTCCTTTACACATCGCCGCCAGTGGAGCGCCATGTCTGCCGGCCTTCCCTTCGGGACAGGCTGCGGTCGTAAACCGGCGGACGGAGCCTTCAAGGCCGCTGACGCGCCGCGGTGCGGCCGCGCGGACCATCCTCGCCAAGCCGGTCCCGCGGTATGGCGCAAGGGCTGAAAGCCCTGCTGACCCGCAGGACAGGTTCGCTTGGTCCGGTCCGCGCGGACCCTGAAGCCTCCGTCTTTCCACCGGTTTTTCCTGACCGCGCCCGAAGGGAAGGCCGGCAATCCGGCTTGAGCCTTCGGCCATACCGTGAAGGAAAGGAAACTCACATGACCAGTACCGCTCGTTCTTCCCGTCAATCCGCCAAGGTCACCCAGCTTCGCAAGGGCGCTTCGCTCGAAATGGTCCGACTTGCCTGCCCCGATAGCGCTCAGGCCTCCCTCATCTCCGAAAGCTTCGGTCTTCCCGTGATCGACGGTGACGGCATTCGCGATCTCCATCACAAGATCATCGTCGACACGGCCGACGCCCTCAACGAGGGTCTCGGCGAACGGGCGATGCAGATCCACCTGCAGCGCATCGTCGGTTCGTTTGTCGGCTCCGCCCACGGGGCCGGACAATTCTACAGCCGCGCCGTGACCGAGGCCCGCGATGCCACGGCCAAGGGATCCAATGACACTCGGGACGAGGACATCAATGGCCCGGTCGGCTTCGTTGGGGCAGCCCAACGCAAGCGCGAATTCGCAGCCGATATGGGCCTGCAGGCTCACGCGCTCCGCTGCGCTGCCGAAGGCGTTGTCACCGCTTACGAACAGGTGATTGGCGAGGCCTGGAGGCCTTTCCAACGGCAGGTCGAGAACCCCGGCCAGACCGTCGATCGCAAGGCGACTGAGCTGCAGATGGCCGCACTCAGCTAGGCAATACGGGCGGAGCTTCGGCTTCGCCCCATTTTTGTCGACACGAAGACTCGAATTGACAAAACAACGTAAAATACCTATTTTACGTGAAATACAGGAGCCATGAGATGAAGCACTACACTTTTTCCGACATGAACCGCTCTTCGGGTGAAATTCTTGAGGCGGCGATGATCGAACCGGTCGTGCTCACCAAGCACGGCAAGGAGAAGCTCTTTGTTCTCTCCGCCCGCGACTATCACAGGATGCGCGGCGAACCGAGCCCGACGAAGTCATATTCCCTGCATGATGCGCCGGACGATGTCAGTGCGGAATTGATATCCGGCATTGACGCCATTCTCGAACCTGCCAAAGACGATGCTTGAGCAGGGCGACGTCGCCGAGTTTCATTATCTCTGGCATCGCGAAGCTCAGAAGGGCGAGGAATCCGGCCGGAAACCGCGCCCAGTCTGCATCGTCATCAAAACATCCGGCAATCCTGATGTCGTGTTTCTCTTTCCTTTTACCTCCAGGCCGCCGCTCGACGGCCAGCTTGCGCTTACTGTCCCTGAAATCGAGTGCCGGCGCATTGGGCTCAAACCCCATGCTGGATCATTCTCGACGAGTTCAATCGCGTCGAGATGGATAAGGACTATGATTTCGTGTCCACCGAGCCGATCGGTTCTGTCAGCGCGGCGTTCCTCCGCGAGATAGCCACGACAATCAAGCAAGCGGCCGGCGCGTCCGCGATCAAGGCCGTGAAACGGACTTGATTTCTGCTCGGAACACTCCCCGACAAGAAGTCCTCGTATCCCGCACTGTGTGAGGCCTGTCATCAGGCGACCGGAGAGTGTACCTGGCGATCCAGCCTCGGCCCGGCCAATCCGACTGCACATGGCCAGAACTCTATCTCGGACGCAACCCAATCCCGCTTTTTTGAGGGATGGCATTCCTGGTGCGGCGCGGACTTCCACGATCAACCCGTAAAGGGTCCGCTCGCAAGCGGCGGCCGCTTGGCTTTGGCCTCCGCGGTGATCGCGTCCGCTAAGCCGCACACTGACGGAGCCATCAAGAGCGGGATTGGCCCGCTCCAACGATGGAGCCCTTACATGCAGCACGATCTTTCCCTCGCCCAAAAACACGCCTGGAACCTCGCTCGCACCCTCATGACCCCGATCGTCCTCTTCAAGTCCGACGGCGAATACGGCGTCCTCCCTGCCGACGAAGTCGAAGAGGCAGAGATCGTCATCCTCTTCGAATACGACCCCTACACCGGCGGTCACCCGGTTCACTGACCCACCAATCATCTCACTCCTCAACGGCGGCGCCGAGCGCCGCCTTTTCCACTGCGCGGATGCCCCGATCGCGGTCCGTCCCGAAAAAGGTCCGGGCGGAGCCGGCAGCAGCAGCAACGGCTTTGCCGTCCTTCTCTTCGTTCCGGCCCTCCGCCACCCCGCCACGCTGCGCGCACCAGGACCTCGGCTCGGGTGCCGCTCCGGCCTTGAGCCCCGCCGTTTTCGGACCTCGTGACGGACCGCGATCGGCGCGGTCGTGAAATCAGGAGGTCTGAAAATGAGAAGGAAAGAGAAAAGCCCGCGCGTCGATATCTATGCGCGGATCACCGAGACGATTATCACTGAACTGGAAAAAGGTGTCCGGCCCTGGATGAAACCCTGGAGCGCGGGCGGGCTCGAAGGCCGGATCACGCGACCACTCCGGCACACCGGCGAGCCGTACACGGGCATCAATGTGCTTCTCCTCTGGTCGGAAAGCCTCGCCCGAGGCTTCGAAGCGCCACTCTGGATGACCTACCGGCAGGCCGGTCAGATCGGGGCACAGGTGCGCAAGGGCGAGACCGGCGCAACCGTCGTCTATGCCAGCCGCTTCACCAAGACCGAAACGGATTCCCGTGGCGACGAGGTCGAGCGGGATATCCCGTTCCTCAAGACCTACACCGTCTTCAACTGCGATCAGATCGATGGATTGCCTGAGCACTTTTATCACCGGCCGGACAAGATCACCGATCCGATATCGCGCATCGAGCACGCGGACCGCTTCTTCGAACATACCGGCGCTGTGATCCGCCACGGCGGCGCAAAAGCCTTCTTCGCTCCCGCAAGCGACCACATCCAGATGCCGCCCTTCGAAAGCTTCCGGGATGCGCAATCCTACGTCGCTGTGCTCAGCCACGAGGCAACCCACTGGACAGCGCCAGCACACCGGGTCGGACGCGATCTTTCGCGTTATCACAAGGATCGTTCCGACCGTGCTCGCGGGATATGTGGCGGAGCTCGGAAGTTGTTTCCTGTGCGCCGATCTCGGCATCGTGCCTGAGCTGGAGCCCCGGCCGGATCATGCCAGCTACCTCCACTCCTGGCTGAAGGTCCTCAAGGACGACAAGCGGGCGATCTTTCAGGCGGCGGCGCATGCACAACGCGCCGTCACCTATCTTCATGGTCTTCAACCGGCTCAGCTTACTGAAGAGCAAGAGGCGGCGTAATGCATTCCTTCCGAATGACCCTGGCGGAGTGCGATCAGCTCTCCGCCGGGCTGTATCCCGGCTTTGCAGTGCTCGTGTCTGCCACAGCAATGATACCGCTTCCTCATCGGCTATATCGAGGTTGTGAATAAGGGATCAAAAGGCTTTGGTCATCACGGCCCTTGCGTCGATGTACCTGCTCATTCCCTTTCGATCGCCACAACATCCAAACTTAGTTCAACGCACTGTGGGGGATGAGAGCGGTGTCGCATTCTGTGAGAAAGGCTCGACAGCGCCACGTGGTAACCTCGTCGTTGGCAAGGGTTTCATGTTATGCTGTCCGATCATATTCCGGATCCGGAGTTGCGACACGACGGTTGCCGGTCTTCACACCCGTTCAAATGTTACCAATGCGCCGCTCAATGCGGTCTCGATTGAGGCATGTCTGACCGGAAAACGGCTTCGCCTCGCTCGCCCTCGCCGAACATATTCTTGGCGGCGGTGACGGACATCCAGTCGGCCGATCCGTGGATTGCGCGCTTTCCCGTCGTCCGCCGCGGCTTCATTGTTGCAAACGCTGCATCACCACTGAGAGCGACGCGCAGCGCAAACATGCCGGCGATGAAGCAGAGCATTGCGCCGATGCCGGTTGAAGGATCGGCATATTCGAGCAGGCTGTGTCCCGCCGGAACCGTATCTGCAAAACCGCTGAGGCGTGTAAATTCCCGCGTCGCGGCAACGGCGATCACGGCAATTGCACCGGTCAGAACACCGTAGCCGGCGAACTTGATCGCCATTGCTCCGCGCGCTGCAAACAGGAAAACGATGCCGAGACCCGCGGCTAGGCCATAGGGTACGGCGATGCCGATCCGCCCAAACGTCTGTTGCGTCTCAACCGAATTTCCAAATTGCGCCAACCAGGCTTCGGAACCTTTTAACCCGATGCAGACGGCGATCATCATGCCGACGGGCGCAAGCAGAAGAATGAGCTTACTCGGTGTCATCGGAAAACGCCTCCGCTCCAATCGCCGTCAACCGATCGCGCTCCCTCTCATCCGCGTTGATCCTCCGCGCGCCGTCAATCAGAAGGCCAAGCAGGAGCGCTCGCTTCTCGTAGCGCAAGCCTACCTTGGCAATCAGGCCGCCGAGCTGGATTTTCTCGCGCGTGTCTTTCCTGCGCTTTTCCGATTGGCTTGCTTGTCGCATGCGCTCAAGCCTCGCTATTTGCGCGCGAAGCCGCGCCAGACGGGTTTTGCGCGGGAGGGAGTTTCCGGGTCTCGCTGCCGCGCTCACGAAACCGTTTGGCCAGGTCCTCAAACGCCGTCAGCAGCTTGCCCTCGTCGGCTTCGACTTCGCCAATCCCGGCCTTGAGCGCGATCCGGCCGATCCGTTCGGCCTCACGCGTCTCTGCGGCCTTCAGCTGCTCCTGGAGTTTGGCGATCTCTTCTTTGATTCTGGATGATGGCTTCTTCATTCCGTTTGCTCCCGATTGTCACGAATGCCCCGAAGGCATGAGGAGAATCGCCCGGGAGCGCGTGAAGCGCATCCCGGCAGAAATGCCGGGTCGGCAGATCCGACGCTTTGAGAGATCATCCCTGCGTTCCGAAGGAATGCGTCCAAGGGCGCAGTAATACGTCGCTGGGGCGACGTGGCTCGCTGCGGCCCCAGTCGGGCCGGGGCGGCGGCCTGCGGAACAAGGATGAACTTGTCTCGCAGGAGCCTGATGAACCGTGGCGATCACGCATTTTACACCCCAGCTTATTTCCCGTGGAAATGGCCGCAGCGCCGTTCTGTCCGCAGCCTATCGCCATTGCGCGAAAATGAGCCACGAGGCGGAAGCGCGCACCGTCGACTATTCAAACAAGAAGAACCTGGCCCATGAAGAATTCCTGTTGCCTGCCGATGCGCCGAAATGGGTGCGGGAGATGATCGCCGATCGTTCGGTTGCTGGGGCAGTGGAAGCTTTCTGGAACAAGGTCGAGGCGTTCGAGAAACGCAGCGACGCCCAGCTCGCCAAGGAATTCATTGTCGCTTTGCCCGTCGAGCTTACTCGCGACCAGAACATCGCGCTCGTCCAGCAGTTCGTCGCAGAGCAGGTGCTCGCTCGCGGGCAAGTGGCCGATTGGGTCTTCCATAACGATCCCGGCAATCCGCATATCCATCTGATGACGACATTGCGTCCGCTCACCCAGGACGGGTTCGGTTCCAAGAAGGTCGCGGTGATTGGCCCGGATGGAAATCCGGTTCGAACCAAGACCGGGAAAATCCAATACAAACTTTGGTCCGGCGAGAAGGCGGAATTCCTCGAACAGCGGCGGAGATGGCTCGATCTCCAAAACCATCACCTGGCAATGGCCGGTCTCGAAATCCGTGTCGATGGCCGGTCCTACGCCGAACGTGGCATCGACATCGAGCCGACAACCCATATCGGCGTTGCGGCCAAGGCGCTACAGCGCAAAGCGAGCGATGCGGGAACCAGGATCGATCTCGAACGGCTGGCATTGCATGAGGCCCAACGGGAAAAGAACGCCGCCCGGATCGAGCACAGGCCTGAACTCGTTTTCGATATACTGACGTCCGAACGAAGCGTCTTCGATCAGCGCGATATCGCCAAGATCTTGCATCGCTATGTCGACGATCCGCGGAACTTCCAGAGGCTTCTCACTCGGATTACGGAAAGCCCGGAATGCCTGAAACTCACTAACGAGACAATCGACTTTGCGACCGGGGCGCGGGTTCCGGCACGGCTGACGACCCGGGGGATGATCAGGCTCGAGGCCGAAATGATTTCCCGCGCCAACTGGCTTTCGGGAAGGGACGGGTTCGCGGTTGCGGCGAAAGTCCTGGAAACCGTCTTTGCCCGGCATTCCCGGCTGTCGGAAGAACAGCGGACGGCCATTGCACATGTGGCAGGATCTGAGCGGATCGAAGCGATAGTGGGACGGGCAGGAGCCGGCAAGACCACGATGATGAAGTCAGCCCGCGAGGCTTGGGAATTGGCCGGCTATAACGTCGTTGGTGGCGCGCTTGCAGGCAAGGCGGCGGAGGGTTTGGAGAAAGAGGCCGGCATTCCCTCCCGTACGCTGGCGTCGTGGGAACTCAATTGGAAACAGGGACGCCGGCATCTCGATGGCAAGACGATATTCGTTCTCGATGAAGCGGGCATGGTGTCGTCCCGACAGATGGCGACCTTCGTCGAAGCGATCACGAAAGCCGGCGCCAAACTCGTCCTGGTCGGTGATGCCGAGCAGCTCCAGCCCATCGAGGCGGGTGCTGCCTTTCGTGCCATCGTCGAACGCACCGGCTATGCCGAGCTCGAAACCATCTATCGCCAGAAAGAAGACTGGATGCGCGCCGCCTCGCTCGATCTGGCGCGCGGGCGCGTTGCCGAAGCGCTGTCATCTTATGGCGCGAAAGGCCGGGTAATTGGGCGGCCGCTCAAGCTTGACGCCATCGAAACGCTGATTGCCGACTGGAACCGCGACTACGATCCGGACAAATCAACCTTGATACTCGCGCATCTGCGCCGCGATGTACGCCAGCTCAACATCATGGCGCGTGAAAAGCTCGTTGAGCGCGGTCTGATCGAAGAAGGCCACGCCTTCAAGACCGAGGATGGACCCCGGCAATTCGCCGTTGGCGACCAGATCGTGTTCCTTAAGAACGAAGGCTCGCTTGGCGTCAAGAACGGCATGATCGGCAAGGTCGTTGAGGCAGCGCCCGGCAGGATCGCCGTGGCCGTCGGCGAGGGGGAGGGCGTGCACCGCGTGGACGTCGATCAGCGATTCTATCGCAATCTCGATCATGGCTATGCGACGACGATCCACAAATCGCAAGGTGCAACCGTCGACCGGGTAAAGGTGCTCGCCTCGCTCTCGCTCGACCGGCATCTTACCTATGTCGCGATGACCCGGCACCGGGAGGACTTGGCCCTCTACTACGGCAGCCGATCCTTCCACCTAGCAGGTGGACTGGAGAAGCTCCTCTCCCGCAAGAACGCCAAGGAAGTGACCCTCGATTATGCGGGCGGCCGGTTCTATGCCCAGGCGCTCCGCTTCGCCAATAATCGCGGTCTGCATCTCGTTCGCGTTGCCCGGGCGCTGATGCGTGACCGGGTGCAATGGACCATCCGGCAGAAACAGAGACTCGTCGATCTCAGCGTCCGGCTTCGCACCGCCGGCGCACGGCTCGGTCTTGTCGATCATCCGCTTCACCAATCCCGGCAATCAATCAGAAAGGCGGAGCCGATGGTTAAAGGCATCCCCAGCTTCACCATGTCGGTTTCCGATGCGGTCGACGAAAAGCTGCAAGCCGATCCGGCCCTGCAAAAGCAGTGGGACAATCTCTCCGACCGAATTCGGCTCGTCTATGCGGATCCGGAATCCGCCTTCAAGGCGATGCGTATGGAGACCGTTCTGGAAGACGCGAACGTCGCGCGTAAGCGCCTTGGCGAAATCGAACTGAATGCGGCAAGCTTCGGTGCGTTGCGCGGTCGCGAAGGACTTCTGGCAAGCCGGGCGGATCGGCAAGACCGGCGCGTAGCGGAGGTCAACATTCCTGCGCTCCGTCGCGATCTCGAGCGCTATCTGGACATGCGACAGAACGCGATGAAGAAGTACGCTGCCGAGGAGGAAGGACACCGCAAGCGCACCTCGATCGATATTCCGTCGCTGTCGCCAGCGGCTGCGCGGGCCATGGAGAAGGTGCGGGACGCCATCGACCGAAACGACTTAGCCGCAGCACTCGGGTTCGCGCTGGCCGACCGGATGGTGAAGTCCGAACTTGATACCTTCAACAAGGCGGTGTCGGAACGGTTCGGAGAACGGACCTTGCTCGGCAACGGCGCTAGGGACCCCTCGGGTTCGACTTTCGACAAAGCGGCCAAGGGTATGTCGCCGGCCGAGAAGCAGAAGCTTGCTGCCGCCTGGCCGTTCATGCGGGCGGGCCAGCAGCTTGCTACCCAGGAACGCACGCAGCAGGCACTGAAGGAATCGGAAGCGTTGCGGCAAACGCAGAGTAAGAGCCAAGGGCTCAAGCAATGACACGGAGGCGACGCATTGCCGTAGTGACAGCGCTTCTTTTCCTTCCTGTCGCCTTGTTTGTCGCAGCCTATGGGGTGGGGCTGAGGATCAATCTGACGCCGAGCTATCCGCTCGGGATCTGGCGCATAGAGATGCTGAGCCGCGCCATTCGCGTCGGGGATCGCATCTTCATCTGTCCGCCGTTAACGCACGAGTTTCGACGGGCCCGTGAGCGTGGATATCTGCGCCGTGGCTTTTGCCCGGGCTGGCTTAGTCCGTTGATCAAGACCGTTGTTGCACTCCCCGGACAGTTGATTGAAATCGGCGCGTCTGTCGTGATCGACGGCGTGAATTTGCAGCGATCCGCGGTCCAGCCAAACGATGGTTCGGGCAGGCCGATAACGCCCTACGCCGGTGGTGTAGTGCCGCCGGGATTTCTGTTTCTCCACTCACCATTCAAGGGTTCCTATGACTCACGATATTTCGGGCCGATCCCGGCCGATGGTGTTCTTGGGCTGGCGACGCCCATTCTTACCTTCGTTCCGTGACGGCTTGATCAGCATCGGCCTTGTTGCAGGCAGCGCCACTATCGGTGCAATTGCCTGGAGCGGCGAGGTGCTGGCCTTGCCCGCCGCCGTCCTGTTTCCGACGCTCTGGGCGTTTGCGCCCAACCGGCTCGTCGCTGGGTTGGTGGCGCTGGCCTATTTCCTTGCAGCGTCGCGCGGGCTGCCTGTTGGCGTCTCAATCTTCTACGCGAGTGATATGTGGATCGGGCTTGCCCTGTGGCTCGCGGCTTCGGTTCTGTTTGTGCTTGTTCATGCCGTCCTCTGGACTCGGAAATCAGGATGGCACCGACCGTTGCGCTACGCGCTTGCATGGATCCTGATGAGCGTTCCGCCTTTTGGCATCATCGGTTGGGCGAACCCGATCACGGCCGCAGGCGTCTTGTTCCCGGGCCTGGGCTGGTTTGGATTGATTGCCATGGCTCACACCTTATCTGCTATGACGACGCGGGCGTGGCCGGTCGTTGTTCTTGTCATAGGTGCAGTTTTCGCCTTGTCGTCCTCAGACTGGAGCGAACCGCATCCACCGGAAGGCTGGATCGGCATTGACACGCACTTCAACTATGCCTCTCCCGGTAAGCACGCGGATTATGCGCAGCATCTCGCCACGCTGGCATTGGTTCAGGACGCGGCGAAAGCCGGCATGAAAAATATCGCTCTCCCCGAAAGCGCATTCGGGATCTGGACACCGACCACCGAACACCTCTGGGTCCGCGCACTTCAGGACCTTGATGTGACGGTAAACGGGGGTGCGATCATTGTCAGTGCTGAGGGCTACGACAACGTCATGATGGAAGTGTCAGGGAAGGGCGCAGAAATCCTCTACCGGGAACGTATGCCCGTGCCGGTTTCGATGTGGCAACCCTGGGCATCGGGTGGCGCAACGGCCCATATCTTTGGAAAACCCACCGGCAAATTTGCCGGGACGCTCATCGCTCCCCTGATCTGCTACGAGCAACTCTTGGTTTGGCCGGCCCTGCAGTCGATGATCTACAAGCCGAGCGTAATCGTGGCAACGGGCAACGGCTGGTGGACCGGCGACACCAACATCGTCGCTATCCAGAAGGCGGCCGCCCGGGCCTGGGCGTCGCTGTTCGGCGTGCCGCTCGTGATCGCCTTTAATACCTGACAGGATTCCCCATCAAACAACGCTCGGAAGCTGTCGATCTAGAAATTGCCCAGTTCGACAACTATGCATTGCATATGCGACTCATAATGGAAATATTGCGCCCGAATCTCAGGTTCCAGGAAAGGTAGGACGTTGGAGAATATCGCAGATTCCGATTTGATGGACGCACTCTCGAAAATTTCAGACATTGCCGACCGGAATTCAACTATCCGGTTCCTGAAAGACGTGGCCTCCCGATACGCATTGAATACCATTGCCTATTTCGGTGTAGGCGTTGCCGGTCAAAATGAGACCGATCCCTATCTTGCCGTAACCTATCCTCCCGAATGGGTCGAGCATTACAAGAACCGGCATTATGTCGATGTCGATCCCGTTGTTCGTCTTGGATTTCGCCGTATGCTTCCCCTTGATTGGGACGAGTTCGGAAACACGACGGGGCGGTTGAAGACCTTTTTTGGTGAAGCCGGAGAATTCGGCATCGGGCGCCGCGGCCTGACAGTTCCGGTGCACGGCCGCCGCGGCGATCGTGCCTTGTTCTCCGTGACGTCGGATCTTTCCGCCCGCGACTGGGCGAGCGCGAAACTGCTCTATATGCGTGACTTCCAGGTCCTTGCGATGCACATCCACGATCGTGTGCTTGGCATCGAGGGACATGCGAACGAGACTGCAAGTCTTTCTCCGCGTGAACTGGAATGCTTGCAATGGATCGCCGAGGGCAAGACGGCCTGGGAATGCGCTGTCATTCTCGGCTTGTCGCAGCACACCGTGCGCTGCTACCTGGAGAGCGCCCGCCACAAGCTCCACGCCACCAGCAACACCCATGCCGTTTCAATCGCTCATAGAGCCGGGCTGCTTTTCGACCCCTTGTAAACCCAGCTGTTGGACCGGATGTTCGTCACGAAACCCAACCGATAACTGGTGCCTCCGTCATCAATTAGTGAACGGAGACCACCAACATGATATTCGCAATCGAAAGTGCCGATCAGGACAAGTATCCCGAGCTGTTTGACGAAATGTTCCGCATGCGAGCCGAAGTCTTCTCCGGTCGCCTCGGTTGGGACGTCACAGTCGAAAACGGCCGGGAGATCGACCGGTTCGATTCCGAAGACCCTCTCTACCTTCTGTCGCTCGATGAGAGGTCAGGACAGCTTCGTGGCGCTGTACGTCTGCTCCCCACGACCGGTCCCAACATGCTCAGAGACGTGTTTTCCGTGCTGATGCCTGGTGGCACGGTCGAAAGTCCATTGATCTGGGAGAGCTCACGATTTGCGGTCAATCCGCAGATCTTCGAGGCGAGGGATCGTGCAGAAGTGAACCATATGGTCAACGGAATCACCGTCGAGCTCTTGTGCGGGATGGTTGAAGCCGCTCAGCGGGCCGGCATTGAACACATCGTATCGGTCTTCGACGCCAGAATGGCGCGGATCTTCAGGTCGATCGATTGCCGTTTCGAACTGCTCGGGACGCCAGTGCGAATCGGGAAGGTCATGACCTATGCTGGACTATTCGATATGAGTGTTGACATGCGGTCGCGGCTCGGAGCAGCGGGTGATTTTCGTTCATCAGTTCTCGCTGATGGCGCAATCCCTCCAGCGTCCGCAACCGAACTTGTTGCGAATGTCGAATAAATTCAATGTAAACATGCGGGTTGGCGTCTGGCGTTCGTCAGCCTGATGAAATATGATTCTCCCCGAGGCGGTACGCGCCGCCTCGGGGCGTAGAAACCCTACCTGTTGATTTCCACTCAGAACTGAGCCCGGGTTTTCCATCGAGAAGTGAGCCACCTCTGATTATGGATTTCGGCTTAGGCTGAGGTCAAGGCATGGTTTATCTCCTTCTATTTTCTGGCTGCTGCGGCTGAGCTTGCCTTGAAGCGGAAGCTGTCGTTTCCAGTCTCCAGGATGTGGCAACGGTGCGTCAGTCGGTCGAGCAGTGCGGTGGTCATCTTGGCATCACCAAAGACCGTAGCCCATTCGCTGAAGCTCAGGTTGGTGGTGATGACAACACTTGTGCGCTCGTAAAGCTTGCTCAGCAGGTGGAACAGCAGCGCGCCGCCCGAGGCGCTGAACGGCAGGTATCCCAACTCGTCCAAAATCACCAAATCGAGGCGGGACAGGCTTTCGGCGATCTGTCCGGCCTTACCTTTGGCCTTTTCCTGTTCCAGCGCGTTGACCAATTCGATCGTCGAGAAGAAGCGGACCTTTCGGCGGTGATGCTCGATGGCCTGTATGCCCAGGGCGGTCGCGACATGGGTCTTGCCGGTGCCCGGTCCGCCGATCAGGACGACGTTATGCGCGCCGTCCATGAACTCGCAGCGATGCAGCGTCCGGACCGTGGCCTCGTTGATCTCGCTGGCGGCGAAGTCGAAGCCGGACAGGTCTTTGTAGGCCGGGAAGCGCGCGGCTTTCATGTGATAGGCAATGGAGCGAACCTCTCGTTCGGCCAATTCGGCCTTTAGCAGCTGCGACAGGATAGGAATGGCTGCTTCAAAGGCCGGAGCGCCCTGATCAATGAGGTCGGTGACGGCTTGCGCCATGCCGTGCATCTTCAGGCTGCGAAGCATGATCACGATGGCACCGCTGGCAGGATCATGACGCATGGCGGCCTCCGGCAATCTGCGTGCGCAGACCGTCATAGCGTTCGACATTGGCCTCGGGTTCGCGGCGCAGGACCAGTGCCTGCGGCGTATCGAGATCAGGGCCGCCGATCGTCTTGCCGTCGATGAGCCGGTGCAGGAGATTGATCACATGCGTCTTGGTCGGCACGCCCTCGGCCAGGGCCAGCTCCACGGCGGTGAGAACAGCCTGTTCGTCGTGGTGCAGCACAAGGACTAGGATATCGACCATCTCGCGATCACCACCCGGGCGGCGCAGCATATAATCCTGCAACTGCCTGAAGGCTGGCGGCAATTCCACAAATGGCGCACCATTACGCAGAGCCCCAGGCTTGCGCTGTATGACGGCAAGGTAATGCCGCCAGTCGTAGATCGTCCGCGGCAGTTTGTCGTGGCTGCGTTCAATAACCCGCACATGTTCGCACAGGATGTTGCCCTCGGCCGCCACGACCAGTCGGTCCAGATAGACCCGCAGGCTGACAGGCCGGTTCGCGAACGACGCCGGAACGCTGTAGCGATTGCGCTCGAAGCTGATCAAGCAGGTTGGCGAGACGCGCTTGCTCAGCTCGATGAAGCCGTCAAAGGCGGCAGGCAATGGCATCAGCGCGGCCTGCTCTTCGGCCCAGACATCGGCAATCGTGCCGGGCAGCGTGCCGTGCTGGGTCTGTCGCCACAGTTCCATGCAACGTTGTTCCAACCAGGCATTTAGCGCGGCAAGATCGGGGAAGTCAGGCATCCCCTGCAGCAGCTGGTGGCGGGAGTCCCGAACATTCTTCTCGACCTGACCTTTCTCCCAGCCCGCTGCAGGATTGCAGAACTCGGGTTCGTAAACGTAGTGGTTCGTCATGGCGAGGAAGCGGATGTTGACTTGCCGTTCCTTGCCTCGACCGACGCGATCCACTGCGGTGCGCATATTGTCGTATATCCCGCGACCGGGGACGCCGCCAAAGACGCGGAACCCGTGCCAGTGGGCATCAAACAACATCTCATGGGTCTGCAGCAGATAGCCGCGCAAGACGAACGCCCGGCTGTGCGATAGCTTGATATGCGCCATCTGAAGCTTCGTGCGCTCGCCGCCAAGAACGGCAAAGTCCTCGCTCCAGTCAAACTGGAAGGCCTCGCCCGGCCGGAAAGACAACGGAACAAAGGTCCCGCGTCCCGTGGTCTGTTGCTCGCGCTGCCTATCTGCCCGCCACTGACGCGCAAAAGCTGCCACCCGGCCATAGGAACCGGTGAAGCCGAGCGCCACAAGATCGGCGTGCAACTGCTTCACGGTCCGCCGTTGCTTGCGTGACTTCCCGGCCTCCGTCTTCAGCCAATCCGCCAACTTCTCCGAAAAGGGGTCAAGCTTGCTTGGACGTTCTGGTGTCGCAAACTTTGGCTCGATCGTGTTCGCCGCCAAATGCTTGGTCACCGTATTGCGCGACAGCCCCGTGCGCCGCGCGATCTCACGGATCGACAGCTTCTCCCGCAAATGCATGCGCCGAATTATGTTTAAAAGTCCCATGTGGATCACTCCGTTGCCCCCGACGCTCACAGCTCTGGGGGAAGGTTCACATGGCTCAATTCTCAATGGAAATTATGCGCCCACCCGGCTCAGTTCTGGGTGGAAATCAACACAGCCGGCTTCAGGAAAGGCGACAAATTCATACTAAGCCGATCCGCATCCGGCAAAGCCAATACCTGAATAATCGCATCGAGCAGGATCACCGTCGGATCAAGCGACGTGTCAGGCCGATGCTCGGCTTCAAGGCATTTTCAAGCGCGACAATAACGCTTGCCGATATCGAGATGGTTCAAATGATGCGCAAGCGACAAGGCAGATATTCCTACAACCCCAGTCTATCGCTTGCTGAGCAATTCCAGGTTCATCATTAAGCTCTGGCTGATGCCTTCTGACCGCATATGCGAAACGACTCTTTCTCGGCCATATCGAAAATTTGCAACAAAGCCACTTTGCCCCATGTTTCTCTTCCAGCCATTGGCCGGCGCCATAGATTTTCAGCCCGGTGCTGTCGACCAGAACGTGAATGGGCCCGTCAGCCACATTCTGTCGGTCGTTGCCTCTGGCCGATGGCTTCCAGGTTCTGGCCCTGCGGCTGAGCGTGGTGTGATCGGGCACGGGCAGATCCAATCCCATCAGATCAAGCACTGAGCTCAAGAGCCCTTCACTCTGCCGCAACCGCAATCCAAATACTATGCCCATCATCAGCGTCGTTTCGATCGCCAGACCAGAGTAACGCGGCTGGCCTCCCCTCGTTTTGCGTCGTGGGGCAGCCCAGCCGCTAAGCGCTTCCGGCGTTATCCAAAGCGTCAAACTACCGCGGCGGCGAAGACCCGCCTCGTACTCCGCCCAGTTCGTCACTTTGAACTTCATCTTGGCGATGTGTTGGCGGCGGGCGTCGTTATGTTTGTGCGGCATACCGGATCAATCAACCTATTCTCAATCCCTGACCGCATAGACGCAAAACGTTGAAATTTAATCCCTGATGGGGTGGACGCCCCTCGGCGGCATCGATGTGCCATAGTGGGTAGTGTTTAAACGGCCACGAGAAGAGGAGGCGTCCACAATGGAAGTTAGCATAATTGGTCTTGATCTTGCGAAGACAATTTTTCAGGTTCACGGTGCTGATGCATCTGGCGCAGTTGTTTTGCGCAAACAGCTTCGGCGGAACAAACTCCTTGAGTTTTTCGCCAGGCAATCGCCATGTCTTGTCGCTATGGAAGCGTGTGGCGGCGCGCATTACTGGGCACGTGAGATCAGCAAACTGGGCCACAATGTCCGCCTGATTGCGCCACAATACGTGAAGCCCTTTGTTAAACGGCAAAAGAATGATGCTGCAGACGCGGAAGCTATTTGTGAAGCGGTACAGCGTCCGACCATGCGTTTCGTTGCAGTCAAGAGTGAGGAACAGCAAGCGAGTGCTGCCGTGTTTCGTGCCCGGGATTTACTGGTCCGCCAACGCACCCAGATAATCAATGCGCTGCGGGGCCAGCTTGCCGAATATGGCTGGACCGTTGCGCAGGGGACTTCGCATGTCGCAAGGCTTGTCGCGGTTGTCGATGATCCAACAAGCGGGCTGCCGCAAGCCGCCCGTGCCGTATTCGCAATCATGGTCGAGACATTGAAAGCGCTTGATGAACGTATCCGACAGCTCGATGCTGAAATTGCACGTCGTGCCAAAGAGGATGAAGCAGCACGTAGGCTTATGAGCGTTCCCGGCATTGGACCCATTACAGCGATCGCGCTGAGGGCTCTTGCTCCTGATCCTGCCACCTTCACCAAGGGGCGTGATTTTGCCGCGTGGGTTGGGCTGACGCCATTACAAAAATCGACCGGCGGTAAACAGAGGCTGGGAGCCACGTCGAAGATGGGGGAGCGAACCTTGCGGCGCTTGCTCATTATCGGAGCGAGTACCGTGGTGATGCATGCGGCGCGTAAGGGCGCCCCAAAGGGATCGTGGCTGGCGCGCATGATTGCGTGCAAACCACGTATGCTGGTTGTCGTTGCCCTTGCCAATAAGATGGCCCGGATTGTCTGGGCATTGATGGCAACGGGTGAAATTTACAAAGCTCCGGCGGTGATGCAGTAGTCGTTCACCGTCAGAGCCGTCGTAAGGGTGTAGGACAGACAAAGGAAGATATGGCGTAACAGTTGATGAGACGGGATCAGAAGAACCAGTTTGGTGCATCGTGTTCAAGCACGCATCCCTGATTTGGATCTGGTCCACGAACTCCCATATTGGCCCTGGCATCTCAAAAGCCAACAAAGAGGCCGGACAGATGACAGTGCTCAACTACACTCCATAAAATCAAAATTTGTCTTGCATTCTATGGGGCGTCCACAGATGCACCAATGCTCTGATGGACTGGACTGATCTAACAACCGGTGTCTGACCCCAGATAAATTACCGGTCTCATGTTCGGCTAATAAAGCGCCCGATTACCAATTGAATCAAGCCGCTCGCGCGGTCTTTGTCCGACGCATGGGTAGAGCGGAATAGTAGCTAACGTGATTAAATAGTTGTTATTGTTTCGGGTGCATATCTAAATAAGAAAAGCGTCAAATGCTTATAAATGCTCATCTCCACAAGAGAGCGCAAACTCGAAAGGCGTTCCTTCTATGTCAGGCCTGTTCGCAAATCTCAGATCAAATCCGACCCTTGAAGCGTTCAGCAAGTCGATGGCGCTGATTGAGTTTGACATGAAGGGTAATATTCTCACAGCGAACGAGAATTTTTGTAAAGCAGTCGGGTATGACCTCTCCGAAATCAAGGGCAAGCATCATTCAATCTTTGTCGACCCGATTTATCGAGACACTTCGGAGTATACCAAATTCTGGGATAACCTTCGGGAGGGCAAGTTCGATCAGCGGCAGTACAAGCGCATTGCAAAGGGTGGACGTGAGATTTGGATCGAAGCCTCGTACAACCCGGTTTTCAGCGGTTCAAAACCAGTCAAGGTCGTCAAGATTGCCAGCGATATCACCGCTGCAAAAATCAGGGCGATAGATGACGAACGCAAGATGGCAGCGATTGACAGATCGCAGGCGATTATCGAATTTAAGCCAGACGGAACCATTCTGCAGGCAAATGAGAATTTCTGCGGCACACTCGGATATTCCCTGGGGGAAATTGTCGGGAAGCATCACCGGATGTTTTGCGACGCGTCCTATGTTCAGACAAAGGAGTACGAGGAGTTTTGGGGGAGCCTTCGCTCTGGCAAACTGCTGTCTGACGAATTCATGCGTGTTGGCAAAGGCGGGCGTGAGGTCTGGATTCAAGCGACCTACAACCCGATTATTGATGAGTCGGGTAAAGTCACTAAAGTCGTCAAAGTTGCCACCGATGTCACGGTCCGCATGACTGCAATTGGTGCCATTGCAAACAGCCTTGGTGAAGTGGCCAATGGCGACCTGACGCAGCGGTTGCCACAGGCCTTTCCGCCGAGCATGGAAAAGCTACGCCACGATTTCAACGCCGCCATCACCAAACTGGCTGAGACCCTGGCGTCTGTTCTGTCCGGAATCGGTTCGATCAGCGAGAACACCGGGGCCATAAGCAGCAGCGCGAACGAGTTTTCGAAACGCATCGAAAACCAGGCCGCAGCCCTTGAGGAAACTGCGGCGGCACTCGATGAGATTACCGTCAATGTTTCCAACTCTGCGCAACGGACCGAGGAAGCCCGCACTCTGACGGGGCAAGCCAACACCAGTGCTGCGGCCTCAAGCCAGATCGTTTCCAATGCAGTCAAGGCAATGGGCCGGATCGAAGATTCGTCCAAACGGATTTCCAACATTATTGGCGTGATTGATGAAATCGCCTTTCAGACCAACCTGCTCGCACTCAATGCAGGCGTGGAAGCGGCCCGCGCAGGAGAAGCGGGTAAGGGATTTGCCGTTGTCGCACAGGAAGTCCGAGAGCTGGCCCAACGTTCTGCGACAGCTGCCAAGGAAATCAAGGAGTTGATCGTTACGTCGGCAACCGAGGTCAAATCGGGGGTCGAACTGGTTACTGAGACCGGGCAATCGCTTCAGGAAATCGACGTGATCATCACTAAGATCAACGAGCATATGGCTGCAATTGCGACATCAACCAATGAGCAGTCCACCGGGCTCTCGGAGATCAACGTCGCAGTCAATCAGATGGACCAGCTCACTCAGCAGAATGCTGCGATGTCAGAAGAAAATACCGCTGCTACAAGCTCTCTCGCCGAGGAGGCAAATAGCCTGAGCGAGATTGTCAGGATGTTTGATATCGGACAATCAACAGGTCAGGCGTCACAGCTTCGCAAGGTTGCCACCAGCATGTCAGCACCTGAAAGGTTCAATTCAAGTCGACGTGAACAGACAAAGCCCAAGCTGGTCCGCAATTCGGGAACGGCCGCGGCGATGACCGCCAGCTCGGCCGATTGGTCGGAATTCTAAGCGTCAATCAAAGCAATTGTCACCCGTCCTGTTAGAGTTTTCGTAAATGGCTTCGCCAATGCATTACCCTGTTCCAAACAACGAATCTGAGAGGCTGGACGCACTTCACAGGTTAAGAATTCTGGGCACCCAGCCCACGCCGGAATTTGATTCCGTTGTCGACATGGCAGCTTTGATTTTTGACGCTCCAATTGCCTTGGTTTCCTTCGTAGATCGCGATCGCCAATGGTTCAAAGCGAAACTCGGATTGAACGAAAGCCATACGTGCCGTGATGCAGCTTTCTGTAACTATACGATTATTGCTGATGACGTTTTGGAGGTTCAGGATACACAGAAAGATGAGCGTTTTAGTTGCAATCCTTTTGTCACGGGTGACCCGAATGTCCGGTATTACGTTGGATTCCCGATAACTGTTGATGATGGGATGAACGTTGGGTCACTGTGCGTCATTGATACCAAGCCCCGAAAAGCAACCGAATCTCAACTCATTCAACTCGCGAAGCTTCGTGACATTTTGGTTGGGCTAACCAGGGCTCACACAACCGCACTTGAGGCGAAGACTTCCGAGCGGAATGCCCGCCAACGCGGGAAGCTGCTTTCCCAGGTTGAGAGAATGTCAAAGATTGGAGCCTGGTCTCTGGATACAGAGCGGCTTGTGACGCAATGGTCGCCACAGGTATTTGCCATTCACGAATTCGGCGGTACTGAACCACCAAGCCTTGAGGGAGCAATCTCCTTTTATCCCGAATACGAACGGGAGAGGCTTACGCAGAATGTCAGTGCATGTATTCAACACGGAACTCCCTATGAAATAGAATGCGATTTGGTAACGGCCAGGGGAAACAAGCGACGGGTTCGATCAATTGCAGAAATCGAGTACGCTGATGATGGCACTAAATTTCTCATTGGTGTCGTCAAGGACATCACCGATCAATACGAGAAAGACCAAAGGCTCTGGCGTAGCGCGAATATTGACAGTCTGACCGGGATTGCCAACAGGCATTCGTTTCACAGCATGTTCGAAAAATGCATAAGCGCCCATGCGGATGAAAATGATTATCTTGCTTTGCTGATGATTGATCTCGACAACTTCAAGGATATCAACGACGATTTTGGTCATTTGGCTGGAGATGCGGTTCTAGTAGCTGTGGCTCAGCGCATCGTAGACACGATTCCCGACGACGCATTTTGCGCACGTCTCGGTGGAGATGAATTCGCAGTTCTCTTGAAAATCTCAGGCAATTCGGAAGCTGCTGCTGAGCTCGCAACTATATTGGTTGGTGCGATCAATGTGTCGATAAAGCATGAGGATCATGAAATTTGTGTAGGCGCATCGATTGGTGTCGCGGCTCATGATGCCATAAGCGCGACCGAGGATGATCTGTTCCTGAAATCAGATTTGGCCTTGTACCATGTTAAGCAAAATGGACGCGGCCGGGCGAAAGCATACGACCCATCGATCACGCACGCTCTTGAAGCCAAACGGCGGTCTGTCATGCTGGTTATGTCAGCTATCGCTGATGAACGGCTGGAACCTCATTATCAGCCAATCTTGGACTTGCAGACCCGAGAGTTGCGCGGTGTGGAAGCACTTGCCCGCATTCGAAACCTGGACGGTTCGATCTCTGGCCCCGCCGATTTTGTACATGCCTTGAATGAACCGCAATGCGCCAATGAGATTGACAAGGTGATGCTTGTTCTTGCTCTCCGAGACATGGGACGCTGGAAGCGTATTGGGTTCGATATCGATTTCGTCAGCGTCAACGCTTCATCATCATGTCTCAAGTCGGGCGCGTACTTTGAGCAAGTCCTGAAAGGACTCGCAGAAAACGATCTGTCGCCAAACAACCTGAAGATAGAAGTAATCGAAAGCGTATTCCTCGGGACCGAAAACGCTGATATCAGCGGCATACTTGAACGTCTTTCAGCGGAGGGCGTTCGTATCGCACTTGACGATTTCGGAACCGGGTTCGCATCGCTTAGTCATCTTCGCGACTATCCGGTCAACTGCATCAAGATTGATAAGTCGTTTGTAATGGGGCTTGGTCAGAAGGACAGCAACACAGCGATTGTACATGCTCTGATTGCACTTGGTAGGTCGATGAATGTTGACGTAATTGCTGAGGGCATTGAAACGCAAGGGCAGCTAGATTTCGTGACCGCTCTCGGTAGCCACTTCGGTCAAGGGTATCTGTTCTCAAAGCCCATGAATGCGGATGATCTAGACCAGTTCTTGGAGGATCATAGAGCATCGCAGAAAGCGAGCGCGACATTTTGATGCCCATTCGCGAGTGTCTTGTTAGAATGCGTCCTGCAACTTCATATCAGCATGATCTAAATCAAAGCAGCCGCCATCTGGCGGGCGTCGTGGATGTCTTTGCGGCTGAAGCCGAACTCGGTAGCGGTCGCCGGTTTAAATACCAGTACCCCAGTTACCCCGTATACACAGCACTTCCGGATCGGCGGATTTGATCCACGTTCTCCAGCTTCTCCATCCTGATCGGCAGCTCATCCGTCCGCCCCTCCTTATCGCGGCCCAAGAACAACGTCGTGTGCGGGAAGGGGATCTCGATGCCCTTTTCGTCCATCACCTGCTTGACCAGTTCGGTGTAGGCGCGCCCGACGCCCCATTGCTTGCCGGGGGCGGTCTTGATGCGGGCGCGGATGAGGACGGCGCTGTCGCCCAGGCCGGTGACGCCGTGCATTTCCAGCGGCTCGAGGATGTCGGGCTTGTGCTCGGTCTGCATCAGCCGGTCGAAGGCCTCCTGCATGGCGGCCTTGCCGTCGGCAACGTTCTCCTTGTAGGCGATGCCGACTTCCTCGACATGGAAGGAGAAGGTGCGCATGTAGTTCGACACGGCGTCGACCGAGCTGAACGGGATGATGTGGTAGACGCCCGAGAGATCGCGCAGCGACACGGATCTCAGCGTCAGCCGCTCGACGACGCCGGTGATGCCGCCGGCGCCGACGACGTCGCCGACATTCATGGCGTTCTCGAGCTGGATGAAGACGCCCGAGATGATGTCCTGGACGAGTTTTTGCGCGCCGAAACCGATGGCCAGGCCGAGCACGCCGGCGCCTGCGAGCAGCGGGCCGATATCGAGCCCGAGCTCGGACAGCGCGATCATGCCGCCGAAGACGACCAGCGCCACGGTGAGCGCGTTCTTGGCGAGCGAATAGAGCGTGCGGTAGCGGGCATTGGCCAGCGCCGAGCCGTGGGCGCCGTCCATCCGGTCATCGATCCAGGAGGTTGCGGCGGCCCAGACGACGAAGCTGACGATCAGCACCACGAGGCTGCTGACCAGCCCCGCGATGATGGCGCTGCCGCGCTCGCCGTCGATCCAGGAGCCGACATCGAGGATCGCCCAGGCGTCGAGCACCACGGCGAGGATGGCGACGCTGACCAGGAACCACACGAGCCGCAGCAGGACCGGCACGAAGGAGGTCAGCCGCGCCGACAGCGCCTTGTCGTCAAGCGGCAGGAAGGAGGGCGCGCGGATGCGCAGGGTGGACAGGTAGCCGCAGCCGCGCAGCACCAACCCGCCGACAATGATCGCGACAGCGGTCTTGAGCGTGGCGCCGCCGACGAAATCGACAAACAGGGCGGGGCGGGACAGGGCGATGACATAGCTCACGCCGACATAGACATAGGCGATCAGCGGCCAGATCTGCATGAAGGCCGACTGCACAGGTTCGGGCAGCGCTTCGTCGACGGCGGCGTCGCCTTCTTCCTTCGGTTCTTCCTCGCGCAGCTCGGCGGTGGCCTGCTGCAGGCTGGAAATGGCCCGGATGGCCTTCACCGCATAGATCGCGGCGATTGTGTAGACCACGACCCTCAGGCTCCGCCCGACGGTGAACGAAATCAGCGAATTGGCCGCAGGCACCAGGAAGGCGATGCCGAAGATCAGGATGCCGGACAGCCGGATGCCGCGGCGGCGCATCATCTGCCGCACGGGCGGCGCCAGCCTGAGGACCGCATAGTCGCCATTCACGATCCCGGTGACGACGCGGATGATGATCGCGGTGACGCCCAGGACCAGGAAGGCGTTGAGATAGAGCGTCTGGTAGATCGAGACGCCTGACGTGCCGAACAGCATGGCGGCGAAGGCGCTGGTGGAGAAATAGGCGAGCGCCAGCGCGAGGAGTTCTGCCAGGAAATAGAGGCCAACCAGCGCCATGGCGGCGAAAGCGCCGCGATCGCGCAGGCGCCTGGACACATTGCCAATGCCGCTGCGCAGCACTCGCTTGGCGATAAAATACACCCCGAGCGAGATCGCCACGGTGGCCAGAAGCGGCGCCAGCATGGCGGCGAGATTGCCCCAGTCGAGATTGGACCGGCCGTTGAACAGCGTGGTCAGGCCGGAAATGTCGGTCACGAACTTGCGGCCGATGGCCAATGTCTCGTTGATCGTGGTGCGCGTGAGCGCGGCCAGTTGGGCGGCCAAAGTGGTGGGGGCGGCTTCGGCCTCGGCATCCGCCCCGGCGGGCTCGCCCTCGGGCGTGCTTTGCTCGAGCGACTGGATCAGCTTTTCACGCGCCGCATAATCCTTGAGGACGTCAAGCAGGGGCTGGATCACCGTGTCGGTGGTCTCGGTCGTTTCAGTTGCAGCGGGGGCCAGCGCCGATTGCGCCCATGCGGGGCCGGTCAAGGGCGTGGCGGCAAGCAGGAGGGTGAAGAACAGGAGGAGGGCGCTGTTCAGCAGCGGTCGGCAGGCGGGGGGCATGAAACTTCCAATTCTGATGCACTCAGTCGGGCCGCGCTGTCCGCTTTGGCCGAATATGATCTGGGCTACAATAGACCGACATCCTCCAGATGGAATTTCGGTTTCGGTAATATTGCGCGATTTTGCCTGAAATCCAATCCCTCGCTCGAAAGTATGTGGCGCAATCGTAAGTCCGAGGGTGTTTCCTGCCACAGATGCTCGGAAGGGTCTGCGTTTTGGCTGAATGATCACGTGACAAATCACGGCGTGGCTGGCGCTACATAAATCGGCGATGTTGAATCGGCGGTTTGTATTCATGGCGAGCGAGCCCTTGCCTTCAGACCAGCAATCGTTGTCAGCATCTGTGTCCATAGATCGCGAGGCTCTGTTGCAAACTCTTCGCTAACCGGCGACCGATAATCACCTCTCGATGTTTTGGGAGATGACCATGTTCAAAGGCCGCCATTTCGACCAGTCAATCATCTTGCTCTGCGTTCGCTGGTATCTGGCCTACGGCTTGAGCCTTCGCGACTTGAAGGAAATGATGTCAGAGCGAGGCATCAGTGTGGATCATTCGACGATCCATCGCTGGGTTGTGCACTTCTCGCCTTTGATTTTGGACCGCTTCAACCGCAGAAAACGGGCTGTGACTGGCAAATGGCATGCAGACGAGACCTACATCAAGGTCCGGGGTCGATGGATGTATCTTTATCAGCTATTGGCCTTATGCGGCCTGTTTTGGCAATGCCATTTTCATGGCGAATTCGGTGGGCGTGATGTTGCCCAACGATGAATGCGGCCTTTCTCGGTTATAATCCTCCTTCCATTCGGTGATTTGTCTGCGTGCCTGCCGTCCTTTCCGCTCAGTGGCTGTAAACACCATTACCTTGGCACATTGCGATGCCGTCTGGGGAGGGCGGCAACCACCCCATCTGATTCAAAATGGGGCGTATGATTTCACGGTCTTGCGAGATGCCTCGTCAGCCGCCGGATATGGGCGATAAGGACCCATGCCTCGGCGCTCGCAATGGTTCTCTCCCAATCCTTGGCCAGTCGACGGCAGCGTCCGAGCCACGCGAAGGTCCGCTCCACAACCCATCTTCGCGGGATCACTTCGAAGCCTTGGGCGGTGTCGGAACGTTTCACGATCTGGATAACCCAGCGGCCAATGCCGATTAGCGCTCCTCGCAATTTTGGTTCCGCAAAGCTGAAAAGCGCGTAAGCGCCTATCCGCCCAAAAAACGCAAAATTTGAGTAAAATATTGGTCAGAGCGGGCTTTGGCTTCTTTATTATTTAGTGTCGCAAAGTGCATAATCGCCAATCAAATCAACGGCATGGAATCACAAACGATTCATATCATTCAACTTCTTTGCGGACCGACACTCGGAGCCCGGATGCTATCACTACGCCACACAGGTTGAGGCAGAACCCAATTAGGGGCTACGCAACAGCAGTCTTCTTGTCCAACGAACTTATATTTCTGCGGCGAGTGGCCGGTTTCGCGGGCGGTAGGGCGCGCGGCTCTGCCCCCGATACCGCCCGCGATCTGCCGTCCCGATCAGCCGGTAATCTTTGCGGTCATCTCCACCAGGCGCTTGGCCTGATGGGCCACTGCCGCCTTGCCGACATCGTCAAAGCCATTGGCGTTGGTCGAGAAACCGTAAGGATTACCGCCGGCATCATAGATCGACTGATCAGTAAAGCCCGGAGCGACAATGATGGTGCCCCAATGCATCGCAGTGGTGTACAGGCTGAGTATGGTCGCTTCCTGACCACCATGCGGATTCTGGGCGCTCGTCGTGGCCGTGAAGGTCTTGTTGGCCAGCTTGCCGGCACCCCACAGCCCACCCAGCGTATCAATGAAGGCCCGAAGCTGACTGGCCACTACACCGAAACGGGTCGGTGCAGAGAAGAAATAACCGTCGGCCCATTCCATGTCGTCGGCCGTCGCCTCGGGGATATCGCCCATCTTGTCCAGTTGCGCTTTCCAGGCGTCCTGAGTCGCGACAACCTCTTTCGGGGCCGTCTCGGGAACCCGGCGAAGGCGGACATCCGCACCTGCATCCCGGGCGGCCTCTGCCGCCGCCAAGGCGACGGCATGGTTAGTTCCGTAGGTCGAGTAGAAGATAATTGCGATCTTGGGCTGTGCCATTGTCTTTTCCTTTTCAGTTGGTTGGTATTGCGTATCGTGCGGCATCCTCACGCTTGCTTTAGGAAGGTGCCGTTGTTCAGCTCAAAGATTGCCTGCCGTAGTTCTTCCTGGGTGTTCATCACGATGGGGCCATGCCAGGCGACGGGTTCCTGAATCGGTCTGCCGGTCATCAGCAGGAAACGGATGCCTTCGTCGCCTGCCTGAACCGTGATCTCGTCGCCAGACCCGAACCGGACCAGCGTGCGGTTTCCGCTCATGTCTTGGATGTTCAGCTCGGTCCCGCGATATTCCTTTTCGACCTTGATCCCTACAGGGTCGCTGGCATCGCGGAACGTGCCGGAACCAGCAAAGACATAGGCCAGCGCATTGGCCCGTGTGTCTGCCGCAAGCACCTTGCGTCGGCCGGCGGGGACCGCGACATCGAGCAACATAGAGGTGATACCGACCTGCCTCGGCCTCGAACCCGCCCTCGCCGCTTGGGCCGGGGCGGCCGTCGCGCGTAATCCAGTTGCGGAAACGTGCATCCTCGCGCTCGAATTTCCCGCTGCTCTTGCCGGTGTCGTACCAGCGGTCTTCCCATTTGCCGTCAATGAGCAGGCCCATTGTCATTTCCTCCGATGCATTCTGTTGCTTAGCATGTGGGTAAAACGGCGGCTGAGACAAGTTGACCTCTGCGCAATTGACTGACGCGCTCTGTGCAATAATACGTTTTTTATTCGCCACAACAAGCTCCAGATCATCGCAACTGTTGCGAAAACTAACGCAAATATTGCAAAATCACCCGGCAATCCCGGCGCGGCAATCTCCGCGGGTCGGGGCACAGCTTTACCGCGCAGATCGCAGCCTTATCCTCACGGCACGCATGGCAACGGGCAAAATTGGCACGACGTTACCCAAAATCGCTGCGCCTGCCGGGCGCATATTTCCGTCCCTCATCTTTATCGTGACTGGATGGGTCGGATTAGCTGTTACGAAGGCACCGCCGGTTACATCGAAACCATCAACATGCCTTGAGCTTTTATGCTACGGCCCATATCGCATCGCGAAGTCGGCGGCGGCACGGGCTACGCGACCACCTGGCCGGTCATGTCAGGGAAGGCACGAACCTGTTCCTCGATGAACCCCGTGAAGGCTCCGACTTTCGCGGGGAGCATCTCGTATGGGGGATAGAACGCCGACAGCCAGATCTCGGGTGGCGTCCAGTCCTTCAAAATCCGGCGGAGCGTGCCTGCGGCCAATTCATCACGGACAAGGAAATTCGGCAGCATCGAAACGCCCCCGTTGCCGAAGGCAGACGCGACGATCAATTCGCCGCTGTTGCTTTCGAACCCATGACGGACGGTTGCCGAGCGGACCTCACCGGACGCGTAATGCGTCAGTTTCCAGCTCTGTCCGCCGGGGAAATGGCTATAGCCAAGAATGGTGTGTCCGCTCAGGTCTTCGGGTTGCTCAAGCGGCGGAGCGGTCTCAAGGTAACCGGGGCTGGCGACGATCGAGCGGCGGATGGGCATGATCTTGCGCCTGATGGTCGAGACATCTTCCGGCGGTCCCGAGATACGCAATGCCATGTCGAACCCCTCCTCGATGATATCGATGAAACGGTCGGTCAGGTGAATCTTGAGCAGAACCTCGGGATAGCTCTCGCGGAACCCGGCGAGCACCCGCGGAAGGAATCTCTGCCCGAAGGAGACAGGTGCCGACAGGCGTAGCTCGCCCGATAGCGTGGCGTGTTGCTGATTGATCAATTCATCCGCCCGGTCCAGGTCGGCCAGAAGCGTTTACATCCTCTCCAGATAGAGCCGCCCGGCCACGGTGGTTGAGACCTTGCGCGTTGTCCGCACCAGCAGTTGCGCGCCAAGCTCGTCCTCCAACTGGTTGACATACCGCGTGGCAATAGAACGCGTGACGCCAAGCTCGCGCGCGGCCGCCGCAAAACCATTCAGCTCGGCGACCTTCACAAAGACCCTGATACGTTCAATGCGCCCGGTCAAAATTTAGCCCCACATCCCTGCCTCACGATCGGGCACATTCATTTTCACCGCGTTGCTGGCAACCTCTGTACTGTTGCCCTGCAAAAGCGATAGCGCATCGCGCGGTTGACGGGTTGGCAGCATACCGTCGACCACCGTGCACACCTCGCCCTTACGGATAGTAGACGCCACCGAGCGCCCTTCGCGGTTTGGTGTTCGTCTCGGGGAGCGGGATGAAATCAGCTTCATCGCCCGGCACTGTGTCGAAACGCCCGCGCCGCCATTCCTCCTGGGCCTGCTCGATCCGTTCCTTGAGCGACGAGACGAAGTTCCACCAGATCCAGCGCGGTCCCTCCATCGGCTCGCCGCCGAAAAGCATGACGCGGGCGCCACTCTTGGCGCGCACGAGGATCTGGTCCCCCGGCCTTAGCACCAGAAGTTGGGCCGGCGCAAAGGACTGTCCCGCCACTTCGATCTCGCCCGAGATGGTATAGAGGGCACGTTCGGTCACGGAGGGCTCGACGGCAAAGCGCGCACCGGGGGCGAGTTGGACATCGGCGTAAAGCGTCTCCGATGCCGTCGCGAGCGGCGATCTTGCCCCGAAGGCAGCGCCGGCGATCAGCCGCGCCTTCACTCCGCCCTCTTCGATTATCGGCAGGGCCTCTGCGCCGTGATGGACGAACTCCGGATCGCCTTCCTCCTGCGCCTCGGGCAGCGCCACCCAGGTTTGAAGGCCAAAGAGGCGCTGGCCCTGTCGGCGCCGCTCCTCATCGGTGCGCTCGGAATGGACGATGCCGCGCCCCGCCTTCATCCAGTTGACCGCGCCCGGCTCGATCTCGCGATCAGTGCCAAGGCTGTCGCGGTGCCGAATGCGGCCCTCGAACAGATAGGTGACCGTCGCCAGATTGATATGCGGATGCGGGCGCACGTCGATTCCCTGATCGGTCAGGAATTCCGCCGGTCCCATCTGGTCGAAGAAGATGAAGGGGCCGACCATCTGCCGCTTGGTCGATGGGAGGGCGCGGCGCACCTCCAGCCCGCCAAGATCGACGGCGCGGGGAATGATCAGCGTCTCGATCGCATCGACTGTTTCGGGATCACCCAGCGTGGGATCGGGGCAGGGGCTCCAGCTCATGATTGCGTCTCCAGTTCAGCGTTTCAGCACATCGTGCCAGTCAGGATGGCGCGTAAACTGCGCTTTGGCGAAGGGGCAGAGCGGGACGATGGAACGGCCCTCGGCCCGCGCATCCTCGACCGCGCGCCGCACCAGCGCCTGCCCGACCGACCGGTCGCGCATCGCATCGGGAACCTCCGTGTGGTCAATGATTATCATGCTTTCACCCGCGCGCGAATATGTTATCTCTGCTTCGTCCTCGCCTAACCGGAAGACATAGCGGTCCTTGTTCGGCTGCTCCTCGCGTTCAATGTGCTGCACCTGCGGAGCCGGTCTGGACATGATTTTCCTTTCTGCTGTAAGTAGTTTGGCATGTCCGGCGGAGGTTCGCACCCGCCCGCCTAACACGGGTTTCCACTACGCGACAGCGTCAAGCAAACGCCGGACATGCGCCGGGCCGGTCGGCCGGATGCCCGTCGGGTTCAGCGCCTTGATCGAGTAATAGCCCCGCGTGATGTGACCCATGTTCACCGTTCCCGCGACGCCCGGCAGCCGCAACACACGTTCCATATGCGCCGAAAGATGCGGGTAGTCCGCGATCTGCCTGTGGTTGGTCTTGAACAGTCCGTGATAGGCCGCGTCGAACCGGATGAGCGTCACGAAAGCACGGATATCGGTTTCCGTCAGGCTGTCGCCGAACAGATACGGGCGGCCGTCACCGAGGCGCGTCTCCAGTTGGTCCAGCATCGCGAACACCCCCGAGACGGCCTCGTCATAGGCCTCCTGGCTGGAGGCGAACCCGGCCTTGTAGACCCCGTTGTTGAGATTTTCGTAGACCTGCCTGTTCAGCACATCGATCTCGTCGGACAAATCGGCAGGATAGAGGCGGATTTCTGACGGGGCGATCCCTTCGAACGCCGTATCGAACATCCGCATGATATCGGCGCTTTCGTTGTTCACCATGACGCCGCGCTTCATATCCCACAGCACCGGCACCGTGGCGCGGCCCGAGACATGCGGATCGGCGCGGGTGTAGATCTCGTGCATGTATCTCGACCCGTAAAGCGGATCCTCATCCGCCCCCGGATAGTCGCCAAATTGCCAGCCCTGATCGGTCAGCGTCGGGTTGACTACCGTGACGGGGATCAGATCCGCAAGCCCCTTGAGGCGGCGCGCGATCAGGGTGCGCGAGGCCCAGGGGCAGATCAGCGCGACATAGAGCCGGTACCGCCCGGCCTCGGCCTCGAAACCACCCTCGCCCGTAGGCCCAGGACGCCCGTCGGTTGTGATCCAGTTCCGGAACTCCGAAACCTGGCGCACGAAACGCCCCTGTTCATCGGCCTTCTGGACAGGCTGCCAGTTCTCGACCCATTTTCCATTCACAAGCATGTCTTGTCTCCTTTATTACTATCAGGTTCACAAAGGACCTTACTGCGCCAGCGCGAAGGCGGTGCCCCAGGGATCGGAAAAGCGATCGCCGCCAAGGGGCTGCGTGATCGCCTGATGCGCTGTCGGATCGACGCCGAGGGTGATTTCGCTCAGCCCCGCCTCGGACGGATCCCGCGTCCCGGCACTGCGGCTGTTCCACATGTTGCCGGCCAGCTGGTGGTGATAACCGCCGCTGCCGTAGAAACTCGCGCCCGGATAGGTCGCCGCGATGTCGAAGCCGAGGGCGTCGCGGTAGAAGCGATCCGCCTCTTTCGTGTCGCCGATCTGTAAATGAACGTGGCCGATGATGCCGCCCTTCGGGAATTCGGCCCATGTCCGGCCTTGCGCCGCGCGCATCAGGCCCTCAAGGTCCAGCGGGTCAGTCGCCATACGGATATAACCCGCGCGATCGCGCCACTGGCTTGGCGGACGGTCGACATAGACCTCGATGCCATTGCCTTCGGGATCGGCTAGATAGATCGCTTCGCTGACGATGTGATCCGATGCGCCCTGCAGCCGCACGCCCGTTTCGGTCACATGGCCAAGCCAGCGGGCAAGTTCGCCGCGCGATGGCAACAGAAAGGCGGTGTGAAACAGCCCCGCCTGCCTGGGATCGCGCGGGCGTAACGACGGGTCGCCGTCAAGATGCAGCAGCGGCGTCTCTTCGGTGCCCAGTGTCACGCTGCTTCTGACCTCTGCCAGCGGCACCAGCCCCAGAACGTCACGGTAGAAGGACGAAACGGCATCGAGATCCCGCACCCTGAGCCGAACGGTATTGATGCGGATCGGCGCGGTATTCATGTCGAAATTTTCGGTTGGATTGGTCATCGTGAAACTCCTGTGCGGAAGCGTGCGGGGCTGATTGCCCCGCACCATGAGGACGGATCGGATCAGGTCCGGCTGCGCTTGAGCGCATAGGCGCCGTCGCCCAGCAGGGCCTGCACGACCAGTGTGATCGTCCAAAACGCCGGATACTCCCAGCCGCCGCCTTCATTCGAGAAGAAGAAGCCGACCGCGCCATGCGGCGCGTAGATCGAGCCGAGCAGAACCGGCACCAACGCGAGCGACACCCAGCGGGTCCAGACGCCGAGGATCAGCGCCACGCCGCCGGCGAGCTCGGCGGCCATCACGAGATAGGCAAGCGCACCCGGAAAGCCGAGGCTTTCGAAGAAGGCGGCCGTTCCAGCCGGCGTGAATATCGCCAGTTTCAGCCAGCCATGGGCGATGAACAGTATTCCCAGAGAGACGCGCAGGATTGTGGCTGCCAGATCGGCATTTGCCACACCGGGAATCACCGGTGGTTGAGGCGGGCTATGATGGTTTGCGTTGGGCATTGTCTTTTTCCTTTGTTCGGGAGGTTGGGTCAGGCGGAAAACTGCCAGCGCGGCGCGATCTCTGTGCCTTTTCCGAGCACATAGCCGAACTGGATATTCAGGAAACCGAGCGGCTCGAGCTGACGGGCGGTGGACAAGGGGCCCGCGTCAACCGGCTCAAACCCGGCCTCTGCGGCCAGCGTTTTGACGGTGTCGCGCGCCGTCTTGTCGTCGGCGGCGACAAAGGTCTGCAACGGTTGACCGGCCAGCTTGAGATCCCCGGCATAGTGCTGGGCGAAGATCGTGTTGAAAGCCTTCACGACGGATGCCCCCGGAACGAGCGCGGCGATCGCCTCGGCGGCCGACGTGGTGGTGCCGAGTTGCAGGGCCGAGAAATCCTCGGTGGCGGGGTTGGACACATCGATGACGATCTTGCCGGTGAAGTCTGCCTGATTGGCGATTTCGGCAGCTGCCCCATAGGGTATCGCGAGGATGACGATATCGGCCTCCTTCACGGCGTTTGCCACATCGTCGGCGCGACCATAGGCCCCGACCTCATGTTTTGTTTTGCTCAGGACATTTGCCAGACCAGATCCGACATTGCCGTTGCCGATGATTGCGATTTTCATGACTTGCTCCTTTCAGTGCGCGCTTTCACGCGCTGTTTGATCTGCCAGGAAGATGAACCTTGCCATCAATCAATGAAATGGCGGATATATGGAATGACTATCCACGAGTTGTACTAAGTGATTTGCCATGGACATTGTCGATGAACTCCGGGCCTTCGTGGCCACCGCGCAGACTGGCTCCTTCACTGCGGCCGCCCGTCAACTCGGCGTGTCGAACCGGCTGACCTCCAAATATGTGGCCGAGCTCGAGCATCGGCTTGGCGTCCGATTGCTTCAGCGGACCACAAGAAAGGTGGGGCTGACGCCGGCGGGTGAGGACCTGATTGCGCGGGCGCCCGCGCTGCTCGATGATCTCGATGACCTGCTCGGCAGCGTTGCCGAAGGATCGCGCGACATGACCGGCGTCATTCGCATCTCGGCCCCTGTGACTTTCGGCGAGTTCTACGTCACGGCGATGCTGGCCCGGTTTGCCCGACAGAACCCGGATCTTACGCTCGATTTGCGGCTCGATGACCGCTATGTCGATCTGGCCAGCGACGGCATCGACCTGGCTTTTCGCATTGGCCGGTCCGAGATGCTGTCGCTCAAGACGCTCAGGCTTGGCACCTTCAGCAGCCTTCTGGTGGCCAGCCCGGACTATATCCGAGCACACGGCAAACCCGGCTCGCCCGAAGAACTCGCCAACCATACCTGTGTTGTGGACACCAACCGGCGGGTTCCGCACAGATGGGTGCTCGAAAGAAACGGGACCGAGACAGTTGTTCAGATCCGGGGGCGTTTTCAGGTCAACTCGGCGCGCGCTGCCATGGATCTGGCCGTCGGCGGCATGGGCATCGCCAACATTCCGCGGTTCGCCTTGTGCAACACCCTCGAGACCGGGACGCTGGTCCCCTTGCTGGAGGAATTCGGAGGCGACCGCGGTCCCGTCAGCGCGGTCTATCTAGAGGGTCGGGCCCTGCCACGCAAGATCCGCGCACTGATCGACTTCGCAGCCGAGGATATTCGGTCTTCCGCGCTCCTCTAGCAGGCTGCTGAATAACGCGTTGCGTTGCCGCACTATTGGATCTGCGGTTTGATTTTTTGATGGTCTTGCCTGCTTTCTGGCTGCATCGTTGCAATACTGAGCTTTTTTCGGTCATTTTCGGCCTATCTTGCTGCATTCGGGCAGGGAGCGGGAAAAAGGTGGGGGTAAGAACCTTCAGGTAATCGAGTCCTTTTCTGGAAAGGGCACTCGGTGATGGGACAATTGAGGATGAAGGTCTGGGTTGAGGTTATCGGCACTGACGGCGTTCTGCAGCGTCGAGAAATTGCAACCGTCGACCGCAGTGTCGACGGAGTGGGTCTCGACGCGCTCGGCCTGTCCCTTGAGGAAGGCAAGGTGATACAGTGCCGTCTGCAGGAGGAACTCACGCAGTTTCAGGCGGATCAAGCCAGTAGGCAGGATAGGAAATGTCACGACTGTGGCCGCCTTCACGGGGTTCATGACTATCGATCTCGTACGGTCCATTCGCTCTTTGGTATTTGTCGCCTGCGCGTGCCTCGGTTCCGCAGCTGTACCTGCGGAAAGCCGGCAAAGGCGTACACCGGAAACATCGAGATCTTGTTGAAGGGCAGAGCGACGCCGGAATTGGAGCGCGTACAAGCTGAGCTCGGTTCGCGCCTGTCGTTTCGTGAAGCAGCTCGTGTACTCGACCTTTTTGTACCGACCGCGCGGCCACACAATCATCGAACCGTCGTCAACCGGCTCGCCAAGGTGGCCGATCAGATCGAAAAGTGGGATGCCGCGAGTCCCTATCGCATGAGCCGGGCCGGCGGATCCCCCATTTCCGTCTTCATTGATGGCGCCTATATCCGTGCAGTTCCCGGATATCAGAGCCGGCATTTCGAAATCGCCATGGGACGCGTTGTTTCACCGGGGCGGCTACCGCGTCAGTTCGCGGCTGCACCGCATGTGGCTACCGGCAAGCACGATGCGGTTCGTGCCGCGATGCGGGCGCAAGGATGGCTGCCTGGCCGCGACGTCACTGTTTTCAGCGACGGAGACGTCGGGCTGCAAAGCATCGTGCTCAGTGCAACAAGGGAGCCCGTGACGCATATTCTTGACTGGTTCCATCTGTCGATGCGACTCCGGCACATCGAACAGACGTGACAAGGCCTCAGGCATATCGGCGATCTGAACATCTACCTTCGAGATGTTGCGGTTGATGTGCCGAGGCTTCGCCATCTGCTTTGGAGCGGCTACGTCAGGGAGGCGACGAGAGCCGTGAGGAATATGCTCTACCCGTTGGAGCAGCACACCACGCTTCGTGACGCTAACCAAAAGCTCAAGCGATTGTCCGTATTGATCAGCAACCTCCAATCCTACCTGGTCCAGAACACAACGTCGATTGTCGACTACTGCCATCGATATTGGTCGGGTCAGCCGATATCGAGTTCTCCGGCCGAAAGCGCCGCCAATAGCCTCGTAAGCGCTCGGATGAACAAGAAGCGGCAGATGCGTTGGTCTCCTGCCGGTGCCCATCGGGTATTACAGGTTCGGGCAGCGGTTGCCGATGGTTGGCTCAAGCAAGCCAAGTTTGCCCTTGCGGCTTGAATCCCACCCTTTTTCCCGCTCCCAGGTCGTCATTCCACCACGCTCGAACGCGGTTGAAAGGCCCAACGCCCAAGCGTCCTGCCAGAGAGACGACCACATCGCATCCGCGCAGATAGATGGCCGGCTGAAATGGTAGGCATCTACCGGCTATGGCAAGCGAGCGCTGGTCGAAACCGCGATGGGCAAATACAAGGGTATCATCGGGCCGCGTTTGCGTGCTCGCTCATTCCTCGCTCAACAGACAGAACCTGCGATCGGCGTCGCCATTCTTAACCGAATGCTTGCCTGCCGACGTCCGAAATCCGTTCGTTACCGAGCCTTGGCGGGAGCAACCAAATAAGCGGACCCATCAAAGATCGAGCTCCGCTCATTAGCTGATCCGTGATGGGGTGGACGCCCCTCGGCGGCATCGATGTGCCATAGTGGGTAGTGTTTAAACGGCCACGAGAAGAGGAGGCGTCCACAATGGAAGTTAGCATAATTGGTCTTGATCTTGCGAAGACAATTTTTCAGGTTCACGGTGCTGATGCATCTGGCGCAGTTGTTTTGCGCAAACAGCTTCGGCGGAACAAACTCCTTGAGTTTTTCGCCAGGCAATCGCCATGTCTTGTCGCTATGGAAGCGTGTGGCGGCGCGCATTACTGGGCACGTGAGATCAGCAAACTGGGCCACAATGTCCGCCTGATTGCGCCACAATACGTGAAGCCCTTTGTTAAACGGCAAAAGAATGATGCTGCAGACGCGGAAGCTATTTGTGAAGCGGTACAGCGTCCGACCATGCGTTTCGTTGCAGTCAAGAGTGAGGAACAGCAAGCGAGTGCTGCCGTGTTTCGTGCCCGGGATTTACTGGTCCGCCAACGCACCCAGATAATCAATGCGCTGCGGGGCCAGCTTGCCGAATATGGCTGGACCGTTGCGCAGGGGACTTCGCATGTCGCAAGGCTTGTCGCGGTTGTCGATGATCCAACAAGCGGGCTGCCGCAAGCCGCCCGTGCCGTATTCGCAATCATGGTCGAGACATTGAAAGCGCTTGATGAACGTATCCGACAGCTCGATGCTGAAATTGCACGTCGTGCCAAAGAGGATGAAGCAGCACGTAGGCTTATGAGCGTTCCCGGCATTGGACCCATTACAGCGATCGCGCTGAGGGCTCTTGCTCCTGATCCTGCCACCTTCACCAAGGGGCGTGATTTTGCCGCGTGGGTTGGGCTGACGCCATTACAAAAATCGACCGGCGGTAAACAGAGGCTGGGAGCCACGTCGAAGATGGGGGAGCGAACCTTGCGGCGCTTGCTCATTATCGGAGCGAGTACCGTGGTGATGCATGCGGCGCGTAAGGGCGCCCCAAAGGGATCGTGGCTGGCGCGCATGATTGCGTGCAAACCACGTATGCTGGTTGTCGTTGCCCTTGCCAATAAGATGGCCCGGATTGTCTGGGCATTGATGGCAACGGGTGAAATTTACAAAGCTCCGGCGGTGATGCAGTAGTCGTTCACCGTCAGAGCCGTCGTAAGGGTGTAGGACAGACAAAGGAAGATATGGCGTAACAGTTGATGAGACGGGATCAGAAGAACCAGTTTGGTGCATCGTGTTCAAGCACGCATCCCTGATTTGGATCTGGTCCACGAACTCCCATATTGGCCCTGGCATCTCAAAAGCCAACAAAGAGGCCGGACAGATGACAGTGCTCAACTACACTCCATAAAATCAAAATTTGTCTTGCATTCTATGGGGCGTCCACAGATGCACCAACGCCATTTGGATCGGCTCTACGCTGTGGTTAAGGCTGAGCGCGGAAGCCTCCACGTCGTCTTCGCCAACGCTGGGGCCTGAGAGCGGCGGTGCAAAATTAGGGCTCTGTTGCAAATTTTTGATAGGGTCGAGAAAGAGCGTTTTGGATTCCGCCCTCAAAATGCCGCGGCCAGAGCGTGGAATTGCTCAGCTAGCGATGGATTCGGGTTGTAGGAATATCTGCCTTGTCGCTTGCGCATCATTTGAACCATCTCGATACCTGCAAGCGTTATTGTCGCGCTTGAAAATGCCTTGAAGCCGAGCATCGGCCTGACACGTCGCTTGATCCGACGGTGATCTTGCTCGATCCGATTATTCAGGTACTGGCTTTGTCGGATGCGGATTGGTTTTGTGTGAAGGCGGCGCTTTTCCTGCAGTCGGCTGATCATATCGCAGGAAGCGATGGCTTCCCTGTTGGTCTGGCTGCCGTCAATCACTATGCGCTGCGGACGACCATGCCGTTCAATAGCTTTTGTGAAGAACCGCTTGGCTGCAGCCAGGTCCCGATGCTGGCTAAACCAGAAATCAACGGTGTCACCCACGCTGTCGATGGCCCGATAAAGATACATCCATCGACCCCGGACCTTGATGTAGGTCTCGTCTGCATGCCATTTGCCAGTCACAGCCCGTTTTCTGCGGTTGAAGCGGTCCAAAATCAAAGGCGAGAAGTGCACAACCCAGCGATGGATCGTCGAATGATCCACACTGATGCCTCGCTCTGACATCATTTCCTTCAAGTCGCGAAGGCTCAAGCCGTAGGCCAGATACCAGCGAACGCAGAGCAAGATGATTGACTGGTCGAAATGGCGGCCTTTGAACATGGTCATCTCCCAAAACATCGAGAGGTGATTATCGGTCGCCGGTTAGCGAAGAGTTTGCAACAGAGCCATTCAGACAGCCTACTAAGATGTATCCGACAATGACGACAGGATACAGAAATGTCGCTTAGCAGTTAACCGCAAGAATGCGTCGGTTTGGTTCTGGTTGACCATTTGATCATGAGAATCTGGGCTGCTGGATTCTCAAATTAACTGCATTTGCAGGGACCTCGGCCATCGGGCTTGTGCTATTATGCGCTCGGCGGTTTCGATGAATCGGAACTTGTTGTCGCCCATCATGTGACGACGTAGCATTCGGAGCATTTCAGGTCCGGCGCGCTCGACAATGGCTATCCCGGCCAGCAATGCCGGCCGCATGTGAAGCCGAAGGATCGGACTTGCGGGTGTGGGCAGGTTCTCCTGTTCCGCGGCAATGATGCCATCGAGATTGGGAATAATGGCGCCGAGCACCCTGAAGCGCCAAAGATCCTTTGCGCGGGGAACAGGTCTTGGAATGCGTCGCATCAGGAGAAGCCGAGCGATTTCGGCAGGCGATGCCCAAGTTGCGATACCACGTTCGGCCTCGTTGTCGAGCAGTTGTTCGCCCAGAATAGCCGTGTCGCGGTATTGCCAGAAAGGGGAGGGGAGCTCGCGCCCGTCGGCTTCCCGGAACAGATCTCCGCAGATAGGACAAGTGAGGCGCCAGCCAACCAGCTGACTTCTCAAGGTTGGCCCCGGTTCCGTGCGATGGGCGTTGCAATTCGGGCAGGATTGCTGTGGCCTGACGGCGATCAACCGGCGTGATGACTGCGCGACATTGGTGAAAGTCATTCGACGCACGACAGCCGGCTCGGTGGCGAACACCTTGGCCAGCCGGATTGTCTGATCGTCACCCAAATGGAGATCGGCGGCTCGCAGCGAGCGAGCCTCCGGCAGGCAATGCCGCAGCATGACGAGCGGCGGGACAGCGTAGAAGGCGGCGTGTCGGCCTATCCAGGAGGATAGAAGTTCGCCAGCGACTGGCAGTAGATTTACTGGCAGCTTCTGTCGTGCCACCTCTTGCATCATGCGAATGCCGCCTCGGCATCAAACTCCGGTTCCCAGTTCTCAACGGCCTCGTTCATGATCTGCTCGTTACCGTTTCTGATGGCGTCGACTGCGAGGCTGTTGATCATATGGAAGATGTTGGCGGTGATACCCTCGGTGATCTGAAGAATCCGTCGCAGCGATTTCGCGGTCAGCACAGAGGGTTTTCGCAGTGGTGTATTTCGCAGGATTGATACCACCAGGGTTTCGAACTGTTCGTTGGCCGCCCACCGGCTCAAGGTAAACTGCTCGAAACGGCGTGCGAGCTGGACATCGCCGCTAATCGCCTCGCGCGCTTCGTTGACGCCGAAGCAAACCAGTGAGATCTGCAGGCGATTGCTGATGAACCGCAGCGTGTTCAGAACGATGCGCTGTTCGCGGTAAGATCCAGCGAGAATATTATGCACCTCATCGATGACCAACACCTGCACGCCGATGGCTTCCATGATGCGCAATGCCGCCTGCTCCATCTGGGCTATGTCGGCGCGCGGCCGCTGAGGCGCACCAAGAAGCGTAAGCAGTTCGGCGTAGAACCGGCGTTCGCCCGGGCGACTGGTCATCTCTATGGCAAGGACGGGTGTCTTCAGCGTTCCCGTTACCGGATTGAAGCTTGGCGGATGCTCGTCGCGAAACCGCTTCATGATCATGGTCTTGCCCATGCCGCTGTCGCCGTAGATTGCGACCGATGGCATGCGCGTCCCTCGCGGATGATCGAGCAATGTACTCAACCGGTTGAGCGCCTGTTTGGCGCGTGGATAAAGCACCCAGCGACGAGATCGTATCGCGCGAATGCGTCGCTCGTCTGTTTCGGCAAGCAGCGCCGCAGCGCCGGCGGTCAGGTGGGAGACTTCATCGTTCATCTTCACTCCAGCTCAATCTGTGTCCTCAACAAAGGGTACAGGTTTGCTGGAGTCGACGCCGCGAAGCGAGCCCCATTCGCGATCTTCCACTCTTGGCTTGCGGCTGGCTGCCTTGCCCTGTCGCACCGTAGTCGTCATCCGCTTCGCGTCTTCCACCAATTGGCGCCGAGCTATGGCGGTCCGAACGATTGTTCCCATATCGATTTCGCGCTTTCCCTTCGCCAACAGCCATTCTCGCGACGACTTGGCTTCAGCGAGCGTGATCGAAGGCAAGGTGATGTCTGCATATCGGGCTTCCACGAAGTTGCCCGACAGACGCCGGACGAATATGCGCGACAGATCTCGCGGGTCGTATTTGATCAACAGCCGCCGCTTGCCGGTCCTTCCGACATCCGCGGCCAAGGCGGCGGACCAGTATCGCAGTCCGAAGATGTGGATGCCGTTTGGCCGCAGCGTCCGTTCGTCTTCAGGCAGGAAGGTGAGCCAGAAATGCATTCGGTCCTGTGGAAGCCGTAGCGGGATTGTACCTTCGTGCTCGCGCCATACAGCGATCGGCGGTCGTTTGAGGCTGCTGTGGATCGATTGATGATAGTCGCCGACAATATCGAGAGCGATGTAGCGCTCGAGTTCGCGCAACGTGAATGCCGAATGTCGACGAGAATTGTACTCTCCCAATTCGTCAGGATTGCTGAATGTCGTGCCGGGAAGCAAGTGAAGCTTGCCCATTTGTGTGCCTATCAGGCGCTCAATGTGGCCGCCATAGCGAGGTACGCCGGGAGGCCGCCAGTCAATCTCGATACCAGCATCCTCGCAGCCGCGCTGAAATGCACGGCTGCGAAAGTCGCGGCCATTATCCACGTGGAGCCGATCCGGCAGGCCTGCGACGGGCCATGGGTCCGTTATCTCGCGCTCGCGAAGCCACGCAGTCTTGTCAAAGACCGAATGCAGCAAGCACAAGCTTGTCGATAGCCGAGATGGCGCTGCCATGGTGAGATAGAAGCCGGTGATCATTCTGCTGTGGACATCCATAGCCAGTGTCAGCCACGGGCGCCCGAGCGGTCGACGATCCTCTTCATCAACGACGAAGATATCCGCCTTGGTATGGTCGATCTGGACAACCTGCAGCGGCCTCGAAACTTCGAACTTGCCCGGAACGGCAATGGTTGATTTCTCAATCTTCAGTTCTCCACGCGACTTGGCGCGCTTGGCAAGATCCATGTCTTCAATTCGTGCGGCGATCGTTCTGCGATGAGGTGGCGCCAAGCCTGCAGCGCGACAACTCGCGTTCACTTCACGCACCAGGGCTGATACGGATGGGCGGTTTTTCTTCAGATAGAAGCGCTTGATCTCGGCCCGGATGATTTCTTCGCGCGCTTCGTCGAGAACCCTGTGTCCGACGGGCCGGCCGGCCTTCCGCCCGACGAGGGATAAAACGGTCCCGCCTGCTCGGAACAGCTTCAGCAGACGGTAGGCCGATGATTGGCTTAGCCGAAGTTCGTCGGCAAGTTCTCGTATCTGACCTGTCGTTGTGGGACCAGGCATTCGACGCAAAAACTCACGGATCAAATCCGCCTTTCGGCAAGCCTCATCCCAATCAGTGTCATCGATTTCTTCGGCAAACGGCTCGGACACATCGCGACTCCCGACGCAAAAACATGAGAACGATCATTCTCACATTAAGCGCCAAGATCAAGTCGCAATTATCATGATTAACTGCTAAATATCAAATTAACTGCCCGCGCAACGCCCTGATATCATTGCATTCCAATTCTTTCGGTTTAATGGAAAGTCACATCGGTGCTTTCAGCCAGATTCCGTTCCAGACACGGCCGTTCTACACCGGAAATCCGTGGTTCCTGGCCCCTTCGGTTGCCGTCTACCGTTTGCGGGACCGGCTCGGGATCTGAGCCGGATAGCCGCTAGTCCCGCTTGCGGCTGACGACGGCCTCGGCCTCGATCTCCACGCGAAAATCGCCGATCAGGTTCCCTACGAGAAATGTGGTGTTGGCCGGCGGATTGGTGGTGAAGCGAAGCCCGTGGGCGCGGGCTGCGGCCTCGATATCCTCCTCGCCGCGAAGATACATGCGGGTGCGCAGAATGTCCTTCGGATCCCCGCCGAGCGCGCGCACTGATGCCGCGATCTTGTCGAGGATATATGTTGTCTGGGCGCCGGCGTCATCAAGGGCAACCGTGCGGTCGACGCCGTGGGTTGCAGTGGTGCCGGAAACCACGATCCTGTCTCCGTCGCGCAGTGCCCGGCAATAGCCGGCGATCGGTTCCCAAAGGGATCCGGAGAAGACACGTGCCCGGTCGGGGTTGTCCGGGTCGGTGACGGCCTGCATGGCGCTCGGCATCTCCGACAAGTGATGGCTCAGATCGCCCGATGCGGTGAGGAAGGGTGGCTGGCGGTACTCGTCGCCGCAGTCGCCCGGGATCATCCGGGTCGCGGCGAAAGCCTGGTCGAGACGATCATGGTCGTCAGCATCGAGTTCGAACTGGAACAGCCGCAGATTGTCGGCGCGGTGCTGGTTTTCGCCGAGCCGCGCGCCGACAATGACGCCTGCGACATGGGCGTGCTCGAGAACCCAGCGGGTGGCGACGTTGGAGATCGAGACGCCATGCTTGCGGGCAATTTCATCGGCCGCCCTGAGAATGCCCTGGTAGCCGTTCCAGCCTCCGGCAGCCTGGATGAACCTGAGATACTTGGATCCACTCCAGTCCTTGACCGCCTCGGGTTCGGGCTTGCCGATCCAGCGTTCGGAGAGGAAGCCACCGCAAAGGGTACCGTAGGCAAGCAGGTGGACACCATGCTTCCTACAGATCTCCGCCAGGTGCCCCGCGGCGCGGCGATCGATCAGCGAAAACGACACCTGGTTGGAAACCAGCGGAATGCCTTCGGCCAATGCGAGGTCGAGATGGGCGGCATCGAAATTGGTGACGCCGATTTCGCCGATCAGGCCTTCCTGCCTGAGCCGCTTCATCTCGTGCGGTAGCGTCGCCTTAACCTGGGTTTGGCACAGGTTGCCCTTTATGGGCCTGTTTCATGAGGCCGCCGACAGAGCGACTTCGCTCCAAACCGCCATCGCGGCAGCGCGGATATCACGGTGATCGGCGGCTTTCAGATGTTTGCGGTGAAGATGGAAAAGGTTGGCGATCGGGCCGTGGATGGAAACGAAGCGCTGGCATTGTCGTGCTGACTTGAACCGCATCATTCCTCGTTCTCGTCGTCGAACAGCCAGATGCGAATTCTCCGCACGGTTGTTCAGACCCTTATGCGAACGATGCTCGACACCTGGCATAATTTCCCTTTTGGCTGCATCATAGGATTTGAGCTTGTCGGTGATTATCACGCGGGGCCTGATGCCTTGGTCTTTGAGCAGTTTTCGCATCAGTTTGAGAGCCGCCTTCTTGTTCCGACGGCTCTGGATCAGAGCATCGAGAACATAACCATCGGCGTCGACGGCCCGCCATAGCCAGTGTTTCTTGCCCTTGATGGAAATGACCATTTCGTCGAAATGCCACTTGCTGGCAAAGTTTTCCCTGGATCGCCGCCGGACGCAGCGGGCATATTCTTGGCCGAACTTGGTGGCCCATTCGGAGATTGTCTGGAACGAAACTGCGATGCCACGCTCAGCCAGCAGATCTTCTACATGACGCAGGCTCAGGGGAAAGCGGAAATAGAGCCAAACTGCATGCGCTATAATCTCGGCAGGAAAACGATGACGCTTATATCGAGGCGTCGCAATATCGGTCGGCGGGTTCGGGCTCATGCCGGAAAATACCGCCCTATATGTTAAGGCGACGCTACCGTAGAGCGCCAGGATTTCTTCGCGGGCAACCCGGCGACGTAGGTCGGAAAAGAGGAAGACTTCGACATCAAGCGCGCGCCCCTGGGGGCGGTACTTGAGTTGGTCCAGCTTCGCCATCGCCGCGCTCCACGCCATCTTGATCCGGATGATCTTCACAAATGTCCAATTAATAACAGAATTGGGCGACTATCAACCACGACAGCGCACGGCAAAGGCCTTTATTACCACCTCATGAACCGGGCGGCGCGCTTCGTTGCAGGTTCCAACCATTAGAAATGAGAGACAGAAAATGACAAGCATCGACATCGCAAAGAACTACATCAAGGCCGTTCAGACCGGCGATCAGGCTTCTCTTGGCAACCTCATCTCCCCCGAAGTCGTCTGGCATCAGCCCGGCAACAACCAGTTTTCCGGCGTCAAGAATGGCATTGCCGAGTTTGGCGCTATGTTTGGCGCGATAATGGGCGTATCAGGCGGCACCTTCGCCATTACCCAAGCTCACCGTTATCTCGCCAACGGTAACCTGGTTGCCATCGAGATCGAGTTCGCCGCACAGCGTGATGGCGCCAAGCTCGACCAGCCTGGCATCGATCTGCTGCGCATTGAAGATGGCAAGATCGTCGAAGTGTGGCTGTTCTCGTCAAACCCGGAGCAGGAAGACGCATTCTGGGGCTGATAGGCCGTTGCATCCAGGGCAGCGGACGACAGTGCCGCTGCCCATGCCGCTTTTCCTGAATTCAAGGAGTTTTCACAATGACCGCGATCAACAAGCAACTTGTCATGACCGACTATCAGCGCATTTTCGGTGATCTGGATGTGTCAGCCGTCGATGAAAACCTGTTCTAGAACTATAATCACTGCGAACGTGGAAAGGCGGCAATAACAGTTTTGCCTCGTTGTTGCGGCGCCAATTGCGGCATGAGGTCCAAAAATGAAGATCGTTGAAAACGAAGCCAAGAGCCTCATTCAGAAATCGAAGATTCCCTCGATTTCCTATGTCGCCAATCCCTATACCGGCTGCATCTTCGGCTGTGCCTATTGCTACGCCAGCTTCATGGGGCGATCGGTCGGGCAAACCGTCAAGGATTGGGGTGACTATGTTTATGTCAAAAAGAATGCCGTCGAGTTGGTGCGCGAAGAACTCAAGCGTATGTCTCCCGACAAGCGCGAAGGCACCTTTCTGCTCAGCTCCGTCACCGATCCCTATCAGGGACCCGAGCGCAAATACCTGCTGACACGCGGGATCCTCACGGTTCTTGCAGAGGAACGTTACCCGGGCATCGTACGCATCCTCACTAAGTCCCCCCTTGTCGTGCGGGATATCGACCTGCTGACGCGCCTGCCGCGGGCAGATGTCGGCATGACCGTGACCACAACCGATGACAATGTCAGCCGCTGGCTCGAAGTCCGGGCCCCGCGCAGTTCCCATCGCCTCAAGGCGCTCGCGGCCCTGCACGAGGCCGGGATACCGACTTTTGCCTTTGTCGGTCCGCTGCTGCCGCATTTTGCCGAGCGGCCGGATCTGCTGGACCAGTTGTTCGGCCGGCTGGTGGATGTCGGTGTGCGCGAAGTATATATCGAGCATATCAACCTCAAGCAGTATATCCGCGAGCGGATGAACCTTGTGCTTGCCGAGGAAGAGCCGCAGGTCCGCGAAGCCTATGTGCGAGCACGCGCAAAGGAGCACCGCCAGACGCTCGACGAAATCGTGGCGAAACTAATGGTCAAGCACGGCCTTACGCTGCGCTTTGAAGAGGTCATCTACCATGACGAGTTCCAGGCCAAGCACGGGATATAATGCCGGTGGTGTTCGGGGCGCCCAAGCAGCTCTCTGCCTGCTCGTATTCCGACAATCAGCGCCGGCAGGTCCCGGCTCCAGTATTTCGAAGCCCCCATACCAGATTTGAGGCTGGCGGATCGCGCCTGAGCGTGCGCCATGGCAGTCGAAAAAATGCCCTTGCCATCGGCTGCGGTCGCGCCGAATGCGGCAAGGGCTGCGCGGACGAGCTTGGGAATCACCCGCGCTTTTGCCACGAGATGGGGCAAATCTGCATCTCCCTGCCCAGCGCTTCACCGACGCACAGGGCGGCTTTAGTGTGCTCGATTGTCGTATCCCCAACGACACTAAACTCTCATCTATGACCAAGTCGTCAGCAACCGGCTTTTCCGTCGCCTGCAACGACCCCTTTCCTGCGGCCAAACCTCTCCGCCATCACCAATGGAGGTTAAGGAGAATAATGAATCGGTCGCTCTTGACGTTAAGCGCCGATCTATAGGGCGGCATCAGCGTCCGCTATCTTCTGGACTCTTGCGGCTGGGGGATCGTAAGCCTTGATTGGCGGCAAGTTGCCGGCAAAAAGCTCAAGCTCAATCGTCGTGAGCTGCCCCGTGCACCCCTGCGCCAATCCAGAGGTTCCTATATCGCGGGTCAGTACATTCGGATTACCGTGGACGCATAGCGGGTTGTCCTCTTCGACATTTTCCGGGTCGTACCAAGCGCCCGTCGGCAGCTGAACTACGCCTGACCTGATGCCCTCAGTCAGATGAACGGCAGCAAGACACGCGCCGCGAGTGTTGAACAACCGGATGATGTCCCCATCCGCAATTCCACGCGCTTTTGCATCCTGCGGATGCATGCAGGCAACCTCTCGGCCACGATGTTTTGCGGCTGCACTATGTGCGCCAAAGTCGAGCTGGCTATGCAGCCGAGTCGCGGGCTGGTTGGCGACCAGATGAAGCGGTGCGCTCGGGGTCGGCGCATCGGTGGGGGTGAGCCATGTTGGATGGCCAGGACAGTCCGCATCGCCAAAGCTTGCGATCGTCTCCGAGAAGATTTCGATTTTGCCGCTTGGCGTTTCCAGCGGGTTCGCCTCCGGATCATCGCGAAAAGCCCGAGTAGTGCCGCCATCGTCAGCGTTCTGGGGCATTTCAAAGCCTTCACTCGACCAGAACTCATCGAAGGATGGTGCAGGCAGTCCGCGTTCTATCATGCCTGCGCGCGTGGGTTCGTAGAGGTGCTCAAGCCATTGGCGAACATCGCGCCCTTCCGTGAAGGCATCGCGCGCGCCCAACCGCTCTGCGAGATCGCTGAAGATTGCATAATCATCGCGGGCTTCGCCGTGGGGATCAGCGATCTGATGCATGGGAACCAGCAGCGGATCATGTGAACTCGCGCCGATATCCATACGCTCCAACGTCATCGTTGTCGGCAATACGATATCTGCGTGGCGTGCGGTCGCTGTCCAGGCGATCTCATGGACGACAAGCGTATCAATCTTGGCGAAGGCCCGCCGCAACCTGTTAAGGTCTTGATGATGGTGAAAGGGGTTGCCGCCTGCCCAGTAGACCAGTTTGATTTCAGGATAGGTCCGTGTCTCTCCATTGTAGCGATAAGAACCACCTGGATTCAGCAGCATATCTGAGATGCGCGCGACCGGAATGAAATCCTTTATCCCGTTCTTTCCCTGCGGCATGGTCGCGATTCGAACTGCGTTCTTGCGACGGCCATAATAGGCAATGGATCCAAGCGAATAGGCGTAACCGCCGCCGGGCAAACCGATCTGACCAAGTGCCGCGGCAAGCACGGCGCCCATCCATACCGGTTGTTCGCCATGTTCAGCACGCTGAAGCGAATGTGAAACAACAATCAATGCGCGACGTCCGTGCAAACGACGTGCAAGCCCGCGGATGGCATCGGGCGCGACGCCGGCAATCGACGCAGCCCATTCGGCATCCTTCGGCTGACCATCTGACCGTCCGAGCAAATAGTCCTCGAACTGCGGCCAGCCGACCGTGAAGCGGTCGAGGAAGGCTTTGTCGTGCAGACCCTCCTCCACGAGAGTGTGAACAAGCCCCAGCATCAGCGCCGTGTCCGTTCCCGGTATGCAGCTCATCCAGTCTGCCTGTGCCTCTTCCGGCAGATCAGTAGCTAGTGGACTTACGAGCACAAATTCAGTGCCGCGCGCCCGGGCGCGTTGCATTGCGCCACGCTCGACATGTCGACTGACGCCGCCACCGGCGACCCTGCTATTCTTCAAGGCCATGCCACCGAATGCTACTACGATATCGGTGAGCTGTTCAATCTGGTCCCAGGTGACATTGCGCCTAGACAGCTGGTCAAAGTTTCCCAGCACATGCGGAACGATCACAGCGGAAGCGCCGGCGCTATAGGTGTTAACGGACTTTACGTAGCCGCCGACAGCCATGTTGAGAAAGCGATGAACCTGGCTCTGGGCGTGGTGGAAGCGGCCAGCGCTTGCCCAGCCATAGGATCCACCAAAAATACTTTCGGGCCCGACGTCATCACGCAGCCTTATGAGTTCACGCCCGAGGAGATCCAGCGCTTCGTCCCATGACACTTGCACGAATTCGTCACGACCCCGAAGTTCGTCGGGGCCCGGTCCGCGCTCAAGCCAGCCGCGGCGAACCATCGGATGGGTAACCCGAGCGCGGTGTCCAAGGGCATCCGGAAAATTATCGATCAACGAATTGGGATCGGGGTCTTGTGCGTAGGGGCGGACTTCAAGGCGCCCATCCTTCATTCGGGCCGAAAACACACCCCAATGGGACGAATGCGGATGAAATTCAGCATCTGGGACCGTGCGTGGATCGGACATGTTCACCTTCTCGAAAGCGCGCTTTTCTGTCAATTGTCATAATGGATCAGGTTGGCTCGATCCGCTTGCTCCGCTTTTGCAGGAACATTTCCAGCCCCTCAGCCACTTCAGGGCTGCTTTGCACGATTCCCGCAACCAGGCTTTCCGCAAATAATCCATCTGTCGTCGACATGTCGTTGATGCGACTTATCGCCGTGACGATAGCGTAGTTCGACATAGGCGCGTGTTTCGCCGCAGCCTGAGCGATCCGCATTGCGCGTTGGAAGCTTTGACCTTCCGGCACGACCTCGTGACAAAGACCTAAGTCCATTCCTCGCGCTGCGTCGTAAGTGCGGGCGGCCAGCATCATGTCAACCATTCTCGATGGTCCGATGATCCGACCGACACGAACCGTCGCTCCGCCGCCGGTAAAGATCGCACGTTGTCCTTCAGGCAGAGCGAAAAAGGTGGAGACATCCGCAACCCGCGTATGACAGGCCGCCGCCAGTTCCAACCCGCCGCCCACGACGGCGCCCTGAAGCGCCCCAATCACAGGCAGGCCACCAAACTGTATCTGGTCGAAGGCCCAGTGCCAACGTTGGCACATCCTCATGAATTGAACCGGCGTGCGTTGCAGCCTGGCGTGCTCCTCCAGATCGAGTCCAGCGCAGAAATGCGGCCCCTCGCCGCGCAAAACAGCGGTCCTGGCCTCTTTCGGCGGGTTCTGAAAAAAGTGCCCGATTTCTTCGACCGTGGCTTCATCGAGCGCATTGCGCCGACCCAATCTGCTCAGCGTAACTACGACGACCGGGCCATCCATATCTATCTGAAGTGATTTGTAATCCATCAAGGCCAAGCTCATCCCACCAGTTCATTACAGGCTGTCGGAGTAGCCGATCCTGCCAGAAATTGTCAGGCCAACTACGACCACTAATGAGAATATATAAGCTGGCCGACTGGGAATCTATTGCAAACCACGCCCAACGTTTTGCATTATCCGCCAAATGCCATTGATGATCGGCGCCCGCATGAGGCCTGTGCTCTGGCAGATCTGATCCGGTCCCGTTCTTAAGGTCGCCGGATGTCAGAGTTTCCCGGCGCTTGAAGTGCTCACGGCAGACAGGAGCGCATCTCAGAAATGCCTCGCTGGCGCGTCGGGACAGCAGTTGGGTCCTTGATTGAAAGGCCAGGACCGTTATGGTACTACGATTATTCCTCGTTTAGAGTTTGGATATTCGGAGTGCTTGGTGAAAATTGTGCATCCGTCATCAGATGTAGTAGCGAAAGAAGCTATCGATTTATCAACTGCTCACATCATGGGCCGGGATAGATTTGTTTTCTGGCAAGATGTAATCTCCACATATCTCTCTCCCTCCGACACGTTCCAAACTACACCCGAAAAGACATTCGAAGGGCGCCTCAAATGCATCAAGATGGGGCAGGCATCGATTGCGTACCATCAATGCGATGCGTTGAGGAGCATACGTAATCGCCAGTCTATAAGGCATATGCCCGACGACGACTATTTCGTAGCCGTCGCAAATTGTGCGAACGCTCGCCTCATGCAAGGTCAGAGGAGTGTAGATATCTCTAATGGGGATGTCGTGATCTATTCATCCGCGGCTCCTTTTGAATGGGAGGTTCGCGATAAAAGCGATTTCGTGGTCGCTCGCATTGCGCGGCGGCAATTCGTCTCGCGAGTTCCCGAGATCGACGCCATGACCGCGCGGGTCATAACTGCGCGGAATCCGTCGGGATCGATCATCGGGCATACTATCCGTGATTTGGTCAATATGAATGACGATCTTGATGACGGCATGCGCCAGCGTTTGGGAGGCTCGCTGATCGAAATCATAACGAGCCTGGTCGGGGCCGCTTTCACACCTTCTGATATGACTTTGCTAGATGCAGACTTGATAAACAAGATCAAGAATTCTCTGCGCGACAACATCGATAATCCTGATTTTGAGTTGCAAGCGCTGGCACAGCAGCTCGGCCTCTCCATGAGAACAATTTTTCGCGCATTTTCGGCCGAAGGCACAACTCCAATGCGATGGTTTTGGAAACAACGTCTCGCATTGGCTTTTCGCTTGATTTCAGATGATCAGGTCAAGAATGTGAGTCAGGCAGCGATGCAAAGCGGCTTCAATGACTTTGCCCATTTTAGTCGTTCCTTTCGGAGGGAATTTGGGGTTACGCCATCGTCGGTTCGTCGCAAGGAATCCGCAAGGAACAATTGACCCTGGTATTCGGCCACTCTGCCCTAGAACGCAGGCTTCTCGGGCCGCTGCAAACCTTTGCGGGCCAGCGCAAAATTTTGTTCAGGACGGGTCCGTCGAGGCTCTAATAAGACTAAAATTTGCCCTTGGCTTATAGCGAGGGCCGGCTCAACAGGTGAAGTCGCGCTTCTTAAAGATCAAGCTCGAGTTTGGATGGCTTGCCATGTTCTACTTCGGCCGGAACCGCGCGGCAGATCAGGGCTTCATCTTCCTCCAGAAGAGCTGTCGGCTCGATAAGGTACGTCACGGCGCCGGAGATGATCTTCGTGCGGCAGGTGCCGCAATTGCCTGCGCGGCAGCCGAATTCCGGCGACAGGTGGCTCGCTTCGGCGAGTTCCAGCAGCGTTCCGGCCCCAGGCTCCCAAGTTGTCTCTATGTCCGAGCGCCGGAATCGAACCGGTATTGATGTCCTCGCCGCCGCCGCGAAGTCGACCTCTTTTGCTGTCCGGTGCCGCTCTCGTATCAGCGCCGCCGGGCCGAATGCTTCGGCGTGGATACGGTCGTCGCCGATACTCAGGCTGGTGAGCCCGTCATACATGGATTGCATGAAGCCGATGGGACCACATAGATAAAAGTCACAGTCATTGAATGGCAGCATTTCACTCAGCAAACGCATATCGATCCGCCCGGCTATCTCGTAGTCTGCGCCGAGCATTGCATCTGTGGTATCGCCTAGAATGCGGACAAGTCGAAACGCACCCTGCGCACCAGCGACGAGCTTTTCGATTTCGCTATCAAATGCCCGGTCCGCTTTGGTATGACACGAATAAACGAGCCAGGCCGGGCGAAAATGCCGCTTGCGAAGTCCTTCGTGGAGCAAATCTCGCAACATCGCGAGTAGCGGTGTAATCCCGATTCCGGCGGCAAGCAGGACGGCTGGCCGTGTTTCTGCCGTGTCGATAGTAAAGCTGCCCGACGGTGCTCGAGCTTCGATAATATCGCCTTCGCAGATCGAATTGTGCAGAATACTCGAAATTCGACCTTCCCGTTTTACGCTGATGCGATAGACGCCGTCAGACGGAGCAGTCGAAAGCGTGTAAGTGCGAATGGCCCGACTTTCGGCGCCTTGCAGACGGATTGGCAGGTGCTGGCCGGCATGCTGTTGAATGAGGCCGTTGCCATCTGCCGGTTCGAGATAGAATGATCGGACGACCGCGCTTTCTTGCACAATCCTTGTGATACGAAAAGGTCGCCAATTGGTTGCGTGTATCGCAGGCTTAAGCCGATTTGCCACCTCGCTCCAGCTGCCGGTCATCAGCGTATTGGGCGACCATCCGTTCTCCCGAAAATGCCAGCGCAGAGCCAGCGCATCGGGTCGGTGTATGATCCGGCGCGGAGTGAAGCGCCAAAATCGCTCTGCACCCTGGAAAGCGTTTATTTCCGGAGCGTCGAGGATAACCTCGGCATCGCCTGTCAGTTGCAACAGGCTGCCATTGTCGAAATCGATAAAGACCAGCCCGGCCTTCCCATTGGTGAGGATATTGCCGAGCGTATTGAAAAACCGATTGCCAGCGAAGTCCGGGATAGTCAGCACCCCGTCCTCGCCGATACGCACGAAGCTCCGCTTGCCGCCGCGGTGCGACACATCCACTTCGCGCTGACCAATCATGCGTTCGACATAGGAGGCGACAAAGAAGGTATCGGCTTGCGCGATCAACATCTTTGCCGCGGCGTCGAGCCGCCTCATTTGCCTTGTTGGTTGGTTCGTTTTCAGTGTCGGCTCGCGAACGAAGCGATGATCGTCACGCAGCTGGATGTATTGCGCACAGTTGCCGTAGGACTGGCCAACTGCAATATCAAAACCAAGGGGCGAATAGCGACGAATGGTGCCGTTCAACCGGTTGCGGCGACGCGTATGCAATTCGATGCCGAGGATGGCGACGGCGTCGCCATCGTTCAAACCCGCATCCGCAGGATCCGCCGGGTCCCGGTCAAGGTCGACCCTAAGCATATGGACGTCGGGGGTGTGCAGGAATCCTGGCCGAGCTACTCGGACAGTTGCCCAAACATCACCGCCCGGATCGACGCTCCCTATCGTGACAGAAGGAAGCTGCAGATAAAATTCGCGGTGTTGGTCAATCAGGTGATCACGAACCACCCTTTGACCAATTTCCGCCATCTGTGCCTCGACACCGGCGATTTTCTGCAATCTGATTTCACCAGAATGCCACGGTGTCATATTTGGTCGCATTTCCTATTTCCCAGAATGGTCAGGTCACGTCCAGCTACGCCACGTCAGGGATACCAATCGCCGTCTTTTGGAAAGGATGGAAGCCGGGAAGCGCTTCGATCCGCTTAAGCCAAGCGGTGACATTGCCATATTGGAAGCGGTCAACATTGCCCTCCGGCGCCCGCGCAACATAGCTGTAGAGCGCGACGTCGGCGATCGTCGGACCGGAGGCCGCGATCCACTCGCGTTCTGCCAGCTCCGCATCAATCAATCTCAGAATATTGTGGGCTCGGGCAATGACTTCTTCGGTGTTGAACGGCGCGCCGAACAGGGTAGCAAGACGAGCCGCACAAGGGCCGTAAGCGATCTCGCCCGACGCAACCGAAAGCCAGCGCTGCACGTTGGCGGCCCCGATCGCATCCTCCGGTAGCCAGCTTTTGTCGGCATACTTCTTAGCAAGGTAGACGAGGACTGCAGTGGAGTCGGTGATGACTGCTCCATCGTCCTCTAGCACCGGGACTTGTCCGAAAGGATTAAGCGCCAGGAATTCAGGTCTCTTATGCTCGCCTCCGGCGAGATCGAGTTCAACGATGTCAGCTTCGACTCCTAGCAGCGAGATGAACAACCGCGCACGATGTGCATGGCCGGAGAGGGGAAAATAGAAAAGTTTCATGATCGACGGTTCCAGATTGCAGGCTACTCTTATGGTATTTGTTCCCATTCTGGTATTGAAGTGCTATAAATGGCAACAAACTATTCCTAGCTCTGAAATAATTTCGTCTATTAGGGGTATTATGGATCGACTACAATGTATGAGGGTTCTAATCAAGGTGGCGGAGTTGGAGAGCTTTGCAGAGGCCGCTCGGCAGTTGCACATGAGCCCTCCTTCTGTGACACGGGCGGTCGCATTTCTGGAAACCGCAGTCGGCGCACGGTTGTTTGTGCGTTCTACCCGCTCGACAAAATTGACTGGCCCCGGTCGTCTCTATGTCGAAGACTGCCGCCGCATCCTCGCCGAGATCGAGGAGGCGGACGCCGCAGCGAGCGGTTCTCATGCTACACCATCCGGCATCCTGACAGTTACAGCACCCGTACTATTCGGGCAGTATCATGTCATGCCAATTGTGACAGATTTTCTTGGCCAGCATCAGTCCGTTGTTGGTCAGGTATTGTTGTTCGACCGTATCGTCAACTTGATCGAAGAGGGCATCGACGTTGCCGTCCGAATCGGCCACCTGCCCCATTCCAGCTACAATGCCATCAAGGTCGGCGCGGTGCGTCAGGTGATTTGTGGCGCGCCTTCCTACTTTGCGAGCCACGGCATACCGAAGACGCCAGGCGATCTCGCCAATCATACGATCATCGCCACTACAAACTCGTCGGCGCCGGTCGACTGGCGGTTCGGCCAAGGCGGCAAATCAGCCGTTGGGCTCCATCCGCGCCTGCACTGCAATACAGTGGATGCATCCATTTCGGCTGCGTTGAATGGTTGGGGGCTGACGCGAGTGCTTTCCTATCAAATCGCCAAACCGGTTGCAGATTCATTGCTGATGACGGTGCTGGATGAATTCGAGGATGAGACCTTGCCCATCCATGTCATACATCCTGAAGGGCGGCGAGTTTCAGCGAAAACTCGCGCCTTCGTGGACTTTGCAGTCGAAGCCCTCCGCTCCAACTCGGCATTGCATGGCAGATAAAGGTGGTTGGATCTCGGATGGAAGCATGCGAGGGCGTGGACTATTTAGCGCGCGCCAATCTCATAAGGAATACAGCGCCGGTCAGGCTTTTCAGATCCTTGGAACTCGGGGTGCTCAATTGGATGCTTGGATGTCTAACTGGACATAATTGTTGGGCACCATAAGAGCCGTCCAGGCGGCGCGACGTCTCAGCAAGTAAAGAAGCTCGACTAAGCGCTCCACACCGCGGGGCGTTTTTCAAGGAATGCATCGATGCCCTCCCCGGCATCGTCCTCCATCATATTCTGCGCCATGACCTCAGCAGCCAAAGCATAAGCTTCGGCACGAGTTTGCTCGCGCTGAGCATAGAACATAGCCTTGCCGTGGCGCATCGCAGCCGGGCTTTTTGCCATTATCACGTTCACCATGTTCTCGACCGTCGCGTCAAGCTCGGCGGCGGGAATGGCCTTATTTATCAAGCCCCAATCTTCGGCGATCGCTGCATCGATGAAGCGGGCAGTCACCAGCATCTCGAAAGCTCTCTTGGTTGAAACATTGCGCGACAGGGCTACCGCCGGGGTTGAACAGAACAACCCGACGTTAATACCGGAAACCGCAAAGCGGGCCTCATCCGACGCCACGGCAAGATCGCAGCTGGCAACAAGCTGACAGCCCGCAGCGGTGGCGACGCCGTGGACGCGGGCAATAACCGGAACCGGCAACGCAACGATGGCCTGCATGACCTCGGTGCAGCGCGCAAAAAGGTCCCGGTAATAATCAAGGCAAGGCGAAGCCCGCATCTGCCGCAAGTCATGACCGGCGCAGAATGCCTTGCCAGCCGCTGACAAGACGACACAACGCACCGATGAATCCCGCGCGATCAGATCAAGCTCTGCCTTCAAAGCAGAGAGCATTTCCTCGGACAGAGCGTTGAACTGAGCGGGACGATTAAGACAAAGATCAACGCGGCCACCGTCGCGTTTGTGGCTGACAAGGGGGGCATCGGTCGATTGTCCGGTCATGGCCTCAGCTTTCTTCGTTGATAACGACTTCGGCAGTGAGCGAATTGCCAATGAAGCAATTCTTGTGCGCGCCCGCGTGAAGCCGGCTGATCGCCGCTGCGTCCGGGAGTTTGTCACCTTCGAATGCGATTGTGGGCGACAGTTCAATCCGGGTGATCACAGGCCGGCCGGCGGGGCCTTTTTCCAGGTGACCGACCGCGCTGTCCTTATAGGTGCTTACCTTGAAACCCTGGCTTTCGGCGATGGCAAGAAAGAACAGCATGTGACAGCTCGACACCGCGCTGACAACCATCTGTTCGGGATCTGCTGCATTCTTGTCGCCCTTGAATTCCTGCGAAGCCGAGACCTGCAACTGCTGGCCTCCGGCCAGCGTTGCAATATGGTTCCGGTTGTAGGTTGTGGGATCGTCCGGATGAGACGCGCGTTCCCAGGAAAGGGTCGAGTTATGAGTGGACATACGCATTTCCTTGATTGATGTTTCTGAGCATCGTCACTTGCATGAAGGCGGTTCAAAAAAGCTCTTTATGCAGTGCCATCGTTGATGCGCTGCCAGCGGCGATTGCGACTTCCAGAGCTGCGGCCTGCGGAAGTATGCGGTCAGCGTAGAAGTCGGCGCAAGCCAGCTTGCGCTTTCCAAGCGGCGTGTCAGGCGGTGCCTTAGCTGCCATCTTGGTCCACATCCAGCCCGATGCAGTCAGCCCAAAGAGGCGCAGATAGTCGGTTGCGGCGACGCCTGCGGCAGATTGATCGGATTGATTGGCCATAAGCTGGGCTGTCGCCCGCTCAAGCTGGTCAAGTGCTTTGCCGGTGGCTTTTGCGACATGTTCTGCGGCGGGTGACGACAGAGCGTCCTGAAGGTCTTGCCTTAACAGCGCGATAAACCGTGCTGTCAGTTGCCCGTTTTCCATGGGCAGCTTGCGACCGACCAGATCCATTGCCTGCACACCATTTGTGCCTTCGTATATCTGCGTGATGCGAACATCACGCACATATTGCTCCATGCCCCATTCGCGGATGTAGCCATGGCCCCCAAAGACCATTTGCGAGGAAATGGCAGTTTCCAAGCCACCATCGGTGAATGCTGCCTTCACCACGGGTGTGAGTAATGCGACGAAACCATCCGCGCGCTTACGCTCTTCTGGATCGGGATGATGGGAGGCGATATCCATCTGAAATGCCGTCCATATCCCCAGCGCGCGTGCTGCATCGATAAAGCTGCGGCCGGTCAAAAGCATCTTGCGAACATCGGGATGCTGAATGATTGGCACCGGACCGGGTGCACCATCGATGCCGCGGCCTTGCAGACGCTCCAGCGCATATGACGTTGCTTTCTGGTTCGCCGCCTCGGCAATTCCAAGCCCCTGGATGCCGACGAAAAGGCGCTCGTTATTCATCATAGTGAACATGGCATTCAGGCCGCGACCCGGTTCGCCGACCATCCACGCAGTGGCGCCATCATAGTTCATCATGCAGGTCGGCTGTGCGCGGATACCCATCTTGTGTTCCAGGCTGCCGACCGACATGCCGTTACGCGCGCCAAGGCTGCCGTCCTCGTTCACCAGATATTTTGGTGCAAGAAACAGGCTGATCCCTTTCACGCCCTTCGGCGCGTCCGGCAAACGTGCCAGCACCAGGTGAACGATGTTGTCGCTGACATCCTGATCGCCGGAGGAGATGAAGATCTTGGTCCCGTTGATCCGGAAGCTGCCATCACCAAGCGGCACGGCCCGCGTGGTCAGCAGACCCAGATCTGTCCCGGCTGACGGCTCTGTCAGGGCCATGGCACCGGTCCATTCGCCGGAAATCATTTTTGGCAGGTACCGCTCTTTGAGCTCCTGACTGGCGTGGTGATTGATGGCTTCGACCGCGCCATGTGTCAGCCCGGAAAACAGACCGAAGGCCATGTTCGTCGAGGTCACCATCTCGTCGAACAGGAGCTGTATGGCGCTCGGCAAACCCTGGCCGCCAAATTCCGTATCGCCCGACAGGCCGCCCCAGCCAGCCTCGACGAATGCCTTGTAGGCTTCTGCGAATCCCTTTGGGGTGGAGACGACCCCATCTTTGAGCGTGCTGCCCTCTTCGTCGCCCGAGCGGTTCAGAGGTTCCAGCACTTCGGCGCAGAATTTTCCCGCCTCCTCCAGCACGGAAACGGCAAGGTCGGAGTCCATATCCTCATAGCCCGGAAGCGTCTGCGTCAGGCCATCGAAATCGAAAACCTCCTTGAGCAAAAAGGCAATATCAGTGGTTGGTGCAACATATGCGGCCATTGGTCATTTCCTTATTGTCAGTTCTGCAAGGGTTTCCCGGTTGCGAGTATGTGTTTTACGCGTGCGATCGTTTCGGGCATTTCGGCAAGGGTCAGGAAAGCTTTCTTTTCGAGCGCCATGATATCGTCTTCGCTGAGAGGTTTCAGCGGGTCTGCGTCCGGTCCTCCGGTCAGCACTTCGATCAGCGCCTCGCCAATCCGCTGATTATGGGCGGTCGCCCGCCCGGCAATTACTTCGCCCTCAAGGGTGCCGCGCATCGCCGCTGAACCGGACGGCCCTACAAGCGCGATCTCGGGCTGTTCCGGGGCGGTATAGCCATGCACCAGCTCCAGCGCCTTGCGCTTTGCATCGGCGATCAGGCGATCACGGTTCATCGTAATGCCGTCGGAGGGGGCGAGGAACCCGGAACTGCGTGCCTCGAATGCACTTTTTGAAACCGTGCCCCGGGCAATGAGATTGAAAGCAGACATGGCCGGGGCCATGGGGCCGCGAACTGTGCCTTTCAGCGAATAAAGCCGCCGCAACATTTCCTTACAGCCGCCCCAGCCGGGCAAAAGGCCTACCTTTGCTTCGACCAGGCCGATGGAAAGTTCCGCATGAGCTTGAATGGCATCGCAATGCAAAAGGATCTCGCATCCACCACCGACCGCAAGACCTGCTGGTGCGCCTACCACCGGGAAAGGCGCGTATTTGATTGCTTTGAAAGTCTGCTGACCCCGTTCCACAAAAGCGCCAAGGGCCTTAGCACCGCCCTGTGCCATGGTGTCCACAATAAGTTGCAGGTTGGCACCGGCGCTGAAGTAGGGCCGGTCGGAGCCGATCACCAGCGCCTGAAAACCTTTACCCACGTCGACGAGGGCACTGTCGATGGCGTCGAGCAGCTCCAGGGAGAATGTGTTCAACTTTGTACGGAATTCGAGGCAGGCCACGCCATCGCCCACGTCCCACAATGCGGCGGCGCCGTAGTCGGCAACAGGCCCCGCCGCAAGCGAGTGATCGGCAAGGCTGATAATCCCTTCCGCCCGGCTGATCGGACAGAGCGAGCCGTCAGGCAAGAGACAGCAACGCTTGCCCTCTATGACGCTATAAAAGCCGCCCTTCTGCACGGCGAGATTAAGGTAATTCGGCACTTGCAACCCCCGCGCTGTCAGGCGATCTGCCAGCCAGCCGGCGCCCAAACTATCGATCAGGGCGAAGGGCCCCTGTTTCCAGCCGTAGCCCGTGCACATGGCAGCGTCCACCGCATCGGGCGTATCCGCGATCTCGGGCACAAGCGATACCGCGTAGGCAAGTGTTTTTTCCATCACAACCGAGGCATAGCGGCCACCCGAACCGGCATGTTCCATCAGTGCCTGGACATCGCCTTTTGTCGCATCCAGACTTTCGGACTGGACGGACTTCATCGGGCGGTAGTCGCCGGTAACAAGGTCGGTGACCTCACGGCTCTTGCGATCAGCAGCAAGACGCACAAACCCCGCACCGCTTTTGCGTCCGGTGCGGTTTTCGGCGGTCATGCGGGCGATCAGCGCTGGTTCCGCGTCATAGGCTTGCAGCGCATCGGTTTGTGGCAGCGCGTTTTGCAGGCTACGCAGGGCTGTCGGCAACAGGTCGATGCCGACAAGATCAAGCAGCCCGAAAATTCCGGTGCCCGGTATCCCGAATGGCTTGCTGATGACAGCGTCGGCCTCTTCTATAGCCAGGCCGAGCTGGATTGCCTCATTTTGGGCAACCAGCATCCAGTAGTTGCCGACCCGATTGCCGATGAAACCGGGTGTGTCCTTGCAGACAACCACCGTTTTGCCAAGGCCGCGATCCGCGAAATCGTGGATGGTTTGCGCGGCATCCGGTCGGGTCTTCGGGCCTGCAACAAGCTCGAAAAGCGGCATGATGCGCGGTGGGTTGAAGAAATGCGTGATCAAGAAATCTTGCGCAAAACGCTCGGACATGCCTTCGAGCAGCGTCGCAAGCCGGATGGTCGAGGTATTGGAAGACACGATTGAACCCGGCCTTCGCACGCCGTCCAGGGCAAAATAGAGCGCTTGCTTCACGTCCAGCCGTTCTGCGACAGCCTCGATAATCCAGTCGGCATCGGCAGCAAGCGCAAGGTCATCACTGGTCGATCCGGTCTTGATGCGATCCGCAAAGGCGGGATCCATGAACCCGTTGGCCTTGAGTTGCCGGGCCACACCCGCATCGGCATATTTTCTTTCAATGTCGAGCAGAACGACATTGATGCCGGCATTGGCAAGATGGGCCGCGATACCCGCCCCCATCACGCCGGCGCCGATGACGGCAGCGTTGGTAATCCCGGCCATCATGCAGCCTCCAGAACCATGGCGATCCCCTGTCCGCCGCCGATGCACTGGGTCGCAAGACCGTAGCGCCCGCCATCCTGCTTCAGCACGCTCGACACCTTGCCGACCAGACGACCACCGGTGGCACCAAGCGGGTGGCCAAGCGCGATTGCGCCACCGTCCCTATTTAGTTTGGCAGGATCGATCCCAAGCTCTTGGCAGCAAGAAAGAACCTGAGCTGCGAAAGCCTCGTTCATTTCGATTGCGTCAAGATTCTTCAAGGCAATCCCGGCCCGTTTCAGCGCCTTGCGGCTCGCCTCGACGGGGCCGATCCCCATGATCTCCGGGG